>NZ_CP120361.1:1380000-2073000 GCF_029457495.1 Chelativorans sp. AA-79
TCCAAGGGTTCCTGCTTAAAGTTAATCTGAGCAGGGTTAGCCGGCCCCTAAGGCGAGGCCGAAAGGCGTAGTCGATGGGAACCACGTTAATATTCGTGGGCCTGGAGGTAGTGACGGATCGCGGACGTTGTCTTCCCTTATCGGATTGGGAGGGCAGCCATGCGGTCCCGGGAAATAGCTCCTCCGTATAGACCGTACCCGAAACCGACACAGGTGGACTGGTAGAGCATACCAAGGCGCTTGAGAGAACTCTGCTGAAGGAACTCGGCAAATTGCACGCGTAACTTCGGGATAAGCGTGACCCTTCGGTGGGCAACCATCGGGGGTGGCACAGACCAGGGGGTAGCGACTGTTTATCAAAAACACAGGGCTCTGCGAAGTCGCAAGACGACGTATAGGGTCTGACGCCTGCCCGGTGCCGGAAGGTTAAGAGGAGGGGTGCAAGCTCTGAATCGAAGCCCCGGTAAACGGCGGCCGTAACTATAACGGTCCTAAGGTAGCGAAATTCCTTGTCGGGTAAGTTCCGACCTGCACGAATGGCGTAACGACTTCCCCGCTGTCTCCAGCAGAGACTCAGTGAAATTGAATTCCCCGTGAAGATGCGGGGTTCCTGCGGTTAGACGGAAAGACCCCGTGCACCTTTACTATAGCTTTACACTGGCATTCGTGACGACATGTGTAGGATAGGTGGTAGGCTTTGAAGCTAGGGCGCCAGCCTTGGTGGAGCCACCCTTGAAATACCACCCTTGTCGTTATGGATGTCTAACCGCGGCCCGTCATCCGGGTCCGGGACAGTGTATGGTGGGTAGTTTGACTGGGGCGGTCGCCTCCTAAAGAGTAACGGAGGCGCGCGATGGTGGGCTCAGAACGGTCGGAAATCGTTCGCTGAGTGCAATGGCATAAGCCTGCCTGACTGCGAGACAGACAAGTCGAGCAGAGACGAAAGTCGGTCATAGTGATCCGGTGGTCCCGCGTGGAAGGGCCATCGCTCAACGGATAAAAGGTACGCCGGGGATAACAGGCTGATGACCCCCAAGAGTCCATATCGACGGGGTTGTTTGGCACCTCGATGTCGACTCATCGCATCCTGGGGCTGGAGCAGGTCCCAAGGGTATGGCTGTTCGCCATTTAAAGCGGTACGTGAGTTGGGTTCAGAACGTCGTGAGACAGTTCGGTCCCTATCTGCCGTGGGTGTAGGAATATTGACAGGATCTGTCCCTAGTACGAGAGGACCGGGATGGACGTATCTCTGGTGGACCTGTTGTGGCGCCAGCCGCATAGCAGGGTAGCTATATACGGTCGGGATAACCGCTGAAGGCATCTAAGCGGGAAACCCACCTGAAAACGAGTATTCCCTGAGAGCCGTGGAAGACGACCACGTCGATAGGCCGGGTGTGGAAGTGCGGCAACGCATGAAGCTTACCGGTACTAATAGCTCGATCGGCTTGATCATTCTCATTGCTCGTGCCCATCACGCCTCCGGCGCGATGATCCGTTTGTCCTCACGGATGAACGCGGCTGCGCCGCTATCCTCCGGACGGGGCGCGCAAACATGCGCGACGGCCGGTCGGCCTTGCGGAACCTGCGGTTCCGGAGCGCCGGCACGGCAAAAGCATGAAAACCAGCTTCTCGAAAAGATACATGCGCTTCGCCGACCTGGTGGTCATGGCGGGGTGGCTGCACCCGTTCCCATTCCGAACACGGCCGTGAAACGCCCCAGCGCCGATGGTACTTCGTCTCAAGACGCGGGAGAGTAGGTCGCTGCCAGGTCTGCAAAGTGCATGGAATCCACTCTCTTCACAGATGATCCGCCGGTCGCGACGGTAAACGGACGCCTCCGGACACGACCCTTCGTCGTGACGGAACCACACTCATAGGTGCATGCCTATGATGACGCGGGGTGGAGCAGCCCGGTAGCTCGTCAGGCTCATAACCTGAAGGTCGCAGGTTCAAATCCTGCCCCCGCAACCAAATCCCAAGCTACACTATCCCAGAGTAGCCGAAAACTGCAATCCGTTTTGCCAGAGCACTACGCTCTGCAGAACGCAACGATGACATGGCGCGCAGCAGCCTTTCCGCTTCGCGCCCCATTGCCGCCATATGAGAAAACCTTTGCGCATCCCGGAAGTGACGTGCTCCCCTGAAATGTCCTCGCTTTACGGCTAGTCTCTCTTTGGAGAGAGGAGACTGGCAATGAAGCGATCGCGCTTTTCGGACGAGCAGATATCGGCATTCTGAAGGAGCATCAGGCGGGGATGACGGCCGGTGAGCTGTGCCGCAAACACGGGATATCCGACGCGACCTTTTACACCTGGCGCAAGAAGTATGGCGGCATGGAGGTGTCGGAGGCCAAGCGGCTGAAGAAGCTTCTGGCGGAGTCGATGATGGACGTGTCGACGCTGCGCGAGATGCTAGCAAAAAGCTTCTGACGCCCGGTTCGAGGAGGACGGCCGTGGACTGGGCCATCGAAGAGAGGGGATATTCCCAACGCCGCGCCTGCAGTCTGGTGGACATTACGCCGCGCGTCTACCGATACCGCTCATCGCGGCCGGACGATGCCGGCCTGCGCCGGCGGCTGCGCGAGCTGGCGGCGGAGCGCCGGCGCTTCGGCTACCGCCGCTTGCACCTGCTGTTGAGGCGGGAGGTGACCTTGCCCCGAAGTTTTATCCAGTTTTGAGTTCGCTCCAGCGATTTTGGGTTTCTGTGTTCGGGGCGGCAGCGGCGGGTTGATGGTCTGAGCGAATTCGGCGGGTGTCATCCAGCCGAGGCCCGAGTGCGGCCGGTGATCATTGTAATCCATACGGCAGTTTGCACGCTGATCGAGCATGAGGCAATGACGAGAAGAGCGTCTCATTCAACATCTCGTCGCGCAGCCGTCCATTGAAGCTTTCGGTGAAGGCATTTTGGATCGGCTTGCCAGGCGCGATGTAATGCCAATCCACTTTGCCCCGATCCGTCCATTGCAGGATGGCGTTGCTGGTGAACTCGCTGCCGTTGTCGCTGACGATCATCCTCGGTTTGCCACGTTCCGCGATAATCCGATCCAGCTCACGGGCAACCCGCAGGCCGGAAAGCGATGTGTCGGCGACGAGCGCCAGGCATTCCCTGGTGCAGTCATCCACGACCGTCAGAATCCGGAACCTGCGGCCATCGGTGAGTTGATCCGACACGAAGTCCAGCGACCAACGGTCATTGGCAGCCATCGGCATCAACATCGGCGCTCGGGTGCCGATCGCTCGCTTCCGCCCGCCGCGCTTGCGCACGGTCAGCTTCTCCTCGCGGTAGAGCCGGAAGAGCTTCTTGTGGTTCACCAGGTGGCCCTCGCGTTTGAGCAGCACATGAAGGCGGCGGTAGCCGAAGCGGCGGCGTTCATGCGCCAGCGCCTTCATGCGCTCGCGAAGGCCAAGGTCGTCGCTGCGTCTGGTCTCATAACGGATCGTCATCCGGCAACAGCCGATGGCTTTACACGCCCGCCGTTCGCTCATCTCATGTTGGCTCTTCAGATGCGCGACAGCGTTCCGCTTTGCTGCGGGCGTCACCACTTCTTTCCCATAAGGTCCTTTAAAGCTGCATTATCGAGCATGGCATCCGCAAGAAGCCGCTTCAGCTTCGTGTTTTCGTCCTCCAGCGCCTTCAGCCGCTTGGTTTCGGACATTTCCATGCCGCCGAACTTGGCTTTCCATTTGTAGATCGAGGCATCGCTCACCCCATGCTTGCGGCACAGGTCGGCTACAGACACACCGGCCTCATGTTCCTTCAAAATGCCGATGATCTGCTCGTCCGAAAAGCGGCTACGTTTCATGTTCTGGTCCTCTGCTTCGGCCAGAACGAACTTCAATCCGGATTAAATCGCGGGGGCAAGGTCAGAAGCAGTCGTTAGTTTAGCCAAGCCCCTTCAGTGGCGGCACTGTCAATACACGTCAGCAACCTAGCGCCACGCCTGCGACGTTCTAGTCCAAACCGGGAGATGTTGTCGGGCGGCAGATCGACCATGACGCGCAAAAGATGGGAAGCGCTCCGATATGGAAGTAACGCTTCAAGCGACAAGAAGGCGTTCGCCAAATCGAGTGCTCAATATCTGCCCCTAGCTTGCACACTCGCTTATCCTTTGCTGCCCTTCCGTGCACCGATGGTGAAAAAGCCGATCCGGTTGAGGGCTGTCCAATAGAATGTTGTGAGGCTGTTCACGAACAGCGCCCTGATGATATGGAAACCGGTCACCAGCGCCACATTCAGATGGAGGGTCTCCGCGGTTGCCGCCATCTCGGCAAACCCGCCGGGCGAGGAGGAGAGGGCGGCGCTGGCGATGTCTATGTCGTCCCACCAAGCAAGAACGAGCGCGTAACCGAGCATTATGGCGGTCATGATGATGACGAATACCGAGCTGACGAGCGAGAGACGGACCAGATGCACCACGATCTCGCGACGGAACCGCGCGCCGATAGCGATCCCAATCAGGAACTGGCCCAGATAGAAGAGCGGCTGCGGCATCCGCCCGTCGAAATGGCCGGTCGCCGTGAGCAGTGCTGCGCCGATGAGGGCGCCGATCATCCATGGATTGTTCAGCCGCAGAAGCCGCACCACCCCCACGCCGACGAGGCTTGCGCCGATCAGTAGAGCCACGTGCGGCAAGGGCAGGTCGCTTCCTTGGTCGAGTGTCCGGAACGTGCCGTCAATGCCGAGACTGACGATTAGCGAGGGGAGGATGCAGACGACCAGTGCCACGCGCAGCGCCTGGGCGAGCGCGATTGGCTCGTTCTGCGCGCCGTGCTGTGCGCCGATATTGGCCATCTCCGAAAGGCCGCCGGGCATCATGGCGAAATAGGCAGTCTTCAGGTCGATGCGCCCGAAATGGGCGAGGCCTCTTGCAAGAGCGGACCCCACGAGCATGGCGACGAGCGCGGCCACGATCATTGCAGGTATCCAGCCGACCATGTTCGCTACGACCGGCGGCGTGAGATTGAGACCGATGGCGCCGCCGATCAGGATTTGGCCGAACCGCCGCCCCGTCAACGGTGCCCACGGCTTTACCCCAGCAATCGAGAAGATGGCCGTGGTGATAAGCGGTCCCAGCACCCAGGCAAGCGGCGTATGTAATGCGAAAGCAGCCGCACCGGCCAGAACGGCACAAGTCAGGCAGATCAGTGCGCCAGCGCGATGCTTGATGCCTTGCGCCATCGGCGGCGCCGATCAGGCGGTTTGCAGCAATTGCGCGATGCGGCGCGCTTCAGGCAGCCTGTCCATTCCGAGAACGGCGTCGATCAGCGCCTCCTGCCGGTCCGGCGCCATCACCTTGCGGCTGAGCTTACGGAATTTCTCCACGATGTCCTCGGAAGTGGCGAAGGAAAACTCGCTGCCGCGTGGCGCCTCCCGCGTCTCGCTTTCCACCGTGCCATCCTTGAAGTGGATTTCCACACGCACTTTGTGCCGGAACTTCGAACCCAGCGCCGTTATTTCTCGGTCGTGTACGACCTCGACCTTCCGGGACAATGCGATGCGGCGTGCGTCGTCCACGCAATCGAGCGTGAACTGGTCGACGAAGACATCGCCTTCCAGAATGAGCGTGGCGACGCAGAAAGGAAGATTCAACTGAGCCGAGGTGAGGCCTTCCGGCCTATATTCCCAGCCCACGTGGTCCACCGTCACCTGCGATCCGTGCACAACGATCCGGTCCATTTCGTCCAACGTGAACGGCCGGCGAGCCTGGATGGCGCGAATGGCGTCGAGCGTCGTGTGATTACTCCCGACGCAGGAATAAAATTTCAGTGATATGCGCATGGTCTCGAATTCCGTGCCCAGCCCGGCGCTGAGGGCCGCGAGGTCGAACCGGTCCTGCGAACGGGAGAAAGTCGTGCAGAACCCGCCATAGGGAGCCTCGAACACGTCGATAATGCCGGTGAAGCCGTTCCGCGCCAGGAGAGCTCCATAGAGCCCGCTTTGCGAGGAGCGGCCGGCATGCATCCGCTTGACCATGGCCCCGTATTGCGCTGCCATCAGTCCCGCCGACTGGGTGCCCGCGATACCGAGCGCATGGACCGTCTGCTCGGCGTGGAGCTTCAACCCGCGCGCGGCGCCGGCTGCGGCGGAGAAGACACCGACGGTGGCACCCGAATGCCATCCCTGGCCGATATGCTCCTGGCCCATGGCAATGCCGACGCGGGGTCCGATCTCGTATCCGGCAACGGCTGCCGCCAGGAAGTCGCGGCCCGTGAGCTCCGCGCCTTCCGCTACGGCGACGAGGGCGGGCAGTGTCACCGCGCCGACATGGAGCACGCCGTGGCGATGCACGTCGTCAAGCTCGAAGCCCTGAATCTGGGTCCCGTTCGCCAGCGCCGCATGGGGTGCGGAAAGCCTGATGCCGGTCCCCCAGACACCCGCGCCATCGCTGAAATCGATCGAAGACAGCGTCTGTTGCAGGATGCGCGTCCAGGGCAGGTCGGCGCCGTAGAGGGCGCATCCAAGAGAATCGAGGATCAGGAGCTTGATCCGCTCGCGCACGGTCTCAGGTATGTCTTCATAGTGCAGTCCGGAAACGAACTCCGCTATCCTGCGCGTATGCACATTCGAAACCGGATTATGGCTGCTCATGGCTGTCTTCTGCTCTTAAAGTATCAGCTGTGGAGTCAAGCACGGTCTCTGCGATGGACGCATCCAGCGCTTCGTATTCGAAATAGCTGATGGTGTCGTAGAGTTCGGCGCGCGTCATCATCTGCGGCAGAAACGCGGCGGCGCTGCCGGTGGCCTTCAAAGAGGCATAGAAGCTCTGCACCGCCTTCGAGGCGACGCGAAACGCCGATACCGGGAAAATGACGACCTCGTATCCGTAGGCCGCCCAGTCGGAAACCGAAATCGAGGGGGTCCGGCCAAACTCCGTCATGTTGGCGAGGAGGGGGGACGAGACCTCGCGGCGGACCTGCTGGATGGCCTCATGCGATGTCAGCGCCTCCACGAAGATGAGATCGGCGCCGGCATCGGCATAGCGTTTCGCACGATCGATCGCCTCTTCGAGCGAAATGAACGCCGCGTCGGTGCGCGCGCAAAGCACCATGTCATCCGATGCTTTGCGTGCTGCCGCAACCTTTCGGCACATATCGTCGATCGACACGACACGCTTGTCATTCAGATGGCCGCACTTTTTCGGAAATTGCTGGTCCTCGATCTGAATGCAGGCGACGCCTACCTCCTCGAGATCGCGCACCGCGCGCATGACGTTGAGGGCCTCGCCGAAACCCGTGTCGCAGTCCACGATGAGCGGCAGGTTGGAGGCGCGGACGATCTCGCGTGCCGATCGCGTAACTTCCTCCAGCGTGAGAAGCCCGAGATCGGGAATGGCCTTGGAAGCGGAGAGCGCCGCGCCGGACAGATAGAGCGCGTCGAAGCCGGCTTGCGCGGCAAGAACAGCCGACATTCCGTCATACACACCGGCCGCTGCCGTCGTTCCGCCCGAGATGAGACTTCTGAGACGCTGGGCATGGCCCTGCCGTGCGCCACCGCCATCGCTAAGCCACGTTGCTGTCATACCGGTCCTCCTTCTCTTCGGGACGCCCGACAGGGCTGAGCACAGCGAAGAGGTTGTCGCGCGAGGCGCGGATGTGTTGGGCCATCAAAAGCGAGGCGAAATCCGCATTGCCAGCCCGAATGGCTTCGGCGACCCAGCGGTGCTCCAGGAGCGCCTGCTCGCCCCTCCCTGGCCTACGGCCGTGGCGGGCGCGCAGCAGCGAAAGGAGATCGCGCAGATCGCTGCCGCAGATGCGCCAGGCGACCTCGTTGCGCGATCCCTTCAGGACGGCCAGATGGAAATCCCAGTCCGACGATCCCGCGGGATAGGTGCTCGAGCCCTGGCCGTGCATCTGCGCGGCGTGCTCGTCCAACATTTCCAGCAGAGCTGCCCGTTCGGCATCCGTCATGCGCTGGGCAGCAAGCCCTGCGCTCATGGATTCCAGTGCCTCACGGACTTCGTAGAGCGCGCGGATCTTGGCCATGTCGATCTGGACCACTCGCGAGCCGAGATTGGGCTCGGACACGACCAGCCCCGATGAGGCGAGCCTGCGGATGGCCTCGCGCACAGGCGCCCGGCTGATGCCGAGCTGTGCCGCGATCTCCACCTCGTTCACGCGGTCGCCAGGACCGAGCCGGGCAGTGGCGATCATCTCCCGGATGTGGGTCAGCGCCCTATCCGCGAGCAACTCGCCATCCTTTCCTTTTCTTTCCGCCAATCTCATAGTGTCGACATTTTTGCTATTCCCGTCGACAAAGTCCTGAGCAGCCATCTAGAAAACCTCGCAAAAAACCCGGAAAACGGATAAATAATCGCAGCACCGAAGTGCATCCTCGAAAAGTTTGTAGACATCGTCACATAGAATGTCTACATTTTTGTTGCTGGGCCGAATGAATGCCGGCCGACGGCGGGAGGTGGACGTGCAAAGAGAGCTGATGCCACAGACGGAACAGGCGCTGCTGCGGGAAATCGCCCAGCGGTTTCTGCGCATCAGTGTCGACACCTGCCCCGAAGAGGCGGTCGAGACCGCTAAGCTGGCGATCCTCGACACTTTGGGTGTCACTCTGGCCGGATCCGGTTCGCTAAGCGCCGTAGCGCTCGTCAAGGCGATCGGTCGCACATTCGGCGAGGGGCCGGCGCTTCTGTTCGGCGGATCGCGGCGCGTCGACGTGCTGAGCGCCGCGCTCGCGAACGGCACCGCATCCCATGCGCTTGATTTCGACGATTGCAGCAACACGATGGGTGGGCACCCATCGGCTCCCATCGTTCCGGCGCTGTGGGCATTGGCCGAGGAAAGGGGCGCAAGCGGCGCCAGTTTCATCGCGTCCTATATCGCGGGTTTCGAGGTCGAGACGAAACTCGGCCGCGCGGTGAATTTTCATCATTACGAGAAGGGGTGGCATCCGACGGCCACGCTCGGGACCTTCGGCAGCGCGGCCGCCTGCTGCCATCTGCTCGACCTCGACGCAGACAGATCGGCTACCGCTCTTGCCCTTGCCGCTTCCATGGCGTCCGGTCTGAAAGCCAATTTCGGCACGATGACGAAGCCATTCCATATCGGCCATTGCGCATGCAACGGGTTGCAGGCTGCACTTTTGGCAGAGGCCGGGATGACCGCCAATCACGACGTTCTGGAGCACCCGCAGGGTTTCTTCGCGGTCTACAATGGCGCGGGTACTTTCGTTCCCGAGCGGCTGTTCGAGAACTGGGCCGCCCCTCTCGACATCATCGAACCGGGTGTCGCCTTCAAACGGCACCCCTGTTGCGCCAGCACGCACCCGGCAATCGACGCTCTCCTGCAGTTGCGCGAGGTGCACGGCCTTCATCCGGACAATGTCGCTTCGATCCTGTCATGGACGCATCCCCGGCGGCTGCGCCACACCAACCGGCCGGATCCGAAGGACGGCCTAGACGGCAAGTTCAGCGTCCAATACGTCCTCGCCCGCGCGCTGCGGAACGGGCTGGTCGGCGTCGACGATTTCAGCGACGAGGCCGTGCGGGATCCCGAAATCCGCAGCATCATGAGCCGGATCGAGGCTGCGCCGCATCCGCAGGCGGTGATGGAATCGACGGAGCACTTCTTTGCCGAACTGCGCGTGACCACGACCTCTGGCGAGGTGCTCACGGCGCATGTGGATCGCCCGCTCGGCCGGGACCGTGACCATCCGCTTCCGCCCGGCACGCTGGAACGTAAATTTGCCGATTGCGCGGGCCAGGTGGTTGAACCGGACGTCGCGCGACAGTTTGCGGCACGCATTTTCGCGCTGGAGGCTGAAAGAGACATCCGTAGCCTTTCCCGCCAGCTGTCCGTGCCGTCGCGACCCGATGCCGGCGCTGCCAGGGTCGCTTGAATCGACTTCCGGAAGATATCTGAGGGACTTGCCTGATGGACCATGAGACGCTCGCCGAATACCAACCCGACATCGTGGTGGTGGGGGCCGGGAATGCTGCGATCTGCGCGGCACTTTCGGCTCATGAGCACGGCGCGCGGGTGCTGGTCCTCGAAGCTGCGCCCTTTGAGGAGCGCGGAGGGAATTCCCGCTATACGGGAGGGGCGTTCCGTTTCGCCTATGAGAGCGTGGAGGATCTGAAGCAGATCTCGCCTTCAATGGCGGACGAGGACCTGTCGAACGTGGATTTCGGCACCTATACGGAAAACCAGTTTTTCGACGACATGTACGCGCTGACCGAGTACCGCACGGATCCTGATCTCTGCGAGCTGCTTGTGCGCAATAGCCTGGAGACCGCCAAATGGGTAGCGGGTCAGGGCGTGCAGCTTCATCCGGGTCTGGGCCGCCAGGCCTACAAGGTCGATGGCAAGTTCAAGTTCTGGGGCGGGCTTGCGCTGCACATTTCGGGCGGCGGCGAGGCATTGCTGGCCGCGCTATATCAGGCCGCTGAAAAGGCCGACATTCCGATCGTCTGCGATACGCCGGTCGAGCAGCTGTTGCGCGACGGTGGCCGCGTGATCGGTGTTCGTGCTCAGCACAAAGGCGCGACAGTCGATATCCGCGCTGGTGCGGTGATCCTGGCCTGCGGCGGATTCGAATCCAATCCCGCGATGCGCACCCAGTACCTCGGCCCGGGCTGGGATCTCGCCAAGGTGCGCGGCACCCGCTTCAACATGGGCGCGGGCCATCGCATGGCCCTCGATGCAGGTGCACAACCCTACGGAAACTGGTCCGGCTGTCATTCGGTGGCCTGGGATATCAACGCGCCACCCTTCGGCGATCTCACCATCGGCGACCAGTTTCAGAAGCACAACTATCCCTACGGGATCATCGTCAACGCGCGCGGTGAGCGCTATGTCGACGAAGGCGAGAACTTCCATAGCCATACCTATGCGAAGTATGGCGGCGAAATCCTCAAACAGCCGGGCATGTTCGCGTGGCAGATATTCGATTCCAAGGTCATGCATCTCCTGCGCAACGAATACCGAATCCGCCGTGTCACCAAGGTGGAGGCGGATACGCTGGAGGAACTTGCGGCAAAGCTCGAAGGCGTGGACTCTGACGGTTTCCTGCGCACGGTGCGTAGCTATAACGCCGCCTGTCGGACGGATATCCCCTTCGATCCCAACATTCTGGACGGGCGGCACACGGAAGGGCTGGCAATCGACAAGTCCAACTGGGCCAATCCCCTCGATACCGCCCCTTTCCACGCCTTTCACGTCACGACCGGCATCACTTTCACCTTCGGCGGGCTCAAGGTGACGCTCCGCGCCGAGGTGGAGGACATCTACGGCGGGACCGTGAAAGGTCTCTTCGCAGCGGGGGAGATCGTCGGCGGTCTCTTCTACCACAACTATGCCAGCGGAACCGGCTTGATGTCGGGTGCAACATTCGGGCGGATCGCCGGGAAAAACGCGGCCGCCTTGGCCAAGGAAATGCGTGCCGCTGCGTGAGCGCGGGACGCGAAGATGAGTCAACTCAATCGGGAGGAAACGAAGCAATGAAAGCGAAAACGAGATTCATAGCGCTGATGGCTGGAGCGCTTTTGCCCGCACTTGCCGCCACGGGAGCGAGTTCGCAGGCCCTGGATTTGTCGGGCGAGCGCGTCACCATGATCGTTCCCTACGGCGAAGGTGGCGGCTCCACCATTCACGCCCGGCTCCTGACGCCGGCGCTTGAAAAGGCGCTTCCGGGCGAGCCGACGATCCTCATCCGCAACATTGATGGCGGCGGCTCGGTGCGCGGCATCAACGAGTTCCACAAGATCGCCAAGCCGGATGGCCGCACGATCGCCTCCATCGGCACCGGCACCTTCTTCCAGTACCTTCTTGAGGATCCGGCCGTCGCCTATCCGCTGCCGGAGTTCAAACCGTTCCTGACCTCGCCATTCGGCCTGCTGGTCTATGCACGCAAGGATCAGGGGCTGGGTGATGATCCGATAGAGAACGTCAAGACGCTGCGCGAGCTGCAGCCCGTCTACGGCGGCGCCAACGCGACGTCCTCGGATTTGCCAGCACTCCTGTCGATCGACCTGCTCGGGATCAAGCCGAACTATGTCTTCGGCCTGTCGAATGCGGAATCCCGCTCCGGTTTCGAGCGCGGCGAGTTTACCCTGAACTATGACAACATGGCATCCTGGGCAGAAGCGGTGAAGCCGATGGTGGATGAAGGCACAGCCGTGCCCCTCTTCACTTTCGGCTTCGAAACCGAGAATGGCGAGATCGTCCGCGATCCGATGCTGCCGGAAATCCCGACGTTCCTGGAGGTCTACAAGGCAGTCCACGGCGAGCCGCTCACCGGCCCTGCATATGACGTCTGGAAGGCGCTCTTCAATATTCGCGTGATGGGTTCGAAGATGTTCGTCCTTCCCGTGGGCACCCCTCAGGAGATCGTGGATGTCTACAGCGACGCCATGAAACAGGCGCTCGCTTCGGAGGCACTCCAGTCCGACCAAGCCAAGCTCGTTCTGGGCGACTATCCGCAGAGCACCGGAAAGGCCTCTCAGGTCATCTTCGAAGGTGCGACCAAGTTTGGTGCTGAGCAGCGGCAGTGGCTGAAGAACTGGCTGAAGGAAACCCATCAGGTCCAGTGAAAGCCTGACCTTAAGGCGCTGCCCTTCGAGCAGGCGGGTACTTTGCACCCGCCTGCCTCTGCCCTACCGGGCCGCTTTTCATGCCCCCGCCCTTACCGACCGCAGGACGTGCATTATGGACGTTTCGGTACTCGATTCCGCCGCCTCGGCGCTGATGCAGCTTTTGACCGGTCCGCATCTCCTCTACCTTTTCGGTGGAGTGTTGCTGGGCCTGCTCATCGGTATTCTCCCGGGATTGGGCGGGATCGCCGGCATGGCGCTTCTTCTGCCCTTCGTCTACGGCATGGACCAGGGCCCGGCACTCGCCATGATGATCGGCCTGACCTCGGTCACGGCGACTTCCGACACCTTTCCCTCGGTCCTCCTGGGCATTCCGGGCAGTTCCAGCGCGCAGGCAACGGTGCTCGACGGTTTTGCAATGGCCAAGAAGGGCGAGGCAGCACGTGCGCTGAGCGCTGCCTTCGGCGCCTCGATGATCGGCGGGGTCTTCGGCGCGCTGGTTCTTACATTCGCCTTTGTCGCCGCCCGGCCGATCCTGCTGGCGATCGGCTTCGGCGAGCAACTCATGCTCGTCATCCTCGCATTGACGCTGGTCGGCATGCTGACCGGTCCTAGCGTCGTGAAAGGCCTCGCCTCTTGCGGGCTCGGCCTCCTCATTGGCAGCATCGGCGCCTCGCAGGCGACGGCCGAATACCGCTTCACCTTTGACTGGCTCTACCTCACCGACGGAATTCCGCTGGTGATCGTCGGTCTCGGCATCTTCGCTATTCCAGAGATGATCGACATCCTGCGCCACCAATCCACCATCGCCGAGCGCGGGCTGATCGGGAAGGGATGGCTGCGCGGGTTGCGCGACGTGAAGGAGAATTTCGGCCTCGTCCTGCGCTGCTCTGGGATAGGCGCGGTGATCGGTTTCCTGCCTGGCCTCGGCGGCTCCGTGATCGACTGGGTGGCCTATGGCCATGTGGTGCAGACCAGCAAGGACAAGAGCCGGTTCGGGCATGGCGACGTCCGCGGCGTCATTGCGCCGGAATCGGCCAACAACGCTAAGGAAGGCGGGGCGCTGATCCCCACCCTTTTCTTCGGCATTCCAGGTTCGGGAACGATGGCTCTCCTTCTGGGCGGCCTCGTCCTGATCGGGCTCACCCCCGGCCGGTCGATGGTGACCGATCATGTCGACCTCGTCTATGTGATCATCTGGTCGATCGCGATCGCCAACATACTGGGCGCCGGGCTCAGCATCCTCATCAGCCGGCCCGTGGCGCTTCTGACCGCCGTGCGATATCCGCTGATCGCGCCGCTGATGGTTGTCACCATCTTCTTTGCGGCCTTTCAGGCGAGCCGCGACTGGGGCGACTTCGTGATGCTCCTGCTGGCCGGAATCCTGGGCGTGTACATGAAGCGCTTCGGCTGGTCGCGCGCCGCGCTCCTGATCGGCTTCGTTCTTTCCGCTCGCCTGGAATCGTCGCTCTATCGTACCGTCCAGATATACGGCTTCGAGATCTTCCTGCGCCCGATCTCCATCCTCATTCTGCTCGTTGCGGTGGCTTCCGCCTATTTCGCGCTGCGCGCCAAGGCGGCAGTCTCCGACGGCGGCGGCACCACCCCCGCTTCCTATGCAAACCGGATTCCGCAACTGGTTTTCGCCGGCGTGATCCTGGCATTCAGCGCAGCCATCGTCATCAATGTGTGGAACCTGCGCTTCCTCGCCTATGTGTTCCCCGTCTCCGTCGCGGCCATCACCGCGGCGCTGGTGGTCTATGCGGCCGTGGGGATCGCACGCGGCTCCACAAAGGGTGCGCTGGTCTGCGACACGGAAGCCGAGCTGCCGCCGCAGAACGCTTCGTCGACCACGATGGTACACCATCTCGCCTGGCTCGCCGGATTGCCGCTGCTTTCCGCGCTGATCGGCTTTCTACTGGCAGCGCCGCTCTACGTGTTCGTCTTCCTCACCGTCGTGGCGCGCGCCTCGCTTCTCTACACAGTCATAGCAACTGCCGCGATTGTGCTGTTGCTGGTGGGCTTGTCCGAACTCCTGGTGCTCGTCTATCCCGAGGGTCTGCTTCAGCAGTTCGTCGATTTCCCCGGGAACGTCCTCTGAAGGTGGTGGAAAGAGAACGGCGATGACGCTTCTGCTCGACAATCCCGAAATCGCGCCCTTGCTGAAGGCGCGAGCCGTGATCGACGTACTCGACGAGGCGTACCGATCCCATGCGACGGGGGCGACCGCCTCGCCGCCGCGCATCGACTTGCAAGGCAAGCAGGCCGCGAACGGCGAGACCTATCAGCTCGGCATCGCCGCCGGCCTTGCCACCCGCTACGCCGCCATCCGCATCAAATCGGACGTCGTCTATCAGCGGATCGTCGCGGGCATGTCGCGCAAGGAGAAATATTGCGTCGAGCCCGGCAAGTTCATGGGACTCATCCTTCTTTTCGATGCAAGAACGGGCGAACTCCTCGCGATCCTCCATGACGGCCTGATCCAGAAGCTGCGCGTCGGCGCCGATTCTGCCTTGGGCGTCCGCTACCTCGCCCGTGAGGATGCCGGCGTGCTGGGCATATTGGGGGCGGGGGGCATGGCGCGCGCGCATATCGAAGCGATCGCTGCTGTGCGGCAGCTCGAGGACCTTCGGATATACAGCCCGACGCCTGCCAACCGCGAGGGGCTCGCGGCGGAAATCCGCGACCGCTTCGGGCTCAAGGCCCGTGCGGTCGATGCTGCCGAGCAGGTCTATCGGGGAGCCGGCATTCTTTGCGCCTGCACCAGCGCCATAGGCCCGGTCGTGCTCGGCCGCCTTCTGGAGCCGGGCATGCACGTCACCGCAATCGGCGGAACGCTCGACGAGGAGGCAAATGCGCGGATTTCGCTCGCGCTGCGCTTCGGCAACGCGACGGTTCCCGCCGAACTGCCCGATCTGGATTATCGCGAGGAATGCCTGAGCTTTGCTGCCGGCGGGCAGAAGGTAGTACATGGAGGGACGCGCCGTTTTGCCGACCCGTCGCCCGGCGCCCGGATCGGCCTTGCCGATCTCCTTGCCGGCCGCGGCCGCACCAGCCCGGACGAGATCACCTTCTCCGAGCGCGGCAACATCCACGGGATCCAGTTCGCGGCGGTGGCGGGGCTTGTCTACGAACAGGCGCTTGCGATGGAAGTGGGGCGAAGCCTGCCGGGCGAGCTCTTTCTGGAAGACATCCGAAATTGAAACAATGGAAAGTCCTGCCCCATGTCCTCGAAGCTGCGCGACCTGTTGAACACCGAGCCCATCCTGGTCTCGCCCGGCGTCTATGATTGCTACAGCGCCAAGGTGGCGGAGATGGCCGGCTTCAAGCTCTTGTCGACTACCGGCGCTGGCCTTGTGAATTCACGCCTGGGCGTGCCGGATGTCGGCATCTTCTCGCTGCGCGACAACGTCGATGCCTGCCGCATGATCGCCCGCAGCGTCGCCCTGCCGGTTTCGGCCGACGCGGAGGCAGGCTACGGCAATGCTGCGACCGTCTACTATGTGGTCAGGGAATTCGAAAGCGCCGGCGTTTCCGCCGTCAGCATCGAGGACCAGGCGATCCCCAAGCGCTGCGGTCACGTGGCGGGCAAGAACGTGGTGCCGCTGCTCGACATGACGCGCAAGATCGAAGCCGCGGTGGCGGCGCGCTCCAGCCCGGATTTCCTGATCGTAGCGCGCACCGATGCGATCGCCACCGGCGGCATCGAGGATGCGGTGAAGCGCGCAAAGGCATATGAGGCCGCGGGAGCCGACGTCATTTTCCCCGATGCCGTGCGCGGCGCGGACGACATTTCCCGCATCGTGGACGCCGTCTCCATTCCCGTGCGGATCAATATGGGCTTCGGCCTGCGCACCCGCACCACCACACCGCTGATCTCCGTGGCCGAACTCCGCGACCTCGGTGTGCGTTGGGTCAGCCTGTCCCGCATATTGCCGGCCGCTGCGATCCGCGGAATGTCGGAGGCTTTACGGGTAATGCGCGAGGGCATCGAGACCGGCACGCTGCAGGAGCGGCCGGATCTGGTCGCGGACATGTCCGATATCCAGGCGCTGATGGACTACGAAACCTTCTTCGATGTCGAGCGGCGCTTTGTGACCTGTCCAGAAGGTGAGGGGCTGGCGTGAACGATTTCTCTTCCGAGCCGGTACGGCCGGCGGCGGCTGTGCTGGCGGACTTTGCCGCCAACCTCGCATTCGATGATCTGCCGCCCCGTGTGGTGGATCTGGCGCGCGATTGTCTGATCGATGCGGTCGCTTGCGCGATATTCGGCAAGGACTTCGCCTGGTCGCGGATGGTGCTGGACGAGGCGCTCGCTTCCGGTTCAGGCGGTCCGTGCATGGTGCCGGGTCTACCCGGCCATCGCTTTCATCTGCCTCAGGCGGCGCTGGTGCTTGGGACCTTTGCCCATTCCTTCGAGCTCGACAGCTTGCGTAAGCCGGGTGCCGGCGTCCATCCGGGCGCAACGGTCGCCTTGCCGGCACTCGCCGCGGCGCAATCGGCGGGCGCCAGCGGGCGCGCTCTGCTCGCCTCCATCGTCGCGGGCTGCGAGGTGATGTTCAGGATCGGCGCCGCGACCATGCACACGCCCGAGAAACGCGGCTTCCATGCGCCGGGCCTCACGGGGCCTTTCGGGTCGGCCGCCGCCTGCGGAAAGCTCCTCGGCCTCACCAGCGCGCAGCTTGCCAACGCGTTCGGCATCGCCGGCTCGCTGTCGGGTGGGCTGCTTGCCTTTGCCAGGGCAGGGCGGGGCGGAATGGTCAAGCGCCTCCATCTCGGCCGCGCGGCGGAGAGCGGGGTTCTGGCGGCGCGGCTGGCGGGAAGAGGCTATGAGGGCCCGGACACGGTACTTGAAGGGGAGTTCGGCCTGCTCGACACGTTTTGTGAAGCGACCGATCCGGATCAACTTACCAGGGGTTTGGGGGAGACTTGGGAGATCGAGCGCCTATGCCTGAAATCCTACGCTTGCCACGTCACGGCACAGGCGCCGATCCATGCGCTGCGCGAACGGATGGACGCCGATGGCTTCACCGGCGGGGACATAGCATCCATCAGGCTCGCAGTCGCGCCGAAGGTCATCTCGCACCACGCCCAACGCGCGCCGCGCGACGTGATGGGCGCCCAATACAGCGTGCCATACGCTCTCGCCATTGCGGCAGTTGTGGACCCAGTGAACCCAAAGGTCTTTTCCGAGCGTTCCCTGCAGGACCCGAAGGTTCGAGACCTCGCGCAGCGGATCGAGCTCGTGGAGCGAGAAGGTGTGGCCAAGGGTTGGGGCGCCGACTTGGCTATCCAGTTGCGTGACGGGCGTGAAACCGCGGCTACTGCGGAAACCTTCCCCGGCTGCCCCGAGACGCCGCTGTCGAGGAGCGGACTGCGTGCGAAGTTTGAAGCCCTCACCATCGGTCTCGAACCCGGAAGGGGGAAGCACCTGTTCGACATCCTATTTGATATTGCTGACACAAGAAACGTGGCCGAGCTGCACATCTGAAGCTCTTTCGGAGAGGGCCACATTCAAGTGGAGCAGAAATCAAATTGAGCTCCGCGGCGTCATATCAGGATTCATTGCTGAATCTTGAGGGCTCAACCGCTTGCGTTCGCTCAATGAAGAGATGCAATGTCAGACGCGATTCGGCTTCAGACCCCGCTTGCAACGTTTAAACCGCACCTCAGTAGCGTTTGTGACCTGGAGTAAAGCCCATGTTCCCGGGCGTCCTGTTCGATGAGCCGAGGCTTCAAGGATGTTTCGATGAGGTCCGTACCGCCTTTGGATCTCTCAAAATTCTCTGGGATCTGAGTGTAACATGAGCTTAGTGGGCCTTGTGTTGCGAGCGGCCAACGGGCTGTTCGTTGTGCTGAGTTTGTGCTGCGGGGTGCTCGATCACTGGGGGAGACACTTGCTTCAGCCCGCGGTCTGACGGTGCTCACCGATCGGAACTTCGCTGCACGTGGCGCAGAATGACCGCTTTGCGCCCTCAAAGTCGATCGCTCACGCGACCCGCTCGATATCGCGAACGCCGTCGGTCCGCTAAGAGGGGTGTCGAATCGAGCATGAGTGGAAAACGGACGTTAGCTGGTTGCCGCGAAGCCCCCTAGCTGAAAGGAGAGGGGGTAAGCCTACGCGCCGTCGACTTATATTTTGGCCTGGTGCACGATGTCCGCAATGGGGTCGGAAACGGTTGCTGGTGTCTGCTACGCTCTGCGGCAGCTAATTCCACTTGGAGAGCTTGAAACCGGACAGTCCGGTCACGGCCCCTAAGCTGCCTGCCTGCAATCGCCCCGTTTCCTGCCGTTGAGACCAGCGTTGAAAATGCCTGAAGCAGTCGTTCTGGGGGGGCCATTTCACGCTTGCGCCAGATGCGGTCGGCTGGCGCAACAGCTCGTTCAAGCAGACGATGTGGAACAGCATCACTGATGCGTTTGCTGTTCACCTTCATCTACCGCTGTCAGCCTGCGAGCCTTCAGACCTCTCAACCACCCTGACCCGGCCACCGGTCGGTACACCTCCAGTAGAAGGCAATCGCGCTGCTTGCGGCAGCAGATCCGCCTCGAAGCTGCCGTTAGGGAGCGTTGTCAGGCCACCTTGCGCCTCTCGTCGAAGGCAATGTCGCCCACGACCCGTACCCGCACCCGGCGCGCATCGCCTGGCAGATAAGCGATCGGAATGTCCTCGGTGTCGAGCGTCGTGATGGTGCCAACCTGGGCGCCGGCCTCCATCGCGCGTTCACGCGCCAGCTTCTCGGCCTCCGCGATCGCAGCGTCGCGGCTCATCTCGGAGAACACCTGGTCGACCTCTCCCGATACCTGCGCCATCGCCGCGCCGAGCGCATTGGCGACGCCGGCATGCTCGACGCGCAGCACTTCGCTGACACCCGCGAGCTTCTCGGGAATGAGGAAAGAGCCGCCGCCGACCGCGATGAGCTGCACGCCCTCGGCCGATGTCTTCATCCGGTCGACATTGTCCTCGACCATCTTCTCGATGCGCTTCAGGAGGGCTGCGACGGTCGACTGGTCGAGATGCTTCACCCGGTCGCGATCGCCGATCTCCACGAGGCCCGCCGCCACGGCGACGTCCGTCGTCGTCAGCGTCGAGCCGCCGAAGACCAGCGCCTCCCTGGTGATGTTGTAGCCGACGCTGCGCGGCCCGATCGTGCCGCGGTCTGCATCGATGATGGTGCCGCCGCCGAGCGCGATCGGAAGGAGGTCGGGCATGCGGAAGAGGGTGCGCACGCCGCCCACTTCCACAACATTGTTGGCTTCGCGCGGAAAACCGCCGACGAGGCAGCCGATGTCGCTCGTCGTGCCGCCCACGTCAATGACCATGGCTTCCTTCAGGCCGGTGAGGAAGGCCGCGCCGCGCATCGAATTGGTCGGGCCGGAGGCGAAGCTGTAGACTGGGTTCGCCGCGGCGACTTCGGCCAGCACCACCGTTCCGTCGTTCTGCGTCAGGTAGAAGGGCGCATGGATGCCCGATTCCTTCAGCGCCTTCGCGAAGGCGTCGACGGTGCGCTGGCCAAGGCCCTGCAGGGCGGTGTTGAGCAGGGTGACGTTCTCGCGTTCGAGAAGGCCGATCCGGCCGAGCGTGTGCGAAAGCGTGATGCAGGCATCGGGGATCACCGAGCGGACGATCTCGGCCGCCTCGGTCTCGCACTTCGTCGTCAGCGGCGAGAAGAGCGCCGTGATGCCGACCGAGTTGATGCCGGCATCGCGGATGCGCATGGCAGCGTTGCGCACGGCGTCGCGGTCGAGCGGTACGAGCGGGCGCCCGTCATATTCATGGCCGCCTTCGACCATGAAAGACAGCGGATCCACGGCGTCGCGCAGATCGTCGGGCCAATCCACCATCGGCGGAAGCGAGGCGCCGGCCGGCATGGCGATGCGGATCGCGCCGACCCGCTCGAGCCGCGCGCGTTCGACCACCGCATTGGTGAAATGCGTGGTGCCGATCATCACCGCATCGACCGGCGAGGCGTTCGCCGGCTCGCTGGCCATGACATGGCCGATCGCGTCGACGACACCCTTCATCACGTCTGAGGTAGTCGGGAACTTGATGGCGCTGATGACGGTCTCGCCGTCGATCAGGACAGCGTCCGTGTTGGTGCCGCCAACGTCAATGCCGATACGCTTCATGATGCAAACACCGATTTGAACTCGAGGTCGTAGCCGAAGGCGCGGGGGCCGACATGTTCGAGGCCCTTCGGCGTCTGGAGGACGGCGGGCGCGGGCAGCGCCACGGCGGTCACGCGCTGGCCGTAGCGCACGGTTTCCGTACCGATGGCCTCGCCCGACATCGTGTCGAGCAGGCAGATGAGGTCCGGCGTCATGGCGATCGCTTCGCCGTCGCGGAAGGCGACGGCCCACTCGTTCTGGAATGAAAGCTCCAGCGTCGAGCCGCGGTCGTCGTCGAGGCCCTCGATCTTTGCCGACCCGCGCAGGAAGCCGCCGGTCGTGGTGCGGTCGACATCGGTGATCTTGCCTTTGAAGAGCACGACGCCGTCCTCGTGCTCGAGCACTGCGGCCACGGGATCGGTATGGCGGGCGCGCGCATCGAGCACCGCGCGACCGAGGCTCGTCGCCTTGGTCACAGTGTGCAGGACGCCCCACTCCTTGACTTCCTTGCCCGTGCGCGGCGCCTTGCAGGTGGCCGAGGTCGAGCCGACTTCGGTGCAGACCTTGCGCGAGATGCGCTCCATCCAATTCCAGCTCGCCGCCTTGGCGACGATCGCCTCGTTGTCGCGGCAGTCGATCAGCGTCAGCGGATACATCTGCAGGTCGCCGATGGCGAAGGAGGTCATCTGCGCTTCCGGATATGCGCGGCCCATCGCGTCGGCATCCACCACCGGGACGTCCAGCATTGCGCCGGCCAGGAACGGCGACAGCGCATTGCCGCCACCGATCTCCACGCTCATGACGGCGCGGAACGGCTTGCCGGTATATTCCTCCATGAGCTTCATCGCGCGGGCGAGATGAGCCGGATCGACGAGGCGCTCCTGGCCCACAAGCGGCGCGCCCATCTTGGACACAACCGCGACCGCGTCGTTGTCGTCGAGCGCCAGCGGGTCTATCAGCCGGCACTTGCGGCCGTCGCGGTAAAGCTTCTTCAGGTTGAGCTGCGCCAGATAGGGGCTGCCGCCGCCGCCCGTTCCAAGTATCCAGGCACCCACGGCGAGCGGATCGATCTCTTCCGCCTCGAAGTCACGGATCATGTCTTGCCTCCGAATTCGGTTCAGAAGCTAGCTTCGCGAGCCCAACGACAATATAAGGAACTGCCCCTAGATTGCGCTTGCCCAAGAATTGAGCAGGTCGCCGCCCGCGAACAAGGAGCCACTCGACACGTGAACGGAGACAGCCTGAACTCGGGAGCGACATCACCCAAGAAGGTGATGTTCGTCAGCGTGGGGCAGACGCCGCGCGCCGACCTCATCGAGGAGATGCTGGCCAATCTCGATATGCCGATCGAGGCGATCGAGCTGGGCGCGCTCGACGGCTTGTCGTCACGCGAGATCGACGATCTGCGCGTGCGGCAGGGCGAGACGAGCATCGTCACGCGCCTGGCCGACAACAGCGAGATCGTCGTATCCAAGCCGCGCATCGGCGAGCGCATGGCGCGGCTCGTCGCCAGGTTCAAGCCCAACGAGTTCGACCTGGTGGTCATCCTGTCGACCGGCCTGTTCCGCGATTTCGAAAGCACCTGCCCGACCGTCAACGCCCAGCGCGCGCTGGAATCGGCCGTTATTTCGCTCGCCGCGCAGGGTTCGTCCGTCGGCCTGATCCAGCCGCTGGAACAGCAGATCGACGAGCTCGACATCCCGGCCCTCCAGCCCTATCGGATCACCGCCAGCCACGCGATAGACGGCGACCGCGAATCGCTGGCGCGCGCGCTCTTCGACCTCGCGGAATGCGAGATCATCGTCCTGAACTCCGTCAGCTTTTCCGAAGCGGACCGCGAGATGGCCGCGAAGGTGACGGGCAAGCCCGTCGTCCTGGCGCGACGGATCATCTCGAGCGCGATCCGCCTGCTCCTCTACCGTCCGCAGCCGATCAGCCTGGCCGGCATGTCGGGCGATTTCGCCGAGCGCGTCAACCGGCTGACGCCACGCGAAAGGCAGGTGATGTCGCTGGCCGCCGAGGGCCTGTCCAACAAGGCGATCGCGCGCCAGCTCGGCATCAGTCCGAAGACCGTCGAGATCCACCGCTCGCATGTCATGGCCAAGATGGAGGTGTCCTCCTCGGCTGCCCTCATCCGAATGGTCGTGCAGGCCGGCCATTCCTGACCCTGCCGTGAATTCGGGCATCCGGTGCCTCCTTGCGCAGCAGCGGGAAGAGGCCTTGCGCTTCCACCTAGGGGGAGTTCCCTATAGTCCGCCAGACTTTTTGACGGCTACGCTCCGACCTCCGATTGTCTGAAGGACCGGAGCCGCATGCCGCGCATTTCACGTATCGCCTTTGTCACTATCGGCCAGACGCCGCGCTCCGACATCGTGCCGGAGATGATGGCCGAGATCGCAGTCGGCCTCGACGCGCAGCCCTCCTATGAGGAGTTCGGCGTGCTCGACGGGCTCGAAGGCGCCGCGCTGGATGCCTTCCGCGCCAGGGACGGCGAACACTCCTTCGCAACGCGCCTTGCCACCGGCGAGGAGATCGTCTCGTCGAAGGCGCGCACGGAGGACCGGCTCAACGAGCTGCTGGCCGAGATCGATGGCAAGGGCTTCGACATCATCGTCCTCCTGTGCACCGGCACGCGCATCGACCCCTTGAAGAACACACTGGTCGTCGAAGCGCAGCGCATCGTCGATTCCACCGTCAAGGCCTTGGCTGCCTCCTGCCGCAATCTGGGCGTCATCCTTCCGCTGGAGCGTCAGGTGAACGAATTCGCGGAGCGTCACGTCTTCGCCGGCGAGCAGACGCTCGTGTCGGCGTCGCCCTATTCGGGCGGCGGCATGGCGGCCGGCGCGAAGGGCGTGGCGGGCTGCGATCTCGTGGTGATGCACTGCATGGGCTACTCGGCCGCCATGCTCGATGAAGTTCGCGAAGCGGTCGACGCCCCGGTGCTCCTGTCGCGCCGGATGGTCGCCGGCGTCCTGCGCCAGATGATCTGAACCTTGAACGACGCCAATAAAAGGGGAACTTTCGATGATGAGGAAACTGCTTCTTTCGGCGCTGTCCGCAGCGCTTTTCGCCGGCACGCTGATGACGTCGCCCGCATCCGCGTTCGAGCGCACCGAGAATGGCGAGGTCATCGTCTTCGCCGGCCGCCAG
Organism: Chelativorans sp. AA-79; assembly: GCF_029457495.1. Lineage (NCBI taxonomy): Bacteria > Pseudomonadati > Pseudomonadota > Alphaproteobacteria > Hyphomicrobiales > Phyllobacteriaceae > Chelativorans > Chelativorans sp. AA-79. The sequence continues at coordinate 1,403,801 of NZ_CP120361.1, forward strand.
GCGATTCCGGTGCTCGACCCGCATGTGCGCTACGACTGGTCGACCCGCATGGTGCAGCAGGCGGTCTATGACGCGCTCGTGAAATACGAGGGCGATCCGGCGGAGATCAAGCCGTGGATCGCCGAGAGCTGGGAGACCAGCGAGGACGGCAAGACCTGGACGTTCAAGCTTGTCGAGAACGCCAAGTTCCACAACGGTGATTCCGTCAATGCCGAGGCCGTGCGCTATTCCTTCGAGCGCGGCCTGAAGCTCAATAAGGGCGTCGCCTGGATGCTCAAGGACTTCCTGGCGCCCGAGGGCATCACGGTGGTCGACGACTACACGGTGCAGTTCGAGCTGAACGCGCCCTACGCGCCGTTCCTCTCCTTCCTGCCCTGGTGGTTCATCGTCAACCCCGCAGTAGTGCAGGCCAATGAGGTCGACGGCGACTATGGCGAAGCCTGGCTGACCGACCACGCCGCCGGCTCCGGCCCGTTCAAGCTCGGCCGCTGGGAGCCGAACGTCCTCTACGAGTTGCAGGCCGTCGACGACTACTGGAAGGGTTGGCCGCAGGGCGAGAACCGGCCCGCCGGCGTCATCTACCGCATCATCCGTGAGCCGTCGGCGCAGCGCGCGTCGCTCCAGCGCGGCGAAGTCGACATCGTCGAAGGCCTGACGTCGGACGACTATCTCCAGATCGCCAACATGCCCGGGATCGTCATCCAGGACCACAAGGGCATGACGACTTTCGGCATCAAGTTCAACACGCAGCAGGGGCCGACGTCCGACATCAACCTGCGCAAGGCGATCGCCTTTGCGCTCGACTATGATGCGCTGATCCAGATCTACAACGGCGCCGCCTCGCTGCAGACGAGCCCGCTGCCGGACGCGATGCGCGGTCATATCGAGGTCGCCGACATCCCGCGTCAGGACATCGAGAAGGCGAAGGAATATCTCGCCAAGACCGAGAACGCCGAAGGCGGCATCACGCTGGAATATGTCCACGTCGCCGGCCTCGAGGAGGCGCGCCGCATCGGCCTCGTGCTGCTCGAGAACCTCAAGGCGCTCAACATCAATGTCGAGATCAAGCCCGAGCAGTGGCCGAACATGGTCGCCAACGGCTCGCGGGTCGAGACCTCGCCGGCGATGACCTCGGTCTATGTGACGCCGATCTCGACCGATCCCGACGCTGTGGCCTACCAGTACCACAAGAATAGCTGGGGCCAGTATTACGCCATGTCGTTCTACGACAATGCGGAGGTCTCGGAGATGATCGACCAGGCTCGCGCCAGCACCAACTGGGATGAGCGCGCCGACCTCTACGCCAAGATCCAGACGCAGATCGTCGCCGACCAGCCGGAAGTCTTCGGCATGCTGCAGAACCGCCGCTGGGCGCATCGCGACTATCTGAAGGGCTTCCAGTTCAGCCCGGTCCGGTTCACCGGCGAGATCGATCTCTACCCGCTCTGGATCGAGGCCGAGTAAGCCGGATCGGCGCAACGCAGCGGGAAGCGTCCTGGCGCTTCCCGCATCAAGGGACCCGGAAGAATGCTGAGTTTCATATTGCGCAAGCTGGCGGCGCTGGTGGGGACCATGCTCGGCATTGCCGCGCTGACCTTTCTCATCACCAATGTCGCACCCGGCGACCCAGCGCGGCTTGTCGCCGGCCCGAACGCGACCGAGGATATGGTCGAGACCATCCGGGTCGAGAACGGCCTCGACAAGCCGGTCATCGAGCAGTTCGTGATCTATATGGGCGGCCTCGTCCAAGGCGATCTCGGCACCTCGATCGTGACGACCCGGCCGGTGATCGACGAGCTCCTGCGCTACGCTCCCGCCACGATCGAGCTGGTGCTGGTGGCGATGGCGCTTGGCGTGTTCGTCGGGGTGCCGCTGGGCATGCTCTCGGCGGTCTACCGCAATAGCTGGTTCGACCATGTGACGCGCATCTTCTCGATCTCGGGCGTCGCCCTACCGGCCTTCTGGTTCGGCATCCTCCTGCAGCTCTTCTTCGCCGTTCAGCTCGGCCTGCTGCCGGTGTCGGGCCGACTGCCGCTGGTCGCGCTGCCGCCCGAGCCGATCACGCATCTGCTTCTGGTCGACAGTCTCCTGCGCGGGCAGTTTGACACCTTCTGGACCGCTCTCAAGCACATCATCCTGCCGGCGGTCGTCCTGTCCTTCCCGTGCCTCGCCTCGATCCTGCGGGTGAACCGCGCCGAGATGATCGAGGTGCTGCAGTCCGACCATGTCGTCGCCGCGCGTGCCCACGGCCTGTCGTCCCGCCGGATCGTCGCGCTTTATGCATTGAAGAATGCCATGCTGCCGACGCTGGCCATGATCGGCCTACGCTTCGGCTGGATGCTCGGCTCGACCGTGCTCGTCGAGACCGTATTCGACTGGCCCGGCATCGGCCTCTACGCGGTGTCGTCCGCGCTCGCCTCGGACTTCAAGCCGGTGATCGGCGTCACGCTCCTGATCGGCTTCTTCTTCATTCTCGCCAATGCCCTCGTCGATCTCGCCTATGCCTGGATCGACCCCCGACTGAGGAACGCGTGATGGCGTCCAGCGACATGACCACGCCGATCCGTCTGAGCTTTCGCGAGCGCCATGAGAGCCGCATCCGCCAGATGCGCCTCTATGCCCATACCTTCGCCGGCAGCTTCTCCTCGATGCTGGGCCTCGTGCTCGTCATCCTCTTCCTGCTGCTCGCTGCGTTTGGCCCATGGCTCGCCCCCTATCCCGAGCACACCACCGGCGCCTTCAACATGGCCGAAAGGCTGCAGCCGCCGAGCGTGGACCACTGGTTCGGCACCGACGAGATGGGCTCCGACATCCTCTCCCGCGTCATCGTCGGCGCGCGCACGTCGCTGTGGATCGGTCTCCTGATCACTGGCATCGGCGCCGGCATCGGCGTGCCGCTCGGCATCATCGCGGGCTATGTCGGCGGCTGGACTCGCGCCGTGATCATGCGCTTCACCGAACTCTTCCTGGCCGTTCCCGGGCTCGCTCTGGCGCTCGCGATCGTCGCGGCGCTCGGGCCCGGCATCACCAATTGCGTGATCGCGCTGGCGATCGTGTGGTGGCCCGGCTATGTGCGCCTCGTCGAGGCGAAGACGCTGTCGGTGAAGGAGGAGCTCTTCGTCGAATCCGCCCGTTCGCTCGGCGCGCGCACGCCCTGGATCATGTGGCACCACATCCTGCCCAATTGCTGGTCGCCGATCATCGTCAAGATGAGCATGGACATGGGCATGGCCATCCTTGCTGCCGCCAGCCTCGGTTTCATCGGCCTCGGTGCGCGCCCGCCGGCACCCGAGTGGGGGGCGATGATCTCGGTCGCCCGCAGCTACATGCCCGACTGGTGGTGGTATTCCTTCTTCCCGGGCGCGGCGATCTTCCTCACAGTGCTGGGCTTCAATCTTCTCGGCGACGGCCTTCGCGACATCCTCGATCCCCGGAGCCGTGAGCGATGAGCGATCTGCTCGGAATCAGCAACTACACGCTCGACATCGACACGTTCGACGGGCCGGTCCACGTCCTCAAGGACATCAGCCTGACGGTGCAGCGCGGCGAGACTCTCGGAATCGTCGGCGAGTCGGGATCGGGCAAGACAGTCCTCGTCAGGTCGATCCTCGGCCTCGCCCCGAAGCGCTCCCGCGTGGTGAACGGCTCGATCCGGTTCGACGGCATCGATCTGTCGACCGTCGACGACAAAGGCTGGAAGAAGATCCGCGGCGTGCGGATCTCGATGATCTTCCAGGACCCGATGACCTATCTCAACCCGCTCTTCTCTATCGGGCGGCAGATCGGCGACGTCATCGCTGCGCATAACCGCGCCACCGGAACCGCGATGTCGGCGGCAGCGCGGCGCGCCCGCAGTGAAGAGCTGCTCGACCAGGTCGGCATTCCCGATCCCGCGCGCGTGTGCGACCAGTTCCCGCACCAGCTTTCCGGCGGCATGCGCCAGCGCGTGTTGATCGCCATGGCGCTGTCGGGCAATCCCGACCTGCTGATCGCCGACGAGCCGACAACGGCGCTCGATGTCACGGTGCAGGCGCAGGTGCTCGACCTCATCAACGAGCTGGTGCAGCGGCTGAACCTCACCGTCATCATGATCAGCCACGATGTCGGCGCCATCGCCACGGTGGCGAAACGCTGCGCCGTCATGTTCCGCGGCGAGATCGTCGAGGTAGGGTCGACGCAGGACATCCTGCGCGCTCCGCAGCACGACTACACCAAGCGGCTGCTCGCCGCCGTCCCGGAGATCGACGCGCCTCTGGCCGAGCGCGAGGCTTCGGAGCCGACGCCGCCGCTCCTCGTGGCGAAGGGCCTCTCCAAGACCTATCCGACGCGCGCCGGCGCCGACGAGGTGCGTGCGGTCGACCATGTCGACTTCTCTGTCGCGCAGGGCGAAGTGCTCGGCATCGTCGGCGAATCCGGCTCGGGCAAGTCGACGGTCGCCCGTCTCGTCCTGCGCCTGATCGAGCCCAGCGCCGGCGAGGTGGTCTTCGACGGTCAGAACATCACCGGGATGTCCGGCGAGCCGCTGCGCCTGATGCGCCGGCACATGCAGCTCGTCTTCCAGAACCCGCATTCCGCGCTGAACGGCCGCCATACGATCGGCGATGCCGTCGCCGAGCCGTTCCGCATCCAGTCGAAGCTGTCGCGCCGCGAGATCGACGCCAATGTCGACAGGCTGCTCGACACGGTGCAGCTTCCCAGGACATTCCGCTATCGCTATCCGCACGAGCTGTCCGGGGGGCAGAAGCAGCGCGTGTGCATCGCGCGCGCCGTCGCGCTGAAGCCGAAACTCCTTCTGCTCGACGAGCCGACTTCGGCGCTGGACGTGTCCGTTCAGGCGCAGATTCTGGAGTTTCTCCGCGATCTCAGGGCAGAGTTAGACCTGACCTATCTTTTTATCTCGCACGATCTCGCGGTCGTCCGCGAGATCTGCGACCGGGTCCTCGTCATGAGGCGCGGCAAGATCGTCGAAGTGGGACCCGCCACGCAGATCTTCGAAATGCCGGCTGAGGACTACACGCAGCAATTGCTCGCAAGCGCTCGCAAGACCTCCGTGTCGGCGTTTGTCACGCGTGAGGTGGCATAAGCATGCCGCGGGCTGCGCGCCAGGCAAATCAGCTTGTTGGCCTGAGCCGCAGTTGAATATCTATCCGGGCACAAGCTTGCAGGTTAGTATCCCCTTTATCTGTCCGCAGCGGTCAGGCAGATCCCGCCGCCACGGTCACTTGCAACCACGAGCAAACGAGGGTTGTGCGCCGCGCATGCCATTTCGAAAGCAGCTGTGTTTTCCTTCAAGCCAATGAACTGGCAGCGGGAGACGTCCGTCCCGGATCAGCGTTAGTGAGGGTGCCAATGTCGCTTCTTGCCCGGCGAAGGTTTATTTAGCCGGCATTCGATGGCAGCTATCTGATCCTCCATCCTTAAAGCTGCCGGCCCGCTGTCGGCCCCCGATTGCGTCATCGGGGAAACATTTCCAAGCTTCAGCAAGCCGGGCAGACGCCAACGACTGAGATGGGGTGAAAGCTGTCAGTCCGCTCTTGAGCAAATCACCGGGAAAGCGACCCCCTGGAGGACACCGGAAAACCGGGAGTCCCTCTCGAGGGACTGCTTTTCACAGTTGGATATTCAGTGCTCACAGTTGACGCCATCAGGTTTCCCAGTTGGCATACGGTGAGAACACCGATTCACAGGAAACGCGATGATCGATCTTCCGCCGTTCGATGCTTTAGCACTCTCTCTGCATCATAGCCCTGGCGTCCACGCGATGCTTTTGGGGTCGGGGCTTTCCCGTTCCGCCGGCATTCCTACGGGATGGGAAATCACTTTGGACCTCATTCGGCGGCTTGGCGCTCTGGACGGTCTCACAGATGTCAATGACTGGCCGAAGTGGTACTTCGAGAAGTACGGTAAGGCGCCGAATTATTTCGAGATACTCGACAGCCTTGCATCGACGCAGGCCGAACGTCGTTTGATCCTGCAGTCCTATATCGACGCGGCGTCAGGTGAAGAGGCGCGCCAACCAACGAAAGCTCACCATTCCATTGCTCGGTTGGTAGCAGCGGGCAAAGTAAAGGTTCTCATCACCACCAACTTTGATCGGTTGCTCGAAGGTGCGCTTCGGACGGCGGGGATCGAGCCGATGGTGATAGCCAACGATGACGCCGTCGCAGGCGCGACGCCCCTGGTCCATACCCGATGCACCGTGATCAAGGTCCACGGCGACTACCTCGACGCACGGATGAACACCGATCCGGAGCTCGCCGACTACTCTGCGGCAACGAATGACCTTCGGACGTGTCCTCGCTTTACGGCTAGTCTCTCTTTGGAGAGAGGAGACTGGCAATGAAGCGATCGCGCTTTTCGGACGAGCAGATATCGGCATTCTGAAGGAACACCAGGCCGGGCTGTCGGCGACGGATCTGTGCCGCAAATACGGGATCAGCGACGCGACGTTCTACACCTGGCGCAAGAAGTATGGCGGCATGGAGGTGTCGGAGGCCAAGCGGCTGAAGGCGCTGGAGGAGGAGAATGCGCGCCTGAAGAAGCTTCTGGTGGAGCAGATGATGGATGTGTCGACGCTGCGCGAGATGCTGGCAAAAGACTTCTGACGCCCGGTTCGAGGAGACAGGCCGTGGACTGGGCCATTGAAGAGAGGGGATATTCCCAACGCCGTGCGTGCGGTCTGGTGGGCATTGCGCCGCGCGTCTACCGCTACCGCTCATCGCGGCCGGACGATGCCGGCCTGCGCCGGCGGCTGCGACGCGCCGCGGCGCTTGGCCGGCGCAGGCTCAGGTCGCTGCGCCTCCATCTCCAGGCGGGCCTGTCGCAGCCTTCGAGTCTTGGCTTCACGACTATCAGCTTCCGCCTTCATGATTGCCCGGGCCGCGCTGTCCGTGAGGTCGGCCTTGGACTGCGGACCCGGCCTAACGGCCCGAAACAGATTGTCTTTGGTAATGGTTTCGGTCATGCCATCGGCCTCCTTCCGATTGGGTTGAATGCAAAAAGGCCGGGCTGAAGCCCGACCTCCTCATATCGGCGATCCGTGCCAGTACATCCGTGGTCACAGGTCGAAGATGAAATTCACGCCGCTTGCAGATTGTCCGCGGCGGACTTGCCAGAGCGGCTGTCCTGGACGACGTCGAAGCTGAGCTTCTGGCCTTCCATAATGGTGTGCAGACCGGCGCGCTCAACGGCAGAGATATGGACAAACACATCCGATGCGCCATCCTCGGGCTGGATGAAGCCAAAGCCTTTGGTGGCATTGAAGAACTTTACGGTTCCGATGGTCATGACGATTTCCTTTCAATCGCATATTATGATTGTGCCAGCCGCGCATGACGCGGCGAGCGGTCAAGGTCGAATTTGAGAGGGAAGATCGTCAGAGCGCCTTTGGCGCGTAACAAAGTTCATCAAACAAGATCGATCTTCCTTAATATAGGCGTGTCCGCCGCCGGAACAAGGCCGCAGCCAAAACCTTTATTACCGATATCGCTGGACCCTCATAAGAAAAACCTTGTTCTCGAACGAATAGTTTTTGGCACTCCTGTTATTTGAACTGCCAAGAGCCTATATAAAGGTGCGGCCCCATACACCCGGCCGCTGAAAGAATACCCTATGAAAAATCCGGCCCCTTCCCGACTACGTCGTCATTCGACGCGTCGAAGGCAATGACACATCCAAAGGTGTGGAAAGCTCGATCGTCCCAGCCGGCTGATGACACGAATGATTTCGATATAGGCTTAAACGCGCAGACCGGACGCTATGTCGATATGATGGAGGTCGTCCGCACCGCACCGCCCCGCATGATGCCGGGTCATCGTAGCATCTCTGGTCACGAGCGAGGCAATGGTCGCCGATATTCCGCATGAGGTGCGACGACGATCGCCGCACCAACGGCATGGGCGGAATGAATTACTAAGCAGTGCCTGAAGAGCCTTGTCGAAGACGACCGGGCATAGCCGGAACAACAATCAAAAAGGACGGGTTCCATGGCGACGCAGAACGACGGTAAGACATCCATCGCCCAGCGCTGGAACAACTATCAGCCATCGAAATCGACACTCGTTTGGGCATGCGCGATGACGGCTGTTGCCACGATGATTGTCGGATTCAGTTGGGGCGGTTGGGTCACGGGCGGCACGTCGCGCACGCTTGCATCGACGGCCGGAGATGTCGCACGTGGAGAACTGGCCGCGCTCATCTGCGTGGAGCGGTTCAACGCGGCACCCGACTCGAGGGCTCGCCTCGTCGAGTTCAACGCGCTGAGCGACGGTTATAGAAAGCGGCAATTCGTCGAGGCGGGCGGTTGGGCGACGATGCCAGGCGACACGTCCGCCAGCCGTCGTGCGGCCGAAGGCTGCGCTGAAGCGCTTGCCGCCTGACCGACGCGCCGCGTCCCGCAAAAGGCTGTGCTGCACACATGCTTCACAGCCAGGCGGCTAAAGGAGCAGAACAGATGAAGAGCATGCCCGCCCGCCGTTTCACCATTGGACAAGCCGTCCGCATGAACAACAGGTTCGGCCTCTCGCCCTCAACGGCGGAAACCTATCGCATAACAGCGATCCTGCCAGCGAGAGAGGATAATTCACCTCAGTATCGCATTCGCAACGACGATGAACGTCACGAGCGGGTGACGACGGAAGACAGCCTCGAAGAGCTACCAGTGCCGTCCGCCCCGGGCGATGCTGCACCCGAAGAGAAGGAGCCTGACAATGGCTAAAGGGCAGAAACGCAGCAACCGTGAAATAAGAAAGCCGAAGCAGGAAAAGGTGCCTGCGAAAGTGGAGGCGCCGTTCGGCTCTCAAGTCAAGCAGGCGGGCAACAGCAATGTGCCGCGCGACAAGACGAAGAGCCGAATGTGAGCGGGTTACATTCCGCAGGCAGGTGCCGAAACGAAGGTGATCATCGAATTCTATAGGGTCCGCACGGGCGATACCGCTCATGCAAGGGTCGGCCGTGTCGCTCGCAGCGTGGCTGACGCCGACGACGCCATCAAACTGGCCAGATCGTTGCTGCTCTCGCTCGATATGCCGCAGGGACCTGATTTCGTTGCGATCCTGGACGATCAGGAGAACGCTTTTTATTGCGTACCCGTCATCGTCGGTCGCGAATTCGGTTCAACCCAAAATGCTGAAATCAGCGTCTGGGAGTACGAGGGCGGTGCTGTCGACAACACGCCCCGTCAGGAGCGCCGCCAACCCGAAAGAGGCATTGGTGTCTCACTCCTAATACATGGAGATATGCAATCATGACGCTCACTTTTCCCAATAGAAGCCGCAGCTATGACGAAGCTGGGCAGCGCGTTCGCTTCGTCGGCCATGATGGCATGTTCGAGGTGCCGTTCTTCGTCGAGACTGATGCGCTCTCTACCGTAACCGCCGATGAATCGGATTATCTCGCCGCGTTCGATGCAGCGCGCGCCACGATCCACGATGTCGCGCGCGAAATCTACGGAAATGCTCGCAGGACCATATATGTGCTGACGGCAGCCGATTTCCGGTAAGCCGACGCTCTCCGGACTATCCCGATGGGAAGACGAAAGAAGAGCTGGATGCTGCCATGACCGTTCGCACCACCGATACCGAGATCACATTCGCGCGGCCCTTTATGCTGAGCGCCTTTGACGCTTGGCAGCCTGCGGGGACCTATCGCCTGGTGGTCGATGAGGAGGAGATCTTCGGTCTTTCCTTTCTCGCCTACCGGCGCAAAGCCACAATGCTGCACATTCCGGCGATTTCCGCGCGAAGCGACCGACATCAGGTCGTCGACGTCGATCCGGAGGAACTCGCGGCGGCATTGGACGCGGATGCGCTCGCGAGCCGTCCTCACAAGGAATAGTCATTCATGCAGTATCTTGGTCGAATTCATGGTGCCGGCGTCCTGAAATGTGCCGGCAAGACACTTTTCCGCATTGACTACGATTTTGACGGTTTCCTGAGAAAGCCGGTGGAAGTGATCGGCAGCGGCGAGATCCGGATGTCTGCCGACACGCTGCGACAGCTATTTGGTCGCGAAGATCTTCATCTCCTGACGGACGACGGGCGGCTTCTGAGCCTTCGCTTCTCAGAGAGACATTTACCGCAGGCCAGCGACGCCGCACACGTCGACGTTGCCGGGGACCTGCCGTCACCGTCGGAGTGGCGCAGCTGACGGTGCAAATCTCGGCTGCCCTGATCCTCCGCCGACTCACGTAGACGCGGGTTCCGCTCCCCGCCCGAAACCCTGCAGGAGCCGCAGCTCCGACAAATCAGCCCATTAGGCGCCCACTCACGCTCGGGCTGGAAAGGCACTCTCTTGAAATCGATCCCTCGCCTACACTGGCATCGTTCTCCATTGCCGCCGTGGAACGATGGAGCGCCCGTGAGGGAGGAGCTTTTCAGCGCGGAGCGGCTCGAGCAGCATGCGGAAAGCCTCGCCGCCGCGCAACCGGTGACCGACCGGCCACCAGCCGTCCTGTCCCTGCACAAGAGGCTCGATAGCAATGCGGCCGTTCTGCTCGCCGCCTATCGGGCGAGTGCGGCTGAACTGGAGAGCGGCAGAAATGTGGTTCCCGCCGCGGAATGGCTTTTGGACAATTATCACCTGGTCGAGGAGCAGATCCGCGAGATCAGGGACGATTTGCCTCCCGGCTATTATCGCCAGCTGCCGAAACTGAGCGGAGGACCGTTTGCCGGCTATCCGAGGGTCCTCGGACTTGCCTGGGCCTTTGTCGCCCACACCGACAGCCTCTTCGACAGGGAGAAGCTGCGCCGGTTCCTCGTGGCGTATCAGCGGGTTCAGCCCCTGACGATCGGCGAGCTCTGGGCCGTGGCAATCACGCTGCGCATCGTCCTTGTCGAGAATTTGCGCCGGTTGGCCGATCAGATGACCGTGGGCCGCGCCGCGCGCGCGGACGCAACGGCGCTCGCCGAGCGGCTTCTCTTGTCAGGCAGCCACAAATCCGCGCTCGAAACCGATATTGCCGTCCGCTCACCGGAGCCGTTGTCGGAAGACTTCGCCGCGCACCTGGCCAAGTTGCTGAGGAACCAGGATCCGACAACGATGCCCGCGCTCGGATGGCTGGAGGAACGTCTTGCGCTGCAAGGCGTGTCGGTCGAAGTCGTGGTTCAGCATGCTCAGCAGAGACAGGGCGCATCCAATGTCACCGTGCGCAATGTCATCACCAGTATGAGGCTGATTTCCGATATCGACTGGGCCGAGCTTTTCGAGAGCGTGAGCCTGGTCGACGAGCGGCTGCGAGTGGGAAGCGCCTTTGCCGCCATGGATTTCCCGACCCGCGACCTTTACAGGAACGCGATCGAGCAACTGGCCCGTGGCTCAACGTTTTCGGAAATCGAGATCGTGGACCACGCGCTCGATGCTACACGCCAAGCCGCAGCTGAGGCGAACAATGAAGCCAGTGCGGAGCGCGCCGGTGACCCTGGCTACCATCTGATTGCCCAGGGCAGGCCCGCCCTTGAGCAGGCGATCCGTTTTCGGCTGCCGCCGCGGCTGCGGATCAGCCGCCTCAATACACGGCTCGGCATCGGTGGCTATATTGGCTCGATCCTGCTTGTCACCGCGGTGTTGCTGGCGCTTGCGCTCTGGGCGCTTTCGACCTTCGGTCTCGCCGCCTTCTGGCTCGTCCTGTTTGCCCTTGTCGGATTTTTCCCCGCCACCGAAGTGGCGACGGCCATTGTCAACCGCGCGACGACCTGGAGTTTCGGCGCGACGATCCTGCCTGGTCTCTCGCTAAAGCAGGGCGTGCCGGAATCCATGCGGACCCTCGTCGCGGTGCCGACGCTTCTTACCAGTGAAGCCGACATTCTGGAGCAGGTGGAACGGCTCGAGGTTCACCACCTTTCCGGCGTCGGCGGCGACCTCGTCTTCGCGCTCCTTACCGATGGAGTGGATGCCGATCAGGAAGTCACGGAGGAGGATGCCCGTCTGCTCGGCGTAGCCGCCGAGGCGATCGCCGGACTGAACCGACGTCATGAACCCGCCCCAAGCGGAGACCGGTTCCTCCTCCTGCATCGGCGCCGTGTCTTCAACCCGGGCGAAGGCAAATGGATGGGGTGGGAACGAAAGCGCGGAAAACTGCACGAACTCAACCGGCTTCTGCGCGGCGCCAATGACACCACCTTCATGCCCTTAGGCGGGAGGCCGCCGCAGGTGCCCGCCGATGTGCGTTACGTCATCACGCTGGACGCCGACACGCGGCTGCCGCGCGATGCCGCGCATCGTCTGATCGGCAAGATGGCGCATCCGCTCAACCGGCCGCGCTTCAGCGAAGCCGAGCAACGCGTTGTAGATGGCTATGGCATTCTCCAGCCGCGCGTTACGCCCTCACTTCCCGTCGGCCGCGAAGGATCTTTCTACCAGCGCGTTTTCTCTGCCCCCGGCGGCATCGATCCCTACGCGGCTGCCGCCTCGGACGTGTACCAAGATATCTTCGGCGAAGGCACCTATACCGGCAAGGGCATCTACGATGTCGACGCCTTCGAGGCGTCCCTAGCCGGCCGCGTGCCGGAAAACACCATGCTCAGCCACGATCTCTTCGAAGGCGTGTTTGCCCGCGCCGGCCTCGCTTCCGATGTCGAAGTGATCGAGGAATTTCCTTCCCGATACGACGTTGCCGCCAAGCGCCAGCATCGCTGGACGCGTGGGGACTGGCAACTTCTTCCCTGGGTCACAGGGCTGAGTGACGGGCACCTTGCTATTCCGCCCATCGGCCGTGGGAAAATGCTGGACAATCTGAGGCGGTCGCTGCTGGCGCCGTTCACGCTCCTGGCTCTGGGTCTTACCTGGCTGATGCCGCTTCCGGCGGCGATGACGGGAACCGCGCTTCTTCTTGCCGCCGTCGCGATCCCTTCTTTCCTGCCGAGTTTATCCACCCTCGTGCCGCACCGCGCCGGCATTCGCTTGCGCAATCATTTCGCCACGCTTGCTGCGGATTTGCGCCTTGCAGCCGTCCAGAGCATCCTTTCCGTCGTTTTTCTGCCCGACCAAGCATGGCGGATGGGAGACGCCATCGTCAGAACTCTGGCGCGGCTCCTTGGGTCCCGCCGCCATCTGCTGGAATGGACCACGGCTGCGCAATCCAAGGGAAGCCCGCGCCTGAACTTCGCCGGTTTCTATCGCCGCATGGCTTCCGGCACGCTGCTTGGGCTTGTCTTGGCTGCGGGCGCCGTTGCCCTGTCGCCTTCGTCCTTGCCGCTCGTCCTGCCCTTTGCCTTGTTGTGGCTGACCGCGCCGGCGCTCGCCTTATGGGCGAGCCGGTCGCCGAAGGCCGGACCGCGCCTTACGGTTTCCGATTCGGATGCGATGGAATTGCGCCTCATCGCGCGCCGCACGTGGCGCTTCTTCGAGACCTTCGTGACGCCCGAGGACAACATGCTGCCCCCGGACAATTTCCAGGAGGATCCGAAGCCCGCCGTCGCGCACAGGACGTCGCCCACCAATATAGGGCTCTATCTCCTCTCCACGGTTGCCGCCCGCGACTTCGGCTGGGCCGGTACGGTCGAGACCGTGGAGCGGCTGGAAGCCACGTTGGCGACCATGCGCAAGCTCGCACGGCACAACGGCCATTTCTTCAACTGGTATGCGACGCAGGACCTGCGTGTTCTCGAACCCGCCTATATCTCATCGGTCGACAGCGGAAACCTCGCCGGGCATCTGATCGTACTCGCCAACGCGTGCGAGGCGTGGATGAAGGAGAGCAGCGCGCCGAATGCCCGGCTCGGCATGATGGACAATCTCCAACTGGCCCGTCAGGCGCTTGATGCCCTCTCCACCGCCCAGGACCGGCGTGGAGCGCAACTCTCCCAGATACTCAACGACATCGCAGCCCAGTTGAATGGGTCGCAGGCGCTCAACGCGCTGTCTCCTGCTCTGATGCGCCTGACCGGCAAGGCCGCCGACGTCGCGCGCGATATGATCCCGGCGGATATCGACGGTAGCGCCCCGGATCTCATCTTCTGGATCGAGTCCTTCAAGAAGGCCGTGGCCGGGCATGCGCGTGACCGGTCCGCTGAGCACGGTCTGAACGAGCGGCTACAGGCACTGGCAGCGGGTGCCCGCGAGATGGCGCTGGCGATGGACTTCGCCTTTCTTCTCGATTCCGAACGCAAACTGTTGTCGATCGGCTATTCCCTTGCCGACGATAGCCTCGACCCGAGCTGTTACGATTTGCTCGCGTCGGAGGCTAGGCTTGCGAGCCTTTTCGCCATTGCCAAGGGCGACGTCGAGACACGGCACTGGTTTCGCCTGGGGCGGGCGGCGACGCCGCTCGCAAACGCATCGGCACTGATCTCCTGGTCAGGCTCGATGTTCGAATATCTGATGCCCTCGCTCGTCGTGCGCGCTCCGGCCGGCAGTCTGCTCGAACAGACCAACCGGCTGGTGGTGGTTCGCCAACAGGCTTACGCGCGGTCGCTCGGCATTCCGTGGGGGATCTCCGAGTCCGCATACAACGCCCGCGACATGGAGCTGACCTATCAGTACTCCAACTTCGGCGTTCCAGGTCTTGGTCTGAAGCGCGGTCTTTCCGAGAATGCGGTGATCGCCCCTTACGCGACGGGGCTTGCGACGATGATCGATCCCCAAGGTGCGCGCGAAAACTACGCCCGCCTCGCGAAAATCGGTGCCAGCGGCCACTACGGCTTCTTCGAAGCGCTGGATTTCACCCGATCACGGCTTCCGGAGAAGCAGAATGTCGCCATTGTCCGAACTTTCATGGCGCATCATCAGGGCATGACCATCGTGGCTATCGCCAACACGCTGCACGATGGCGAGATGCGCGCCCGTTTCCATCGCGAGCCGATGATCCAGGCTTGCGAGCTCCTGCTGCAGGAACGCATGCCCCGCAACGTTGCGACCGGCCATCCGAAGGCCGAAGAGGCAAAGGTTTCCCCGGCTACTGCGGGTCTGGAAATCCCCACCTCGCGCCGCATTATCGCCACCGCGGCAGGCCCTCCGGTCACCCAGTTGCTGTCGAATGGCCGTTATGCTGTGATGCTCACCGCTGCGGGGGCGGGTTATAGTCGCTGGCGCGATATCGCCGTCACGCGCTGGCGCGAGGACGCCACCCGCGACGACTGGGGCTCTTTCATCTTCCTGCGCGATGTCGATAACGGCGAGGTGTGGTCCGTCGGCGCCCAGCCGCTTGGCGTCGAGGGGAACAATCGCGAAGTCATCTTCGACGAGGATCGCGCCCAGTTCACACACCGCGATGGCAACCTAACGACAACGATGGACGTTCTGGTTTCCGGCGAAGACGATTGCGAGGTCCGCCGTGTGTCCTTGGGCAATGGAGGGCGGCGGCCGCGTGAGATCGAGATCACGTCCTACGCCGAAATCGTCCTGGCACCGCCCGCCGCCGACATGGCGCATCCGGCATTCTCAAAGATGTTCGTGCAGACTGAGTATGCCGCCGAGTTCGGCGCGCTCATCGCGACGCGGCGCCTGCGCTCGCACGCGGAGACGCAGGTATGGGCTGCCCACCTCGCCGTCGTAGAAGGCGAGATCGTCTCCGATCCGCAGTACGAGACCGATCGGGCTCGTTTCGTCGGGCGCGGCCGGTCCACAGGCACCGCGGCAGCCATTGCGGAAGGAGGCTCGCTCTCGAATACCGTTGGGACGGTACTCGACCCCATTTTCTCGCTGCGCCAGCGCGTGAGGATCGCACCCGGAAAGGTCGCGCGTATCGGCTACTGGACCGTTGTTGCATCGTCGCGCGCCGAGCTCATGGACATGATCGACAAACACCACGACCGCAGCGCGTTCGAACGTGCCAGGACGCTGGCGTGGACCCAAGGGCAGGTCCAGCTCCGCCATCTCGACGTCGATGCCGGAGAGGCCGCCGACTTTCAACGCCTGGCCGCCCCCATCCTCTACGCCGACCGGCGCTACCGGGCGCCATCCGAAAAGATTGTCCGCGGCGCCGGCCCGCAATCGGGCCTCTGGCATCTCGCCATCTCCGGCGACCTGCCGATCGTCTTGCTGAGCATAGACGATCCCCAAGACATGGCCCAGGTTCGCCAGTTGCTGCGCGCCCATGAATATTGGCGGATGAAAAGCCTTGCGGTCGACCTGGTGATTATCAATGAGCGGGCATCCTCCTATACGCAGGACCTGCAGATTGCAATCGAGACCGCCGTGCGCAGCAGCCAGTCACGGCCGCGCTTCGGGTTGGAGCTGGCGCAAGGCTCCGTCTTTACCCTTCGCGCTGATCTGATGAGCGCCGAGGCGCGTGACCGGCTCCGTTCTATTGCCCGTGTCACATGCTCGGCACGCCTTGGATCGATAGCCGAACAACTCGATCGTTTGCCGATCCTATCCGTCAATGACACCTCAGTCACTCTCCTGCAAAAGCCGGTGCGGCAGCTCTCCGAGCCGTCTGCGTCGCACACGCCGCCGCTTGAGTTCTTCAACGGGCTTGGCGGTTTCGACAAGGATGGACGGGAATATGTGACGATCCTCAGCGGTGGCGCCGTCACGCCCGCGCCATGGATCAACGTGATCGCCAACCCCGATTTCGGCTTTCAGGTCTCGGCGGAAGGAAGCGGCTACACCTGGGCGGAAAACAGCCGCGAGAACCAGCTTACGCCATGGTCGAACGATCCCGTGGTCGATCCGAGCGGCGAGATGATCTACATCCGCGACGAAGAGACCCTCGACCTGTGGAGCCCGACCGCGCAGCCGATCCGCGACAGCGGCACCTATGTCTCGCGCCACGGTTTCGGCTACAGCCGTTTCGAGCATGAGGCGAACGGCATCGCGCTCGATCTCCTGCAATACGTGCCCCTGTCCGACCCCATCAAAATCTCGCGCCTGACCCTTCGAAACCTTTCCGATCGCCCCCGCCGGCTGTCGGTCACGAGCTATGCTGAACTCGTGCTCGGCACCTCGCGCAGCGCCACGGCGCCGTTCCTGGTGACGCAGATCGATGAGACCACTGGCGCGATGCTGGCGCGCAATCCCTGGAGCATCAATTCCTCCGGCGGCATTGCCTTTGCCGATCTGGGCGGGCGGCAGACCGCATGGACGGCCGACCGAGCCGAGTTCCTTGGCCGCTATGGCAACCCGTCGGCACCTCGCGCGCTCACCGGCCATTGGCCGCTGTCCGGGACCACCGGCGCCGGCCTCGATCCCTGCGCGGCCTTGCAGCAGACCATCGAGATCGGCGCAGGCGAGACGGTCGAAATCGTCTCGTTTCTCGGGCAGTGCGGCTCCCAGGAGGAGGTCCAGGCGCTGCTTGTGAGTTATCGCGCGGCCGATCTCGATGCCATTCTCCAGGAGGTGACAGACCACTGGACCGGCCTTTTGCAGGCGGTCCAGGTCAAGACCCCGGATCGCGCGATGGACATCATGCTCAATGGCTGGCTCCTGTACCAGACGCTTGCCTGCCGCATCTGGGCGCGCTCGGCTTTCTATCAGGCGAGCGGGGCCTACGGTTTCCGCGACCAGCTTCAGGACGGCATGGCCTTGACGCTGGCAAGGCCAGAGGAGACGCGGCGGCATCTCCTGCGCGCCGCCGGCCGGCAATTTGTCGAAGGCGATGTCCAGCATTGGTGGCTGCCTCAATCGGGGCAGGGAGTCCGCACGCGGATTTCCGACGACCGGGTCTGGCTCGCATTCGCAGCGGCGACCTACGTGAATACTTCGGGTGATGCCGCTATCCTGGATGAGATCGTCCCGTTCCTCGACGGCCCACCGCTTGGCGCCGGCGAGCACGACGCCTTCTTCCATCCTACGCAGGCGGCCGACTCCGCTTCCATGTTCGAGCACTGCGCCCGCGGCCTCGACCAGTGCCTGGAACTTACCGGCAAGCTCGGCCTGCCGCTCATCGGCACCGGCGACTGGAACGACGGCATGAACCGGGTCGGCGAGGGCGGCAAGGGCGAAAGCGTCTGGCTCGGCTGGCTGCTCGTGCACACCATCGAGCTGTTCGCTCCCCTGGCGGAAAGCCGCAGCCCATCGCGCGCCGAGCGCTGGCGTGCTCACGCAGCCTCCGTCCGTGAGGCGCTCGAGAACCATGCATGGGACGGTGAATGGTATCGCAGAGCGACCTTCGACGATGGAACCTGGCTCGGTTCGAAGGATAGCAAAGAATGCCGGATCGACTCCATCGCCCAGTCCTGGGCCGTCCTGTCGGGCGCCGCCGATCCGATCCCGGCGGCAACGGCAATGGCATCGCTGGAGAAGCATCTTATCCGCCGTGACGACAGCATGGCGCTTCTGTTCACGCCACCCTTCGACAAGACGCCGCACGACCCCGGCTACATCAAGGGTTATCCGGCCGGCCTGCGCGAGAATGGAGGCCAGTACAGCCATGCGGCGATGTGGGCGATCTTGGCCTTTGCGAAATCGGGTGCGGGCGAGAAGGCGCACGATCTGTTCTCGTTACTCAATCCGATCAACCACGCGCTTACGCCTGCGGATATCGAGCGCTACAAGGTCGAACCCTATGTCGTTGCCGCCGACGTCTATTCCGTCGCGCCGCATGTCGGTCGGGGCGGATGGACTTGGTACACCGGCTCCGCCGCCTGGATGTACCGTTCTGGCATAGAGGGCATTCTGGGCATCCGGCGCGACGGGAACTTCCTCATCGTCGACCCGTGTATCCCGTCGGCCTGGCCGGGATTTGAAGCCACAGTGCGTGTGGGCACGACTCACTATAACATCCGCATAGACAATTCGATCCGACGCGGTTCAGGTGACTGGTTCGCGGTCATGGACGGGGAACCTCTTCAGTGTACCAGCGCGTGCGTGCGCGTTCCGCTGGACGGACGCAAACATAACCTAACGCTCGGTTCGAGTATGGGTTGACGCACATTACTCGCCGCGTTCCTCGTCGTTTGTGGTGCGCGCGTTGTCAAGTGACAACGGGAGTGCCGTGTGCAACGATTGACGAGGGTCACTTTCGGCAAGGAGTTGCGATGAAATCGAGTGCTATTTGGCTCATCGCGTTGATCGCATTCGGAAGCTGGCCGGTAACCGCGCCAGGAGGCGGCCTGACCAATCGCGAAGTGAATATTCATGAAATCATAGCCGCGCTTGGGGTCGACGATCTGAGCGCGAACGAGCTCCGTGAGATCGATTCCTATGTTCGTCTTGAAGTGGTGGACCTGAGCCCCTTCGAGTCGAGCGACGAATATCAAGCGCTGGAGACTGCCCTCGGCAAAACCGATGACGGTTGGGCGATGGTGCAAACCGCGATCATAAGCAATGACTCAATCGAACAGGAACTCAGACGACGTTCGGTTGACATCGGGCGCGTCGTTGCCGCGACAATGGATGATGAAGGGGGCCTTACGATTTATATCCGCTGACGCCGAGGCCTGGGTGCCGACGAATGGCCAAGTCAACTTCTTGGCCCCTTTCGCACTTCGTCGGTCGTACGGGAAATGACCGAGAAGGTGAGGCCATTGATCACAACGATATCCGCTCTCGGGGGGAGGAAATCCGGCGGGTGATCGCGCTGGCTGCGCTCTATGTCCGGTTTCGGGGAAGAGATGCAACGTCTACTTCGAAGCCGGTCGTTCTCGACCGAGAGCGGCGCAGATAGGAGGTTAGGGAACGGCAGCTTGTGGAGTAGGCCCCAGGTTGACATCATATCGACGATGTCGACATTCCTGCTTCCGATGACATACGTCGTGGCGGTTGGGTCGAGGCCAAATGCGAACAGCTTGTGGTGCCAGGTGCGAACAGCACTGACCGAGAGCGGTAGGCCTATTTAAGCTGGCTTACGTTAGGATCACAGTTATTTAAGTATCGGCGGGATTGTTGAAATAGCGCCAACTCCGTCGACAGCCATTGCGTCAGCACATGAGCCACGCTGATAAAAGCACAACTTTACGCGTGTGAGGTCGTTGGTTCTGTTTCCTACTCTTACTGTGTCATAAGTTTCGTTAACGATTGATTGCGACAATGGCGATTCGCGCTTCAAGTGGAGGGAGCTATGGATCGCCAGGAGGGAATCGAAACGAGTGAATCGCGTTTTGCAGCCTATGTCGAGACGCTCGCCTCGGCATTGGGTCATGCTGACCGGGTGGCGCCGCTGAAGACCTATTGCACGGGGCTGCTTTTGCCCGGTGAGCGCAAGAGCGTCGAGCCGATGGCGGCCCGAATTGAGCCGGGACGTGTGCAGGCGGCGCACCAGTCGCTGCATCATTTCGTGGCGAAAGCGGACTGGTCGGACGATGCCGTGCTCGCCGTGGTGCGGGCTGAAGTGCTGCCGGCGCTGGAGCGTCAGGCGCCGATCCGCGCCTGGATCGTTGACGACACCGGCTTTGCCAAGAAAGGGAAGCATTCGGTGGGGGTGGCGCGGCAGTATTGCGGCCAGCTCGGCAAGCAGGACAACTGCCAGATCGCCGTCAGTCTGTCGGTTGCCACCGACCAGGCGAGCCTGCCGGTCGCCTATCAACTGTATCTGCCGGAAAGCTGGGCCAACGATCCCGATCGGCGGAAAAAGGCGGGCGTGCCGGAGGACGTTGTCTTCCGCACCAAGCCCGAAATTGCGCTCACCCAAATCCGGGCGGCGCTGGATAACGACATATCGCCGGGCGTCGTGCTGGCCGATGCCGGTTACGGCAACGACACCGCTTTCCGCACCGGCTTGACGGAGATGGGCTTGACCTATGTCGCCGGAGTCCAGTCCTCGATCCGCTTGTGGTCGCCGGGCACTGGGCCGCTGCCGCCCAAGCCGTGGAGCGGCCACGGCCGCCCACCTTCACGCGTCCGGCGCCAGGCCGGGCACACGCCCGTTTCGGCCAAGGAGCTGGCGCAAGCCCTGCCCGAGGATGCCTGGCGTCAGATCACCTGGCGCGAGGGCTCCAAGGCGCCGCTTACCTCACGCTTTGCCACCGTCCTGGTCCGCCCAGCCCATCGCGACTACTGGCGCTCTGAGCCGCGCGCCAAGGAATGGCTTCTGATCGAGTGGCCGGACGGCGAGGTCGAGCCGGCCAAGTACTGGCTGTCGACCTTGCCGGAAGATACCAGGCTCGCCACTCTCGTCGATCAGGCCAAGCTGCGATGGCGGATTGAACGGGATTATCAGGAACTCAAGCAGGAGATCGGTCTTGGCCATTATGAGGGCCGAGGTTGGCGCGGCTTCCATCACCACGCCACGCTCGCCATCGCCGCTTACGGATTCCTGGTCTCCGAACGGAGTCTGATTCCCCCCTCAGCCCCACGCTCAGCGCCGCTCCTCAAGGCACCTGCGCTACCCGAAGATTATCGACCCCGCGGTGCCGCCGCTGCGCCCCGAACGCCACGTCACCAACTCCATCGCCACCATCAGGATTAGGCTCGCCCACGCCTTGGCGCGGCGGCTGCCACGATGTCCATGCTGCCAAAACAGTTTTATGACACAGTAAGACTACGCTGCTGTGCGAAATAATTCTCCAAGGAGCGCTGTGTCGACCCGGAGCAGCATGGAGTGAGGTGAAGAGGGCGGTCGCAAGTAAAGATGATTGCATGCCCCCGCAACCAAGCCCGCCAAAAAGTCTTAGCATATTCAATGTGTTGCAGAGATTATGCTTTGAGGTATGGCGATCGCAGAATGTGCGTCAATAAAATCAATAGCTTAGAATTAGGTTCAAATCACCTCGCAACCAACCACAAACATCTGGTTGGTGAAACAGAAACGACCGCTACGCGCCTCGCTTCAGCCGTTGAGAATATCCTTGCCTCGGCCCGATACCTGCCATTGCTGACGTCGAAGCTGTAGGTCGAGATTGCGGACCCAGCGGTCGTCGCCAAGCCGATTGCCGAATGACGTGTTCGAGGCCGGTTGCTGCCTGCCCGGTTCCGGCTGAAAAACTGAGTAGCTGCCGTTCGACTGCCAGCCGAATCCCGGACGTCGAGTGGACTACAGCGGCGTCCTTTAAGCTATCACCACGACAGGGCGGCCACGCGAAGAGGAGCTCGGCGTAACCATCTATCGGCCCAATGTCGAAGAATTCGGGCTGTAGGCTCTGGCGTGGCGTCCGCAGCGCATACCAAAGCGAATTAAGGATCGTGATGGAAGCCGTACCCGCCTCTTTTTCGCCCCAAACAGTCCTTTCAAAACCTGCCACGAAGCGGTGGGGGCCGTTTGGAGAGGTTTGTATCGTGTTTACTCGGCTCCCGGTCGCCGCATCGGCGGTTGTCCTGTCGCTCGCTGTTGCCGCCTGCACCTCCAGCACCAGCCTTCTCGATGACGTCGTCACTTCGTCTGTCAAGCCTGGGTCCTACACCGCAAAAGAAAGGGAGTGCTTGGCTCGCGCCATGTTTTTCGAATCGCACCGTTCAAGCCGCGAAGGGCTGATCGCGGTTGGCAGCGTGGTGATGAACCGGGTCGAATCGGGCGAATATCCTGATACGGTCTGCGGGGTCGTCGCTCAGAAGAACCAGTTCGCGCCTGGCGTTATGACGCGCAAGATGAAATCCAAGGCGCTACCCGATGTGATGGCGGCGGCCGACGCGGTGCTCAAGGGCGAACGTCATCCGAAAGTCCAGAATGCCAAGTTCTTTCATCAGGCGGGCCTGAGCTTCCCGTACGACAACATGCACTACGTGCTCGAAGCCGGCGGCAACGCGTTCTACGAGAAACGCAGCCGCGCCGAGCGCCGGGCGAACCCCGTGCGCACGCAGGCTCAGCTCACCGCCGCCGGTCGCACCGAAAAAAAGATTGCTCGGCAGGTGGTTGAAGCAGGGACGGCCGAGCAGCAGATCAAGGCGCTCTCCTTCGAGGCCGGATCGGCCAAGGCCGACGCCATCGGCGCGCTGATCGCAAGCGGCGGGAAGCCCGCGGCGGCCGAATAGGGCCGGGTCCGGCATGCCGGAAAGATTGTGCCTGAAAATCGCGACAGATCATCAGTTCTTGAAGAACAGGGGAATTCTGCCGCAACAATCAGGTGCGAAAGTCGCCCATATCCGAGAAATCTTGCGACAGCCGGCGGCTAGTTTCTCGCCGATCGTTCGGAAAGCCCTCATGCCGCTCTCCGCTTCGTTAATGACGGTGCCGACACGGCGCTTGTCATTGCCAGTGCGCCGACAGTGATCCCCAGCGGAAATCGATTTCCGTCTCAATCGCGGCTAGCTGCGCACAATGGTGGCTGATGTTCCTACCACGCAGCTCACAATCGGGTGCAGTCTCAACTGTTCGTTATCTGAGAGCGCCTGGGCTCGAGGAGATCCGCGTGGACCATGATTGCACCGTTGGTGGCCTCCTCGATGGCGAGCCGCACACCGTAGGCATCACTTGTCACTTTCGCGCCCAGCACTTCGTAGGGGGAGCCGTCCGCCGCTATCGAACCCTCGTGCAGCAGGAGAAACCTGTCCGCGAACCGGCAGGCAAGCCCTAGATCGTGCAAGGCGGTAACCGTCACGATGCGGCGCTCGCGTGTCACCCTCTGCACAAGGCTCATGACTTCGAGCTGGCGCCGCAGGTCCAGTGCGCTGGTCGGCTCGTCCAGCAGCAGGACATCGGGATCGCGCACGAGCGCCTGGCAGAGCGCTACGAGCTGCTGCTGCCCACCGCTCAACTCGGTGACGAGCCGGTCGGAAAGGTGGTCTATGCCGAGCTCCTCAAGAGCCTGCTCCACGCGCGCAATGTCGTCGCCGGTGGCCCTGCCACCCCTCCAGCCGCGCTTGGCAAGCAGAACGACGTCGAATACGCCGAGCGTGGCGCGCATCGCCGTGTGCTGGGTCAGCAGGAAGATGCGCTCGGCCCGGTGCCGGTCCGACATACCCGATATGTTGCAGCCGTCGAGGCAGATCCTGCCGCAGGACGGGTTCAGAAGGCCCGCCACCAGCCGGAACAGAGAGGACTTCCCGACGCCGTTGGGGCCGACCAGAGCCGTGACCTCGCCGCGCCGCAGTGACGGCGCGTCGAGGCTGTCGAACAGCTTGTGGGTGCGATAGCCGAAACCGAGGCCGCTGATCTCCAGGCTCATCGCCACGTCTCCTTGCGGATCGAGAGGATCAGGCTGAGGAAGAAGGGCACGCCCACCAGCGCGGTGATGATGCCGATCGGATAGATCACGCCGGGCGTTATCCCCTTGGACAGGGTCGAGGCGGCCGACAGGATGATGGCGCCGGCCGCAGCCGAGACGGGCAGGAAATAGCGCTGGTCCTCGCCAACCAGCATACGCGCGATATGCGGGCCGACAAGGCCCACGAACCCGATGGTGCCGACGAAGGCGGTCGCCGTCGCCGCCAGCAGCGAAATGGACGTCAACATCTCCAGCCTGAGCCGGGCGACCGGAACCCCGAGGCTGGCCGCCCGTTCGTCGCCCATGGCAAGCGCGGTCATCATGGAATTGCGTGCCCAGGCCAGCGGGACGACCAGCGCAAGCAGGAGCGCGCAGATGCCGATCTTGGTCCAGCTGGCGCGCGCGAGGCTACCCATCATCCAGAACACGATCTGCTGAAGCTGCGCTTCCGACGACTGGTACTGGATGAAAGCGAGGAGCGCGTTGAAGGTGAAGAACAGCGCGATGCCGACCAGCACGAAGGTCTCGATTGTGACGCCGCGCATTCGGGTGAACAGGAACAGCACCAGCGATGTCGCAAGCGCGAAGAAGAAGGCATTCGCTGTGACGAAGAAGGACCCGCCCATCGGCAGCAATCCGATGCCGAGGGCGATGGCAAGCGCCGCGCCGAAGCTCGCGGCGGAAGAAATGCCGAGGGTAAAGGGATCGGCGAGCGGATTGTGCAGAATCGTCTGCATCTGCGCGCCCGCCACGCCCAGCATGGCACCGACCAGGATCGCCATGACCGCCACCGGCAGGCGCACATCCCAGACGATGATGGCCAGCTTGGGGTCAACGTTTTCAGGTGCAACGAGCGCCGTCAGCACTTCCATCGGGCCGTACCAGCCCGGCCCGATGGCAATGTCAACGCAAATGGCGACCGCCAGCGCGGCGAATGCCCCCGCCACGAACATCGACTGGCGGAAAATCCGGCGGCGATAGCGCTCTCCGGCTCGCATGATGGTCATCTCCGCCAAGGCTTTACTCCGCTGTTTGAGAGAGACTGCGGCCGGTTTTCGCGGCCGTGGCGCCAGACCTAATCGAGCGTCGTCCAGAAGACGCCGCTCACGTCGATGGGCAGGAAGCGCTCGTGCAGCTCCTCGAAGGTCGCCCGCGGGTCGAGGTCGGCGAACTTGTCGGGATGCAGCCACTTGGCCAAGGCCTGCACCGCCACGAAGTGGTAGGGGCTCTGGTAGAACTGATGGTAGACGGCCAAGACGTTATTGGCCTTCACCGCCTTCAACTCCGGAAAGCCGGTGCGCTGCATCAGGCCCTGGAGCTGCTCCTTCGCCTTGGTGGGATCGGCCTCGTAGCCGAGCCACACGGCGATGTTGCCGGGGTTGGAGCCGGACCAGTTGGCGCCGGTGGCCAGAATGTAGTCGGGATCCTCGACCACCAGCGCCTCCGGGTTCAATACACCGCTGACGCCAGTGAAGTATTTCGTGCCGATATTGAAGCCGCCAGCCTCGGCGACGAACTCGCCGAAATTGAAGTTGCCGAAGGTGTTGCAGCAGACGGCAGGATCCAGACCGGCGGCACGCTCGGCGAAGACGGTCGGACGCTGGTCGGGCTTCAGGCGGGTGGTCACGTTATAGACCCGCCGCATCTGCGCCATGTAGAAGTCGGCGAAGGCCTGTGCCTCGGCTTCCTTGCCGAAGATTCGGCCCAGAAGCAGGATCGACGGCACGGTGTTCTGCGTCGGCCGTTCGCGGAAGTCGACGAAGACGGTCGGCACGCCGGCCTTCTCCAGCGTGTCGATGATGCCGCTCTCGCGGATCTTGTCATAGAAGCCGAGCGTGACGACCAGCACGTCCGCATCGAGCTCCAGCGCCTTTTCCAAGCTGAAATCGGCGGAGGCGGCAGCGCCGATCATCGGAACGTCCTTCGCGTCTGGGAAACGCTCCAGATACTTGTTCCAGGTGTCGGGATCGAACTTCGGCAGATCATCGCCGATTGCGGCGAGCTGGTCGAAAGGGCTGTCCTTGTCCAGCACGACCGTGGCATAGAACATGCGCCCTTCGCCGAGGATGACCTTCTTGGCGCCGTGCGGCACCTCGACAGTCCGCCCGGCAAGATCGGTGACGGTGATCTTCTCCTGTGCGCTCGCCATGCCCGCCGCCGCGATCAGCGCGGCCGCGAGCCATGCGATCATCAGCAGGGAACGGCGGATCGCTGCGCGCATGCGCATTGCGTTATCCAGCATGCAAATCTCCATCTCTGTCATGCCGCGCGCAGGCTGTCGCCCGGTGCTTGCACGGCTTGTTGAACGGGTTTGCTGGCTTGGATCGCATAGCGGTCCTGGCTGGCTCGATCGATCCGCTGGTGAAGCGGCATGTGACGGCCCTGCGCCCTGCGTATGGGCGAGAAGCCGCGGTCGATGGCGATGTTTTGGAATCCGGCGTCGCGAAGCAGCGCCGCGACGTCCTCGGCGCGCGCTCCGCCGGAAAAATGCACCTGGGCAACGATGCGGTTGTGACGCTCTTTGTCAACCCCAGGCCTATCGGCCGTATCGGCGAAGCGCTTGAGAACGGCTGCGGCTTTCCTCAGGAGCCGGGAGCGCAGAGTCCGCGCCGCCATGTCGGCATCCACGATCAGGACCCTCCCGCCGGGTTTCAGCACCCGGAACCAATCCGCGAACGCGGCCGCTGGATCGGGCAGGGTCCATACCAGATGCCGGGTCATGATGACGTCATAGGCCGCATCGGCCAGAAGCGTGTTCTCGGCGTCGCCCATGACGTATCTCGCGTCGAGTCCGTGTGCCTTGGCCTTGGCTTCCGCCCGTTCCAGCATAGGTTCGGAAAAGTCGAGCCCGGTCACGGAATAGCCGCGCTCGCACAGAAGCCGCGATATCACGCCGGTGCCGGAAGCAAGGTCAAGGGCGTCCCGGCCGGCTCCGGCTCCTAAGTGCTTTTCGATCAGCGCATGCCATGCATGGCGCTCGTCCTCCGCGAAGATTTCATGTCCCGGTGAAAGATCAAAAGACGCGGCGCGCCCCGACCAATAGTCGCGGATCTCGTCCTTGATCGTCCAATTCTGTCCCGCCATCGGCAAACTCTCCGCTCGCCGACACGTCTACAAAAATATGACTGCGATTGTCTACTAAAGTTTCAGGCACGCCTCTTCGTGGTCAAGCGGTTATCGACACCCCAGCACGGGCCGAAACCGGGGCCGTGCGATGACCATTTCGGCCCGTTCCGTATGACGGTTCATCCAAGGAAAGCGCCCGGACCAATCGGGCAAGCAGAAGTGTTGCAGGCGGCGGGATGATTATCCACGGTCCCTCACGGATGAATGAGGATGACCGTCTTTCCCGTGCGCTGCTCGAGTTGAAGATGGAGACGGAGTGTGCGGGCTGTCATGCAGTCTGCCCGGGGACTTCGAGATAAGGGAGTCGAACCGGCCAGCCGTCCAGACCGTGTTCGAAGGTTCGGACGTCAACACTTCGCTTGTCTGCGCCCGAGCAGATTGTAAGCGTGCATCAGGCGCGAAGCCGACTCGGCGAACTTGGCGCCGCTTGCAGACCGTCCTCTATTGGACAGCGCGAGCGGATAGCTGCCGTTTTAGTGCAGACCTCTCAAGTCGATCAATGGGCTTGATCGCGCGACGTCCCGGCCGTTCCGCCGGCTCGCCGGGCGCGCCTGGAGCCAGCCTCTGGGCACAAAGCAATTATCCTCTTTCCCGATCTGCGTCGGCCGATTTCGGAAAAGGCCCTATTGAGAACAGATTGGGAGAGCTTTGCCCCGACGGTGTCTCAGCAAACCTTGTCCGCGCTTATCCGGCTTCACGTTTCGCTTCGTGGGAAGCGCCCGAGGATCACTGCCGGGGACGAGCAATCATCTCCTTTGCCGGCGCCTTGATCTCTCGCATCAATCGCGATCGGCGGACTGGGCGATCTCCTGCCGCAATTGGTCGACCTTCGCGCCGGCCCACTGGCGCGCGTCGTCGCCGAACACGAGCCGCGATGGCACATCGTCCTGCGAAGCAAGCGCTACGATCCGCGCGGCGAGCAGCTTCGGATCGTTCGGCTGGTTGCCGTTGGCCTCATCCACGAACGCACGATACTGCGCAATCGCCTCGGCATAGTCTGGAATGTCGATGCTGCCGAAGCTCGCCGACTTTTGGTCCATGAAATCGGTGCGCAGCATCCCTGGCTCGACCAGGAGCGAGCGAACGCCCAACGGTGCCAGCTCCTGCGCGAAGCCTTCCATCCATCCCTCGATCGCGAACTTCGACGCCGAGTAGACCGCTCCGCCAGCGTTGGAGACCAGCCCGCTGACCGACGAGATGGTGACGATGAGGCCCGAGCGACGCTCACGCATGTGAGGGGCGACCGCGCGCGCGACGTTCATCGTGCCGAACAGGTTGACCTCGAACTGACGCCGTACCGCGGCATCGGTGAACGTCTCGAAGAAACCGAGTTCGGCATAGCCGGCATTGTTGACCAGCACGTCGATCGCACCGAACCGCTCGGCGGTCTCGCCGGCGACCGACTTCGCAGCTTCGGCGTCGGTGATATCGAGTGGGAGGGCGTGCAGGCGACCGTGTTCGCCGCAGGCATCGCGCACGGCATCCGCGGACCGTGCCGTCGCCATGACCGTCTCGCCCGCATCGAGCGCCGCGCGCGTGATCTCGCGTCCAAGCCCGCGGCTCGCGCCAGTCACCAGCCAAACCCCGCCCATTGCCTGCTCCTCGTTCCTGCCACTGTGACTAGTTATGTAGCCATGCTAATAGATCGTGATAACCGCCTAATCAGTAATAGGCCTCAGTAGCGGAGATCATCAATGCGTCCGGATCAGCTCGGCGACCTCGCCGTCTTCGCAGCGATCGCCTCCGATCGCAGCTTCACGCGCGCCGCGAGGCGGCTCGGAGTCACGCAGTCGGCGTTGAGCCAGACCATGAAGCGGCTGGAGGGCCAACTCGGTTTTCGCCTGCTCTCCCGCACAACGCGCAGCGTCGCCCCGACCGCTGCCGGCGAGCGCCTGCTCGCCACCCTGTCGCCGGCACTGGCCGGGTTGGCCGACGAGATCGAGGCGCTGTCCCAGGCACGCGGGGCAGCGGTCGGCACCGTCCGGATCACGACGGGCAAACACGCCGCCGACACAGTGCTGTGGCCGATGCTCCCGTCCTTCATGCGCCGCCACCCCGGCATAGAGGTGGAGGTGTGCGTGGAGGGCGGGATGACCGACGTCGTGGCGGGCCGCTACGATGCGGGCATCCGGCTAGGCGAGCGATTGGAGAAGGACATGATCGCGCTGGCGGTCGGGCCTCCGCTTCGCGTCGCGGTGGTGGCCGCTCCCAGCTATCTGAGCGACCATCCGGCGCCGATGGAGCCCGCCGACCTCATGGCGCATCGCTGTGTCGCCTACGGCGACGCACGTGGTGACCTGTCCCCCTGGTCGTTCGAGCGCGACGGCCGTGTGGTGACGGTCAAGCCAGGCCGCGGGCCGGTGTTCAACGACGGCGACCTGCTGGTGGCCGCCGCTCTCGAGGGTTTCGGCATCCTCTACATACTGGAGGACCTGGTGGCGGCGCCGATTGCCGATGGGCGTCTCACCCGCCTGCTGGAGCCATGGTGCGAGCCGTTCGCCGGCTACCACCTCTATTACCCCGATCGGAGGGGGACGACGGCCTTCGAACTGTTCAAGGAGGCGCTTCGAGAAAGCAGGGCCGCGTGAAGCTCTGGCCAAGCGCCGGCGTCGATTCTCGAAACTCGATCGTTGCGGCCAAGCTCGCGGCACTCCGCCAATAGGGACTTTTGCCGATACCAAACCTGAACAACAGGGATCTTTCCACCTCACGGGCTGTAGACGGCAGGGGCGTCAAACCAGCGCGTCCACCACCTTGGATGACCTGAATGATGCCGCTGACTACCCGTCTGTCATCCACGTGCGGCTTGTGTCGGCGGGCGCGGTGGTCTCCGCTTCGCAAACTGCTCATCGGTCAGCCAGAAAAGATCCCGATTCATCGCTGTCCTTCTTTCGGGGACCGTGAATCATCTCAGGTCACTCAACGAAAGCCCTGCATGGGTGCCGCCCTAGTTCACGGTCTTAGCCTTGGCGTGCGGCATAATTGGCGCGCAGGAACTCGGCCGCTGTCGTCGGCTTGCGGCCGAGGAGTTTCTCCAGGTCGCCCGTTTTGCCGTCCCACTCCCCGGCGTTTATGCCATGCACCCACGCCAGCGCGAAGCCGGCAGCCGGCTCGGCAGGCCCGCTGCCACGAGGTGAGCGATGTAGTCCTCATCCGAACTGGCAACGAAAGGCACCGGCCTGCCGCTGATTTCCGACAGGATCTGTGCAACATCCGCGAAGGACACGGCCGGATCGCCAAGCAGCGAGTAGGCCTTGTTTTCATGGCCGGTTTCGCTGAGCACAACGGCATTTGCCTCGGCCAGATCGTCACGGCTGGCATAGCCCGCCTTGCCCTCGCCAACCGGCACATGAATGCCGGTCTCCAGGGCGTTTCCACCGATGTAGAATTCGATGCTTTCGAGAAATGGCGGATGGCGCATGATCGTATAATGAAGCCCAGAAGCATTGATCGCCTCCTGTGCGAAAACGTCCTGCTCGGTGACCTGCGGCAGGACGAAGTCGGAGCCTTCCTTGTGGATGATCGGCATGTAGACGATGTGCTTTACGCCCGCCTGCCGTGCCGCGCTGATAACATTTTGGTGCTGAGTGTTTCGATCAGTAAAAGCTGTGGCAGACACGAGCATTATCTTCTCGATTCCCTCGAACGCGCGCACCAATCCATGGTCGAAATAGTCGCCCTGACGGATCTCGATCCCCTCGGCGGCGAGATCGGCCGCCTTGGCAGGATTGCGGGCAAGGCCGACGAGATCACTTGCGGGTAGGCGCTTCAGGAGGTGTTGAAGGGTCATTTGGCCGATATTGCCGGTCGCGCCGGTGACGAGGATCTTGGTCATGGTCTTCCCTTCGGTTGATGGATGGGTGAGGCGTTGTGCTGGGCTATCCGAACGGATCGCAGCGGAGCCGCGAATGGTCGATCGACGATCGCCCAACGGCGAAACATCACCTTCCGCCCGTCGACATCGTCGCCGGTTCCAGTTAGGACAGAACAGACTTGGGATCTAGTACCGACTATTTGGTAAGTATCAGGATTAGGAGTTCCCAATGAGCGGAAGGATTTTTCAATGCGGCCTGGAAGCGGTTTTGGCCGTGCTTGGGGGCAAGTGGAAGCCGCTTATCGTTTATCACTTGGCCAGTGGGTCCAAGCGCACGGGCCAACTCCGGCGGCTCGTTACGAATGTGAGCGAGAAAATGCTGATCCAGCACCTGAAGGAACTGGCGGATGACGGCGTTATTCGCCGCATCGATTTCAAGACGGTACCGCCTCACGTGGAGTACGAACTGACCGACTTTGGTCAAAGCCTGGCCGACGTTCTTGCTCCGTTGTGCGAATGGGGAACCCTTCACACGGCCGAGGTCGCGAAGATAGTACAAAGGCGGGAGCACGGAGCGAAGATCGTTTAGTGGGTGGTAGTAAGGAGTTGGTTCGGCAGTACGCCGGACATTCCTGAAAGCGCTCGTTCGAACGGTCTAACTTTAACTGGTTGTCGGCTTAGGTGGCGTCATGCCCAAAGCGGTCGGTCAGCAAACCACCCCAACGATGGTCGGAACAGCAAGGTGACCTGCGAGCCGAAGCGGTCACCCGCGATACGACGGATGACCGCTTCAATGTCAGATTTCAGTTCGCTCAGCCAAGAGTAGCGCATCCTCCACATCGACGCCAAGATACCGAACAGTGTTCTCGATCTTGGAGTGACCGAGCAAGATCTGAATGGCGCGGAGATTGCCCGTCGCTTTGTAGATCATTGACGCCTTTGTGCGCCGAAGCGAGTGAGTGCCATACTCCTCTGGGCGCAGGCCGATCGCGATCACCCACTCGTCAACGAGGCGAGCGTACTGACTCGTGCTCATGTGTTGGGCGTGATTGATCCGGCTCGGGAATGCATAGTCGTCGACCGTGCCTCCACGCCTCTCGAGCCAAGCCAGAAGGCTGGCTCTGATGTCGCTGGTGATCTCGAACTGGACTGGACGACCTGTCTTCTGCTGCACGACGATCGCACGGGCCCGAATTTCCGATCCGGCGACCAGATCGCGGATCCTGATCTTGACCAGGTCGCAGCCGCGCAGCTTGCTGTCGATCGCCAGGTCGAACAGGGCACGGTCACGGATGCGTCGCTCACGATCGAGGAAGAAGCGAACAGCCCAAATCTGCTTCTGTGTAAGCGGTCGCTTAGTTCCCACCTTCTTTCCAGCGTTCCATGCGGCGCGCTCTCGGCTAGCATTATCGAAATGAGAATGGCCTATGTTAGTTCTCGTCGGCCTTGATTGGCCGAAGGAGAAACGACGCGGGGCACCGCTCGGGGCCGCAAGCGGACTGACAGCTAACGGACGAACTACAGTAGATTGCGGTCATTCATAAGCGACATGGCTCTTCCCTGCAAAGAAGGCATAGTTCTTGCTTATCGGCTGCGAAGGAATGCCGCCTTCGGCCCTATCTTTGCTCGCTTTAGGGAGCCTGGCCCCTTTTGCAGGCCCAAAGACCGGCCATGCAGCCTGGGGGTCCAACCTTACAGATGACGTTCCGGACGCCGCATCGCCAGTATGCAGCGCAGCCCAGCGTCGCGTTTCCGAACCAGGCCCTCCAGCGGGACCTTGTCGTAGGCACGTTCCACAGCCGCCGTCACGCGCTGTTGCAGATCCTGGTCGAGCAGTGGCGTCCCGAGTTCGCGCCAGAGCTTGTCCTGCATCGGGGTGAACATGTCCCAGAACCCCTGCATGCCTCGGTCACCGCCGGCGAGCCGATAGGTCAGAAGCGGTCCCATCAAGGCCCATCGCAGGCCAGGGCCATCAGTGACGGCGCGGTCGATGTCCTCGGCCGAGGCGACGCCACTCTCGAGAATGTGGATCGCCTCGCGGAAGATGGCAGCCTGCAGGCGGTTGGCGACATGCCCGTAGATCTCTTTCTCGAGCCGGATCGTGGTCTTGCCCAAGTCTTGATAGAAGTGCTCGGCGCTTCGTAGCGCCGTCTCCCCCGTTCCGGCGCCGCCGACGACTTCGACCAGCGGAACCAGATGCGGCGGATTGAGGGGATGCCCCAGCACCACCCGTTCCGGATGGGCGCAGGCACTCTGCATGTCGGTGACGGAAATTGCGGAGGAGCTGGAAGCGATCACCACCCCTGGAGAGGTCGCGGCATCGATCTGCCGCATCAGGTCGATCTTCTCCTCCACCCTTTCGATGGCATTTTCCTGCACGAAGCCTGTTCCTCGGCATGCCGCGGTGAGATCGGCAGTGAAGCTCAGGGTGCCGCGCTTCTTCCTTTCCAGCACTGCATCGGGAAGCGAAGGCCAGCAGCGCTCGACGGCAAGCTCCAACTCGTTCTCAGCTCCCTCTCGGATATCGGTCGCGACGACATCCAGCCCGTGAGCCAGGAAAAGGCACGTCCAGCTGGCGCCGATGATGCCCGTTCCGACCACGGTCACGCTTTTGATGTCTGTGTTCAAGACGATGCTCCTGCCGCTACAGCGGGCAACCTATCGCTGCTCCCGGTTTGTTGGAGCGAGCACGGTCGGCGGTACGGATGAAGCCGGTCGCCTGGTCGAAACCAGTATCAAAATGCCGGGCGGTCGAGATATCGCTCATCGCCTCGAATGCAGCGCGGAAATCGGCGGGGCTGCGCGCTTCCGGCGGCAGGTAGACGCCTTCAGTCTCGATGAGATGGACGACGGAGAAGACGCCGGCACCGGCACCGATGATGGTCTTTTCAGGCGCGTCGTCGGAGGCCATGAAGACAACGGCCGGAGAAACAGCTTCGGGATCGAGGCGTGCAGCGGTATCGGCGGGAAGCAATCCGTCCGTCATGTCCGTGGTCGCGAGCGGCGAGAGGCAGTTGACGCGGATGCCGTGTTTCAGGCCCTCCTGCTGCAACGTCATCATAAGCCCGATCATCCCCGTCTTGGCCGCGGCATAGTTCGCCTGACCGAAATTGCCGTAGAGGCCGGAGCAGGAGGTGGTGAGAACGATCCTGCCATACATTTGTGCGCGCATCTGCTCCCAGACGGCGCGGCAGCAATTTGCCGAACCGGTAAGGTGCACGGCGAGGACCTTCTCGAAGTGCGTCATCTCCATCTTCGCAAAGGAACGATCCCGGAGGATGCCTGCATTGTTGACGAGGATATCGATGCGTCCCACCCGCGCGATCACGCGTTCCACCATCGCTTCCACGGCAGCAAATGAGGAGACATCGGCAGGTTCTGCCACCGCTTGCCCGCCTTCAGCCAGGATCTCCCGCACCACCGATTGTGCCGCGACTCCGGCGGCACCATCCGGCCCTGCCAGGTCGTTAACGACAACGAATGCGCCGGCGCGAGCGAGTGCCAGAGCATGGCAGCGCCCGAGGCCGGAACCGGCTCCAGTCACGATCGCCACACGACCGTCCAGGTCTTTCCTCATAGGCCGTCTCCCCTTCTGCTGCCGCTAGAACTGCACACGATCTGCGCCCTTGAGGGCGAGCATCTCGCGCGCGTCAGCCGGAGTGGCGATCTCCAGCCCCAGTCCTTCGAGGATCTGCCGGATGCGGCGCACCTGGACGGCATTGGAGGTCGCCAGTTTCCCCGGACCGTCCCAAAGCGAATCCTCCAGCCCAACGCGAACATTGCCGCCCATGGCAGCGGCCATCGTCGTGACGGGAAGCTGACGGCGCCCGGCCCCCAGCACGGACCAGACATACTCATCACCGAACAGCCGGTCGGCCGTGCGCTTCATGTGCAAAACATCATCAGGGTGGGTGCCGATACCCCCGAGGATGCCGAAGACCGTCTGGATGAACAGCGGCCCCTGGACCAGACCGCGGTCGCGGAAATGGGCCAGGTTGTAGAGGTGGCTGGTGTCATAGCATTCGAATTCGAAGCGCGTGCCGTTGCCGCCGCAATGCTCCAGTATGTGCTCGATATCCTTGAAAGTGTTCCGGAAGACGGTGTCGCGGGTCTTCTCCAGGTATGCCGGCTCCCAATCGTGCTGAAATTTTTCATAGCGACCGAGCATGGGGTAGAGGCCGAAGTTCATCGATCCCATGTTGAGAGACGCGAACTTCAGTGCCGGCTGCAGGCGCTCATCCACGGTCATCGTAGGGCTTCCGCCGGTGGTCAGGTTCAGCACCGCATCTGTCGCCTGCTTGATCCGCGGCAGGAGGCGCGCGAAGGCTGCAGGATCCTGCGTCGGCCGGCCATCTTCCGGATTGCGGGCATGCAGGTGCAGGATTGCCGCACCTGCCTCAGCCGCTTCTATGGCATTCGCGGTGATCTGGTCCGGGGTAATCGGCAAGTACGCAGACATGCTCGGCGTGTGAATGCCGCCTGTGATGGCGCAGGTGGTGATGACCTTGCGGGATGATCGAGCCATACTCTCCTGCTCCCTTGCTCTCAGATGTTTTCGACGTTGCCGCAGACGCTGATGGCTTGCCCGGAGATGTTGGCACCGCCGGGGGAGGCGAGGAACAGCGCCATGGCGGCGACATCCTCCGGCTCGACCATGCGGCGCAGCGAGACGTTGGAAAGGTACTGGGCCTCCATCTCCTCATAGGTGATACCCGAGGCTGCGGCGCGCTCTCGAATGACGCTTTCGATGCGCACGCCGCGCACGACGCCCGGCAGGATCGCATTCACCCGGATGCCGTCGGGGCCCATCTCCTTCGCCAGGCTCTGGGTCAGCCCGACAATGCCCCACTTCGCAGCCGAATAGGGGGTACGAAGTGCGTAGCCCAATCGCCCCGCCACGGAGGAGATGTTGATGATTGACCCGGCTTCGCTGGCGCGCAGCAGCGGTGTGGCCCGGCGCACCACCAGGAATTGCCCCATCAAATCGATGTCGAGGGTGCGGCGGATGTCGTCGACAGACATTTTGTCGATAGGCCCGGTGGGTCCGGCAATGCCGGCATTATTGATCAGAACATCTAAACCACCGAGCTTCGTCGCGGTCGCTTCCAGAAGAGCGTCGACCTGGGCTTCGTCGGCAATATCCGCTTTGCAGACCGCGACATCCGGATGATGCTTCGCGAAACATCGCAAGGCCCCTTCGTCGATATCACAAATCAGCACCTTCGCCTCGGCTTCCAGGAAGCCGCGGGCGATTGCGCAGCCGATACCGGAAGCGCCGGCGGTCACCAGAACCCGAAGACCGGGGCGCGGGCTCATCCGCTCGATCATGTTCATTTGTTGTCCACTCGATTGCATGCGGGCGACGCGATCTCAGGCCACTTCGAGCCAGTTGCGCCGTACTTCGGGATGAGCGTCCAGCTCTTCGGGCGTGCCTTTGAAGACAAGCTCGCCATGACCCATGACCATCACCTGCCGGGCGACCTTGAGAGCGATCGTCAGCTTCTGCTCGACCAGCACCACTGCAACGCCGCGGCGGCCGATATCGAGGATCACCTCCATCACCACCTCCACGATCTTGGGCGCCAGACCCTCGGTCGGCTCATCGATCAGCAGCACGCGGGGGTTGCCAAGAAGGGACCGGCAGATCGTCAGCATCTGCTGCTCACCGCCCGACAGATAGCCGGCGCGGATGGCACGTCGCTCCTTCAGGCGCGGAAAATAGTCGTACATTTCGTCGACCGACCAGCGATGTGCCCCCGGTGCTCCCTTCTGCACCCCCATGGTGAGGTTCTCCTCGACCGTCAGGTTAGGAAAAACTAGCCGTTCCTCGGGCACGTAGCCGATCCCCTGGCGGCAGACGTCGAAAGGTCGCTGCCCAGCCAGTTGAACCCCGTCCAGCGTCACACTCCCCCCGCTCGGCGGCACCAGACCCATCATCGCCTTCAACAGGGTCGAGCGGCCGGAGCCGTTTCTACCGAGCAAGGAGACGACCGAGGATTCCGGCACCTCCAGGTCGATGCCGTGCAGGATATGGCTCTTGCCATAGTGGGCGTGCAGTCCCTTTACATCGAGCAAGCTCATAACGCCTCCTGACCCAGATAGGCTTCCTGCACATCGCGGTTGGCGCTGATGCGCTCCGGCGTATCGGTTGCAAGGATGTCGCCGTAGACGAGGACCGACACACGATCGCAGAGGCTGAAGACCACGCTCATATCGTGCTCCACCATCAGCAGGGTCTTGCCCTCGGTGACGGAGCGGATCAGTTCCACCGCCTGCGCGGTTTCCTCGCGCGACATGCCGGCGGTCGGTTCGTCCAGAAGGATGACGTCCGCGCCGGTGGTCAGCGTCATGCCAATCTCCAGCGCCCGCTGCTCGGAATAGGTCAGATCGCCTGCAAGGTCGTGAGCGCGAGCTTCGAGCCCAACACAGGACAGCGCCTCGGCCGCTTCCTCGTTCACCTGCCGCATTCGCGCGATCGGGCGAAACAATCCATATCGTACGCCGTGGCGGGCAAGGACGCCGATGCGCAGGTTCTCGAACACGCTCAGACGATGGAAGATGTTGGTGATCTGGAACGAGCGCGCCAGCCCTGCCCTGTTGATGCGATGCGGCGCCAGACCGCCGATGCTTTGTCCGTTGAGCATGATTTCGCCGGACGAAGGCGCGAACATGCCAGAGATCAGGTTGAAGAGCGTGGATTTGCCCGCGCCATTGGGGCCGATCACGGCATGTCGCTCACCCGGCCGAATGTCGAGCTCCAGCCCCTTGATGACCTCGATCGGGCCGAACGCCTTGGTAACTCCCGACAGCCTCAGTGCCGGCTGCTCCTCGAGCGAGGCGATCATGTTGCACCTTCCAGCGCAGCGACGTCTGCCGTGGCTTGCCTGCTTTCGTCCATTCTTCCCCAGAGCGCATCGATGCGCCGTCTCGCACGATCCATCAGGGTGATACCGCAGACCAGGAGGATCAGCGGGACGAGCCAGGTGAGAGGGCTGGTCGGCCGCCATTCGATGCCGAAGAGCGTATAGGGCGGCAAGCCTCCAGCCGCGGCCTGCCTCACCATCGCATACTCCTCGCCGAAGAGGACGGAGACAGTTTGCGTCAGAAAGACCACTCCGGCGGCGGCCAATAGGCCGCCGAGGATAGCGACCAGATACGGGCCTGCGAGGCGGGACCAGTCGAGCTGGCGGCGGTTGCGAATGTGGTGCTGCAACACTCCGCCAATTCCGGCAGGCGCATAGAGCATCACCAGCACGAAGATCAGCCCCTGGTAGAACACCCAGGAGCGCGTGACGTCCGAAAGCAGAAACGAGAACAGGGTAAAGGCTGCAGCGCCGATGACAGGGCCGAAGAATATGGTCGACCCGCCGACGAAGGTCTGCAGGACCACCTGCGCCGAGACGTCGCTCGCAAACAGCGAATAGTTCGCCGTCTCGTTCGAGATTGCCAGGAGCGCGCCAGCCACACCCGTGAACATCGCCGAGATCGCAAACACGATCACCTTTGAGGAATGGGCGTTGTAGCCGAGGAAACGCACGCGCTGTTCGTTGTCACGCAGGGCCAGCGTGAGACGGCCGAAGGGGGTGCGGGTGTAGGACCAGAGAGCAAGACCGCAGAGCACCACCCATGTCAGGGTCAGGTAATAGACTTCCAGCGTGGAGCCGAAAATGATCCCGCTCCACGGCATCCGCATGGAGGACACACCCGCTTCACCGCCGAAGAGATCCTCCAGCCGCGGCGCCAGCGAATGGAAGAGCTCGGCGATCGCGAGCGTGACCAAAGCGAAATAGACGCCCGAACGCATCGTCGCGAAGTAGCCGGCGATGAGCCCGATGAGGAGACCGACTGCCGCACCCGCGAGCGGAACGAGTGGCGTCGGAAAAGGAAACCCGTCCTCGATCGCAATCATCAGATGAAGTGCTGCGAAGGCTCCTAGTCCGAAATAGGCGGCATGGCCGAAGGAAAGCAGTCCGGCCTGACCGATGAGCAGATTGAATGCCAGAGCAAAGAGGCTTGCGATCAGCACGTTGACCAGCGCGTTCTGCCAGGCAATCCCCATGAACGGAGGGATGACGATCAGCAGAGCCAGCAGGACGATGGAAAGAAGCATGTTACGCATCGGCATTCTCTCTAGCTGCGCTCGCCCATGAGACCCGCCGGGCGGACCAACAGGACGATCAGCATCAGAGCAAAGGGAATTGTCGCGCTGACCGAGGAGAGCTCCAGCGTCATCAGCCCTTCGAAGGAGCGCGCCCAGTCACCCAGGCCCACCAGCGAGAAGAGCGTTGCCAGCGACCAGTCGAGGCCGACGGCAAACGAGGAGAAGAGCCCGATCAGAAGTGACGCGACGAGCGATCCCTTCAGCGATCCGAGGCCGCCGACGACCACGACGACGAACACGATCACGCCGAGCTCCAGGCCCATGTTCGGATTGGTGGGGTAGAACGCTCCGGCCACCGCCCCGGCAAGCCCTGCCAGCGCTGCGCCGGTGCCGAACACGAACATGAAGACCATCGGGATGTTGTGTCCCAGCGCCTCAGCCATGGCCGGAAGGCGTTCCGCCGCGCGCACGATGATGCCCGTGCGGGTGCGGGTCAGGAGCAGCCAGAGCACCGTGAACATGACGATCGCCACGCCGCCGATGAAGAGCCGATAGAAGGGATAGTCTGCGCCGAAAATCTGGAAGGCGGAGAAGCGCATCTCGGAAGGCATCTGGTAATTTACCGGAAAGTCGCCGAAGAAGAGCTTGATGAGTTCCTCGATGATCAGCGCCAGGCCGAAGGTCAGCAAGAGCTCATGGGCGTGACCATGAACATGCACGCGCGGCAGAAGGAAGCGCTCGACCGCCATGCCCGTCATACCGACGAAGATCGGCGCGACGATGACGCCGGCCCAGAAGCCGAAGACGGAGGAAACCGCATAGGCGACATAGGCGCCCAGCATGTAGAACGACGCATGCGCGAAGTTCAGCACGCCCATCATGCCGAAGATGAGCGTCAGGCCGGCGGAAACCATAAACAACAACAGTCCATAGGTCACGCCGTTCAACGTGGAGATGATCGCGAATTCCATAGGTCTTCCGGGAGCTGACGGACAGGATGCTGGTCCGTGACATGCACGAACCAGCGTTCAATGACGGGACCCTATTCCGCAGGGCGTTCCATCTTGCAGCTGTCCTGCACCGGATTGACCGCCTGTTCGCCAGCAATGACCTTGACCGTCTCGAAGCCCATGTTCGTGCCGTCGGCGGGATACTTGGGATTTTCGACGACCTTGGAGACGACCACGGGGCGGATCGTCTGGTGATCCTCCTTACGGACCGAAATCGGGCCGATCGGGCTCTCGTAGGTGGTGTTTTCGAGCGCCAGCGCGATCTTCGTCGCATCGATGTCGCCGCCGCCGAAGTCGACGGTGTTCAGCGCCTGCTGCAAGGCACCGAGCGCGAAAGCGGTGTGGCCTTCGACGAAGATCGGGTAATTGCCCGTCGCCGCCTTGTAGCTTTCGGCGAATTTGCCGTCCGTTGCGGCGTTGTCGTAGTTGTTGGCAATATAGTGGCCGAGCGCCGTCTTGCCGGCGTTGGCGATATTGCCGGGCTGATCGAGGAAGGCGGTGGCGAAGGTCACGTCGAGGCCCGCATCGCCTGCCGCCTTCATCAGCAGCAGCAGGTCGTTGGACCAGTTGCCGGTGAACACGGTATCCGGAGCCGCCGATCTGATCCGCGCGACGAAAGGCGCAAAGTCCTGGATCTTGTTGACGTCGTGGAGCACTTCGTCGACAACAGTGTAGCCGCCCTCTGCTGCCGCAGCTTCGACGGCAGCCTGCATGTCCTGGCCCCAGGAATAGTTCTGGTTGATCGAATAGACCTTGTCGCCGAGGTCACCCGACTCCTTCATCGCGCTGACAAGCGCGTTCACCCGCATCGGAGCGGTCGTGGTGTAGCGGAAGTGGTAGAACTGGCACTTGTCGCCCGTCAGTTCCATCGCCTCGCCGCCAAGGTTGATGAAGATCACCTCCTTGCCGGGATTGCGGATGTTGTGCTTGCGCACGTCTTCCGTGAGCTGGCCGGCAATTGCCGAGGAAGCGCCTTGGAAGATGATGTCGACGCCATCGGCGACAGCCTGGCGGAACTTGTCAGCCGCTTCGGGCGAACCGCCGGCGTTGTCGTATTCCGTGACGACGACCGGTTCGCCGTTGAAGCCGCCTGCCTCGTTGATGCGATCGACGCCATACTTGACGGCATTGGCGTACAGTCGGCCCGTGGACGTCTGCGCGCCGGAAAGGCTCTCGATGATGCCGATCTTCAACGGCTCGGCGTGAAGGGCAGTTGCGCTC
The DNA here is from genome assembly GCF_029457495.1 of Chelativorans sp. AA-79. Taxonomy (NCBI): domain Bacteria; kingdom Pseudomonadati; phylum Pseudomonadota; class Alphaproteobacteria; order Hyphomicrobiales; family Phyllobacteriaceae; genus Chelativorans; species Chelativorans sp. AA-79. Next base: position 1,445,027 of record NZ_CP120361.1, read on the forward strand.
AATGCGGCCGCGGTCGAGACCGCGCTCATGACGAGACTTCTCATATTTTTCGCTCCCGAAGTGTCTGTCCGTGTGCCGTACCCTTCGGCGTCGCTCACCAAGGGTCCTCCTGAGGCACTGCGGGCATGTAATCACACACCTCTCAGCCTGTAAAGCTCTGAGATATGTGATCACACATCGCAAATTTGGAGGAATGGCTGCTTTTCGTTGTGTACCTACCCGATTGAACGTAGAACGACTGACGGCTTGGAGGTCGCGCAGGCGCTCCGAGCACGGTAAGACTGATTCGATGACCTAGCGGGGCCAGAGGACGTGAACACTTTCGATCCGACGATGAAAAGCCAGCGGACGCTGGTGCCGGTCGATGTGTCGACGGTGCAGGATCGGGTTTACCAGAGCCTCCGTCTTGGACTGCTCAAGGGCGAGTTCCTTCCAGGGGAGCAGGTTTCGATTCGCGCCCTTGCGGAAGTGTTCGGCACAAGCCCCATGCCGGTGCGCGAGGCGGTGGCGCGCCTGATCGCGGAACGGGCAATCGAGCAATCGGGGCCGCGGACACTTCGGGTTGCGCCTTATCTCGCCTCCGATCACGAGAACTACATTCGCGTGCGCATGCAACTGGAAGGCTATGCGGCCGAGAGGGCGGCAAGCGCACCGAAGAACCCGGCCCTCACCGATGCGCTGAGGCGCCATAACGACAGCATGCAGGAAGCCCTTGAGGTCCGCGACTTCGACGCGGCACTTGCTGGCAACCAGGCGTTCCATTTCGAGCTCTATCGTGCCGGCGGCTATCCGCAACTGCTCGACATCATCTCGACGCTGTGGCTTCGCACCGGCCCGATCGTAGCTTCTGCGCGCAAGGATGAAGGTCTGTTCTATCGGATCTTCAATAACGGCGTTCGCATCCACACCAACGCTATCGAGGCGATTTTCCAGCGCGACCGAGCGGCAGCGCGCCACGCGATCAACCTCGACATCCGCTCATCCCACCTGTCGATCCGGCGCTTTTATCAACGTGCATCAGGAGAGGCAGGCGGCTAACTCGCTCTGCCCCACTTTCACAAGCGCGAGGAACAACCCGCTGATACCGTCCTCAGGCGGGCATTCTTCGATGCCATGAGTCCGAGCGGTAAGAGCTACTTCAGGCACTCTGTCGGGCTTAGGCGAACGGCAGCTTCCGGGGAATCCAAAAGCAGGCTGAACGACCGGAACGGGGGGCGCGAAGCGGTCGTTTCCTGCACGAAATGAAGGCTACATGTGAAAGCGTGCAAAGTCGAGTACTCGAATCCGAACGACGGACTGTGTCCGCTCCTGACCTTGGTCGTTTCGCCGCACATGGTAGAGTGGCGCCAAGCGTCACACTAGGACTGCCAGCGAGTGTCGGTATCGGTAGTTGCGAGCCCCCGCAACCACTCTACAGCACGCTAGATCACTCTATTATACGATCCTCTACGACACGCTATCCCCTTGAATCGATAGATTCAAGTCAGGTTCGGAGCGCTTCTGGCTGCCGTCGACCCGACTTCCTGCGCGACCTGTGACGTGCTCCCCTGAAATGTCGTCGCTTTGTGGTTAGTCTGCTCTTGGAGAGAGGGAGACTGGCAATGAAGCGATCGCGCTTTTCGGACGAGCAGATCATCGGCATTCTGAAGGAACACCAGGCCGGGCTGTCGGCGACGGATCTGTGCCGCAAATACGGGATCAGAGACGCGACGTTCTACACCTGGCGCAAGCAGTATGGCGGCATGGAGGTGTCGGAGGCCAAGCGGCTGAAGGCGCTGGAGGAGGAGAATGCGCACCTGAAGAAGCTTCTGGTGGAGCAGATGATGGATGTGTCGACGCTGCGCGAGATGCCGGCAAAAAACTTCTGACGCCCGGTTCGAGGAGACAGGCCGTGGACTGGGCCATTGAAGAGAGGGGATATTCCCAACGCCGTGCGTGCGGTCTGGTGGGCATTGCGCCGCGCGTCTACCGCTACCGCTCGTCGCGGCCGGACGATGCCGGCCTGCGCCAGAGGCTACGCGAGCTGGCGGCGCAGCGCCGGCGCTTCGGCTATCGCCGGCTGCACCTGCTCTTGAGGCAGGAGGGCGTGACGGTGAACTGGAAGAAGCTCTATCGGCTCTACAAGGAGGAGCGGCTGACCGTGCGCAAGCGCGGCGGCCGTAAGCGAGCGCTCGGCACGAGAGCACCGATGGCGATCCCGCAGGCCCCCAACCAGCGCTGGAGCCTCGACTTCGTCTCCGACACGCTGACCGACGGCAGGCGCTTCCGCATCCTGTGCGCATGCGTTGAAGACTAACGGCATTCCGCTCGTGGGCGCACACACGGCACGCGCCGTCATCGCCGGAACGGCTTTCATGCTGACCGACGACAGCCTGCTCATGCTTGCGATTCAGGACGTCTCCACCGGCGGCATCCGCCTTGAGGAGACAGGGTGAATCCGGATATCGTCGTCAACCGCGACATCCGTTACGAGAATGGAGCCGACCCGCAGATCGAGGCGGCATTCCAGGCGATCGCGGATCGGTTTAAAGCACCGAGCACCCGACCTGACGCTGAGTAGACGCTAACCGCCACGGATGGCCATCAGCAACAATGAGCGCGAGAGGAGCGACCGGGTTCGGTCGACGGGTTGGAAGGCTGAGAGAGAGAGGCTCTCGGCCGCCCGTCGCGGAGTATCCGACCATGGCCAAGCCTGCCAAGAAGATCGTCTTCTCGCGCTCGCGAGACATCCCCTTCAACAAGCTCGTGCTGAGCGATTCCAACGTCCGCCGTGTCAGGCTCGACACCAATGTCGCGGAACTGGCCGACGACATCGCCCGCCGCCAGGACCTCGTGCAGGGACTCAACGTCCGGCCAGGTCAACGACCGAGCACAAATGCCGCTATCAGGCGGCTTCCCAGTGCAGGAGCTTCTTGCCGATATAAACGAAGAGGCTATCCAGCAGCGCGCCGAGAATGCCGAGCTGAATGAGGCCGACGAACATGCGGTCGACCAGGAAATACTGTCGCGCTTCATTGAGCCGATAGCCAATCCCGGAGGATGCCCCGGTCAGTTCGGCAGCGACGAGGCTGAGGAAGGCCAGCGCTGCACCAAAGCGCAGTCCTGCGAAAACGTGTGGCGCGGCAGCGGGGATGACGACTTCCAGGAATTCCCGTGGCCGCGACGCGCCGAGCGAACGCGACGCTCTTATGTACGTGTCCGGTATGTGCTCCATGCCGTGATGCGTGCTGAGCCATACGGCAAGGAAAACGGTGTAGCCGATGACGAAATATTTCGACTGCTCGCCTATGCCGAACCAGACGATCGCCACCGGCACCAGGGCGATAGCGGGGATTGGACGCAGGAGCGTGAACAGCGGATAGAGCGCGACCCGGAAGAGCTGAATTCTGGCGGTGAGCAGTCCAAGCAGGATGCCGAGCGTGGCTCCGACGAGAAAGCCGACACCCGCGCGCGTGAGAGAAACCGAGAGATCGCTCAGCAAAACCCCATCCTGATAAAGCCTCACGGCTGCTGCTCCCACCTGTAGAGGTGACGGGAACAAGCGCGGATTTATCAATTCCGCAGCCGAGATACCCTGCCAGATCAGGAGAATGACCAAGAGCGACAACGCCGCCATTCCGATTCTTCCCGACGATGCGAGCATCGGCACCAGCCTTTCTACATATTGCCTATGAAATAGGCATATCCAAAGAGAGTCTAAATATATAGCAATTTATTGCTGGCGCACGCCATCCGGATCGGCAAACATCGGGTCATTGAAAGGATCGTCTGCCCGAATGTCCTCAGCCAGCACCACCACGCAAGCCACTGGGCGCGTCGAGATTTCCAACGTCTCCGTTAGCTACAGCGGCCGCGACGGCGACCGCGTCGCGCTCTCGCCGACCGATCTCATCCTCACGCCTGGCACATTCACCGCTCTCATAGGACCGTCTGGCTGCGGAAAGTCGACACTGCTGAACGTGGTGGCCGGTTTCGTGGTGCCGACCACTGGCGGCGTGGTTGTGGACAGGCGGCAGGTAGACGGCCCACACCCCAGTGTCGGCGTTACCTTTCAGAGCTTCGCACTCTTCCCCTGGTTCACTGCGCTTGGAAATGTCGAGTTTCCGCTCCGCCGCCTTGCCATGAGCAAGGCCGAGCGTCGCCAAATGGCGATGGAAGCACTCTCGGAGGTCGGGCTCGCCGACCATGCGCAAAAATATCCGAGCGAGCTTTCAGGCGGCATGAAGCAGCGCGTGGCAATTGCCCGCACCTTCACCTCCGATCCCGCCGTACTTCTGATGGATGAGCCGTTCGGCGCGCTGGACGCCCAGACGCGTTTGCGGATGCAGGAGCTACTCATGCAGATCTGGTCGCGGCACAGGAAGACCGTCCTGTTCGTCACTCACGATGTCGACGAGGCGCTGCGATTGGCCGACCTTGTCTGCGTGATGACGCTCGGCCCAGGCCGCATCTGCGAGCGCATCCCAGTCGACCTCCCGCGACCGCGCGGCATCGACCGCATGTCTCCCGAATTTCTCGAGTACCGCAGCCGGATGCTGGACCTGTTGCGGCATGACGACCCCTGACAACCAAGAACGAAAGAGGTGAACATGAAATCGCGAAAGCCACTGTTTCTGGCCGCTGCCCTGCTTCTCTCGGCAGGCGTCGTGCAGGCCGAGCCGATCGTGTTCGGCACCACGCCGAACCTTCAGACCGCGCCTGTCGTAGTCGCTGCCGAGAAGGGCTATTTCGACGAAGAGGGGGTGGAGGTCGAGTTCGTCAACTTCACGTCGGGGCGCGCCGCGCTGGAGGCTATTATCGGCGGTCAACTCGATATGGGCTTCATGGCTGAATATCCGGTGGCGGTTGCGGCCCTGAACGAGCAGGAGTTTCGCGTCGTGGCGGGGCTGTCGAAGTATGCGGCCAACAGGATCATCTCCAAGGCATCGGTCGGGTTCGAGACCGTGCACGACCTCGAAGGCAAGCGTGTAGGCACGACAGTCGGCTCGAACGCCGCCTACTTTGCCGAACTTGTGCTCGGCAACGCCGGCGTCAATGCCGAGATCGTCAACGTCGCGCCTCCGGACATCGTACCGGCGCTCGCGCGCGGCGACATTGATGCAGGTGTGATGTTTCCCGATTTCTACCCTGCGGCCGCAGAAGCGCTGGGCGATGACTATCGCGAACAACTTAGCAGCGACTATATCGCCAATTTCGTCCTCGCGGCCTCACCGGCAATGGTCGATGAACGCGCCGCCGATGTTGAAGCGTTTCTGAGAGCGCTGGTGAAGGCCGAGAGCTTCATTGAGGAAAATCCTTCCGAAGCGCAAGCGATCCTTTCCCAAGCCACGCAAGGAGCGCTGACGCCGGAAGCGGTAGCCGGAAAATGGAGCGAGGCGGAATATGCAATCGTCCTCGACGAAACCCTCGTTGAACTGCTGCTCTCCCAGGCGCAGTGGGTGGTGGAAGGCGGCATCCTCAGCGGCGATCTTTCTCGGGAGAAGTTACTGAGCTACTTCGCCACCGACGCTCTCGAGTCTGTGGATCCGGATCGCGTAAGCCTCGACTGAACCAGTGCCGGGCGGGCGCGGAAACCCGCTCGCCCGGCCATTTCCTCTCCTTTCTACGGAGTCTCGATGACCCTCAGCGCCTTATCCGCTGCCGCGCGCAAATCCGAATACGCGGTCGCTCCCGAACTCATGCTGACGCCGGACGGCGTCGAGGAGGATTTGGTTCTCGTCGTCCGCAAAGGCCGAATAGCCGCCATCGCGAATATCGCCGAGCATGACGGCGATGTGGTGCGGCTTCCAGGCTATGCCGTCATCCCGGGCTTCGTCGATGCACATACGCATGTCGGCCAGATCTTCGGCAAGGCGCTGATCGGTGGCGAACCGGCGCAAATATGGCGGCGCGTATGGCATCCGATGGAGGCCGCCATGGGCCCGGACGAGGCCTATGCCTCGGCCAAGTGGATGTGTCTGGAGGCGCTGCGCGGCGGCTTCACTACCCTCGTCAGCTATGGCCTGAACGACACGGACAAGAATGCGGGCGTGCACCGGGCCGTCGAAGAGTCGGGCTTGCGCTTCGTCTCCTCGACCGGCCTCGACCAGTACGCGGGCGACATCGGCACTGGTAGCGGTGTACACGAACTGTCGGAAATCTTCGACCGGATCGAGAGGCATGTCGAGCAATGTCGGCAGCACACGCGGATCACTCCCTCCGTATGCTGCAGCTCCTTCCACGCCAATTCACCGGAAACGCTGAGCGCGTTGTCGGAGTATTGTGCCAAGCAGGGGCTGCTCCTGCAGATTCATGCAAACGAGCATTTCCCGGAATTGCAGGACTGCCTGCTTCGCTTCGGCAAGCGGCCCACCCAGTTTCTCAACGCAATCGGCGTTCTGGGGCCGCATGTGCTTCTGCATCACACCACCATCATCTCGGAAGACGAGATCGAGATCCTTTCCAAGACGCGGACCGCGACCAGCTACAATCCGCTTGCCAGCATTTGGAAGGGAAATGCTGTCGCCCCGGCGCTGCGCTATGCGCAGAGGAACGTTCGTTTCGGCATCGGGTCCGACAACACGTCGGAAGACGCCTTCCGCAACCTGTTCGCGGCCGAAGCCGGCCAACGCGTAGCGCATGCCATGCCGGTCGCCGATTTTTCCTGCGGTGCAGCCTGGACGTGGGTGAATGCAGCCACGTGCGGTGCTGCGGATGCGGCAGGCATGGGCGCGGGAATCGGCTCGCTTGCACCGGGAATGGCCGCCGACTTCCTCTTGCTTGACATGAACGTTCCCGAATGCCTGCCGGCGATCGATTTCGAGTGGGAACTGGTCCGCTACTACAATCGCGACCAGATCGCCGCCATGGTGGTCGACGGCACGCTTGTCGCGATGGAAGGCCAACCACTCGCATGGAATATGACGGTCGTCATCACCGAGCTCGGCCAAACGGCGGAAGCGGTTGCGCAGGCACCCGAGATCGTGCGGCTGCATGGGCCGTCGGTTCGCTACCGGCCGCGGCGAAGGGGCTGACCCGTGATGACGGAAGGGGCTTTCAATCCGCCGTCCTTGAAGTAGCATTGTCTGCGGCGGGCGAAGGTACACGTCTATGATGCAGGTTGACGCTCCGGTGATTGTAGAGACAGCGACGGCTGCGCGAGACTCCCTCGTCCTGTCCGATCACGGGATGGATTTCCGACTTCTGGACGGCCTGAACGCCGAGGAACGCGCTGCCATATATGCCTGCGGTCGTCATATGCAGGTGCCGGCAGGGACGCATCTTTTCCGGCAGGGCGAGAGCCACGACGGCGTCTTCATTATTCTGTCAGGGAAGGTCAGAACATATTATGTCGGCCCGAACGGGCGCGAATTGACCCTTGCGCATTGGCTGCCCGGAAATTTCGTCGGCGGCCCCGAACTGTTTGGGCGTGGCGAGCATATCTGGTCGGGTGTGACACAGGACGATTCGACGATCCTTGCCATGCCGGGCTTGCAAATGCGCGCTCTTGCCGAATCGATCCCGCGTCTCGCGCTCAACCTGCTCGATGCCGTGGTGGCGAAGGGGCGCTGCTACTCCATCGTTCTCCAGATGCTGGGGACGCGCTCGGTGACGCAGCGCCTGGCGCATCTTCTCCTTGTCATGGGCGACTACGATTTCGTGCGCCAGTCCGATGCGCCGATCCAGCTCAAGCAATATCTGAGCCAGGACGAGATGGCCACCATCGTCGGCGCGACCCGCCAATGGGTCTCCGCAGCCATCGACAAGTTCCGGCGCGGCGGGATGATCGAGTCCCGGCCGGGCCGCCGTATACGTGTTCTGCGCCCGCAGGATCTCGCCGCGATCGCGATGGAATAGGCATCAGGCGCTTTCCGAAAAGCCCAGCGCCCACAGCACCGATACCACCGTCACCACCGAGACCAGCAGCAGCACGCCGAAGCTGCCTTTGCGGTAATAGCCGTGTGGCAGATTGGCGAAGAGGGCGACGCCCGATACCGCACCCACTATCACGGTCGGCGCCATGATGAGGGCATGCAGAATGGTTTCCTGCCCCTGCATGCCCCAGGCGATCGTCAGCGCGACAGCCAATGCAGCACTGAAGAAAATGAACGTCATGAGGACGGCTCGGGCATTGCGCGGTGCGATTGGCGAGCCGAGCAGGACCAGCACCGCCGGGGGGCCGCTCATTGCTGTGCCTCCATTGAGGACACCGGAGATCAGGCCCCCGGTGACCAGTGCCCGAGGACTCCCGAGCCAATGCAACGATGGGCTGCGCCAAAGCACGGCGATGGCGATCAGCACCGTCATGGCGACAGCCAGCCGCGTCAGGTCCGGGGGCGCATAGCGCAGGCACAAGATGCCGACAGGCGTACCGGCCACGGCACCCGCCATCATTGGGCGCAACGCGGTCCAGTCGACATTGGTGCGCTGACCGGCGACGGTGGCTGCCCCGATTGCGCATTCCACGAGCAGGACCGACGGTATCGAAAGCGCGGGCGCAAAAGCGAGGTTGAGCAACGGAACCGCGGCCAGCGCAAAACCGAAACCCGAATAGCCGCGGACGAAGCCACCGAGCACACCCGCCAGCAAAAGGCAGGTCAGTTGCATTGAAGTCAAGGAGTGCAAGGCGTCGATTCCAGCATGTGCCAGCGGGCATTGATGTCCGATGGCTGCCGGCGAGGCACGCAATTTCTTGCGGTTTGAGGCCTGATGGCCTGGAATCAGTACCCTAGGCGTCGGCGTCGACACTGAGGCGATAGGAGCGCCATCCGCCGTAGGACGAGATGTCGAGGGCGTCGACCAGTCCGACCGGTTCGACGAGAAAGCCCTTCGGCGCGGTGCCGTCCTCCAGCAGAACCGTTCCTATGCCCAGTGGCGGCGGAATGTCGGCGACGAAACGGCCGAACGCATCGGGCGCGAGCCGCCATACCTCGACCTCGATGGCAGTGCCGGAGCCATTGGTGGCGCGCACCAAGCCCGGCTTGGGCACAGGCTGGCCGGTAAGCGCGTAAAGGCGATAAGCGGGAAGCGTTTTCACCGTGCGGCAAAAAATGGCGCCGAGTTCCGTAAGCTGGCTGTTGAGCGGCATGCCGGAAAGATGGGCGCCGACGACGGCGATCTCGATCGTGTCTTCATCCTCTGTCGCGGCCACCGCGCCGGCGGACGGCAGCGTCCAACCTGTGGCGCCAAGGCTGGCACCGCTCTGCGCATGGATGTCGAGGGCCAACGCGGCCAGAAACCCATCCTTCCCCGCCCGCCCGAGCAGGGTGACGCTCATCGGCAGGCCGTCCGGCCGCAGGCCGCAGGGCACGGCGATGCCGCACATGTCGAGCAGATTGACGAAATTGGTGTAGGTGCCGAGCCGGCTGTTGGTCACCACCGGATCGGCAAGCACGGCCTCGACCGTGTAGTGCGTCGGGGCGGTCGGCACGCAGAAGAGATCGACCGAGGCGATCACGGGCGCCAGCTTCGCCTTGTAATCCTGCAGGGCATAGAGCCCCTCGAAGGCATCTGCCGCGGAAAGCTTTCGAGCAGCGCCGATGATCTTCGCCGTCACCGGGTGCATGCTCTTCTCATGCGCGTCCATGAAGGCGCGGATCGCGGCGTAGCGCTCGGCCACCCAGGCGCCTTCGTAGAGGAGATCGGCCGTCGCATAGAAATCGGCGAAGGGAATCTCCACGATGCGGCAGCCCAGCCCTTCCAGCATCGAAAGCGCCGCCTCATAGCCGGCCCGCATGTTCTCGTCGCCGAAGAATTTCCGGTCGTCGCATGCCGGCACGCCGACCCTCAGCACGGGCGGGCGGGCGGCGGGCGCCGGTGCCGCGACCGCACGCGACCAGGGGTCCGACGGATCCTGCCGGCAGGCGAGCGAAAACACCCTGTAGGCGTCGTCCACCGTGAGCGCGAAGACCGAAACGCAGTCGAGCGTATGGCAGGCGGGCACGACTCCGGTGTTGGACAGCGCGCCGACCGTCGGCTTCAGCCCGACAATGTTGTTCAGCCCCGCCGGTATCCTGCCGGAGCCGGCCGTGTCTGTGCCGAGCGCGAAGGATACGATGCCGCGAGCCGTGGCGACCGCGGAACCGGAGGACGAACCGCCCGGCACGAGTGCGGCATCGACCACGTTGCGCGGAACGGGGTAGGGCGTGCGCACGCCCACCAGCCCGGTCGCGAACTGGTCGAGATTGGTCTTGCCAACCACCACCGCGCCGGCCGCTTTCAGAAGCGCGACGACGCTTGCGTCCCTTTCGGGCAGATAGGCGTAATCCGGGCAGGCCGCGCTGGTCGGCATGCCGGCGACGTCGATATTGTCCTTTACCGCGAAGGGCACCCCCCAGAGCGGCTTTTCCGGATCGACGGCACCGAGTGCGCGGAAGGCGGCAAGCAATTCGTCCCTGCCGGCGAGATGGATGAAGATGCCCTCATCCCGGGCGGCCGCGATCCGGGCATGGACCGTCTCCACCACATCCGCCGGCTCCAGCCCCGCCGCGTAGGCGGCATGCAGGCTGGCTATGTCGAAACGGATCTCGCTCATTCGTCCTCCTCCAATATCACGACCGGCTTCTCCCACTGGATGAGCACAACACAGCCTTCCTCGGTCCAGACGGAATGTTCCGTGCCGGCCGGGTTGAGCACGACGGTGCCTGCGGGGTAGTCGCCATTCTCGTCGCTCTGCGTGCCTTCGAGCAGAATGATCGTTTCCAGCCCGGTATGGCGGTGGCTCGGCACGCCGGCGCCGGGGCGGTATCTCAGCAACGCGACCGAGGTCCCGTCCGATCCGCCCCTGTGCAGCCAGTGAACCTCGACCCCCTCGCGGAAATACTCGAACTGCAAGTCGCGCCAGCCGCCAGAAAGCAAGCCGGCAAAATATCTAGCGGGCATCGGCTATTCCTTCGAGCACGCGGTCGGTTGTGGCCGTCCAGCCGACAACCGCGCCCTGGGCGGTGATCATCGCAAGGGCCGCGGCCTTGAATTCGGGAAAATAGCTTTCCGTGGCGTCTTCGGCGAGCAGGCATTCATAGCCGCGGTCGTTGGCCTCGCGCATCGTGGTCTGCACGCAAACCTCGGTGGTAACGCCTGCAAAGACAAGCTGGCGCATGCCGAGCCGCTCCAGCTCCTGGCCCAGCGGCGTGGCGTAGAACGCTCCCTTGCCCGGCTTTTCGATGACGATCTCGCCCGGCAGCGGCGCTAGTTCGTCGAGGATCATCGTGCCCGGCTCGCCGGCAATCAGGATGCGCCCCATCGGCCCGGCATCGCCGATCCTCAGGGCCGGATTGCCGCGCCCGCGCTTGGCTGGCGGCAGGTCCGACAGGTCGGGCCGATGGCACTCCATCGTATGGATCACCGGCAGGCCGGCGTGGCGGAAGCCCTCGAGCAGCCGTTTCACCGTCGGCACGATCCTGCCGATGCGCGAGACGTCGTTGCCGAGGCTCTCGCCGAAGCCGCCCGGCTCCACGAAATCGCGCTGCATGTCGATGACGATCAGCGCCGTCGTCTCGGGCCGGAACGCGAAGGGAAACGGCGAGGCGTCGATCTGCTGCATCAGTGATGGCCTGCCATATGCGCGCCGATCGTCTGCACGTCGGCGGAGGCGATCGGCGTTTCATAGACCAGCGCGCCTTCCGACATGACGAGGATGCGATCCGACAGTTCCAGCAGTTCGTCGAGGTCTTCCGACAGAAGCAATACGGCCGTTCCGGCGTTGCGGGCCTTCATGATGCGGGCGCGGATCTCGGCCACGGCGGAGAAGTCAAGTCCGAAGCATGGATTGGAGACGATCAGCAGATCCACGTCACCGGTCAGCTCGCGCGCCAGCACGGCCCGTTGAACATTGCCGCCCGACAGCGAAGCGATCGGCGAGGCGAGCGAGGCGGCCTTTACCTTGAACTGCTCGACCAGCCGCGCGGCGAAAGCGTTCATCGCCGCGCTCCGGATCCAGCTCGCGGGCCGGCCATTCTCGTCGACATCGAAGGTGCGGAAGGCCATGTTCTCGGCCACCGTCATCTCCGGCGCACAGGCATTGCGCAGCGGCTCCTCGGGGATGAAGCGCACATTGAGGGCGCGCGCCTCGGCCCGCGTCGCGTGCCAGGCCGCCCCCTTGACCAGCACTTCGCCCGCCGCGCGCGCGCGCTGGCCGCCCAGCACCTCCAGAAACTCCTTCTGGCCGTTGCCGGAAATACCGGCAACGCCGACGATCTCGCCGGATTTCACCTCCAGCCTTTCGATGTCGATCGTCTTCAGGCCGGTCCGGTCCGGCGCCTTCAGGCCTCTCACTTTCAGCACCACGGGGGAGGCCCCATCGAATGCGACACGGCTGTCGAGCGCGGCGATCGACTGTTCGCCGACCATCATCGCCGCCAACTTCTGCCGGTCGAGTTCGGCCACCCGGCCGGTTCCGGCAAACCGCCCCTTGCGCAGCACGGTGACATTGTCGGCGAAGGCGGTTACCTCATGGAACTTGTGGCTTATCATCAGCACGGTGAGCGCGCCGCCGGCGGTCATCTCGCGCACGAGGCCCAGCACTTCCTGCGCCTCGCCCGGCGTCAGCACCGAGGTGGGCTCGTCGAGGACCAGGAACCTGCGGCCGAGATAGAGTTGCTTGACGATCTCCAGCTTCTGCTTCTCGCCGGCTGCCAGCGCACGCACCGGCACGTCGAGCGGCAGGCGGAACGGCATCTTTTCCATGAAGGCCGCCAGCGCCCTGCGCTCCGCGCTCCAGTCGATCATCGCGGGTACCTGCTGGCGCGAGATGACTAGATTCTCCGCCCCGGTCAGCGAGGGCACGAGCGTGAAATGCTGGTAGACCATGCCGAGCCCAAGCGCGGAGGCGTCGCGCGGACTTTCGATGGCCACCTCGCGCTCGCCCACCATCATCTGTCCGTGGGTCGGCTGGTAGAAGCCCATCATGCACTTCACCAGCGTCGACTTGCCCGCCCCATTCTCGCCGAGCAGGGCGTGGAACGAGCCTGCCCGCACCTTGATGGATACATTGTCGAGCGCGGTGAAGGCGCCGAAGCGCATCGTCATTCCGACCGTCTCGACGCCGATGGCGCTCTGGGAAAGTTTGCTTGGCAAGAGTGGCCCCCGGCTCACGGAAGCCGCTCCACGAAGGCAAGCGAATTCGATACCGCGCCGAACACACCGCCCTGCATCTTGACCATCTTGATCGCGGCGAGGTGGTTGCCCCAGTCAGTAGCGCCGCAGCAATCTTCCAGCAGCACGCATTCGAAGCCGCGGTCGTTGGCTTCGCGCATGGTCGTATGCACGCAGACATCCGTCGTGATGCCGGTGAGCACAATGTTTTCAACGCGCCGCTGGTTGAGGATCAGCTCCAGATCTGTGGCGCAGAAGGATCCTTTGCCCGGCTTGTCGATGATCGGCTCGCCGTCCAGCGGCGCGAGGTCGGGAATAATCTCCCAGCCCGGCTCGCCGCGCACCAGAATGCGCCCGCAGGGGCCGGAATCGCCGATGCCCGCATCGATGCGCCGCGAGCGCCAGCGCTTGTTGGCGGGCAGGTCGGCAAGGTCGGGCCGGTGCCCCTCGCGCGTATGGATGATGTGGTAGCCCTTCATCCGCATCGCCGCGAGCACCGATTTGATCGGTCCGATCGGCGCGCGCACGAGGGAGAGATCGTAGCCCATGGAATCGACATAACCGCCCGGACCGCAGAAATCGGTCTGCATGTCGATGACGATAAGCGCCGTGTTGTCCGGCCGCAGATCGCCGTTCCACGGCCAGGGATAGGGATCGGCATCGATGAAGGTCTGGCCGGTCGGTGGGCGGGCATTCATGCGGCTTCCTCCTCTTCGGCGGCGTCGGCGAGCTTCTCGCCATATTTCCTCGTCGGCCTGGGGAAGCCGAAGCCCGTGCCGTCGGTAACCGCCACCTCGTCCTCCCAGGGCACGCGGTAGGCGCCGGCGGCAAGGTCGCGCATATAGGTGTAGGGGCAATCGCCCGCGCCGCCCTCAACCGCGACATAGCCGCGATGGCCGAGCTGGTAGATATTGTTCTCCACGCCCCATCCCTTGCGCGCCTGGCGCACCAGATCGGGCCGCACCTCGGCCGTCACGATCTCGTCAGCGCGGCCGGTGGTGCCGTGCGCCATCACCGTGCCGTCGAAATTGACGATCATCGCCTCGCCCATGGAATCGAAGGTGCCGTCCGTGCCGCACATGCACACATTCGCCGTCACCATCAGGTTGCAGAAGGCGTTCGACTGGTTGGTGAAGCGCCAGGATTCGCGGATCGGCGCCGTGTAGCCGGCCGTGCGGATCATAACTTCCGCGCCCTTGTAGGCGCATTCCCGCGCCATCTCGGGAAACATGCCATCATGGCAGATAATCAGCGCCAGCTTGCAGCCCTTCGGCCCGTCGACGACCGGAATGCCGAGGTCGCCCGGCTCCCACGGCTCGACCGGCACCCACGGGTGCATCTTGCGGTAATAGAGCTTCAACTCCCCCTGATCGTTTATGACGATGCCGGAATTGTAGGGCATGCCGCCGGGATTGAGCTCCATGATGGAGAAGCAGCCCCATATGTGGTTGTCGCGGCAGGCCTTCCTGAAGGCGGCGACCTCCGGCCCCTCAAGGCTGCACATGATTTCGGGATTGGTGTCCATCGAAAGCCCGTGAAGGGCGTATTCGGGAAACACCACGAGATCCATCGTGCCCATGTTGCGCCGCGCCTTGCCGACCATCGCGACGATGCGATCGGTCTGGGCGGCGAGGTCGGCCTTCGTCTCCACAACGGGAAGCTGGAGTTGGACAAGCCCGATGACGACCCCGTTTTCGCTCTTGTTCAGTCCGCCCAGTCCGCTCATTGGTCAGCTCCTATCTGATGATCGAAAGTTCGCCGGGCGCGCCGGCCAGCGAACGGCCGGGAGAGCTCGTGGCGATCATGATGGCGAGGGTGAGGATGTAGGGCGCGGCGTAGAACAGGTAGTAGCCCTGCGTCACGCCGACCGATTGCAGGGCGGGGCCGAGCGCACCGGCACCGCCGAAGAGAAGCGCGGCGGCGAAGCAGCCGAGCGGGTTCCATCGCGCGAAGATGACCAGCGCCACCGCCATGAGGCCCTGGCCGGACGAGATGCCCTCGTTCCAGCTTCCGGGATAGTAGAGCGACAGATAGGCGCCGCCGATTGCCGCGAATGCGCCGCCGATGGCCGTGGCCAGCAGCCGCACTGCATTCGGGTTGAAGCCCATGGCGCGGGCCGCATCCGAACTGTCGCCCACCACGCGCAGCACCAGGCCCGCGTGCGTGTTGCGGAACGCCCACCACAGAAACAGCGCCAGCAGCGCCCCGATGACGAAGAGCACGTTTATGTCGAGCGCCGCCCGCACCTGCGGGATGTCGGACCAGAAGCCCAGCGGAATCGCCGGCAGGCCGGGTGCGGAAGGCTGGATGAAGGGCTTGCCCAGGAAGAAGGCCAGCCCCGTGCCGAACAGCATCAGCGCGATGCCGATGGCGATGTCGTTCACCCGCGGAAAGGAGCAGATCCAGCCGTGGAAGAGGCCGAAGCAGCTCCCGGCGCCGGCGGCGGCGAGAACGCCGAGCCAGGGCGAGCCGGTGAGCACGGCGACGCCATAGGCCGTCATGGCGCCGAACACAAGCGTGCCCTCGAGGCCGAGATTGATGCGACCGGAGCGCTCGGTGATGGTTTCGCCGAGCGAGACGAAGATGAAGGGCGTCGAGACGCGAACCGCACCGCCGAGGATCGCGAGCGGCACGCCCCACCAGCCGATGTCGTAGGCTTCCATCAGCCGCCCCTCCTCCACAGCTCGGGATTGAAGGCCTTGAAGCGGCCATAGAACGTCTCGGAAAAGAGGATGAGGATGAAGATCATCCCCTGCAGCACCTGCACTGTGGCATCCGGCAGTTGCATGCGCCGCTGGATGAGGCCGCCCGAGGCGTCGATGCCGCCGATGAGCAGCGCTACGGGAATGATGGCGAGCGGATTGTGCCTGGCGAGGAAAGCAACGAGGATGCCGGTGTAGCCATACCCGGCCGCCAGTGCGGCATTGGCGCTGCCCTGCACGGCGGCGACCTCCATGGCGCCGGCAAGCCCGGCAAACGCACCCGCAAGAGCGGTGAAGCCGACGATCAGCGCGCCGACCGGCAACCCCTGAATCTGCGCGGCACGCACATTGCCGCCGGCGATGCGGGCGGCGAAGCCCCACTTGGTCTTCCCGATCAGTATCCAGGAGACGATGCAGGCGAGGACGCCGACGACGAGTCCCCAATGCACGTCCATGCCGGGAATGTCGCCGATGCGGAGCTTCTCGTCGAGCGGATGGGTCGAAGGTTTGTTGAGCGAGGCAGGATCGCGCAGCGGCCCCTCGACGAGATGGTTCATCAGAGCAATGGCGATATAGGCCATCAGCAGCGAAGAAATCGTCTCGTTGACGGCACGATAGTGCCGCAACGCTCCCACCGAGCCGATCCATAGCGCCCCGGCGGCCATACCCGCGAGCATCATGGCCGGCATCGCAAGCGACATGGGGATGCCCGTGAGCGCAGTGCCAGCCGCCGCCGCGGCGACACCGCCGAGCACCAGCGCGCCTTCGCCCCCGATCACGATAAGGCCCAGCCGCGCAGGCAGCGCGACACAGAGGGCGGCAAGCAGCAGGGGGGCCGCACGCGACAGCGTGTTCTGGATCGAGAACCACGAACCGAACCCGCCGCGCCACATCAGCTCATAGAGCTGCACGGGCGACTTGCCGAGAAACAGGACAAACAGGCTGAAGGCGGCCATGCCCACCAACACCGCGGCAAGCGGTATGAACACCGCTTCGCCGCGTCTTGCGATCGGTTCGAGGCCTGCCGGCCGCAAACCGGCGATGCCACCCGTTCTTTCGACGGTCGTATCGGTCATCATGAGCCGCCTAACCCGACGGTCAGGATGTCGAGCCGAGCACGCCTTCCACGAGATAATCCATGCTTTCAAGCTCGATCGCGGTTTCGGGGAAGGCCTGCCCCTCCGCGACGATCATGTCGCCGCGGTTGCTCTTGAGAGGTCCCTTGATAACGGAGAAGCTCCCCTTCATCATTTCCGCCAGCGTTGCCTCGAACTGGTTGCGCGCCGCCTCGCCAACGGCGGGACCGAGCGGGCTCATCTTGACGAAGCCTTCGGCCAGGCCGCCGCGGGTGAAGTTCGGCAGTTCCTCGCCTGCGAGCAGAGCCTCGACATAGCCCTTGTAGACATTGCCCCAGGCCCATTCGGCGCCGGTGAGGTATTTCTCCGGTGCCAGCGGCGACTGGTCGGCATGATAGCCGCAAACAAAGGCGCCGCGGCCGGCCGCCCGCTCGACCACCACTTTCGGACTGTCCACATGGCAGGTGATGACATCCGCACCCTGGTCCACCAGCGCGTTGGTGGCCTCCGCCTCCTTTACCGCGAGCGACCATTCGCCGGTGAAGATCACCTGACAGGTGACCTCGGGATCGACCGCGCGGGCGCCGAGCAGGAAAGAATTGACGTTCATCAGAACCTGTGGGATCGGCTTGGCGGCAACGAAGCCGATCTTCTTGGTCTTCGTCGTGTGGCCTGCAACGATTCCATTGAGATACTGTCCCAGGCCGATATAGCCGAAATAGGAGCCGGCGTTCTGCGGATGCGTTCCTTCCGTCCAGAGCCCGCCACAGTGACGGAACAGGATATCGGGATATTTCGCGGCGACCGTGATGACGTGCGGATCGAAATAACCGAAGGAAGTCGGGAAGACGAGCGTTGCACTATCGAGGTTGATCATGGACTCCATTGTCTTCTGGACGTCCACCGTCTCCGGCACATTCTCTTCCTCGATCAGCGTGATGCCTTCGATGCCTCTCAGCGCCGCAGCGCCTTCGGCGTGGGCCTGGTTGTAGCCGTAGTCGTCTTTCGGGCCGACATAGATGAAACCGATGGTCGCGCCGGCGGCGAGTGCCGGGCGCAGCGGCAGGACAGAGCCAGCAAGGCCCAATGCAGCACCGGTGGCGGAGGTTTGGAGGAAGCGGCGGCGGGTAAAGTTGAATGAGGACGACATGCAAACGCTCCGGATCTGGACATGGAAGGCTACCCAAACTGCATGCAATCTTCATGCCAACTTTTAAATACAATAATTTTCAATAGATATCCCTTGGCGTGACATTGCTCTTGCACAATGAAGGTGCAGGTGCATGCACTTTGAGCCTAAATTATGTGCTGTTTGACATAGAGATGAAGAATTGTGCACAAGAGGGAACTTGCTGAGAAATGCGCATGTTCGTGATTCTCGCAGAGAAGGATTCTCGAGGAGGACGTGTGGCACGCAAACGCAATCTCGTCCGGTTCGGAACGACGGTCGACGACATGGTGCGCTCGATCGCCGACCGCATCGTCACCGGCGCGCTTCGTCCCGGTGAGCGGCTTGACGAATTGTCGCTCGCCGAGCGTTTCGAGGTTTCGCGCACGCCGGTGCGGGAGGCGCTGCGTCAGTTGAGCGCCATGGGACTGGCGGAGCGGCGGCCGAACCGCGGTGCGATCGTGAAGGTGGTCACTCCGCAGCACCTGTCGTCGATGTTCGAGGGCATGGCCGAACTGGAGGGCATCTGTGCGCGCCTTTCAGCCGAGCGCATGACGTTCGCCGAGCGGCGCGCGATGGAGGAACGGCATCAGGACTCCGCACGGCTGGTACGGCTCGGCGCCGAGGAGGCCTACGAAGCCTGGAACACGCAGTTCCATTCAATGCTCTACAGCGGGGCGCATAGCGGCCATATAGAGGAGCTCAGCCTGACGACCCGCAGCCGCCTGGCTCCGTTCCGTCGAGCGCAGTTCCGCCTGCCCGACCGGCTGGCGAAGTCCTGGAACGAACACGAGGCGATCGTCACGGCGATCATGCGCGCGGATGGCGCCGCCGCGGCAGCCGCAGCGAGGGCGCACGTATCGCTGGTCAGCGAGGCGAGCGCCGCTTTCGCCTCGGGCAATGAACCCAACCCCGGACGGCGCCCGCTGGATGTTTTTTGAAGCCATCCTCGGCTACGCGGTGCTGGCAAGCCATGCAACGCCCAGGCAAGCCCTGAAGGGAAATGAAGCAGGTGCTTGCGACATTGTTAGCAGGAATGAATGTCTGCGCTGCTGTGCGCGGTCTCGGCATGCCGCGCGTCGATGCAGTTCACCGGTCGCCTTCTGCCGTCAGCCAATGGTAGGACCACACCGACAGCGGTCCCGTCTCGAACACGACCCGCCGGGCCGCGAGCAGTTGCCCATCGGAACGCGTACTTGCCCCGCTAGCCGGCAGTCCGATACCGGCCTGATTCTGTATGACGGCAAGGCGCCTTGCAAGCCGGACCTCCAGGCAAACTTTGCCTTCTCCTGAACCGGACGGTCGACCGGGGCGGAGCAGATGGCGGCAACGCGCCCTCACTCGGACGCTCGGGGGTTCTCGATCAGACCCAAGCGAAGAGCGGTGCGACAATGCCAGTCGATGGCGCTACACAGCGATCGCTCTCAATGCCTTCTGCATAGAGCTCTCGACTGTCTAAAATTCTGGCGAAGTGCTCTTTGGCAGCCGTCACCGTCGCAAAGGTTCGCCATGTTTTGAGAAATACGGACTTCGCCATCTTTTCTTCCTCGCATGACGTATAAGATCAAACGCGCGGCGTGATCCGCGCAGCCGTTCGAATATCGGCGATTTGCGTACCGAGGGCCTGCAGATTTTGACGCATGTCGTTGAACACAGGTTGCTCATCATCGGGAGCGCTGATCGTGACTATAGCTGTGAAAGGTACGCCTTCCTCGGGTATGATCTCGCCAGCTCGGGTCAGGTAATCGACGAACAACCGCCAGTTCGAAGATGGCCCGACGCCTTGCGGAAACGTCTTGGCCAGGACCTTGACCGGACTCCACTTCAGATCGTGTTCGATCAGTTCCGCTTCGAAAGCCGGCGCCTCCCGTTTCGTCGGGAGATGGAGCCGGACAGGCCAGGCCCGGGGCTAAGGCCGCTGCCGCTCGCGCGAACGGGGCAAAAGGTGGTCGCCCCCGTAAAACGGCAAGCTGAGCTTGATCGCTTACGCCGCCAGTTTTGGTATCTCGTGTTCGATCAATCATAGGAATCGGGTGTTGCGAGCCCCTGCAACCAATCCTGTCAAAAGTCTTAGAAAATTCAACTTGTTGCAGAGATTATGCTTTGAGGTATGGCGATCACAGAAATGTGGGTCAAAATCAATAGCTTAGAATTGGGTTCAAATCACCTCGCAACCAATCACATCCGCAGCGTGGCTGCTGACTGGGAACCTTGAAAGGCTGCTCCCTGTAACCAGTGATGCTCGTGAGAATGAACGAGCCGCCGTCGATTGCAATCCCCAGCACGCTCTTGAGATCGGCTGCGGCAGCCTCGTCGCGATTGACCCGCATCAATTCGTTCCTTCGCGCAGCGGACTAACCTCTCCAACCAAAGTGGAAGAGGACAACGGCCATGAGCGATACGCAGCTGGCACCGCTGGACCATACCGTTCAGCAAACCAATCTCTGGCTCAAGAAACTGATGAGCGACCACCATTTTCAGGAGCGGCACCATGCATACGGCGCCCTCAGGGCAGTGCTACACGCACTGCGCGACCGCCTGACCAGCGAACAGGCCGTACACCTCGGAGCGCAACTGCCGATGCTGGTGCGCGGAATCTATTACGAAGGCTGGCACATCGGCGCGAACCCGGCAGGGGATCGCCAGGTGGATGAGTTCGCGGCCCATGTAGGCAAGTTGCTGCCGCCGCAGTTTCCGCGCGATGCGGTGGGGACCACCAAGGCGGTGTTCGACCTGCTTTGGCAGGAGCTGGATCCAGGCGAGACGGCCAAGATCATCGATACGCTGCCCGTGCCGCTTCGCACATTGTGGCCCTCGGTCGCGCGCCGCAGCGCCTGATACGGTTGCGCCCGCCACTCGCCGGGCTGGAGGTGCAGGCGCCGATGAACGTCGTAATGTTCACCAACACGTTCACGCCGCATATTGGCGGTGTGGCGCACAGTGTGGCGTGGCTTGCAGAGGGATTGCGCAGCGCCGGCCACCGTGTTCTCGTCGTCGCTCCAGAATATGCCGACCTGCACCATGCTGAAACCGACGTCGTCCGCATCCCAGCGATCAAACATTTCAGGGGCAGCGACTTTTCCCTGCCGCTGCCCCTCACTCGCACGCTCGACGAGAGGCTGGACACGTTCCGACCGGACATCGTCCATTCCCACCATCCATTCCTGCTCGGCGACGTGGCGCTTCGGACCGCGGCATCGCGGTGTATCCCGATCGTCTACACTTATCACACGCGATATGAACTCTATGATCACTATGTTTCAGAAGGCGTTCCGATCCTGGAGCGGCTCGTGCTCAGCATCGCGCTCGGCTACTGCGACCTGTGTCACGCCGTCATCGCACCCAGCCGCAGCATGGCCGATTTCCTGATCGAGCACGGCGTCAAGACGCCAGTGACAGTCATCCCGACCGGGATAGAACCGGCGTTGTTTGCCGCAGGTGACGGGAACAAGGTGCGAGTTGCCCTTGGGCTGCCGCCTGCAGCGTTTGTGGTCGGGCATGTCGGACGGCTGGCCCCGGAAAAGAACCTGCCCTATCTGGCCGAAGCCGTCGGGCATTTCCTGATGGCCAACCCACGTGCGCATTTCGTGGTCGTCGGGGAAGGCCCGTCGCGACCGGGCATGGAAGAGGCGCTCGCCAAGCAGGGCTTGAGTGAGCGTGTTCACACGTTGGGAGCGCTGGAGAGCAGGAAACTGGCCGACATCTATGCCGCGATGGACGTCTTTGCCTTCTCTTCGCTCTCCGAAACCCAGGGACTTGTCCTTGCGGAGGCGATGGCGGCGGGCGTGCCCGTGGTGGCGCTGGACGCCTTCGGCGCGCGCGAGATTGTCCGTGATGGCCAGAACGGCTATCTTCTCTCCGCTGCCGCCTCGACGGAATGCTTCGCTCGCGCTCTCGCCAAGTTGGCCGAGCTCCAGCCCGGGCACCGCTGCCAGCTCTCGACAGCCGCGCGGCGCACCGCCGGCTCGTTCAGCCGGGGTGAAATGATAGACGCGACGTTGAAGCTCTATTTTGAGCTGCTCGAGAGCGCACCAAAGCGTCTGACGGTGGTCGACAGCAATTGGTCGTTGGCGAAGCGAAGGCTCGCGCAGGAGTGGAAGATCGTTGGGAACTTCGCGCACGCGCTCGGCGATGCCTTGTTCCCCCCGGACAGGCCGGTCGCAGTCGAAGGGGAGCGGCTCAATCCCGGAAGGCGATGACGCTGCTCGAGGCACCCGGCCTTCGATTTGACGTGGTCCGCACCTTGCGTGGTGCTGTCGCCGAGGCGATCAGCTTTCTGGAGGAATTGTTCCTTCGTGCGTGGTGTGCGAGCTGGCGCAAGGATGTCGCCGAACTGGAGCGGTTGGACCGTCTTCTTGCCGAAGAGAAGAACGTACTGGTGGCGTTCTGGCACGGCAGATACTTTCCACTCTTCGTTTTGCTGGAAGGCCGCGCCGGCACGGTGCTCGTCGGTCGCTCCTTTCGTGGCGAGGTGATCGCCAGGTTGTGCCGCCGCTTCGGCTTCGACTCGGCACCTGTTCCCACGCCGACTGCCGGCGTGTTCCACCCTCTGTGCCTCGACAGGACGATGGCGTTGGCGCTCGACGGCCCCCTTGGGCCCTATCATCTGGTCAGGTACGGCCTTGTCCGCATGGCAGCCGAGCGCGATTTCGCAATCGTTCCCGTTTCCGTCGCCAGCGCACCGAAGATGGTCCAGTCCCGACGTTGGGACCTGAGGGAGTTGCCATTTCCCTTCGCGAGGGTTGCCGTGGCCGTCGGCGATGCGTTTCATGTTCCGCCCCTGTCGACACGAGAGGAAGCGGCCGTCTGGTCGGCAAGAATCAGGGCGGCCATGGAGGCAGCGGACGCTGCGGCCGAAACCAGGCTTCGCGGCTGCCGTGTCACCTGACGGCGGCCGTCCTTCCGTTCCTGCGTCAAGCCGTCGTTCCATCCCCGCTCTTGTTCGAAATCAAGGCCGTCGCACGTTCCCTCGTAGAGATTGAAACCATACGCTTGCGGCAGGAGAGCATCATGGACATCGCATCTCGTCGAGACGGCCGGCCTGCCGGCCGCCTTTGCTGAACGCCGATGCGTGAGAAGCCCGACCGCATCGTAGAGCCCGGCGCCACGTGCTGGCGTCTTGCGCATGCCGAGCGCGTGGCAATGCTGGTCGACGCGGCTGAATATCTGCCCGCAATGGCCGCCGCGCTGCGCGCTGCCCGTAGATCTGTGCTGCTTCTGGGGTGGGATTTCGACGCGCGGATTCCGCTTGCGCCGGAGGGGGAAGGCGAAGCCCGGCCGGAGCGGCTCTGCGATCTTCTGGAGACGGTCACCTCGACGCACCCGGACGTGACCGTGAATATCCTTGTCTGGGACATGACGTGGCTTTTTGCCGTGCAGCGAAGGGACAGGCCGCAGCATGCGCCTCGGTGGCTGCCGAAGCAGCGGGTCCGATACCGGCTCGACGGGAACCACCCTCTCGGAGCGTCGCACCATCAGAAGGTGTTGGTGGTCGACGATATGATAGCATTCTGCGGGAGCGCTGACTTCACCCGGAATCGATGGGACACGCGCGACCATCTTGCAACGGATCGCCGGCGGCGCACGGTCGACGGCAGCACCTATGGCCCGCGCCATGAAGTCATGATGGCGGTGGATGGAGACGCCGCGGCGGCGCTAGGGGAACTGGTGCGAGAGCGGTGGTTTCGGGCAACGGGCGAGCGCATCGCGGTGCCGCCCCCACGCTCGAGGGTCTGGCCCTCCGAGCTGAAGCCGGACTTCACCGACGTCGAGGTGGGGATCGCCCGGAGCGAGCCGTCCTGGAGGGGTAGAAGGGAGGTCCGCGAGGTCGAGGCGCTCTATCTGCGTGCCATCGCCGCCGCCGAGCGATGGATCTATCTCGAGAACCAATATTTCACCTCCCCGGTCATCGGCCGGGCGCTGGCCAGGCGGCTTAAAGAGCCCGGCGGTCCCGAGATCATCGTGGTCTGCCCGGCCAACAGTGGAGGACGTTTCGACCGCCTGGCCATGGATCATGCGCGCAACCACTTGATCCGCCAGCTTCGTTCGGCAGACCGCTTTGGGCGCTTCAAGGCTTTCGCCGCGATCGCCGGTTCGAGCACTCCCATCTCGATCCATTCCAAGGTGATGATCGTGGACGACCGCCTGGTGCGTGTAGGCTCGGCCAATCTGAACAACCGCTCATTCGCCTTCGACACCGAATGCGATCTGGCGATGCAGGCGAAGGCGCAGGATACTCGAACGGCTGTCCGCAAGCTCCTGCTTCGTCTCCTTTCGGAACATGCCGGCTGCTCGGTCGAGCAGCTTGGAGCCGTTCTTTCGAAGACAGGCAGCATGCTTGCCGCGATCGACGCACTGACGAACCCGGCAGTTCGTCATCTCCGGCCTTTGGCGGACGGCAAGCCGAGCATACTTGACAGGGTGATGGGCAAACTGCACCTGCTCGACCCCTTCGGTTTCGGTGACAATTGGAAACCCTGGCTGAGAGTCGGGAGGCGTTGTGGCCTTACCAACGGCCTTGGTGAGACGGTGGACGGTCACAATATGCGTGGGTGACGGCAGACTTCTGGGAACCGGAACCGCATTCAGTACACGTCATCCTCCGCGGGCAGGCCTCCCTCGCTCTCCCACGCCGAGATCCTGCGGGAAAGATCCGCATCGAACCGAAGCCGCACGCCGAGGCCGCCGGCCGCGTCCTCGGGAATGAAGTCCGCCCCCAGCCTTGCCAGCGCCCGCTGCAGGCGTCCGAGATCCTCGGGCGGAAGCGGGACGCGGGTCTTTTCGAAGCGTGCGATGGCGGCAACGGGAACGCCGGACGCGGACGACAGCAACGGCCGGTCCACACGCGCCAGGATTCTCGCCGCAAGGCACTGTTCGGAAGTGATCGTCATCGTTCCCACCTTGGGCCGCCCGGTTCCTACATCGCCATATCCGGCTCGAGTCCCCGTTCCTTTGGCGGTTCGGGAATCTCAGTCATCGTCGCCTCCGTCAGGAGCAGGATGCTTGCGACGGAGACCGCGTTCTCAAGCGCCACGCGCACGACCTTGGTCGGGTCTATGATGCCGGCCTCGACGAGATCGACATATTCCTTGCGCCCCGCATCGAATCCGAAATTGCCGGTGCCCTCGATCATCTTCGCCACGACCACGCCGCCGTCCACGGCGGAATTGTCGGCGATCTGCCGGACGGGCGCTTCCAGAGCGCGCTTCAGAATCTGCACGCCGGTGCGTTCGTCGCCGTGACACAGGCCCTCTTCGTCCTCGACCGCAGCGAGGCAGCGCAGAAGCGCCAGCCCGCCCCCCGGCACGATCCCCTCAGCCACCGCGGCCTTCGTGGCGCTGATGGCATCATCGAGCGCTTCCTTTTTCGACTTCATTTCGGCTTCGGTCGGCGCGCCTACCTTGATGACGGCAACCCCTCCCGCCAGCTTGGCCAGACGCTCCTGAAGCTTCTCGCGGTCATAGTCGCTCGTGGTGTTCTCGATCTCGCGCCGGATCTGATCGATGCGGGTCTTGATCGATCCCGCTTCGCCTTCACCGCCGATGATCGTCGTGGTGTCCTTGTCGACGACGATGCGCTTTGCACGACCCAACTGCGCGATCCCGACATTCTCCAGTTTGATGCCGATCTCTTCCGAGACGACCTGCCCGCCGGTCAGGACGGCGACATCCTGCAGCATCGCCTTGCGGCGGTCGCCGAAGCCTGGCGCCTTCACGGCGCAGTTGCGGAAGACGCCGCGGATCTGGTTCACGACGAGCGTCGCCAGGGCCTCGCCCTCGATGTCCTCGGCGACGACCAGGAGCGGCGCCCCGGACTTGGCGACTTCTTCAAGAAGCTTGATCAGGTCGTGCAGCGACGAGATCTTGCGGTCGACGATGAGCACGAGCGCTTCTTCGAGCACGGCTTCCATCTTTTCAGGATCGGTGACGAAGTAGGGGGAGATGAAGCCGCGATCGAACTGCATGCCCTCCACCACCTCCAGCGCTGTCTCGGTGGTCTTCGACTCCTCCACCGTGATCACACCTTCGTCGCCGACCTTCTCCATCGCCTCGCCCACCAGCTCCCCGATCGCCGGATCGTTGTGAGCCGAAATGGTCGCCACCTGCTCCTTCTCGCGCCTGGTCTCCACCGGCCGAGAAATCTCTTTCAGCGCCGATACGGCGCGGGCCGTAGCGCGGTCCAGACCACGCTTTATGTCGATGGCGCTCGCGCCGGCGACCACGTTTCGCACGCCGTCGGCAAAGATCGCATGGGCCAGCACGGTCGACGTGCTGGTGCCGTCGCCCACCATGTCGCCCGTCTTCTCCGCCGCCTGCCGGAGCATGCGCGCCCCGAGATTCTCCTCGGGGTCCTTCAGGTCGAATTCCTTGGCGATGGTCACGCCGTCGTTGCAGACGGTCGGTGCGCCCCATTTCCGTTCGATCAGCACGGATTTCGAGCGTGGCCCCAGCGTCACGCGTACCGCGTCGGCCAGTTGGGTCGCTCCGCGAAGAACCTTCTCACGCGCGGCGGAGCGGAAGAGAACCTGTTTGTGCGCCATGGTGCCAGCCTTTCCGAAAGCTTTTGTTGTTGATCTACCCCGGCGAGGCAGGGGCGGCATTGACGCCGGTCAAACAAGCCTGCGGGCACGTGCAGGTGACGATGAGCGGGGGGGGGCGCGATCGGAACTTGTTCGAGTGCAGGCTTAAGCTTGATCCCGGTCAAGGCCGAAGCTGCGTTGTCTGTCACGATGGGCGAAAATCCAGCGGAGATCGAGTCATGGCCGAACGTGTCGGAAAAAGAAATCGGCTGATGCCCTGGTATATCGGCACAGCCGTCATTCTCGCTTCGGTATTTTTTGTTGCATACCGCATGTGGGTGAACGACTGCGGCGCGCCGGTTGCCATCGAACTCGGCGTCCTGACGGTGATCCCGGCGGTTTATCTTGCGCTCATGTATCTGACGCTCACCAGCCAGGACTGAGAGATGGCCTGCGCGCTGCTCGCCTGCAGCGCGCCTTCAACGCGTCCTTTTCGACCTTTCGGTCTTGGGGGAACAGTTCCAGACCGCTCACCGCGGACCGTGCCTTCCTGCCAGCCTCACGGTGCTCGCCTGCGTGCCTTTTTCGCCCTGTTCCTCGACAAAGGTGACACGGGCACCCGGCTCGAGCTTGTCGAATGCGGCGTTGAGCACGCTGTTGCGGTGAAAATAGATCTCCTGGCCGTCCGGCGCCGCGATAAAGCCGAACCCGCCCGATGGGTCGATGCGGACGACCGTTCCGGCCGGTTGCGGCTCGTGATGCTTGGTTTGGCCTTGCAGCTTCCGCGCCTCGTCCTGGATCCGCCGCCGTGCTCGTTTGAAGGCGTCGTTGATGGCGAAGCGGATGTCGGAATAGCGCTCATCGCCGTGGTCGACCCGGTCGACGGCGATCTCCTTCCCGCTGGGGAGAGATAGATGAACGCGCACGTCATAGAGCCCGCCCGAACGGTGGTGGTGGCCCGGGCCGGTGACCACCACGCGGCAACGGGTAATCCGCCCGAAGCGGCTCTCCAGTTCTCCGACATGCTCTTCCAGCATGTTCTGGATCCAGGGTGAGCTCTCCACTCCGTGAAACTCGATTTCGACCGGTGTCTGCATTATCTCCACTCGCGCTGATCATGTGAATGCGGGCAGCAGAGCCTCCGCCCGCGGATGGGGTCCCCCGGCCTTTCGGCTCGATCCGTGCCTAGGCGTGGTGATCGCTCACCGCCTGCATCAGTTCGCCGGTCAGATCCTCGTCGCCGAAATGCGATATGTCTCCGACGCTCAGCATTCCCACCATGCGCTTGTCGGCGTCGATCACCGGCAGGCGGCGGATCTTCTTCTTTTCCATCAGGCGGACCGCGTCCTGGAGAGCATCCTCCGCCCGGCAATAGGAGATGCCGGGCGACATGACGTCCCGCGCGGTCAAGGACGACACGTCGTGGCCGTTCGGCAGGGCGCGGATGGTTATGTCGCGATCCGTCACCATTCCGATCAGGCGATCGTTGTCGCCCACGGGCACGGCGCCGATGTCCTTTTCCTTCATGATCTTGGCGACCTCGGAAACGGGCATGTTGGGGGAAACCCAGATGGCGTTTTTATGCATGGCTTCTGAAACTCTCATCGCTTCCTCCTTTCACGAAAGAAGATGAAGGATAGCGCTCCTGTTGCGATAAGGGTTTGACGCCAATCAAAGGCGACATCTTTCAGCCAGGCCGGATGTGTGAGGGATGATCGTCCGGAACACCCGCGGCTGCTCAACAACTGCGAGGTCCCGTTGGTTCGAGGTGCGAGAGGATATCCACGACAATCGCTTCCAGCTCGCGCGCAGCGTCGATCCTTGTCCAAGCGGGATAGTCGACATGCCGCTGCAACTGGTGTTCCAGGACGTCCACCGTCGCGTCGGAGGGGCCGCCGCGCCGTGTTTCGACCTGTCGCCGCAGTCTCACCGGATCCGCATCCAGCCACAGGCCCAGGAAGGGTTGGCCGATGCGGCGGGCTTCGGCCTCTATCGCGGCACGGTCGGCCGGCCTCTCGAACACCGCGTCGGCGACCACCGAGCCGCCCTGGCGCAAAATCAGGCCGCTGCGGCGCGCCATCTCTCGATATACCCTCCGCGACACTTCGCTGCGATAGGCATCGCCTGGAAGGCGTGTCTCCGCCGGGACGCCGTGGAAGGCCTTGCGGATCCTGTCGCTCTCCACGATCCGTGCGCCCGGCGGCGCGCCCAGATGCGGGGCAAGCATCTCCGCCACGCTCGTCTTGCCGGACCCGCTCAGGCCCGCAATGGCGACGAGCCGTGGCGAAGGCACGCACAGCAGTGCAAGCGCAAGGTCGAAATAGGACCGGGCTTCGTCGACGAGCCCCGCTGCCGTCCCTCCCTCCGTAAGGAGCGTCGCGGTGACGTGCGCCCGCACGGCCGCTCTGACCGCCATGAAGAAGGGCAGGAGCGAGAAGCCGCCATCGTCGCCGGTCTCGTCGAGATAGCGGTTCATGACCATGTTGGCTGATGCGGCAAAGCCGCGGTGCCACAGGTCCATCAGGAGGAAGGACAGGTCGTAGAGAACGTCTACTGTGGCTAGTTCTTCGCTGAACTCAATGCAATCGAAGAGCCGCGGCACATCGTCGATGAGGCAAATGTTCCTCAGGTGAAGGTCGCCATGGCAGCGGCGGACCTTGCCCTCCCTCGCCCGCCGGTCGAGAAGGGCCGAATGACGGGCCAGCGCAGCGCGAAAGGCCTTGTTGAAGCGCGTCGTCTCCGTTTCGCGGAATAGGTGGCTCACGGCAAATCCCGCTTCGTTGATGTCGAGCACGCCGGCCATGGCATCTGCGCCGCCGCGTCCATGGACGACGGGGGCATCATGGTGAAAGCGCGCGACCATATGTGCCGTTCCGCTCATCAAGGCGGGTGTGAGCTTGCCTGCGAACGCCATCCGGTCGAGCAGGCTCGACTGCTCGAAGCGCCTCATCTCCACCACCGCATCCGCGAGGCGCCCCGGCCCGTCCAAGGCAAGCCGTCCGTCGGCCTCCCGGGTGATCCGATGATAACCGATATACAGGCCAGGCGCGGTCTTCGCGTTCAGTTCGATCTCTTTGGCGCAGGCCGCGAGGCGAAGCTCGGGTGTGGAGAAGTCGACATAGGGCAGCTTCACCGCCCGCTTCATCTTCCACGCCCGCTCTCCCGCGAGGAAGATGCGGGAGATATGCGTCTCGATCACCTCCACCTGCCCGTGAACGCCGTGAAACACCGGGTCGGTGAGAAGCGCGGTCGAGGCTGCCTGGTCTTCGACGATCATCGCGCTTTTCCTCCGCCAGAGGCCGCAGGAGGCGTTCACCGGCACGCGGAACCGTTGCCCGAGCGGCGCTGCCGCGCCTTGATCCAGAGCAAGGCACTCCTTTCTCGACGTGCCCTTCATCGCCGATCGGGATTTGACGCAGCGCAAGGATCACGCGGCGAGTTGCGATATCGTTCCAAAGAACAGGGCACTCTCTGCACTAAGAGGAGCATGATCATGTCGTTCAGGACGGTTCTTACCATTGCCGGTCTTGCCCAGGACGAAAGTGCGCTGCAGCAAGCCGCCGCGCTCTGCGAGGAAGCCCATGCGCATCTGTCGGTGCTCGTCATGGCGCTGGCGGCACCGCCGCCGGTTGGCGAATATGCGGCAGTGCTTTCCGATGCCTGGATGCAGGAGCGGCAGGCCGACCTCGAACAGTTGAAGGCTTCCGAGGAAGCGGTGTCGCGATGCCTGGCGAAGACGGCTCTGTCGGCCGATGTGGCAAGGGACTACCCCGAGCTCGCCTGGGCCGACGAGGTCATCGGGCGGCGCGGCCGGTATGCCGACATCACCGTCGTCTGGCCTGACCTGCCTTTCGACGATATCTCGAGAAACAAGGCGATAGAGGGAGCCTTGTTTTCTTCGGGCAAGCCGCTTCTCCTGGTTCCCGAGGGATGGCGGGCCACATTCGGCCCGAAACGCGTCATGATCGCCTGGGACTCGCGTCTCGAGGCCACAAGAGCAGTGCGCGAGTCTGTCGACATGCTCCAAGGTGCCGACGAGGTCCGTCTCGTGCTGGTCGACCCGGTCGAGAGCGAGAATGGCCATGGCGCGGAGCCGGGCGCGGACGCGGCGGCGTTTCTCGCCCGCCATGGTGCGAAGGTCACGGTCGACCGCCTGCCGAGCCAGGGCCACACGGTTGCGGAGATCCTGCGCAGGCACGCCGTGGACTGCGCCACCGATCTTGTGGTGATGGGCGCCTATGGCCACTCGCGCATGCGCGAGCGCATTTTCGGCGGTGTCACGAAGTCCATGCTCGAAGAGCCTCCGGTACCGATTCTGATGGCCCGATAATTCGTCGTGCCTGCCCTCGGGAGGCATTATCCCAAGGGACGGAATCGATCAGCGAGATGCGCCCTTCTGGGTGGCGCAGCTGGGCCGCAGCTTCATCACCGGTCCGGAGCATTTCCGGCTGCGGCGAGGGCTGCATGCAGTTCCGGGGTGGGAGCTTTGACAGGTCCTTGCTGATTTCGCCAGTGACCAGGGCCTTCAGTGGGTGCGGGAGCGCTTCGCGGATGATCCCGAGCATCCGCGGTTCCGCGACGATGACCAGCCGGTCGAAGCCCCTCGGCCACCCTCCTTGCCCTCTACGGGGCTTTCCGCGCGCTGCTGAGGGCGCGCCTGTGCGTCGTGCATCTCCTGGAGAAGCCGGTGCGCCATCCCGAGAGATGGCGTCCCCTGGCCATCCGTTATATCGAGCAGGCGGAGCGGGAACTCGTCAGCTCTCGACCCCGAGAAGATCGCAGATCGACCCGCCGTCGCGCAGGCGCTTGAGCGCATCTGCGATCAGGCCGGCGGCCGAGACGATTTCCAGCCGTGCCGAAGGGTGTCCTGTCTTCGCCTGGGCTGCTGCCGGCAGGCTGTCGGTCACGACGATGTTGTCGAAGGCGTCGCTGTCGAACAGCGCCTCGACGCCCTCGCTGAACAGCCCGTGGGTCGCTATCGCGTGAACCGCCTTCGCCCCGCGCTCGCGACAGGCGGTGGCTGCACGCAGCATGGTGCCGCCGGTGCTGATCATGTCGTCGACGACGAAGACGACCGTGCCGTCCACCTCGCCGGCGAAGAGGTCGCCGGAGACGACGCCGCGGCTGCGTCGCTTTTCCAGGAAGCCGAAGCCCATCTTCAGGTCGGTATCCGTTTCCAGGTGCTCCTTGAGCAGTTGCGCGCGCTTCACGCCGCCGCCGTCGGGCGAAAGGATGGTGACGGGCTGACCTTCGGCCAGGCGCTCGACCACCGGTACGAACAGCCGTCTCGTGTCGACATGTATGGTCTCGCAGCGGAACGCGTTCTGGAAGGCCGAGATGTTGTGCACGTCGAGCGTGATGATGCGGTCCGTGCCGACCGCCTCGAAGAGCTGGGCGACATATCGTGTCGTCACCGGGTCGCGCGCCTTGGTCTGCCTGTCCTTGCGCGAATAGGCGAGATAGGGCGCGACCGCCGTCACCCGCTCGGCGCCGTGCTCGCGGCACGTGGCGAGGAAGAAGAGCAGTTTCATGAGCCGGTCATTGGCGGAAGCGCCGTCTCCGCCCGCGAGGCTGTGCAGCACATAGACATCCTCTCCGCGCACGCAGACGAGCGGGCGCGCCTTGTGTTCTCCGTCCTCGAAGTCCCGTTCCTCGTGCGGATCGAGGGTGGCGCCGAGGGTTTTCGCGACGGCGCCGCCTAGATGTTCCGAACCGTTCAACGCAAAAAGGCGCATGTCATGTGCTCCACCCCGGTTGGATTTAGGCCGCCGGCGGGGCGGATCAAACGGCCTTCCTTCCTTTCCCGGTTTTGTCCCTCGCCGCTTCCGCCGCTGCCACCTGCTTCTTCACGGCGATGAAGCTGTCCGGGCTCACGGAGATGGAATCGATGCCACATTCGACGAGGAAGGCCGCGAATTCGGGATGGTCGCTCGGCGCCTGGCCGCACAGGCCGATCTTGGCGCCGGCCTTGCGCGCCTCGCCGATGACATTGGCGATCATCCATTTCACCGCCTTGTCCTGCTCGTCGAACAGATCGGCGAGCTCGCCCGAATCCCGGTCCACGCCGAGAGTGAGCTGGGTCAGATCGTTGGAGCCGATGGAGAAGCCGTCGAAGCGTTCGGCGAACTCGGCGGCGAGGACCACATTGGACGGGATCTCGCACATGACGAAAACCTCCAGGGCCTGCTCGCCGCGCTTCAGGCCGTTCTCCGCCATCACCTCGAGCACCCGGTCGGCTTCCTTCGTCGAGCGGCAGAACGGGATCATGACCACGACGTTCCTGAAGCCGATCTCCTCGCGCAGGCGCTTGATCGAGCGGCATTCCAGCGCAAAGCCCTCCCGATAGTGCGGCGAGTAGTAGCGCGAGGCGCCGCGGAAGCCGATCATGGGGTTCTCTTCCTCCGGCTCGAACTCCGCGCCGCCGATCAGCCCTGCATACTCGTTGGTCTTGAAATCGCTCATGCGCACGATGACGGGCTTCGGATAGAAGGCGGCGGCGATGCGGGCGAGCCCGCGCGCGAGCCGGTCGACGAAATATTCCGTCTTGTCCCCGTAGCCCGCCGTCAGTTCGGCGATCTGGTGTTTGGCCGCTTCGTCCTTCAGCTGGTCGTGGCGCTCCAGCGCCATCGGGTGGACGCGGATGTGGTTGGAGACCACGAACTCCATGCGGGCAAGCCCCACGCCGTCGGCGGGGATGCGCCACCAGCGCAAGGCGGCGGCCGGGTTGGCAAGGTTCAGCATGATCTCGGTGCGGGTCTCCGGCAGGTCGGCCACGTCCACCGTCTCGGTCTCGAAGCGCGCCGTGCCTTCGTAGACGAAGCCCTGGTCGCCTTCGGCGCAGGAGACCGTCACTTCCTGCTCCGCGTGGAGCACCTGGGTCGCGTTGCCGGTGCCGACGATGGCCGGCAGGCCGAGCTCGCGGCTGACGATCGCCGCATGCGATGTGCGCCCGCCATGGTCGGTGACGATGGCGGCGGCCCTCTTCATGATGGGCACCCAGTCGGGGTCGGTCGTGCCGGTGACGAGGATCGAGCCATCCACGAATTCGTCGATGTCGCGCGGATCCTCGATCAGGCAGATGCGGCCGGCCACCACGGCGTCCCCGATGGCCAGCCCGATCGCAAGCGTCTTTCCCTTCTCGGTTATGCGATAGGACTTGAAGGCAGTTTCCACGCGCTGCGACTGCACCGTCTCCGGCCGTGCCTGGACGATGAAGATCTCGCCCGTCTCACCGTCTTTCGCCCATTCCATGTCCATGGGGCAGCCGTAATGGTCCTCGATGGTGGCGGCCCAGCGCGCAAGCGTGAGGATTTCGATGTCCTCCAGCACGAACGCCGTCCGCTCGGCCTTTGAGGTTGGCACGTTGCGCGTCGGCTTCTCGCCCGAGGCATAGATCATCTTCTGCGCCTTCTCGCCCAGCCTCTTGCCGATGATGGGCGTTACCGAACGATCGGTGAGGAGCGGTTTGAACACCTGGTACTCGTCCGGGTCCACGGCCCCTTGGACCACGTTCTCGCCCAGCCCCCAGGCGGCGTCGATCACCACCACGTCCTTGAAGCCGGTTTCCGTGTCGATGGAGAACATGACGCCGGAGCCGCCGAGGTCGGAACGCACCATCTGCTGCACGCCGACCGACAGCGCCACGCTCATGTGGTCAAATCCCTTCGCCTGGCGGTAGCTGATCGCGCGGTCGGTGAAGAGGGAGGCGTAGCAGCGGCGGCAGGCCGAAAGCAGCGCCTCTTCGCCGCGGATGTTGAGGAAGGTCTCCTGCTGGCCGGCGAAGCTGGCGTCCGGGAGATCCTCCGCCGTGGCGCTGGAACGTACGGCCACGTCGACATCGGCCTTTCCCGTTCGTTCGCAGAGTTCGCGATAGGCCTGCCGGATCGCTGCCGCCGTCCGTTCCGGCCACTCGCCCTTGAGCAGCATAGAGCGGATCGCCTGGCCCGTCTCCGTGAGCGAGGCCTTGCCCGCAGACATTTCGGCGAGCAGGGCGGATATACGCTCCCTCAACTTGTTCGCGTCGACATAATCCCAATAGGCTTCTGCGGTGGTGGCAAAGCCCGGCGGCACGCGGATGCCCTTCGGCGCCAGCGTCTGCACCATTTCGCCGAGCGAAGCGTTCTTGCCGCCCACATGGCCGACCTCGCGCCGCCCCACCCCCTCGAACCAGATGACCGGGCGTGGCTTGCCCGTCTCCTTCGCGTTTTCCATCGCCGGCTGCCGGATTCTGCTTTCCATGGCGTGCTCCCGTGGTTTGCCGGCCAGTTTGGCTATGCGCGCGCCCACCGCCTTGATCCCGGTCAATGGCCGCGCGGTCGCGGCTTCTTCCGTCTGATGCAGATCAAAGCGCGCCCCTTGCCGCCGCGGGAAACTGCCCTTCCGGACCGAGGGACCCTCGGCGGGAACAGAGAGGAAGTCACGATGACGAGATTCAGGAAAGGCACGGCGCTGGCCTTCGGGCTCGGGCTGTTGATGGCGTCCGCGGCCGCGCATGCGGGCGGAACGGTGGAAGTGTTGCACTGGTGGACATCCGGCGGCGAGGCCAAGGCCGTGGGCGAGCTGAAGAAGTCGTTCGAGGACCAGGGCGGCACGTGGATCGATTCCCCGATCGCCGGTGGCGGCGGCGACGCCGCCATGACGGCGCTGCGCGCCCGCGTGGTCGCCGGCAACCCGCCGACGGCGGTGCAGCTCAAGGGCCCGGGCATCCAGGAATGGGCCAACGAGGGCGCTGTGGCCGACATCGACGAGGTGGCCAAGGCCGAGAGCTGGGACGCCGTGCTGCCGCCGGTGCTGGCGGAAATCATGAAACATGACGGCAAATATGTCGCCGCCCCCGTCAACATCCACCGCGTGGACTGGCTGTGGGCCAATCCGGAGGTGCTCGCCAAGGTCGGCGCTGAGGTGCCCACCACGTGGGACGAGTTCAACGCCACGGCCGAGAAGCTGAAGGCTGCCGGCATCACCCCGCTCGCCCATGGCGGCCAGCCCTGGCAGGACGCCACGGTGTTCGAGGTGGTGGCGCTCGGCCTCGGCGGTGCGGACTTCTACCGCAAGGCGCTGGTGGAGCTCGACATGGATGCGCTGAAGAGCGACACCATGGTCAAGGTCTTCGACCAGATGCGTACGCTCAGCGGCTACGTGGATCCGGGCTTTTCCGGCCGCGACTGGAACCTTGCCACCTCGATGGTGATGAACGGCGAGGCCGCCTTCCAGATCATGGGGGACTGGGCCAAGGGCGAGTTCCTGGCCGCCGGCAAGGTGCCCGGCGAGGATTTCCTCTGCGCGCCCGCGCCCGGCAACGCCTTCATCCTCAACTCCGATTCCTTCGCCATGTTCAAGGTGTCCGGTGACGATCGGATCGAAGGCCAGGAGGTTCTGGCGGGCCTGATCATGTCGCCGGGCTTCCAAGAGACGTTCAATCTCGCCAAGGGGTCGATTCCCGCCCGCATCGACGTTTCCCTCGACAAGTTCGACGACTGTGCGAAGAAGTCCCACGAGGATCTGACCGCGGCGGTTAAGGCCGACTCGCTGGTGCCGAGCATGGCGCATGAGATGGCGGTCCCCCGCTCGATCCGCGGTGAATTCCTCGACGTGGTCACGGAGCATTTCAACAGCGACATGAGCTCCCAAGAAGCCGTCGACCGTCTCGTCGCGGCGATCCAGCGCGCCATGTGACCGCGCATTCGATGCCGGGCCGCGCACGGCGGCGGCCCGGTCCTTTTCCAGTGAGGCGGGGACAAAAACGTGGCTGAAATAGCGACCGGTCTTTTCACGCGCATGAAGCGCGCCGATCTGTGGCTCCCGAAGGTGGTGGTGGCGCCGTCCTTCGCGCTGAGCCTGTTCTTCGTCTACGGCTTCATCGCCTGGACGGTGTACATTTCCTTCACCGGCTCCGGCGTCATGCCGCGCTACGAGTTTGCCGGCCTCATTCAGTATATCCGCCTCTGGGAGACGCCGCGCTGGTATGTGGCGCTTCAGAACCTCGCCGTCTTCGGCATTCTCTTCATGGCAATCTGCATGGCGCTCGGCATCCTGCTCGCCATCATGCTCGATCAGCGCATCCGTGCGGAGGGTGTGCTGCGCACCATCTATCTTTATCCGATGGCGCTTTCCTTCATCGTCACGGGCACGGCCTGGAAGTGGATCCTCAATCCCACGCTCGGCATCGAGAAGCTGATGCACGACATCGGCTGGGAGAGTTTCCAGTTCGATTGGCTGGTGGACCGCGAGATGGCGATCTACACGATCGTGATCGCCGGCGTCTGGCAGTCTTCCGGCTATGTGATGGCGCTGTTCCTGGCGGGGCTGAGGTCAATCGACGACGAGATCATCAAGGCCGCGGCCATCGACGGGGCGGGCCCGTGGCGCACCTATGTCGGCATCGTCTTGCCGATGCTGAGGCCCGTGTTCCTTTCGGCTTTCATCACGCTCATGCATCTCGCCATCAAAAGCTACGATCTTGTCGTGGCATTGACGGCGGGCGGGCCGGGCATCGCCACCGACGTGCCCGCCACCTTCATGTATTCCTATGCCTTCCAGCGCAGCGAACTCGGCCTTGCGGCGGCGAGCGCCGTGATGATGCTCGTCACCATCATGGCGGTGGTCGTGCCCTACCTCTACTCCGAACTCAGGGCGGGCCGGAAATGACCGCACGCGAGATTCACGGCATCGTCCGCCCGAAGAGTGCCGCAGCAACAATCCTCCGCATTCTCCTTTTCGCGGTGCTCGGCTTGTTCGTTCTCTACTATCTCATGCCGCTGATCGTCATGGTGATGACGGCGCTGAAGCCGCTCGAAGAAATCCGCACCGGGACCCTCTTGAGCCTGCCGAAGGACGTGACGTTGGAGCCGGCGCTGAGAGCTTGGGATTCGGCCTGTGTCGGCGTGCGCTGCGAGGGGCTGAAGCCCTATGTGTGGAACTCTATCGCCATGGTGGTTCCAGCCGTGGTGCTGTCCACGCTGCTCGGCGCCATCAACGGCTACGCGCTGACGAAATGGCGCTTCCGCGGGGCGGACATCATTTTCGGGCTGATGCTTTTCGGCGCCTTCATCCCCTTCCAGGTGGTGCTCCTGCCCATGGCGCGCACGCTTGGCATCCTCGGCCTCGCGGGCACGGTACCCGGGCTCGTTCTGGTCCACACCGTCTACGGCCTCGCCTTCACCACGCTCTTCTTTCGCAATTTCTTCGTCGGCGTGTCGGACGGTATCGTGCAGGCCGCCAAGGTGGACGGCGCCGGCTTCTTCGGCATCTTCTTCCGCATCGTGCTGCCCATGGCGCCGCCGGCGATCGTGGTCACGGTCATCTGGCAGTTCACGCAAATCTGGAACGACTTCCTGTTCGGCATCGCCTTCACGGTCGGCGACTCCAATCCCGTCACCGTGGCGCTGAGCAATCTCGTCGCCTCCTCGACGGGGGTGAAGGAATACAATGTCGACATGGCGGCGGCCATCATCGCCGCGATCCCGACCCTCATCGTCTACGTGTTTGCCGGCAAATACTTCATCCGCGGCCTTGCCGCCGGTGCCGTGAAAGGTTGATTGAATGTCCGATATACGACTGAGAGGCGTCTGCAAGCGTTTCGGCACCAACGAGGTGATCAGGGGCATAGACCTCGACATAGAGGAGGGGGAGTTCGTGGTGCTGGTGGGCCCATCGGGTTGCGGCAAATCCACCCTACTCAATCTTGTCTCCGGCCTCGAGACGCTGTCAGACGGCGACATCTTCATCGGCGAGCGCAAGGTCAACGACGTGGCGCCGAAGGATCGCGACATCGCGATGGTCTTCCAGTCCTACGCGCTCTACCCCACCAAGTCGGTGGAGGACAACATCACCTTCGGCATGGTGACGCGCGGCGTGCCGAAGGAGGAACGACAGAAGGCACTGGCTGAAGTCTCGGAGTTGCTGCACATCGAGATGCTGCTTACCCGCAAGCCCGGCCAGCTCTCCGGCGGGCAGCGGCAGCGCGTCGCCATGGGCCGCGCGCTGGTGCGCAACCCGGATGTCTTCCTGTTCGACGAGCCGCTTTCCAATCTCGATGCCAAGCTGCGCGTGGAAATGCGCACGGAGATCAAGAAGCTGCACCGGCGGCTCGGCAAGACCGTGATCTACGTGACCCACGACCAGATCGAGGCCATGTCGCTCGCCTCGCGCATCGCGGTGATGGATAATGGCACGATCCGCCAGTTCGCCCCACCGGAGGAGATCTACGAGGAACCGGTGGACCTGTTCGTGGCGAGTTTCATCGGCTCGCCTTCCATGAACCTCTTCAAGGGGATGGTGATCGAAAAGGACGGTCTGCAGCTCGAGGTGACGGACGAGGAGGGGGTTATCCATTTCCCCGTTCCCAAGGCGCTTCTCGGTTCCGCCAAGGCATATGTCGGGCGCGAGCTCTATCTGGGCCTGCGACCGGAAACGATCAGCCGCGAGGGTACCCAGCGGCCCGGCAAGGC
This sequence comes from Chelativorans sp. AA-79, assembly GCF_029457495.1. NCBI lineage: Bacteria > Pseudomonadati > Pseudomonadota > Alphaproteobacteria > Hyphomicrobiales > Phyllobacteriaceae > Chelativorans > Chelativorans sp. AA-79. The sequence goes on from NZ_CP120361.1 coordinate 1,484,011, forward strand.
AACGCATGCCTTCGAGCGGATCATCGACGTGGTGGAGCCGACCGGCCCGGACACGCTTCTAGTCTTCACGCTCGGCGGCATCGAGGCGATCGCCCGCGTCCATCCCGAGGACAAGGCGCCGGTCGACGCGAAGTACCGTTTCGAGGTCGACATGGACCGGGCGAAGCTGTTCGATCCGGAAACGGGCAAGAGGCTCCGGCCTTCGGGCCCTCAAAAAAGCCCGAGCCTACGTAGTTTCCCTTAGGACATAACCGAATTTCGCCGGTGGGAGATTCAAGGCACTCATGATCCGACAAGTTTCGGAGGTATCGAGATGCTTTCCCGCACCCCACAGAACCAGGCTGCACAGTCCTTCCGTCCCGTGGTACCCGCGTTGCCGGCATCGCAGCCGCACCAGGTCGTCTTCTACACAGCCAACAAGGAAATCTACGGTCAGGGTGAGCGGGCGACCGCGCTCTACCAGGTGGAGTTCGGCGCCGTGCGCATCTACCGCCTGCTGGCGGACGGGCGCCGGCAGATCAGCGCCTTCCACGTAGCCGGCGAGGTGTTCGGCTTCGAGGCGGACGGCCATCACCACTTCTTCGCCGAGGCGATCTGCAACGCGGCGGTGCGCATCTATCGCCAGCCCCTCGACGCGGACCTCGCGCGTGAAATCCTCCCCATCGCGCTCAAGGCGCTGGTGCGGGCGCAGGAGCATCTGCTCGTCATCGGCCGGCAGAGCGCCGCCGAGCGGGTCGCCGCTTTCCTGCTCGACCTCTTCGAGCGGCAGGGCGGCCTGCCGCAGGTGGAACTTGCAATGTCTCGCAGCGACATCGGCGACTATCTCGGCCTGACGATCGAGACGGTCTCCCGTGTCCTCTCGAAGTTCCGCGCCAAGGGCTATGTCCGCCTCCAGGGCACGCGCACGGTGGAGCTTGCACGGATCGAGGCGTTGCGCGCGCTGAGCGCGTGACCTCGCAAGAACCTGAAGAAGGGAGTACCGGAACGATGATTGCACGCTCGCGCGAGGCACTTGTGGGCGATATCGGCGGCACCAATGCGCGTTTTGCGATGGCCGATATCGACGAGTTGACCATCGATCACTTCGCCGCCTTCCGCTGCCGGGAGTTCCCTTCGCTCCAGGCGGTCATCGAAGCCTATCTCGCCTCGGTCCCGCACCGGCCCGAAATGGCCTCGCTCGCCATCGCCGCTCCCATCCGCGGAGAGAGGATGGAGATCACCAATCTCGGCTGGTCCTTCACGCGCGACGAGGTCGCTGCCGCGACGGGTGCCGAGACCCTGGTGCTCCTCAACGATTTCGAGGCGCTGGCGCTGGCGCTTCCCCATCTCGTTCCGCACGATCTGCACCAGCTCTACGACGGCGCGCCTGTCGAAAATGGAGCAAAGCTCGTGCTCGGGCCGGGGACCGGCCTCGGGGTTGCCGGCCTCGTCCATGGCGCGGGATCGTGGATAGCTGTGCCGGGTGAGGGCGGGCACGTCTCCTTTCCCGCGCAGGATGTGGAAGAGATCGAGATTATGCGCCGGTTGAGTGCGGGTAGGGGGCGTGTGTCGGCTGAACGGCTTATCTCCGGACCCGGCCTCGAGCGCGTTTACGCCATATTGCGTGACATGCGCGGCGCGCCGGCCGGACCCAAGCCGGTGGCAGAGGTCACGAGGCTCGCCCTCGCGCAGGAGGATTCCGTCGCAGTGGACGCCCTCGGCTACTTTCTCGAGTGGCTCGGGCGCTTCTCCGGCGACATGGCGCTTGTCTATGGCGCGTCGGGCGGCGTCTATCTCGGAGGCGGCATCGCGCCGCGCATCCTCGAAGCCCTGGAAGGTGAGGCCTTCCGTACCGCCTTCACGGACAAGGGACGTCTTTCGCACCTTGTCTCGACGATCCCGGTCAACGTCATCACGGCAGCCGACGCCGCGCTGCGCGGGGCTGCCATCGCCCTTTCCCGGTAATGAGGTCTGCAACTTCTCGGTGTTCCATCGAGAATGGCAGGCGCTCGCGAGTCGTGTTCGATCCTGTCTACGAATCCCGCTGAATTTCTGCAACTCCATCCGGGTTGTTCAATCTATTCCGCCTTCGCGCTCTGTGTTCGCGTTCGGCGACATGGGGTAGAGCGAGCGTATATCCTCGTGCCGGCAGAGTTGTGTTCCGGGGGTCAGCACGGCCGCGGCACCGGCGGCGATCCCCAGATGGAAGGCGCCCTTGACGACCCAATCCTTTGCCAGCGCCCAGACCATCGCGCCGAGAAAGCTGTCGCCGGCGCCGATTGCCGAGCGCGCCTTCACGCGCGGCGCAGGCATCTTCATCACGCCTTCAGCGGTGGCCAGCAAGGCGCCTTGGGCTCCCATCGTAACGGCGACCATCTCCGCTGCCCCGCGCCTGACGAGGTTCATCGCCGCCTCGCGTGCCGCCTGCTCGTCCAATTCATGCCCGACGAACTGGCCCAGTTCACCGATGCTGGGCTTCACCAGAAAGACCCGTGCCTGTTCGAGCGTGACCCGCAGCCCGTCGCCGGAAGTATCCAGCACGAACCGGCCACCCTGCTCGGCGACGATCCTGGCCATTCTCGCATAGGTGTCCGGTGGGGCGGCCGCGGGGAGGCTGCCGCTGGCGACGACATAGCGGGCGTTGCGGCTGCGGATGATCTCCATGCAGGGCTCGATCTCCTGCGCCGAGACTGAAGGTCCCGCCGGCACAAACCGGTAATCAAAGCCGCTGCCGCGCTCATGGACGGCGTAGGCGACCCGGGTATCCCCAGAGATCGGAAGCATATGACGCCTGATGCCCGCCTTCTCGAGCAAAGCGTTGAGCCAGGTTCCGGTCGGCCCCCCGCAGAGAAAGAGGGCCTCGGCATCGCCGCCCATTTCCGTGATGACGCGTGCTACGTTTATGCCGCCACCGCCGGGATCACACCGGTCATTAGACGTTCTGATCTTGCGAACGGGCCGAACGACATCGGTCTCGGCGAAGAGGTCGACCGTCGGATTGAGCGTGATGGTGAGGACAGTCGACATCTTCTCTTTTCCCGTTCATATCATTGCGGCTCAGGGCCGGCGCCGGCTGACGCGACGCAAATGTCGAGCTCTATGCGGGTCACGTTGGGCAAACCTTTGGCCACCGTCTGAACAGCCTTGCGTTCCGCCTCGGAGCCGACGGTTCCTTGCACGTGCACCACGCCTCGCTCGACGCTGATCCGCATCTGGTCTCCGCCGAGATCCAAGTCCTGACTCAAGCGCGCGCGGATGCTCCGGGCGATGGCGATGTCCCCCGAAGCCGTCGATTCCGGCGGGGCCGCGCAGATCGCCTTGAGCAGGTCGCAGCGCGAGACGATGCCTACCAGCTTTCCTTCCCGCAGGACCGGCACGCGCTTGATGCCGTGCTCGGCCATCAAGGACGCGATACGGTTGACCGGTGTCTTCTCCTCCACGGCGACCACATTCCCGGACATTACGTCCCCGACTTTCCAGCTGCTGCTCTTGACGTAGTCGCGAGCACGCCTTTCGGCGGTTGCCCCGGAAGTGGCGCCGTGCCGGAACTCGCCGAGTTCGGTACGGCGCAGCAGATCGCCCTCTGTAACGATGCCGATGACGCGCCCGTCGTCGCTCAGCACGGGAAGCCCGCTGACGCAGCGATCTAGCATGATCTGGGCGGCGTGACGCACACTGTTTTCGGCGGAAACCACCGTGCATTAACAGTCATGAGGTCTCTGGCTCTCATCTGAGATCAATCTCCGTCGCGGATCGGCGAACAGAAACATCTGCTTTGCGGCAATGCCTTGACCAGCGTCAAACGACGCCTGGCCTTCGCCTCCCGGGGCGGCCTGATGGATTGATATCGGTCAAGTCCGGTATCGGCGTGCTTTGCTAACCTCGTCTCCGATCAAGCAAGCAAGGGAGATCGATAATGGGCATGGTTTCCGGCAAGACCGCTCTCGTCACAGGCTCGGGCGCGGGAATCGGGCGTGCCGCCGCTGTGAAGTTCGCAGCCGAAGGTGCACAGGTCGTCGTCTCGGACATCGATGTCGATGGCGGTGAGGAGACCGTCGCGATGATCGAAGCTGAAGGCGGCGAAGCGGTTTTCATCAAGGCCGACGTCTCGATCCCCGAAGAAGTCGACGCACTGATCGCCAAGACCGTGGAGAGCTTCGGCCGCCTCGACTGCGCCTGCAACAATGCCGGCATCGAGGGCAAGATCGTACCATTTATCGAGCAGCCGCTCGACAATTTCGAGCGCATCATGGCCGTCAATCTGCGCGGCACGTTCCTGTGCCTGCAGGCTGAGATCAGGCAGATGCTGAGGGACGGCGGCGGGGCGATTGTCAATCTCGCCTCCGTTGCCGGCCTGATCGGCTTTCCGGGCCTTGCGCCTTATGTCGCGTCGAAGCACGGCGTCAACGGTCTCACCAAGAATGCCGCGCTCGAATACGGTAAGCAGGGCATTCGCGTAAACTCCATCTGCCCCGGCGGCATAGACACGCGCATGCTGGATTCACTGGCCGAGCAATCGACCACTGGCAAGATGACCACCCATGAAATGATGGATCCCTTGCATCCCATCGGACGCATCGGCAGGCCGGAGGAAGTCGCGGAGCTCATCGTGTGGCTCAGCTCCGATCGGGCGTCCTTCGTCACCGGCGCGAACATACCGGTCGACGGCGGCTTCGTCGCTCAGTAGGGCCGCGCGGCTACGCCTTGGCCTTCGCGTCCCGAAATCCGGTCGATGGCGGTGCGGAACGATATCTCCTCCACGTGGGCGGACACAGGCAGGATGGGTTTCAGGGAGCCTGGCTTCCACCAGCCGGCGGGTCGCTCAGGCGTTGCCATGCATGGTCGCGCTCACGCTTCTGGCCGATCTCGTTCACGAGCGAATTGGGTTTTAGGGGAACGGGTCGTCTTTCGGGTAACGGGAAGCAGATGCTTCTGATCGCGCTCACGTTCTGGGTGTGTCCGGCTAATCCGCTCGAGGTTCCACTTAGGCGCCTTCTGTTTGATGGAAATCAACGTGGCGGTGAACATATGCTCGAACATCGCACTGCTTGGTGTTGCAGAGCTTGGGTGCATCATCGGTATCTCGCCGAGATCGCAGTGGCAGCACAAAACGCCCATGTCGGGAAGGTCGAATCATGAGGGAACGCCGTTATTTGTTAGGCGCCACACACTGAGGTAAAGGTCTCGTCAAGCGCCTGTTTTTCGTATTGTGGATTTTGATGCGCCATTGGAACAAAAAGAGTGTCCTTCGGATGTGGGTAACCAGAAGGGCCTTGCTGTCTTCAAGTCAGCGAGGCGTATCGGGAGCGGTGGTTGGTGTCTGAGCGGGCGAGAAGTATCCTGGCGCTTCGTTGGTTCTGGATCGCTGCTATCGTCGCGGCAGTTGCAGTCGGCTGGTATCTGACCCAGCGCTTCGCAGAGCCGGAGTTGCCGGACTGGATCGCCTCGGGCAACGGGCGCGTCGAGGCCGTGGCCATCGATATTTCGGCGCGCACGGGCGGCCGCGTCCGCGACATCGTCGTGAAGGAGGGCCAGACCGTCGCACGCGGCGAGGTCCTTGCCCACATGGACACCCAGCAGCTCGATGCCCAGCTGCGCGAGGCGCGGGCGCAGTTGCAGCGCGGGCGGATCGCACGCGATGTGGCAGAGAGCAGTGTCACCCAGGCCGAAGCCGAACATTCCGCGGCTCTCGCCGTCGTCGCGCAGCGCCGGACAGAGCTGGAGTCGGCGGAGCGCCGGTTGAACCGTTCCGAGCAGCTCGCCCGCACCAGCGCGATCTCACAGCAGACGCTCGATGACGACCGCGCCCGTACGGCCGGCGCACGGGCCGCTCTTGACGCTGCCCGTGCTCAATCGGCGTCCGCGGAAGCCGGAATTGCGACGGCACGGGCAAGCATCGTTGATGCGGAAGCGATCGTAGAGGCGGCGGAGGCCGCCATTGAGCGCATTCAGGTGGAGATCGACGACAGCACGCTGCGCTCACCGCGTGACGGCCGCGTACAGTATCTCGTGGCGCAGCCGGGCGAGGTGGTCGCGGGCGGAGGGCGCGTCCTCAACCTGATCGATCTCAACGATGTCTACATGACGTTCTTCTTGCCCACCGTGCAGGCCGGCCGCGTCGCACTTGGCTCGCAGGCGCGGATTGTGCTCGACACAGCGCCCGGCGTGGTGGTGCCGGCCGAAGTGTCTTTCATCTCCGATGTCGCGCAGTTCACGCCGCGCACGGTCGAGACGGCCGAGGAAAGGGTGGGCCTGATGTTCCGCATCCGCGTGCGGGTCGCGCCGGAATTGCTCCAGAAGCACGCCGATTACGTCAAGCCGGGCCTGCCCGGCATGGCCTATGTGAAGCTCGACCCGACGGCGGAGTGGCCCGAGACCCTTCGCACCGGGCTGCTGGAATGACCGGGCGGGCGCGCGACCGGGATACTGCTCCGCTCGCCGCGCGCATGCGGGCCGTGAGCCATTCCTTCAAGAAGACCCGCGCGCTGGACGGCGTGACCATCGATTTTCCGGCCGGCCAGATGATCGGGCTGATCGGACCGGACGGCGTCGGCAAGTCGACCCTGCTGTCGCTGATTGCCGGGGCGCGCAAGGTGCAGCAGGGCGAGGTGGAGGCGCTGGGCGCCGACATGCGCGACGCGCGTCAGCGCAGCTATGTGGGGCCGCGCATCGCCTATATGCCGCAGGGGCTGGGCAAGAACCTCTACCCGACACTCTCGGTGTTCGAGAATGTCGATTTCTTCGGCCGCCTGTTCGGCCATGCCCGCAGGGAGCGCGAGCGGCGCATCCGCGAATTGCTCGAGGCGACGGGCCTCGACCCGTTCCCCGACCGGCCGGTGGGCAAGCTTTCGGGCGGCATGAAGCAGAAGCTTGGCCTCTGCTGCGCGCTGATCCACGACCCGGACCTCCTGATCCTCGACGAGCCGACCACGGGCGTCGACCCGCTTGCGCGGCGACAATTTTGGGAACTGATCAACGGCATCAGGCAGGATCGGCCGGGCATGGGCGTGATCGTGGCCACGGCCTATATGGACGAGGCCTCGGGCTTCGACTGGCTGGTGGCTATGGATGGCGGGCGGGTGCTCGCCACCGGCACGCCGGCCGAGCTTCGGCAGCGCACAGGTACGTCCTCGCTGGACGATGCCTTCATCGAGCTGATGCCCGAAGAGAAGCGCAGGCTCCATCGCAAGGTCGAGATCCCGCCGCGGCCACGGGACGGCGATGGTGATGCCGCCATCGAGGCCGAGGGGCTGACCATCCGCTTCGGCGACTTCACCGCGGTGGAGCATGTCAGCTTCCGCATCCCCAAGGGCGAGATCTTTGGCTTTCTCGGCTCCAACGGCTGTGGCAAGACCACCACAATGAAGATGCTGACCGGCCTCTTGCCGGCGAGCGAGGGCACGGCGAAGCTGTTCGGCCAGGAGGTCGATCCGCGCGACATCGATACGCGCCGGCGCGTCGGCTACATGTCGCAATCCTTCTCCCTTTATACCGAGCTCACCGTCCGGCAGAATCTCGACCTGCACGCCCGCCTCTTCCAGCTTCCCGCAAAGGACATCCCGGGGCGTATCGAGGAAATGGCGAGGCGCTTCGATCTCGTCGACGTCATGGACACGCTGCCCGATGCGCTGCCGCTTGGGCTGACCCAGCGCCTTTCGCTGGCCGTGGCCATGATTCACGCGCCGGAGATGCTGATCCTCGACGAGCCGACCTCCGGCGTCGATCCGATCGCCCGCGACGCGCTCTGGCAAAGCTTCGTGGACCTTTCGCGCAAGGACGGTGTGACCATCTTCATTTCCACCCATTTCATGAACGAGGCGGAACGCTGCGACCGCATCTCGCTGATGCATGCAGGCAAGGTGCTGGTGTCGGACACGCCGGCGGGAATCGTGGAGAAGCGTGGCAGTGCCGATCTGGAGGAAGCCTTCGTCTCCTATCTGGAGGATGCGATCGCGGACGAAAACGGGGCGAGGCCGCAGGCCCGAGAGGTGAACGGCGCGCCAGCTTCGAAGCTGGTGCACGCGATCGCCGGGGGCCACGCGCCGGCCGGGCGTAGACGTCTTCTCGATCCCCGTCGCATCGGCAGCTACGCGCGGCGAGAGACGCTGGAATTGCGGCGCGATCCGATCCGCGCCTCGTTCGCCTTCATCGGCAGCCTCATCCTGCTCTTCGTGCTGGGTTACGGCATCAGCATGGATGTCGAGGATCTTCCCTTCGCCGTCCTCGACCACGACCAGACGACGCTCAGCCGGGACTACACGCTCGATATTGCCGGTTCCCGCTATTTCACGGAGCGCCCCCCGATCGCCGATCCGGCCGATCTCGATCGGCGCATGCGCAATGGCGAGCTGAGCCTCGCCATCGAGATTCCGCCGGGCTTTGCGCGAGAGGTATCAGCAGGGAGGCAGGCGGGCATCGGCGGCTGGATCGACGGCGCCATGCCCTCGCGAGCCGAGACGGCGCAGGGCTATGTCGAGGGGCTGCATGCGCACTGGCTGATGCGGCGGGCGCGCGAGGCCTACGGCGAGCAGGCACTGGCCGGCGATTTCCAGCTTGAGACGCGCTTCCGCTACAATCCCAACGTGGAAAGCCTCATCGCCATGGTGCCGGCGGTCATCGGTCTCGTGCTGCTCTTTATTCCCACCATGCTCTCAACGCTGTCGATCGTGCGCGAGAAGGACCTCGGCTCGATAGTCAATCTCTACGTGACGCCCGTCTCCCGGCTGGAATTCCTGCTTGGCAAGCAGATCCCCTACGTCGTGCTTGCAATGCTAAACTTCGTCACCCTAACCACCTTCGCCGTCTTGGTGCAGGGCGTACCATTCACTGGCTCCATCGTCGCCTATACGATTGGCGGGTTTCTCTACGCGATCGCCGCCACCGGGCTCGGCCTGTTCATATCGAGCTTCATGAACAGTCAGATCGCCGCGATCTTCCTCACCACCATCGTTTCGATGCTGCTCGCGGTGCAATATTCCGGCATGATCGACCCGGTTGCCGCGATGGAGGGTTCGGCCGCCGTGATCGGCGCGATCAACCCGGCAAGCCATTTCATCACCATCTCCCGCGGCGCCTTCTCCAAGGCGCTCGGTTTGGAGGATCTGACCTCATCCTTCCTGCCTCTGCTCATCGCCGGTCCAGTGCTGCTGGCGCTCAGCGTGTTTTTCCTTCGCAAGCAGGCGCGCTGACCATGCGGCTATCGACCATCTGGCGGCTGGGCATCAAGGAGGTGTGGGGGCTTCTGCGCACGCCGGCTCTGCTGGCGCTGATCGGCGCAGCCTTCTCCATCCAGATCTATGCGGCGGCGACGGCGATGCCGTTCACGCTCAACAAAGCGCCGATCTCCGTTGTGGACGAGGACGTCTCGCCGCTCTCCGCCCGCATCGGCTCAGCCTTCTATTTGCCCTACTTCAATCCACCCGAGACGATCACGCTGTCGGAGATGAACCGGCGCATGGATGCGGGCATCGACACCTTCGCGCTCGTCATCCCGCCGCATTTCCAGCGCGACGTGCTGGCCGGTGCGGAGCCTGCGATGCAGCTCAATGTCGACGCCACGCGCATGACACAGGCATTCACCGGAGCGGGCTATGTGCAGGCGATCGTGTCGGGCGAGGTTGCCGAGTTCATGCAACGCTACCGCGCCGCCGACCCGGCCCCGGTAGAACTGGTGCTGCGCGCACGCTTCAATCCCGAGCTCAATCCCGGCTGGTTCAGCGCCATGATGGAGGTCGTCAACAACGTTTCGCTGCTGTCCGTGATCCTGGCGGGCGCGGCGCTCATAAGGGAGCGAGAGCGCGGAACGATCGAGCATCTTCTCGTCATGCCCGTGACGCCTACCGAGATCATGCTCGGCAAGATCTGGCCGATGGCGCTCGTGGTGATGGGCGCGGTGCTTTTCGCGATGACGGTGGTGGTCCAGACATGGCTGGCGATTCCCGTCGCCGGCTCGCTGTGGCTTCTGATGCTGGGCGTGGCGCTGCAACTCTTCGCTACCACCTCGCTCGGCATCCTGCTCGCTACCATCGCCGGCTCCATGCCGCAGTTCGGGCTGCTTCTGATGCTCGTTCTGTTCCCGCTCCAGATCCTCGCTGGCGGGCTCACCCCGGTCGAGAACATGCCGCACGGCCTGCGCGTCCTGATGTCGGCCACGCCCGACATGCATTTCGTGTCGCTTTCGCAGGCAATCCTGTTCCGTGGGGCCGGACTGGACGCGGTCTGGCCTCAATTCGCCGCGCTTGTCCTGATCGGTCTCGCGTTCTTCTCTTTCTCCCTCTGGCGTTTCCGAAAGTCGCTCAGGTAGTCAAGGACCTTGGTTGGGCGGGGGGCACGAGCGTGGCCTGTTCTCGCAGCCGAAGGGCCGAGCTCGTCATCGCCGAGCAGATTGGCCATTCGATACCGTCCAGGGTTGCGCTCGCGAACGCCTGCTGCAGGAAGAGCAGATAGATCACCGCCGCATGCAGGACGAGCGGTAGCGTGCGGCCATCGATTGGCAAACAGCCCAGCGAAGGCGCTTCGCTCGTCCTTACGGTCATTGAAGGCGTTGAAGAGCTGGAACAGTGAATGTCGGTATCGGTAGTTGCGAGCCCCCGCAACCACCGATACCGACACTCCCGTGCGCCCCGCGCCGGGAGTGTCCTTTTTGCAGTCTTTCCAATAGCTTGCCGTTCGATCCAGTTCAGGATCGTGCCGAGCTCTCCGTAGAGAAGCGCATCGATCTCGCCGCGGTTCGGGCCCGGCGTCAGTACGATCTTCTCGATCAGCATCCGAAGCGCTTCCGCGGCCTCCGTCCGTTCCTCGGGACGATTGAGGGCCTCCGTCAGGCGGCCAACCTTCTTCGCATAGATCGGCGCAGCGCTCGGCAAGAGGTCCGGCGTATCTTCAGGCACATCGGCCAGCAACGCCGTTGACGTGCTCCCCGCTTTGTCCCCGCCTATAGGTTAGCCCTGTTCACGTTTTGGGCCGCTCCCCAATGCGCCCTCGGCTGGCGCTAGAGTTTTCCGGCCTTGATCAGCAACACGGGCTGGCTGCGTGTGCCGATTTCATGAGCGCGGCCGGGACATTGTTCCCGATCGCGCCGTGTGGCCGTTGCTCATTATAGTCTCTGCGCCAAGCCTCCAACTTTTCCGCCGCATCCGCAAGGCTCAAGAACCAGTGGGCGTTCAAACATTCCGCCCGCAACCGCGCATTGAATGTCTCGATGAAGGCGTTATCCAGCATGTTGTCGGCGGTGCTTCGTTCCTGAGGTCTGCACTGGCGGCTATGCTGGGCGGATCCGGGCCTCGGGGCACCGGGAGCACGCAAGTGCGGGCAGGCCGTCGAACTGACATGAGCCGCGAGCTCGAGGTCGTTATCTGGCCGCCCCTGCGACCAGCCCGGATGCGCTGCGAGCGCGGATCCGTAATTGTCGTGTCGCCCGCTGGCTCCCTCAACCTTGACTAGGAGAGGAGGAGACCATGCGGATCATTGGCATGGACATCCATCGCGTGGCGGCGGAAGTCGTCGCGCTCTGTGAAGGCGAACTGACGAAGCTTGGACGGGTTCCTATGCTTCGCGATCAGCTCACGGCTTTCGCTCAGAAAGAACTGACCCACGACGACCACGTGATCATCGAAGCGACGGGGAATGCGGCAGCTGTCGCCGAGCTTCTTGAGCCATTCGTAGACCGTGTCGTGATCGCCAACCCGAAGCAGGTACGCATGATCGCGCACACCAAGATCAAGACCGACGCCATTGACGCGGCCGTCTTGGCTAAGCTCTACGCGACCGGATTCCTGCCTGAGGTATGGCGCTGGCGGCCAAGCTGGCGCGCATTGTCTGGGCGGTGCTGCGCAAGGAGCGTGGCTTCGATCCGGCGATCGCGGCAACATAGGGAACACGACGGTCATCGGCTACCGAGCTGGGGCCGCGGCAATCTGCGGGTGGTGGAAAGAAGATGGCCTGACAGTCGAACGGCAACCTGGAAACCTGGACCATTGAACGGTCGACCGAGACCGCTGTGATTATGAGGACCAGGCTGCGCGGATCTCCATCTTGGCCGGGCAATTCCCGAGACCGGATACGTTGACGCAGACTGAACAGAGCAATCTTCAAAATACCCCTTGCAGACGGGGCGGGCCATACGTTCAAGTTCCTTGAGGAGGAGCTTGGATGGCACGTTTCGATCTCACGGACCGGGAGTGGGCGCTGATCGCGCCGCTGCTTCCCAAATAAGCCGCGTGGTGTTGCGCGGACGGATGACCGGCGCGTCCTGAACGGGATTTTCTACATCCTGAGAACGGGCTCGCCCTGGCGCGACCTGCCCGAATGCTATGGCCCTTACACGACGGCCTACAATCGCTACAATCGATGGGCCAAGGCAGGCGTCTGGTTGCGGGTGTTCGAGGCCTTGGCGGCGCCCTCACCGCAGTCGATGCAGTTGATCGACAGTTCCATCGTCCGCGCCCACCAGCATGCCGCCGGCGGTAAAAAGGGGGTCCGGATCACGCCATCGGCCGTTCTCGTGGAGGACTGACCAGCAAGATCCATGTCGTCGTCGACGAGAAGGGATTGCCGGTCCGCCTCGCGCTCACGGCAGGGCAGGCTTCCGACAAAGCCACCGCACCCGACCTGCTACGAGCCCTTCCGGCCGCCGCCATCGTCGTCGCCGACCGCGGCTATGGCTGGCAACACCTGATCGATCTGGTCAGCGAGCGTGGCGGAAAGGCACACATTCCGACCCAACGCGATCGCACGGTCCAGAGATCAGTCGATCCAAGCCTTTATCGCCAGCGCAACCTCGTCGAGCGCTTCTTCTGCAAGCTCAAACACTTCCGAAGGATCGCCACACGCTACGACAAGCTCGCAAGAAACTTCCTCGTAGCCGTAGCTCTCGCAGCAGCACGGCTATGGATGCGAACTTATGAGTTCACTACCTAAATGATCAAGCTGCAAGGGCGGGGAGTGCGCCGATGGCCGAAAGCAACATCGTCTCGTTAATGTGCAGCCACGTCTCGGCGATCAGGCCGTCCTGCATGCGGTAGAGCACCATTCCGTCGAAGGCGATGCGGCGGCCGTCGGCCTTCACGCCGGCGAAGTCGCCGCTGAACGTGGCATGGATCTCCCACCGCGCCGCGACATGCGTATTGTCGGCGAGGAGCGTGTGGACGGTCCAGTCCATGTCGGTGAAGGACTGCCGGAAGACCCGGAAGAAGGTCTTGTAGCTCTCGTGGTCGTTGATCGCGAAGCCGGGGAAGCCGTGGCAGAGGACCGTTGCGTCGACGGTATCGTCGATGACGGCCACGTCCTCGATGTTGCGGGAATGCGTGCCGGCGAGGAAACGTTCGACGGTCTGGCGGTTGATCTGTGCGGTGGTCTGATCGCTCATGATGGGTCCTTTCCGTTTGAGCATAGAATGCGCCTGCAGCCGGGCCGCACCGGCCGTCGCGGACGCGCCGTGGTCTCGCATCGTTCGATGCGCATCGGCACACCTGGCGCAGGGCGTTGTTGGACGTCGCGTTCGCGACGACGGCTGGATGCCGGTGAGTCCGGCAATCCTCGTACGCAGTTGGGGATCGCTCCGCGCGAGATGCCGATGTCCTTCAGCATTGAATCCGGCATTGACATGAGTGTGTACTCGGCGCGCCGCAGTTCGGCTCTACGCTCGATAGCCCGAACACCCGACGCAACGAGGCGGGACAGTGTGGTCCAGGCGGAGGCGATCCGCGATGTAAGGGTGCCCCATACGCCGCGACGGGTATGCGGGAGATAGTCGAGAATTGTCACGGAGTTCCCTTTCGTCGGAACCGCATGTCGCGCGGTCAGGCGAATGCGGCTTCGATGTGTTCGATTGCGAGGGGGTCGACGACCGAGGAGGCGCCTCGGCAATAGGCGCCGGCGACATGGTGGGTCAGTTGCCCCACGCCCTTGCGGGCGAGTGGCAGGTGCCCAGAAAGCACGATGTCGGGATTAAGCCTTTCGATGCTCTTCAGTGTCCTGCCGAGCGTGTCCCGATCGACGGATGTGAGCCATGGCGCATCGATCGACGACCAGCCCAGGAGCCCTTCACGCAGCGTCTCGTCGGCGACTTCCTCGGTGCCGTCCACCGGCTCTGGCAGGAGGGCACCAAAGGAATCGGCGGCGAAGAACACACGTTCCCCGGTGTCGAAGAATCCGATCGTCTCCGGCGCATCGTAATAGGGCGGACGCAGCGGAACGAGCGTGCGGCCGGCAACCTCCAGCCTGGCACCCGGATCGAGCAGGTGGACCCGCGAAACGTCGATTCCCGCGAGGTTCATTTTGCCCATGCCGAGGAAGTTGGTGACGACCTTCGCATGGGGCGCGCGCTCCAGCACCTGGCCGAGGTTGCCGATGTGGTCGGCATCCATGTGGCTGAGCCAGATCCAGCGGAGATCTCCCGGATCGATCTCGCTTTCGAGCGCGGCGACGAACTGGTCGCCGAGGGCGCCGAGGCCCGTGTCTACGAGAACGGGCTCGCGCCCCTTGAGCAGGAAACTGTTGATCGGCAGCGCACCCAGGCCGGGAACCGGCAACCAGGACGGCAAAACCGTCCACTGGTCGGTGACACGGCGGGGAGCAAGCATGGTGGGCGCTTCGATGGCGGACATGGCTGGTTCCTTTCCAATTTCAGTGAACAGATATGTTCAATGTAAAACGGCCAATAGACGTAACGAATCCGCTTGTCAACAGTTGAGTGAACACCTATGTTCATCGAATGGAGAGAAAACGCAGCTACCGCATGTCCGAACGCGCGAAGGCGCAGGAAGAGACGCGGCAGAGGATCGTCGAAGCGACCATGCACCTGCACGAGGAGATCGGCGCACGCGCCACGACAATCAGCGCGATCGCCGAGAAAGCCGGCGTGCAGCGACTCACCGTCTACAGGCACTTTCCGGACGAAACGGCCGTCTTCCAGGCCTGTACGTCTCACTGGCTTTCGCTCAATCCGCCGCCCGATCCGGCATCGTGGGGATCGTTCGACGACCCCCGACGGCGTTTCGACGCGGCGGTGACAGCGTTCTATGCCTACTACGCGTCGACTCGGCGCATGTGGGTGTCCTCTCACCGGGACGTTGCCGAAGTGCCCGCCCTGCAGGGGCCGATGGCGGAGTTCGCGGGCTTTGTCGCTAAGGTCGCGGCCGATCTCACGGGCGCGTTCAAGATAGGCGAGAACCGGGCACAAAAGGTCGAGGCAACGGTTGGCCATGTCCTGGCCTTCCCGACCTGGGACGATCTGGAACAGCGGAACATCCCCGACAGCGTAAAGGTCGGGTTGGCGGGAAGCTGGCTGAACGGCGTTCTTGGGTCGTAGCTATCAGTGCTAGGAAAGCCGACGTTCCAGCATCCTCGAAAGCTAGTATAGATTCGTGTAGTCTTGAAGGAAGCGAACCTGAACCTCAACGGCCGAAATGGGGCCGAGAACAGTCAGTCAGCTTCCAGGGCGATGCTATCAACACTGCCTGTCGGCGTCCCGTCCCTCAAGGGGAGGGAGACAGCGGACGACGCCCCCTCCTCCTTCGAGACGCCGCTTACTCCTTACCGCGACTTGACCCCGAAAGGCGTCGGCGATTCCACATTCATCCCCAG
The DNA here is from genome assembly GCF_029457495.1 of Chelativorans sp. AA-79. NCBI lineage: Bacteria > Pseudomonadati > Pseudomonadota > Alphaproteobacteria > Hyphomicrobiales > Phyllobacteriaceae > Chelativorans > Chelativorans sp. AA-79. The sequence continues at coordinate 1,499,575 of NZ_CP120361.1, forward strand.
CGGCGTGTCGGGCAGCACCGGCGCCACCTTGATTCCCGGCAGGCACTTCACCGTCACCGGATAGGTGAGCCCGTCGCGCTGGTTGGCAGTGTTGCCGATATTCCACTTGTTCTGCGCGGCCTTGTTCTTGCGCGCCGCCACCGCGTCGAGCTCAAAATAGGCGTTGGCCGAAACCGTCCAGGCCTGCGACAGTACCTGGGTCTTCGACATGCCCCCATTCACCTTGTTCTGCAGATTGGCCGTGCAGGCCATTACCGGGTCCGCCATTTGCCATTTGATCTTGCCTGCGGGCACCACCGCGTCATGGTGGAAATCGACCGTCCGCCGCGAACCGCTGCCCACATCCCGGCCCTTGAAGCTCCGGCTCCACATCCCGCCATCGCCCTCGAAATAGAGCACGCCCGAAAACGCCCCCAGCTTCATCGCCACGATGCGCTCGCCACTAGTCGCCCGCGCATAAAGCCTGAGCAGGAACTTATGGCTCGGCGACTTGACGCCGACATACCCGCCCGCATTGGCCGAAACCTCCACCGGTACGATATCGATCCCGTCCCGGCTCACCTCCACCGTCTCGATCCAGTCCGCCGCCAAAGCCCCGGACGAAACCGCTACCAGTAGCCCCGCCGCTAGGCCGGTGCGCCAAAGGTTCTTCATCATCATCTCGAATGCCCTCCCAATTCAGGTTTACAACATACATGAGAGCACTATGCACCTGCGGCTGAACGCATAATGAGAGGAGCGTTCAGGCAGGGTTCAGAGGCGGCGAAGCGGAGCGCTCACCGCAGCCCCACCTCGCCCCTCCGGGACCTGCTGCACAACCTGGCTTTGTGATTATGGGATGGGCCCCCCGTCTCCGGAGCGATCGTTTAATGACAGAGAGGATCAGATCCTTGTTTCGGCGGATCATCGACTGGCGGTGGCTGCTGGAGCAGCCTGATGCGCTGGCTGTAGTCGGTCTTCACATGGTTCGCCCTGACCAGGCCGGTCCGCATCGTCTGCGCGATCAGCCTCGCATCGCGCCGATCCGTTTTGACGTGGAGGCGTTGGCGAAGGCCTTCATCTGACGGGACCTCGATGCAGTGAACAGGCAGGTCACGTTCGGCACGGCCGCCAAGCGATCCAGCTTCCAATCCACGCGGCTGATCGTTCCGGCTACGCCGGCAACACATTCGCCGATACGTCAGGATGGCTGGCGTGGTCGTAGGCAATGTCTGCTAGTGGGAAGTGACAAAGCTGGGCTCTACCACCGAAACGGGGCGCATTGCGGTCAAAGCGCACCGATCACGTGAATGGCCGCTCCCACCCGCGCATAGCGCGCCGGTGGTATTCCGACATGCCGCCTAAAGGCGGTGCTGAACGTGCTCGCTGAGCCGTAGCCGACCCGGGCCGCAACATGCTCGATCGCGAATTCGTGCTTGCGTAACAAGCGCTTGGCGAGCGCCCTGCGCCAGGCGAGCAGATATTCCATCGGCGGCATTCCGACGATCCGATTGAAGCGGGCGAAGAAGGCCGAGCGTGACATCGCTGCCTCAGCCGCGAGATCCGCGACCGTCCAGCCATGCGCAGGCTTCGCATGCATTGCCCGCAAGGCCGCAACCAGACGATCGTCGGAAAGCCCGCGCGCGACGCTTGGCACCGGGGCCGTGTCGGCACAACAGCGCAACGCCTCGATCAGCAGCACCTCCAACAGGCGTTCAAGCACCAGTTCACGCCCAGGCCGCGATCGGCGGGTCTCGTCGCCGACCAACTGCATCAGCGTTGCAAGCCGCGGCTCGCCGCGCGCCACCACCATAGCCGGGAGCAAGGATATGAGCAGGGCCGCGTCAGGCGATGCGAAACTACATAGCCCGACCTGCATCCTGAGATTGATCGACTCATCCGATCGGCCGACACGGAAGCGCCCCTCGCCAAGCTCGACCGGCAGCATGTCGATCCCATGAGGCGGCGCTTCGATGCTCTCGATGATCTGATCGTTGGTCGAGGGAGATAGCAGGAAATCGCCGGCGCGCACGATGATAGAGGGCTGGCCCGCACAGACCACGCGGCACTCGCCTTCCAGGACCGCGAAATAGACCGGCTTTCCTTCGACATCGCGACGGATACGCCAGCGTCCGGCATATTCGACCAGCTTGGAGAAGCTGGCGGACGGTTGGAGAAGGGTCACGATCTCGGAAAGCGGATCTATGGTCATATCAGGACTATCGCAAATTTATTCGGGACGTTCACCTATACAAAGTCTCACTCGAGATGGCCATCTTCGGGTCGCCTTCAACAATTTCGGAGCAATCTCATGCCCAGCGTCCTCATCACCGGCTGTTCCTCCGGCTTCGGCCTCGAAACCGCGAAACTGTTCCTCGATCACGGCTGGAAGGTGGTCGCCACGATGCGCAAGCCCAGTCCCGACATTCTTCCCGCTTCGGACAATCTCGTTCTCCTGCCGCTCGATGTCACCGATCCCGCGAGCATCGCCAGCGCCATGGAAAGGGCCGGCGAGATCGACGTGCTGGTCAACAATGCCGGGTTCGGTGCGGCAGTACCGATCGAGCTGATCGAGCCCGAGACGGCAAGTCAGTTGTTCGAGACCAACACATTGGGCACGTTGGCCATGTTGCAGGCGGTCCTGCCCGGGTTTCGCGAGCGCCGGTCGGGCGTGATCATCAACGTTACCTCTACGGCAACGCTCAAGCCCCTGCCACTCGTCAGCGTCTATCGCGCGAGCAAGGCGGCGGTGAACGCGCTCACCGAAAGCCTCGCGGTCGAGATGGAGCCGTTCGGCGTGCGCGTCCATATCGTGCTCCCCGGCCGCTCGCCGGAAACCCAGTTTGGCGAGAACGCAATACCGCACCTGCGCGGACTCGATAACCCCGACTACAAGCTGCTGATCGAAGGCATGATCGCCAATTTCCGCGAGGATAGCGGTCCTGTCACCCATGCCGGCGATGTGGCGGAAGCCGTCTGGCGGGCGGCCACCGACGCGAACGCGCCACTCCGGATTCCGGCGGGAGCGGATGCGGTGCAATGGATGGCCGAGGTGGCCTGATCCTCGACCACCGCCGAGCGTCTGGCGTTTACGGCGGATTGTTGAGATTGTAACCGCGCAGCTCTGGTGCCCGGCACCTGAGCTGCGCTCGATAACATGCGTTCGGCCTTGACCGCGCCGAGATGTTTGCTCCGCTCCTCAGCTCGGCACGACCGCGATGGCCCCTCTTTCCTCAAAACCTGCATTAAGAGGGCCTGTAGCGGGCCATTGAGTAGAAATAGTTCTCGTCGCTATCTCGTCGCTCGACTCGAAGGCGCTCAGGTCCACCACATCAAGACGAACATAGGAATCGATCTCACGGAGCTCGGCCTGATCTCCGAGGAATACGTCACGCGGATGGAGGAACGGAAGGCGGCGGCCGCCACCGTCACCAAGACCAAGTGGCTCCTCGAAGACCTAGCCAGCCCGCTCGCCAAGCGTCCCATCAAAGAGATCACCCCGGCCGAAATCCTCCAGATCCTCCAGAAGATCGAGAAGAGCGGTCGAAGAGAGACGGCGCGGCGCTTGCGCGGCGTGATCGGCAGTGTCTTTCGGCTGGCCATTGTCACCCTCAGGGCTGAAACTGACCCGACCCTGGCCCTCCAGGGCGCGCTCCAGCCGCCGAAAGCCAATGGCCGTGCCGCTATCACTGATGAGAGAAAATTCGGTCAACTGCTTGTGGCGATCGATGACTACGACGGCTGGCCGACCATCAAAGCTGCTCTCCAGTTCCTCGCCCTCACCTGTGTCCGCCCCGGCGAGGTACGGGGAGCTACCCGCGACGAGTTCGACCTAAGGAAGGCCGTCTGGCACATTCCAGCAGAGCGCATGAAGATGCGTGCCCCGCACGATGTGCCGCTATCCAAGAGGCGCTTTTGGTCTTGGAAGAGGTCCGGCCGCTCTCCGAGCACGGCGGATTGATCTTTCCTTCGATCCGCTCGACCAGGCGTCCCCTCTCCGAGAACGCCATGAATGCCGCGCTGCGGCGTATGGGGGACAGCAAGGACGAAGTGACCGCCCACGGCTTCCGGGTGACCGCGAGCACCATACTCAACGCCCGCAACTACGATCCAGACGTTATCGAGGCGGTGCTGGCGCACCAAGACAAGAACGCCATCCGGCGAACCTACAACCGCGCCACCTATTGGGAGCAGCGGGTGACGCTGATGCAGGAGTGGGGAGATTTGCTAGACGCACTGAAGGCGCCCCGCTAGCTTTGCGCACATTCCACAGCTCGCCGCCCTCCAGGCTGGCGTAATCGCCCACAGCGGCGTCATCTTTAGGAGAGAGATAGCTGTTGATCGCGGAATTTTCTCGTAGCTATCGCTCGGTTTTAAGGAGCTCCCGGAACCTCGTGTGGATGGTTACAGCGTGGTCACCGAAGAGTTCATTCTCCTGCCCGGCGACAAGCTACGGGCAAGGTGATGGGCATCGTCCATTTCACTAGAGTCAAAGACGAAGGGGGACTTGAAATCCATTCTGAGGTTGTACTGAGCATGCAGATGCTGCCTGTACCAACCCGTCCTGCTTCGATGTTTCACTGTTCCTCATCAAACCCAGAGCCGAACAATCGCTTGACCTCAACAGCAACAGGTATGATGTCGGTACGATGGACTGGATCTTCACATTCGGCTAGCAGGGGGAGGGCCCATGCTGCCAAGCAGTTCTATGCGCACACAGATCGGGACGCTCATTATCGCAACGAGCGGGATCCAGTTCGCCAACGGGTTCTTTGGAACCTTCATTTCCTTACGTGTGGCGCTGGAAGACTTCGACGCGATCATGGCGGGCCTCGTGCTCAGCAGTTACTTTGCCGGTTTTACAGTTGGCGCGGTGTCATGTGGACGGATCATCGAACGGACTGGGCACATACGCGCATATGCCGCCTTTGCCGGGCTCGCCGTGACGGCGACTGCGGCCATGCCTTTGATGGTCGACGCGCTGCCGTGGCTGGCTCTGCGATCCATCGTCGGGTTTGGTTGCGCCGGTATCTTCGTCACGACAGAGAGCTGGTTGAACGCCAAAGCCCAGCAGTCGGAGCGCGGCCGCATCTTCTCGCTCTATATGGTCGGTACATTTATCGGGCTTGCGTTCGGACAAATCCTGGTTGGCCGAACAGCAGTCGAAACGGCAGCGCCGTTCAACCTGATCTGCGTCCTGTTTGCCATAGCATTGGTCATGGTATGCACGACGCGTGCCGAGCCGCCCCGAGCGGTCGGCGCGCCGTTTTTACCATACGGCCGACTCGCGCGCGCCGCGCCAATTGCGGTCGTCGGCGCTGCGCTCACCGGACTGATGACAAGCTCGTTCTATGCGCTCGTTCCGGCTTGGATGCAGGGCGAGGGCATCAAACAAACGACGATCGGGCTTATCATGCTCGCGGCCGTCTTTGGCGGCCTCGCGTTTCAGGTTCCGGCCGGTCGACTTTCCGACCGATTTGACCGGCGTCTGGTTCTGGCCGCGCTCAGCGTCGGCCTCGCGATCGTCGCGCTTTTCGTGGTTCAACTGCCACAGAACCTAACCATGATCATGGCGGGCGGCGTTCTGCTTGGTGGCTTCCTTTCCACTCTGTATCCCGTATGCGTCGCTCATGCGCACGATCGCATGCCAGCCGATCAGGTGGTGGCCGTAAGCAGCAGGCTCATTCTTGTAAGCGGACTGGGCTCGGTGGCTGGGCCACTCGTCGGCATGAGCATAATGAGGCGCTTCGATATAGACGGCGTGTTTTACCTGATTGCCACAGCGGCGGGCCTGCTGGCGCTTCTGGCCGTGGGCAGAAGTTTCACTTCATCACCGCCGCCGCACTCGGAAAGGCCCTTCGATGTTCTGGCACCGCAGACGGCACCTCTCGCGCACGACTCTTCAGGCTCTTCCCATACGTCCGAACTGTCAAAAGGAGGCAAGGTAGTGCGCGAAGCATCCCGTCCCAAGTGATGGCCTCGGACCCCACGCCCGTCTGCTGATCCTCGTGCGCACGTGATAATCACGCATTCTCCCCTCGATGCTTGCTCCTCACTGCTAGTTGCCCAATTTCGACTTCAGCCGCTCGATTTCCCCGGTGCTCCAGTCTTGGATGCCGGTCACCTCGACCCAGGCGTCGATGTAATGCGCGGGGGCGTAGACATGGCCGTGTCCCATCTGAGCAGTCGTCGCCATTGCCATGTCCACCGCCAGCTGAAGCACTGTCACGACCGGATACCATCGCATGTCCGGCGACACATCGGGGCCGCGCGGCGGTCTCATCCAGTCCGGTTCGCGGTAGGCATAGCGGTAGTCGAAGAACGTGACAGGGTCGCTGGCATATTGGAGATAAACGTACCGCATGGGGCCCCAACTCGATCCCGAGTTCGGCTTCGCGGCTGCGCCATCCTGATTCATGAATCGAGCGAAGGAGCCGTCCCGGAACCGGGGCAGCCAGGCAGGCGACCTGGGATCGCGATTGGCGGTCAGGAAACGCCAAAGCCTGCTCGGATAGGGCGGCCCGCTCCACAACGCGCCCTGGAACGGATCGCCGATCACCTCGATGAGATCGGTCGATTGCTCCGAGTTCATCGCGCCGAGGCTCAGGCCGTGCAGATAAAGTTTGGGGCGGCGCTTCTTGGGGAGACTCGTCCAATAACCATAAATCTCCTTGAAGAGGGCGCGTGCGGTATCGGCGCCATAGCCCGGCTCCGTCAGCAAGGAGAGCCAACTCGCGAGGTAGGAATATTGGACCGCAACGCTCGCCACGTCGCCGTTGTGGAGATATTCCAGACTGTCCATCGCCGCCGGATCGACCCAGCCGGTGCCGGTGGGGGTCACCACGACAAGCACCGAACGCTCGAACCCGCCGACGCGCTTCAATTCTTCAAGTGCTAGCCGCGCGCGCTCATCCACGGCCGCGGCTGAGCGAAGTCCGACATAGACGCGAATGGGTTCGGGCGCATCCTTCCCGGAGAAGGCTCGCAACTCCTTGCTGGTCGGCCCTGAGGAGACGAACTCCCGTCCCGCCCGCCCGAGATCGCCCCATTCGAGCAGGGAGACGCTGCTGCCGGTTTTGAGGGGGGCGGTGGGCCGTCGGGTTTCAGGCTCGATCAGGGCATCGAATTGCTGAAAGGAGGAGTCCGCCACATCGAGCGCGATCCGGAAGAGAATACCGCTGATGATCGACCAGAACAGCATGGTTGCAGCGACGACGCCGATCACGTTGGCCACCCGTGTCGGCATGAAGCGGCGGGCCTTCGCGGCCGCGAAGCGGAACGTAAGCTGAAAGAGCCGTGCCAGCGCGATCAGGACGGAAAAAGTCACGAATGCGATCAGGCCGACTTTGAGCGGATGCACGCTCTCGACAGGTCCCAGGCCCATAATCTCGCGGATCGAATTCTGCCACCGCGCAGCCTGCCAGAGGAAGAGAACGGCAACAAAAATGCAGATGACAGCTGCGCCGAGCTTGGCTGCACGCACGACGCGGCCCTGCGGGACAGGCAATTCCATGTAGGACCACAGCCAGGACACGAGCACACCGACGAAATATCCGGCGGCCAAAGAACATCCGGAGAGGACCCCTTGCGTAAAATATGTCCGCGGCAACAGGCTTGGAGTCAGGGAGAACGCAAAAAACAGTGTTCCAAGGAGCAGGCCTGCGGTCGAGAAAGACAGCCAAAGCCTGACAAGCCAATATCTCATAAACGGTCAGGCCTATATGAACGGCTCAAAGCCGTCCGGGAATTCCTGCATAGATCACCATGCGAGGCTCGAGCACGACGGAGGTTCTCCGCAATCTTCTTTGGGAGCCATCAGCCTCCCTCCTTGTTCTCGCTCTACCTATCCATCGCACGATCAATTCTGGTTCCGCTCGCCTCTCCGTGTTGACGTTTCCACGTATGCGCGGTTCAGGCAGCACTCCAGCGTTATGCTGTCCTCGATGCCGGCAACCAGCCATAGGTCAACCACGCAACACCATGGGTGATAAGGTCGATTCCCAGAAGCAGCCCGAGTACCCAAATCGTGCTTGCCGGCCATCCAGACAGAATGATGAAGCCGGCCAGAATGCCGAACACTCCCGAAAGCAGCATCAGCCATCCGGCTTCGCTCCAGTGCTTGAAGGCGACGACGATTCGCACGATCCCCGATGCGAGGAACACCAGTCCAAGGGCAAAGGTCAGGATCAGGGCGCCCGATACGGGTTGGCTCACGACCATCCAACCGAAAACGATATAGAGTACGCCGAGCAAGATTTGCCAGACGAACCCGCCCCATCCTTTCGTCCAGAAGGCGTGGATAATCTCGAAGGCGCCCACGACGATCGCCGTGATGCCGATGAACAGAGTGCTGACGAGGGTGGCGAGAGCCACGTCGCCCAGTACGAATATGCCGCCAACAATCAGAACGATCCCGAGCAGCACACGAAGCCAGGTGGGCGGCGCGTAGAGAGCCGCGGAGCTTCCTGAATCATACGTTGTCATGTCTTCCTCCTCGAAGGTTGATACTTGGTTAGGCCCGCACGCGATGCCTCGGTTTTGGGCCGGCATGAGTCGCCTCCGGGATCTTCGCTGCGGCCTCCTTCGGCGCCGAGCGCCATTCCGCAAGATGCTGGAACACCACGAACAGGCCCGGGATAATGAATAGGCCAATCGTGGTGGCGCCCAGCATGCCGCCGAGGATTGTGACGCCCAGTGCCCGGCCCGCGCCGGCCCCGGCACCGGTCGCGATTGCCAGAGGGACAATGCCGAAGATGAACCCCAGCGCCGTCATCAGCACGGCGCGAAAGCGCTGCTCGGCGCCCAGCCGCGCAGCCTCTCGGATCGGCAGTCCTTCCTCGCGGCGCTTCTTGGCGAATTCGACGATCAGGATCGCGTTTTTCGACGCAAGCCCGATCAGGAGCACAATGGCGATCTGCGCATAAAGGCTATTCTGAAGCCCGAGGAGCGTGAGTGCTAGGGTCGCGCCCAGCAAGGCCGCCCCGAGCGACAGAATGACGGCAAGAGGCAGCATCCAGCTTTCATATAGAGCCACCAGGAACAGATAGGCGAATAGGAAGGCCAAGGCGAAGACGATCGGCTCCTGGCCGCCGCTGCGCCGCTCCTGAAAGGACAGGCCCGACCACTCGAACCCGTAGCCCGCTGGAAGCGCGTCCGCCGCCACGCGTTCGATTGCATCCATCGCCGCCCCGGAGCTGCCGTCAGGTGCCGCCTGACCGTTGATCGGTGCCGCCACCGCAAGATTGTATCGGGAGATGACGAACGGCGCGAGCACGACGGTTGTCGACACGACCGTTCTGAGTGGCACCATCGAGCCGATCCGGCTGCGCACATGGAGGTTGAGGATGTCCTCCGCGTTGGCACGATGCTCGGAATCGCCTTGGAGGTTGACTTGGAACACACGCCCTTGGAGCGTAAAATCGTTCACATAGCGCGAACCGAAATTGGCGCCGATCGTCGCATAGATGTCGGCGGCGCTTACGCCCAGCGCTTGGGCGCGAATCCGGTCAACGTCGACGAAAATCTGCGGCACGTCGGCACTGAAGGTGGTCGACATGCCCCCGACCTCTGGCTGCTGGTTAACCGCGGTGACAAAGCCGCGCACGACAGCAGCGATCTCCTCCGGCGGCTGCCCCTCCAGCGCCTGCAGGCGCAGGTCGAGGCCGCCGACCGCGCCGAGGCCGGAGATGGCCGGCGGCGCAAAAACGGAGACGATGGCGCCGGGGATGGTGGAGAACTGGGCTCGCAGCTTTGCGAGGATGGCTCCGAGCTGAAGGTCCGTCGTTCTCCGCTGATCCCAGGGCGCCAGCGCTGCCACCACCATCGCACGATTCGGGGAGAGGGTTCCCTGTAGGATGCTGAACCCGGCAACGGAAATGACATTTTCGACGCCTGCAGTCCTCGAAAGCACCTGCTCGACCTCATCAACGATGGTTCGCGTGCGGTCGAGCGAGGCGGCGTTCGGAAGCTGGATATCGAGGAAGAGCGCTCCCTGATCCTCGTCGGGAAGGAACGTGGCCGGCAGGCGGGTGAAGAGCAGGAAAGCGCCCAGGAAGCAAACCGCAAGCGCGACGAGAGGGATGATCCACAGGCGGACAAGGAAGCCGACAGCCCGCCCGTAGCTGTCACGCGTGGTGGTCACCAGGCGTGAGAACCAGCCGAGCGGGCCACGCCGATAGCCGCTCGTTCCGCTTCTGAGAAGGATCGCGCCGAGTGCCGGGCTGAGCGTCAGGCCAACGATGGACGAGATTACCAGCGCGGCCGAGAGCGTGACGGCGAACTGGCGATAGAGCTGGCCATTGATGCCGGGCAGGAAAGCCGTCGGAGTGACCACGGCGAGCAACACCAGCGTCGTCGAGATGATCGGGCCCGTGATCTGGCTCATCGCCTTGCGGGCCGCGGTGACCGTGCCGATTCCCGGATGGTCCTCCATGACATGCTTGACGTTCTCGACGACAAGAATCGCATCGTCCACCACCAGGCCGATGGCAAGCACGAGAGCGAGCAGGGAGATGGTGTTTATCGAATACCCGAACACCAGAAGGACGGCCATCGCACCCAGCATGGAGGCGGGAATGGCAAGGGCTGAAACCAGGGTGGCGCGCCAGTCCTGCAGGAAGAGGAAGGTGACGGCAAGCACGATGAGGAAGGCCTCGCCAAGGATGCGGACGATCAGCGTGATGCTCGCCCGGACAAAGCGCGTTGCATCGTAGACGATCTGATGTTCGAAGCCAGGAGGGAACTGAGGAGAAAGGCGCTGGAGCTCGGCAAGAACGGCATTGGCTGTCTGAATGGCGTTGGCCCCGGGCGCTTGGTTTATCTGCAGCATTGCTGCCTCGTGCCCGCCGAAACGCGCGCTCGAGGAATAGTTACGGGCGCCAAGCTCGATACGGGCGATGTCGCGGAGCCGCACGATTGCGCCGGCCTGGCCGGTTCGCAGCACGATATCGCCGAATTCCTGCGGGCTCATCAGCCGGCCACGGGCGACGAGGGTGTACTGCACTTCGGTGCCTTCCTGTGCCGGCGGGGCGCCGACCTGGCCGAGCGAGGCCTGGATATTCTGCTGTTGGACTGCAGCGGCCACGTCGTCGGCCGTGATGCCGAACGCATCCATGCGTATCGGATTCAGCCACACGCGCATTGAGAATTCGGATGCACCGACGACGGAAGCCTCGCCGACACCGGGGACGCGCGAGATCGCATCGACAATTGTCGTTGAGGCGAAATTGGTGATCTCGAGTATGCCGAGTTTGTTCCCCGGCGAATAGAAGGCGATGCCGAGCGCGAAATCGGGTGATCGCGTCCGCACCGACACACCTTGTTGCGCCACGGCGGCCGGCAGTTGGGAGATCGCCAGCTGAGCCCTGTTCTGCACATTGACCTGCGCGACATCCGGGTCCGTACCTACCTCGAAGGTTACCGAAAGCGAATACTGCCCGGCATTCGAGCTGGTCGACGACATGTACATCATGTTGTCGACGCCGTTGATAGCTCTCTCCAGCGGCCCGCCCACGACATCGGCGATTATCTGGGCACTTGCTCCAGGATAGCTCGCCGAGACGGTCACTGTCGGCGGCGTGATCTGCGGATACTGCTGCACCGGCAGGGAAAAGATCGCAATCGCTCCGGCAATCGAGATCACGATCGACATGACGATCGCGAGGCGCGTCCGCGTGATGAAGAGATCGGAAATCATGAGCCGCCGCCGCTGACGGGCTGGCCCTCGCTCGGCTGGACCGCCATGCCGTCGGCCAGCCGCTGGACGCCCTGGACGACCACCTCCTCTCCTCCGTTCAGACCTTCGGTCACAGCCCACCCGACGCCGACCCGCGCGCCAGTATCGATGCGCTGCTGGGAGACGGTGTTGTCGGGACCGAGCAGATAGACGAAGCGCCCCTCGCGATCCTGTAGAACCGCCGCCTGCGGCACAACAGGCAGGCTGGGCACGTTTCTTTGCTGCACGAAAAGGGTGACGAACTGCCCGGGGATGAGGACGTGATGGGAATTGGGGAAAGCAGCGCGGGCGATCACCGTTCCGGTCTGCGGATCGACTTCGTTCTCCACGAACTCGATATGGCCGAGTTCATCATATTCGGTGCCGTTAGCCAGTTGCAGCGTGAGATCGAGCGCATTCGGGTCGATACCGCCGCCGCCCGCTTCCTGCAGCCGAAGAGTCACGAGCAGGCCTTCGCTCATGGCAAAGGCGACACGGATCGGGTCAAGGCTGACGATCCGTGCCAGCGAGCCGGAATCGGGGCCCACCAGATTGCCTGCCGTGAAGGTCGCACGGCCGATGCTGCCGGAGATCGGTGCGGTGATACGGGCGTAAGAGAGATCGAGTTCAGCCTTCTCCAGCGCGGCCTGGGCCACCTGAACGTCCGCCGCGGCGATGTCGAAAGCGGCCTGAGCCTCATCAAGCGTGGCCTGCGCGACAGTGTTTCTGGCGAACAGATCCCGGTTGCGCGCGAGAGTCCGCTCGGCCGATGTCCGGATCGCTTCCGCCCGCGCCAGCTGTGCCCGCGCGGAGGCAAGGGATGCTTCAAGCTCGCTGGGTTCGATTTCAAACAACAGATCTCCCGCCTCGACTGCCTGCCCTTCTTTGAACGCAACGTTCCGCAGGAAGCCGATAACGCGTGCCCGGAGGTCCACGGCTTCGATCGCTTCGACGCGGGCGGTAAACTGGACGGGATTGGTTACCTCTTGCACTTCAATCTTTTCGACGACGACGGCTGGCGGTGGAACCTGGCCGGTCCCCGGCTGCTGGGCGATAGAGATCGATCCGGCCTGGAAGGCCGCGACACCCGCCAGGCAAGCTAGCCTCAGGCAAGCCGGAGAAAGATGCACGTTCATCGCCGCCCCTCTCCGATCTTCATGACCGCGCTCTGCGCATGGCGAGAGCGATGGCGATATACGCGCCGCCGGCCACGAGCAGTGAAATGCCTGCGATCGCCCCAGGCGAGTAAATCCGGGTGTACGGCAGCTTCAACGTAAGCGCCGCGCTGGCGGCCAGCGCGACCAAGCCCGATACCGCAAACCAGCCCCAGCCGTTCTCTTTGCGCACCCTGAAGGCGAGTGCGATCTGCAGGATGCCGTGAACGAGAAATACCAGCGCAATCAAAAGAGTGATCGCGAGAGCGCCCTTCAACGGGTTGAAATAGATCAGGATGCCCCCGACCAACTCGACCGCACCGGTCAATTCCTGCCAGATGAAGCCGCTCCACTCCTTGACCCGCAGGGATTGGACCATCTTCACCGCACCCGCGAGCGCAAGCACCGCTCCAAGGACAGCGCTTGCGGCGAAAGTGGAGACCGCCGGAAGTGCGACGGCCAACGTCCCGGCTATGGCCAGAACGACGCCTAACGCCAGAAACCATCGCCATTTCGCGTGTAAGGGTTCTACGCGGTCATCGCGACCGGACTTTCTCGCGGCCATCCCGGTTGTCGGCCGCTTCCTCGCTCGAGCTTCTGCCATGGCGCCGTTCATCTCCGACCGCCGGATGTGCTTCCGCCGCTAATAATCCACCGCATCCCGGATGATCGGGCATGTCATGCAGTGGCCGCCGCCGCGGCCCCGTCCAAGCTCGGCCCCGGCAACCGTGATGACTTCAATGCCTTCCTTGCGCAGCAGCGTATTGGTGTAGGTGTTGCGGTCGTAGGCAAGAACGACGCCGGGTGAGAGACAGACGAGGTTGGCGCCGCTGTCCCACTGAGTGCGCTCACGGATATAGGCGTTGCCGCCCGTCTCCACCACGCGCATTTCCTTTAGTCCAAGCGCATCGCGCACCGTCTCAACGAAGGTTCCCTTGTCCCGGTGCAGCTCAAGGCCGCCGTTGCCGTCCGGCCGATATGAGAACGCCTCGATGGTGTTCACGATGTCGGGATAGACGAGCACGCAATCGCGGTCGGCGAAGGTGAACACCGTATCAAGATGCATGGCTGCGCGCAGCTTGGGCATTGCCGCAACGATGACGCGTTCCACCGCACCCTTTTCGAACAGGGTCGCTGCGAGCTGGCTGATCGCCTGCCGCGAGGTGCGCTCGCTCATGCCGATGAGCACGTTGCCCTTGCCAATCGGCATGACGTCTCCGCCTTCGAGCGTAGCGAGGCCCCATTCTTCGGTCGGGTCACCCCACCAGACATTCACCTTGTCGGCGAAATCGGGATGGAAACTGTAGATGGCCGCGGCAAGGATGGTCTCTTCGTGACGCGACGGCCAGAAGAGCGGATTGAGCGTCACGCCGCCATAAATCCAGCAAGTGGTGTCGCGCGTGTAGAGCGTATTGGGCAGCGGCGGCAGGAGATATTCGGCCACGCCGGCGGCATCGCGGATCAGCATCAGCATCTCCCCGCCGATCTCCTCGGGGAATTCATGAGTCGAGAGGCCGCCGATAAGAGTCTCGGCGAGTTCGCGGTCGGGCAGGCCTTCGAGATAGCTGCGGATTTCGTCGATGAGTCCGAGCCCGACCTGGTTCGGCACAACCTGATTATCGAGGATCCACTTCTTCGCCTCGGGGACGGCGACCGTCTGGGTAAGCAGGTTGTGCATCTCCAGCACCTCGACGCCGCGGTCGCGCATCTTGGTGATAAAGTCGAAATGATCGCGCTTGGCGACGTCGACCCATAGCACGTCATCGAAAAGCAAGGCGTCGCAATTGCTGGGCGTCAAGCGCTGATGCGCCCGTCCTGGCGCACAGACCATCACCTTGCGTAGGTGGCCGACCTCGGAATGCACGCCAAAGGTGGTTTGCGGCGATGACATGACTTGTCCTCCTCGGAGCTTGGGAATTCCCTTCAGATCGTGATACTCCCTGTCGCCAAACCATAGATTCCAATCACGCACCCGATGGCGGCGGCCAGAAAAATCAACCATTCGATGGGTGTGAAGATACGCTCGCCTTGTTCGCGCCGGGCCCAGAAATAGAGCAGGGTGCCGGGCGCGTAGAGCACCGCGGAAAGCAGCACAAATTTTAGACCGCCAGCGATGATCATGAAGAGTGTATAGAGCGCGGCAATGGCGGCTATGGTTAGATCACGCCTGCGCTCCACCGAAAGTGCCTCATAGCTCTCGCCCCGGTTGGCGATCAGGACCGCATAGGCTGCAACCAGGAAATACGGTATCAGCGACATGGCGCTGGTCAGATTGAGCATCAGGGCAAAGGCATCCTGCGACCAATAGGTGCTGATGACGAACAGTTGCACGATGATATTGGTCAGCCACAGCGCTGCCGCCGGCACACGGTTCCGGTTTTCTCTGGCGAACAGCTTGGGCATATCGCGTGATTTTGCTGCCGCGAACATCACCTCGGCACAGATTAGTGACCATGCGAGATACGCGCCCAGAACTGAAATCAGCACCCCGATACTAATGAATACGGCTCCCCAGGGCCCGACCACCGCCTCCAGCATTGGTGCCATGGACGGCTGTCGCATCCCGGCGAGATCGCTCCTCGCTAGAACGCCGTAGGGAAGGAGCGTCACTGCCACCATCAGTCCTGTCACCCCGACGAAGCCCAGAATCGTCGCCTTGCCGACATCGGAGCGCTCTTTCGCATAGCGCGAATAGACGCTTGCACCTTCGATACCGAGGAAGACGAACACCGTAACCAGCATTGTGGCGCGCACCTGCTCGAGCAGGCTCGTCTCCGGCATGCCTTCCCCGCCATAGAAGCTTGCGCGGAAGAGATCGGCCTTGAAGGCAAAGATGAGGATCAGGATGAAAACCAGGATCGGCACGATTTTGGCAATGGTCACCACCGTGTTAATGAATGCTGCCTGCTGCACGCCGCGCAGGATCATGAAGTGGAAAAGCCAAATGCCGACCGAGGCGACAACGATGGCTGTCACCGTGTTGCCGTCGCCGAATACGGGGAAGAAGGCTCCAAGCGTCGACTTGATCAGCACCCAATAGGACACGTTGCCGATGCAACTGCCTATCCAGTAGCCAAAAGCGGACAGGAAGCCCGGATAGTCGCCGAATCCGGCTTTGGCATAGGCGAAGACGCCGGCATCCAGATCGGGTTTTCGCTCGGCGAGGGACTGAAAGACCCGCGCCAGCATGTACATGCCGCCGCCGGCTATTGACCACGCGATAATTGCCCCGAATGGTCCCGTGGCGCCGCCAAATGTGCGGGGAAGCGAAAATATGCCCGCGCCGACCATCGAGCCCACGACCATACCGGTGAGGGCAAAGAGCGGGAGCTTCTGCTCAGCTTTGATAGCCATCGCGGCGCTCCAAACGAAATAAGCACCAAATGCAAAAGTACGTCACCTCGCGCGAGCCAACCGGAATTTGCGCTGGAGCGCTTGTGCAGGAGATATTTACAGTTTTGTTTGAACGATGACCTTAGCGGAGAATCTTATAGCTATGCATAGAATCTCTATTTCGCCGCTTAATAAATAAAACAGAGACACTCTGCATGAGCATGGGATCCTCTGCTGATCTCATGTGCGGGCGGTAAGTATATATTCGTTGAACAGGTCCGACTTGATGCAGAGGTTCGTCATGGCCAGGTACGATGAAACGCGCGGCCCATTCATCAATAAACTCGGTGGGCTGGTGCTCATTGTTCTTGGATTCCTGCTGGTAACGGCGGGTTACAGATCCGGGCAGGCTTTGTATATCGGAGCAGGCGGCGTTTCTCTTATCCTGGGCGTCATCCTGTTAGTGCGTAAGATCATCCAACGCAATCAAAGCGGCCGGCGATGATGACCGAACGCTTTTAATCGCGGGCGGCCTCTCTGCGTCTTTCCGATGCGTCGTAGATCTGCAACATCCGGTCGACCGCCGACAGTCGTTGATAGAATTCGTGCAGCATGTCGTCCACGGCGTTCATCTTTTCGCTGGCGACGGCAAAAATCTCCTGCGAGGCCGCGCGCAGTTTGGAATCGGAAATATTCTCCAGCAGCAGGTCAAGCGCGCTATAGCGATATCGTGTATGGGCGAGCGCGTCCTTGACGTCGATCACCTGCTTGCGAACCGGATCGAGCACTTCGCCTAAATTGGCCATTGCAATATCTCCGAAATGTTTGGTCGGCTGCTTCGGAAGCCCACTTCAGGCCTGCAGCCGGCGCAGCAATGCTCCAAGCCGGTCGGCGGGCGCAGCCCACTTCAGATCAGTTAGCTGTCTGTTCGGCAGTTCCTTTCCAGCGATGCGGACATCGCTCGGGTTATAGCCGAACTCACGCTTGAAGGCGCGGCTGAACTCCGAGCCGTCCGCAAAGCCGCGCTCCTCGGCAATATCCAGGATTCGGCGCGTGTCGCTGGGGTCGGCCAGCGCTCGGTGAGCATCGAGCAGGCGGCGGTGCTGGATGTAGTGAACCACGCCTCCGTAAGGTTCGAACAGGCGATAGAGCCGCGAACGAGATACGCCTAATTCACACTGCAGGCTTGCCACGCCAATATTGCTGGAGCGGATGTTGGCTTGCACGAAGCGGCGAGCGCGTTCGAGCAAGGCATTGTTGATCGTATCACCCGCTTCGTTGCGGTGATCGGAGATTGGCGCAATACAGGCAAGGATCATCGCTCTCGTTGCTGTCACCAGTCCAGGCAGGTCACTTCTGTCCAGCGATGGCAGGCAACGGGCAAGGCCGATCAGGTATTCGGCGAGAAGCTTGGCCATTCCGTTGTTGCGTGTTGTGAACTCCGCCGCATCCAGGACATGAGCCATGCCCCGGAAAAAGTCCCTCGGCACGAACAACTGCAGCATTTCGCAGTCGGTGAGGTATCCCTCAAACTTCTTGCCGAGCGGATGTATTTGCACTGATCCGGCGCGCCCCTCAATCGTCCTCGACGGAGTGTCCGTTTTCGAGTTGCCTTTCAACATTACGCTGATCAGCCAATGATCGATCGGGTCACGCCGCACATGCCCTGCCAGGCTCGCGAACCCCAAGCCGTCGGTACTGACATGTGACAAGGCCAGACTGCCGAGATCCCAGAGTACCTGCTTTCCAGTGAAGCCGACCGAGACATCATCCGGCTCGAGTAGATCGACCAAAGGCGAATAGCTGGCGCGCCAAGCCAGAAACTGCTCTTCCGGAGGAAGCTCCATGGTCGAAAATTCAAAGGCCGGCACCCACGTCTCTCTAGGGGTAATTGATGGCGGTTGCCTTATGACGTCCTGTGAAGTCTCGGTGCTCGGAGCTTTCGTGTCGATGGAGAGTTGAGCGCGAGCCGCAAGCCCTGCCTTCGGAGCAGTGCTGTCGGTTGAAAGCAGTCCAAGTGGCGACATCTTTTCCTCGCAAAAGATTCGCTCCCCGTCATTTATAAATTTTACGTTATATACGCATTTTCTTCAAGCTTTCCGTGGGTATTCTGTGAGACCCGATAATACCTCCGCCCTCAATCAAAAATTGGCTAAGAATCCCACAGTTATGCTTTGCGTCTCTTTTGCAGAATCGTATCGGTGCTTTGGCCGTTTTTGTCTTGCCCTACCTGCTGCCCGATACAATATTCAAATGCAGCCGGTAGGAGCGTTGCATAGCAGTCAGACGAGCCGCCGCCTGGTTGGCGGAACTCGTATTTTGTGGCGGCTGCGGCGAACAGATGTGCCGAACGCAACTAAGCCGCGCTCTCATAGAGAAGACTTGTCTGAGAAGAGACGGCGCATGAATGGGCTCGACATGCCAAAGGCGCTCTCCACCTTCGAAGCGCTCGTACCGATCGTCAGCCTCATCCTGCTGGTTGCAATTGCCTACTACATTTTCGGTGAAGCAAGTACATCCGGACCGACGCAGGTCGCGCTCGTCGTGGCCACCATGATCGCCGTGTTCATTGCCTGGCGGCGCGGCCATTCGCTCTCCTCGCTCAACGCCGCGGCGACGGCGAGCGTAAGCTCCGGCATCGGCGCGATTTTCATTCTCTTCGCGGTCGGCGCGCTGATCGGCACATGGGCATTGAGCGGCACCCTCATCGCGATGGTCTATTACGGGATGCAGATACTCAACCCGGCCTATTTCTATGTGACGGCCGCTGCCATCTGCGCGGTGGTCTCGTTCTGCATCGGCAGCTCGTGGACAGTCGTCGGCACGATCGGCATTGGCCTTATGGGGATCGCACTGAGCATCGACATGGATCCGGCCATCACCGCTGGCGCCGTGATCTCGGGAGCCTATTTCGGCGATACGATATCCCCGCTCTCTGATTCGGCGAATCTCGTCGCCGGTATGGTTGGTGCCAATCTTTACGAGCATATCCGTGAAACGGCCCTGACAACGTCCGGGGCGTTGGCGATCGCACTTTTGGTCTTCTGGACAATCGGCAAGCCCGCCGATTTCGACATCAGCAACGAAATTGCCGCCATAGAGAGAGCGTTTGACGTATCGCCGGTGTTGTCTCTGCCGCTCATTGTCGTCGTAGGATTGGCGCTCTGCCGGCTGCCGCCATTCACATCGATCTTCATCGGCGCGATTGTGGCCTGCGCACTTGCGGCCATCATCGCGCCTGAGCGCGTGATGGCATTCGCGAGCACCGTGAGCCGTGAGGACCTTCCGCCGTGGCTCTTGCTTCTCAAGGGCGTGTGGTTGGCGTTCGCGAACGGCTATGTGTCCGCAACCGGAGTGGCTGATATCGATCAGCTACTGTCGCGCGGTGGCATGGAAAGCATGCTCAACACGATCTGGCTCGTGATCGCCGCGCTCGCCTTCGGCGGCGTCGTCGAAAAAGCGGGCGTCCTCGACAAACTGGTTAGGCCGGTAATAAATGCTGCGAAGACGGCAGGCACCCTCATCATATCGTTGGTTGCTGCCGTCTTCGCCACGAACGTCGTCACGGCCGACCAATACATCTCGATCGCATTGCCGGGGCGGATGTTCAAGACCGCCTTCGCATCGCGCGGTTTCGCGCCCGTTGTACTCTCTCGCGCAGTCGGCGGTGCTGCAACGCCCACTTCGGCCTTGGTTCCCTGGAACAGCTGTGGTGCCTATATGGCAGCAACATTGGGTGTGGCGACACTCGACTATGTTCCCTACGCCATCTTTAGCCTCCTCAGTCCGCTTCTCGTGGTCGTAGTCGCCTTCGCGGGCGTGCGGATGCAGCGTGTGTCGGATACGGACAAGGAGTCCTCGGAGCAACGGGGCCGCACCACGCCTGACGGTGGTTAGTGAGCCGCTAGCGCCAGCGGCAAAGTCCCGGGCGAATAGGGCGGAATCCGCTCGCGCGGGCAAGACATTCATTATCGAATGTGCGCGTAGTGCTGCCGCGCACCGCACAGACCGGCGCGAATTCGCGCGCGCAGGCGATTGGCCGGCCCGTGATCGGTCGGAAGCTTGCGCGGCATTGGCCACGATGCAGAACCTGGAACCCGGACGAGCGAGCTAGGCAGGCATTAGCGAACGTCCGCTGCTGATTGCCTCGCCGGGCACACACCGGCGCATGTTCGAAAGTGCACACTTGCGGACGTCCCGGAATCGGACGCTGTTCCACAGCGACAGTGCAAGCCGTCATTGCTATAATGACAACAATGAAGGCAAAGACTCTATCTGCGGCGCCCGACATTTTCTCGCTTCCCACTTCGGGAGTTGCAGTTACCCCCTCACGAGTGCTCTTACGAAACCGGCCAGAAGAATCAGGACAAGACCTCCCACCAACCCTGCCATAGCGGCTCCGATCAACATCGTTGGCGTCAAGCCATTCGCGAGGTGGCCCATGAAGCGCGCGACGCCTGGAATGCGAGGGGACGGCCACACAAAGAGTAGTCCGCCGATACCGCCGATAATGCCGTCAGCGACCCGACCCCAGCTGAAGCTCCGAACTTGACGACCAAGCACGACCCCAGCAGTAGCGCCGCAAAGGAATTCGACTATCAGTAATATGTTGTTTGCAAAACTAGGCATGGCCGCCAGACTTAGATCAGTTTCCCAAGCTCTCATTGAGCCTACGTCGCAGCCTATGCTGACTCCTGATTGAGCGCATCGCGCAGAAGCTTCTCCTTGGTTTCATCCAGAGAGGTCTTGAGCACCTTGCCTCCGTACCCTTCGATCTCCTTGAGCACCTTGTCGACCGTCATATCCCGCACAAGCAAGAACAGACCGCCTTTTCCCGGTTCGAAACTTGCTGACAGCTCTTTCATGAAAGCATCATTGATGCCCACGTCGGTCAGCGCTCCGGCAACCGCGCCAGAAGCCGCGCCTATAGCTACACCTAGCAGCGGATTGAGAAACAGAAGGCCGATGAGCAAGCCCCAGAAGCTACCCTGTGCCGCACCGGCAGCGGTGGTGCTGTGGATCTGATTGAGTTTGATCTTGCCGGTCTTGGTCCTGGTTGCGATAACGGCATCGTCAAGTCTGATGAGGTATTCTTTCTGCAAACCAAAAAGTTTGTTGCGCACTTCCTCAGCTTCGGCTTCGGTGGGATACACTATGACGATGAGATTGGACATGAATGCCACCCTGTCGACATGTGATATCGGTACTGAACTGTTGTACACACAGTCTACCGCCTCATGCGTTGAAAGAAACTAGCTGAGAATCCCAAAGCTTTGCTCTGCGTATATTTGTGTAAAGTCCGCGAATATCTCACTACCCATTGCAGTCTGCATGTGTTGGAGCAGCGTGGCCCATTCCGCCAAGTAGTTAGGAGTTCTTCGCACCGCCTCGTATCCTTGGGAAGAGCGTGGACCGGAAAACACTGGCGTCGACGATCCGGTGGCACGCAATTTAGATCGATCCGGTATGCGACATGGAGGGCAAATGGCTACTGCGACACTCCCTTGTTGCGGAATTCCTGAACCCTGCAACACAACTCGCGACCATGGAGCAAGCATTTGCGTGGCCAACCCGCGATGGCAGGCAGCTCTGCGATATTAACGGTCTCCGACATCAGCCATTCAGCATGCCCAATCTTGCCGTTCCTTCGAGACAGTGGACTTTCTTCCTTCGCGTTCCATCTTGAACGCCTTTTTACCCTTCTCAGCCCAAAGTTCCCGCGCGTGCTCCCCTTGCTCGCTATTGAGCTTTTCGGTGACGTGCTCCCCGCTTTGTCCCGCCTACAGGTTAGCCCTGTTCACGTTTTGGGCCGCTCCCCAATGCACCCTCGGCTGGCGCTAGAGTTTTCCGGCCTTGGTCAGCAACACGGGCTGGCTGCGTGTGCCGATTTCATGAGCGCGGCCGGGACATTGTTCCCGATCGCGCCGTGTGGCCGTTGCTCATTATAGTCTCTGCGCCAAGCCTCCAACTTTTCCGCCGCATCCGCAAGGCTCAAGAACCAGTGGGCGTTCAAACATTCCGCCCGCAACCGCGCATTGAATGCCTCGATGAAGGCGTTGTCGATGGGCTTCCCCGGCCGCGAGAAGTCGAGCGTGACGCCGCGCTGGTAAGCCCACAGGTCCAGGTCGCGGGAGATGAACTCGGAGCCCTGATCGACGCGGATCGTCTTCGGATAGCCGGTTCGTGCGCACACCCGCTCCAGCGTGGCAACGACGTCCTCGCCGCGATAGCTGAACCTGGCATCCAGCGCCGGCGCGTAGCGCGAGAACGTGTCGACCACCGTCAGCACCCGTAGCTTGCGACCGGTCGCAAGCTGGTCGTGCACGACGTCCATGGCCCACACATCGTTCGGGCCGACGGCGCGGTCCTCGCGCAGCTTCGCTTTCACCCGTCGCTTCGGCGTCTTGTTCCTCAGCTGCATGCCCAATTCCTTGTAAAGCCTGTAGGTCTTCTTCTGATTGATCGCCCATCCCTCCCGCCGCAGCAGAACATGCACGCGCCGGTAGCCGAAGCGCACACGGGTCTGGCTAATCTCCTTGATCCGCTGTTCCAGAGCGGCCTGGCCGGGCCGGCGCGACTTGTACCGGCAGGTCTTCGGGTCGAACCGGATCGCCGCACAGGCGCGGCGGATCGAGATCGCCCATTCGACACGCATCGCGTCCACCAGCGCTCTCTTCCGGCCAGGCCTCAGAGCTTTCGCTTGATGACGTCCTGCAGCATCTCCCGATCGAGCGTCAGGTCCGCCACGATCTTCTTCAGCCGGGCATTCTCCTGCTCAAGCTCGCGCAGCCGCTTCATCTCCGACGGCATCATGCCGGAATACTTCTTCCAGTTGAAGTAGGTCGCCTGGCTGATCCCCGCCTTCCGGCAGATCGCCCTGCTTGATGATGAACGCCTTCTGCGCGTCCGTGAACTGCGATGCCTTCATCGCTTCCGCTCCCTCTCCCAGCCAGGAAATGGCGCGGAAAACTCTAACCCCATTCGAGGGCATTTAACGGAAGCTGACCGGCATTCTTATCGGCCATCTCTAAGTCTCCTTGGGTCACATCAGGCTCGGTAGCAGCAGCGAAATCTCTGGGAAAGCGATCAGCAGACCGACGACGACGACTTCGCATGCCAAGAACCACCCGATCCCGCGAAACACCGTCATCAGTGGGATGGCATCGCCCGCCACCTGCTTGACGACGAAGGCATTGATGCCGACCGGCGGCGTCAACACGCCGATTTCAAGGAATTTCACTACCAGCACGCCCATCCAGATCAGGTCGAAACCGGCGGAAATGAAGATTGGCAGAAAGATAGGCAGGGTCAGCAGCATCAGGCCAATCGCATCAAGAAACATGCCGAGCAGGATGTAGATCACCGCAATCGCAAGCACCAGCTCAATGCCGTTGATATCATGCGTCGTCACCAAGCCGGAGAGGTAACGCGGCACGCCGGATAGTGCGAGAAATCGGGTAAGCAGGATCGCCGAGATCGCGATCAGGAAGATCGCGCCGGTGGTACGCACGGCATCAATGATGCTGTCGCTCAAAACCCGCCAACTCATCCGTCCCTGCACCGTGGCAATGACGATCGCTACGAACGCCCCGAAGGCACCGGCTTCCGTCGGGGTCACGACGCCGCCATAGATGCCCCCGATGATCGCAACGATGAGGATAGGGATCGGCCAGGCGCGGCCGAGTTCGCGCCATTTCTCGTTCCTGTCGGTGACCGGCGGTGCCGGCGGGGCAAGAGCTGGGTTAAGCTTGCAGCGGATGATGATCATCGCCGCATAGGCACCGGCCGTCAGAAGGCCCGGCAGGACGCCGGCAATCAGCAGTGCGCCGATTGGCTGTTCGGAAAACCAGCCATAGAGAATGAATAGGATGCTCGGTGGAATGAGCGCGCCGAGCGTTCCGGCTGCCGCCACTGTACCGGCGGCTAGCGCCTTGTCATATTTGCGGTCGAGCATTTCCGGGATGGCGATCCGGCCCATGGCGGCAGCGGTCGCGACACTCGATCCGCACATTGCCGCAAATCCGGCGGAGGCGAAATTGGTGGCGACTGCAAGTCCGCCTGGCATCCAGTTCATCCACACCCGCGCGGCGCTGTAAAGCACTCCGGTAATGCCGGTGCGGTAGGTGATCGCGCCGAGCAGAAGAAACATTGGTACTGCCGACAGCGACCAGTTCGCTGCGAAATCATAGGTTAGCGTGCCAAGCGCGCCAAAGGCGGCGGTCGAACCGCGGATCATCCAGATGCCGACCAGAGAAACCAGTCCGAGGGCGGCAGCAATGGGGACGCGGACAGCCAGGAGCATCACCACGATGACGAGCCCAGAGAAGCCGATGGCAAGCGAACTCATGAGGTCACCTCAAAACGAAGGTATGACATCAGAGCTCTTCCTGATGGGTTTCCGGCATGGAAGGACTTGTTTCGAAGGCCTTTCTCACGAACAAAAAGGCGTGCGACAGGCACATCAGCACCAGAAGACCGCAGCCGAGCGGCGGAAACCAGCGCGTCGGCCAGATCGGGATGGTGTAGTAGACGGCGTCGATCATCTCGCCCGTCCGGGTACGCTCAATCGCCTCGAGAGTGGTCATCCAGGTAACGGCAAAGGCGAACAACGCCAGTGCCAGGCATCCGAAAGCATCCAGCAAAAGCGTCGGACGCGGGCCAAGACGAGCTGTGAAGAGTTCGACAAAGAGATGCCCACGCGACCTTTCGATGGCCGCGAGCGGCAGAAAGATCGCCGCGACCATATAGTAATTCGACACGATCTCGAGCGTGCCGACGATGGGCATCCTGAGGAAATATTTCAGCAGAACGTCGGCCGTCACATGCAGCATCATCAGGAGTACCACGCCCCCCGCGACCACCGAAAAGGCGCGGGAGAGCAAGGTGAGCACTGAGTTGACCGGGTCCTCGCGGGTTCCTGCGGTCATCATTCACAGCTTCGAATAGATTTCCTGACGCAGCGCCTCGGCATAGCCTTCCTCGGAGCTGCCAGGTCCGGCGACGATGCCTTCCCATTTTTCGATTAGGTTGCGGTAGATCTCAAAAAGATGGGGCGTATCGGTAATGCCCAAGTCGTCGCCCTTGGCGACGATGCGATCGACTTCTTCG
The DNA here is from genome assembly GCF_029457495.1 of Chelativorans sp. AA-79. NCBI lineage: Bacteria > Pseudomonadati > Pseudomonadota > Alphaproteobacteria > Hyphomicrobiales > Phyllobacteriaceae > Chelativorans > Chelativorans sp. AA-79. Next base: position 1,524,862 of record NZ_CP120361.1, read on the forward strand.
GCGCGGAATGCCTCAAGCACGGCGTGCATGTCGTCACCCATCGGATAGGCCTCGGCACCCGCCGCGATCGAATTTTCAAGCGCCTTTTCGCTGCCGGCGATGTAAGCGAAGGTGATGGCGGCGAGCGTTTCCGGCGTCGCATCGATCATCGTCCGCTTTTCCTCATCCGACATAGCTTCCCAGGCATTGGTGTTGACAGCAAGATGCAGAAGCCCGCCGATTGCGCCAAGCGGCGTGGTGATGAGGTTGTCCGCAACTTCCTTCAGATTGTTGGTTTCGAGCCAGTCGAAGGGGGCAGCCGCGCACTCGACCTGGCCTCGCTGCAGGCCCTCATACACCTCGTCGCTTTTCAGGTTGACCGGAACCATGCCAAAATCCTTGGCGATCAGCGCCAGCGAACCGACCGCGCGTACACGTTTTCCCTTGGCGTCATCCAGCGATTTGAGCGGTTGGTTGCAGAGCAACTGGAAACTCGGCACGGCGAAGCTCATGATCGGTATGGCGTTCACCGCCAGAAGCTCGTCGGCGCAGCCGGGGCAATCAAGATTAACCATCTCGTTCATGGCGCCGACGAGAACACGCGGATCGGCAATCATCAGTTCCGAAAGGAGCGCCGTCACCTTGAGCTGCGAGGGATCGTAGACCGGATTCAGCATCCCCGCGTCGGAAAGCCCGTCGCGTAGAATGCCGAGCAAGGCATTGCCGCCGCCCAGCGCACCGCCGACATACATCTTGAAATCGAGACTGCCGTCGGTGTCGGTCTTCACCCGCTCGAAATAATCTTCCATCGCTACGTTGACGGGATGCTGCGGAGGCAGATGGTTGTCATAGGTCAGTTCGCGCGCGTCGGATGCCGCGACCGTCACCGCCAGCACAAAGGCCGCGAAGCCCATTCTCGTGACACGTTTCATTGTAGTCCTCCCATTTGAAATTCGGTGTAGCGCGTCAGGCTGGGTCGAAGCCGTAGAGCCGACGCGCATTGTCGCGCACGATCTCGGTGCGCCGTTTCTCATCCGGTATCCATTCAGAAAGCAGATCGACCAGCAGGCCATCATCCGGCATGGTGCGGCCGTTCATGTTGACATGCGGCCAGTCGGTTCCCCAGACCATCCGCTCCGGCGCGAACTCCACCAACCCGCAGGCAAGCGGCGTCACGCTGGGATAGGGCGGTTCCTCAAGCGTGCAGCGCATCGGGCCGGAAAGCTTCACCCATACCCGGCCGGTCTCCAGCATCTCAAACACGCGGCGGAAAGCCGGTTGCTCCGTTCCGCCTGCGGCCGGAATATTCGCAAAATGATCAAGCACGATGGCCGAGTTCGGCAGCGCCAGCAGTCGATCGGAGACCTCAAGGATCTCCTCGCTATGCGGATAGAACTGGACGTGCCATCCGAATTCATGGGCCATTGCCGCCATACGAGGCGAAATCTGCGGCAGTCCGCCGCCATGCGAGGGCCCAACGAAACGCAGGCCGCGCACGCCAAGCGCATCAAGCTCCGCCATCTCATCGATCGTCGTAGTCTCGGCAAGCAGTGCAATGCCGCGAAAACGGTCGGGAAAGCGGGTGAGCACATCCTTCAGATGCCGCGTATCCGTGCCGTAACCACCGCCACTAACGAGCACTGCCTTGTCGAGACCAAGCGTCTGCTGCAGAGCAATATAAGTTTCCGGCAACATGTCGTCCGAAACGTAGCGACTGGAGGCGGAGAAGGCGTATCGTTCGGCAGGACCGAAGAGATGTATGTGGCAGTCCACTGAGTCGGCAGGCAACTTCAGCTTAGGTACTTGAGGATTGGGCATCGGAGGCTGCGTTCTAGGTCTCATGCCCGTTTTCGTTGACGGGGCGTTCATCATATTTCCTCCTCCGGCTCCCTCCGAATGTCGTTCGTGATATCCGCCGCGACTGCCATAGTCCAAGAAATTGTCATCCTCTTTCCATAAGTTATAACTACTGCTATCCACGCCGGATCATCAATCGGGCGAAATCGTCAAACATGCGATGCCGGTCACATCCCCGCGTGAACCTCAGACATCTGCGGCTTCTCGATGCCGTCGCCCGGTACGGCACGCTGCAGGTTGCGGCGCAACAGATGGGGTTGACACAGCCTGCTGTCAGCCAGGGGATCTGCCGGTTGGAGGGGATCTACAGCGTTAAACTGTTCGAGCGCGGTAGAAACGGCGCGCGGCCCAGCGAGGAGGGCGAACTGGTGCTCCTCCGCGTGCGCCGGCTGATGGCCTTCATTGCGCAGATGCGTCGTCGAGTGAACGGCGGCCGGCGCGACCGGCCGCAAGTGCAGCTGCAGCATCTGATAACCCTATCGCAGCTCGAAATCCTGCATGCAGTGGAAAACTGCCGAGGTTTTGCCGCCGCCGCCCGCGAACTTGGCATCGCCGAACCTACCGTTCACCGCGGCGCACGTGAAGTAGAGCGGATCGTTGAGAAACCGCTGTTTCGCAGCGCCGGCAATGGTATCGAGATCACCCCGATAGGCCGTGATCTGGCCCGGCTTGCCGGGTTGGCCCTTCGGGAAATCGAAGTGTCATTCGAAGATCTTGATGCGTTGCGCGGCCGGCGCGGCGGCCGGTTGGTGATCGGCTCCCTGCCACTGGCGCGCACCGATCTTTTGCCGACGGCTATCACCGAACTTCACAAGATCTACCCGGATGCGTTCATAGAAATCGCCGAGGGTAGCTATGAGCATCTGATCGAAAGGCTCCGACGCGGCGATATCGACGCGATCATCGGTGCATTGCGCGGGCAGGCAAACGGCGGCGATCTGATCGAACGAAAGCTGCTGCGCGATAGCCTCTCGGTTATCGCCCGTCGTGGCCATCCTTTGAGCACGGCAACCGAGCTCGACCGCTCGACCCTGTTGACCTACCCTTGGATCGTCTCGCGCAAGGGCACACCGACGCGGAACCATTTCAACGCGATGTTTGGCGGCGGATCGCCGAATGGCGGACTTATCGAATGCTCATCACTGGTCATACTGCGAGCGCTGCTTATCAAATCGGATAATTTGGCCTTGTTGTCGCGTCGGCAGGTAAAGTACGAGGAAAATCTCGGCATGCTTGTCTCCCTGCCGATCGACCTACCCGAAACGACACGCGATATCGGCGTAACCACACGGCGAAATTGGAAGCCGACGGTCCTGCAATCGACCTTTCTTGACATTCTGGACGAGGTCGTTCGCACCGAGCAGGATGTTCCGCAATCGATGTGCCGGTCGGACGCATAAGACACTTTAATCGTCGCCGCTGTCGTGATTGAGAACTTCCGGCCCCCCGCTCCTTCTGCCTGACGTTCGTCGTCCATACGCCGCGCTCAACGCGATGTGACGCTCAGTCGTTCGAGGAATTTGGTTGCGGCCTCGACACCGCGGTCCTTCGCTATGGCGGTGCTTAGCTCCGCCGCGCGTGCCCGCATGGCGGTCGCGTCCATCGCTTCCAGCGCTTTTGCCAGCCCGGCGGCGCTGAGCGTCTTCAGGTCGAGTGGGGCGGGCCCAGCGCCAAGCGCTGCCACCCGCTTGCCCCAGAAGGGCTGGTCACCGAAGAAAGGGACGATCTGCGTGGGCAGCCCTGCACGAAGGCTCGCCGCGGTCGTTCCTGCTCCCCCGTGATGGACCGCCGCACTTGCCCGTGGCAGCAATCGATCGTGCGGCGCGGCGCCCAGGAAGAACGCGCGGGCGCTCGCATCCACTTTACCGATCGCGCCGCCCCCGCCGGCCAGCAGGCCGCGCTTCCCGGTCACTTCGAGGGCCTCCAGGATCGTGCCCGCCATCGCCGCAGGGTCGATCCCCGGCACGCTCCCGAAGCCGAAATACACCGGTGGGGGGCCAGCCGTCAGGAAAGACTCTAGGGCCTCGTCCGGCTGCCAAGCGGGGCTATCAAGGAACCAATATCCGGTGACCAGCACGTCCGGACCCCAGTCGCCCGGCTTCGGGAGCACTGCGGGGCTATAGGCGTAGAGTGTCCCTGCCGCCGGCTTGCGAGCAGTCTCTCCAGACAGGCCGAGAGTGGTGGCGCGCCACGCCTTCAGGTCCTTGGCGAACAGGAGCCGCGCGCCGTGAATGGCAAAGGCGTGGCTCATTCTGTTAAATGGTCCGAGCGAGGCGAACGGAAGCATAGGACTGGGAAACGCTCCGGTCGGCGTGAATCCTGGAAGAGGAGAAGCAAGGACATGCGGCACACCGAGCGCCGCGGCCATGTCCGGCGAGCCGAACGATTTCGGATGATAGACCAGCACGTCAGGCCGGAAGCTGCGGACGGCCCGCCACTCCTCGTCGAGAAGCCTCATCATGAAGGGGCGCATATGCTTGAGAAGCTTGAAGCCGGCGCTGAATCCCTTGCCGCCGGCAACGGCGGCCTTTCCCTCCGGCGTGTCCAGAAGTGCCAGGAATTCGCCTGACAGGCCCGCGAACGGAATGCCGTGCTCGGCCGCTGTGTCGGTGAACTGGACGGGAGCTGCCAGCTGGACCTCGTGTCCACGCGCCATCAGGCCCTTAGCCAACGCAATGTATGGCTGGACGTCCCCGCGTGTGCCGAGGGTTTCAATCGCGAAGCGCATCGACCCTCAATACACCGGGCCGAAGTGAATGTCCGCTCGTTAAGATGCTGATCCTGAGCCTGCCGGTCAGCTTCCGGCCCCTAATTAGCCGTAGAGCAGTCGTACTGTATCGCGCCTCAATTTCAGTCATAGCGCGGTGCAGTCTTGATCCGCAAAAGCAGCCATTCCCTCAGGTCTTTCGGGATTGACCGCAATGGACCTGTTGATGGCATCAGCAGCTGCATGCGGGCAACGCTGCCACCTTAAGGTCGATCGGAGTCCCTTTCCGATCTGCCCGATTTTGTATTCCTTCAGCGTAAGAAATCCGACCCGACCCGCTACTAACGGTGCAAAGGTGGGGAATGCTGGAAGCCGGACGAAACAGAATCTTCGGAGAATGGATCGAAGCGCACAAGCCATCCTGTTCAAGGTGGCGCGTGGGCAAGTCCGTATCCTCGGGGTGTGTTCGCCTGTTCAACCAGGACGTGATCGATCCTCCATGACCGCGTGGTGAGTGGCTCACCCATCCTGGTTACCAGCCTGGGCGGCGCTCAACCTCCTGTATTGGCATGAACGGCGGCCCATCGCGTGGGCGCCGTTCCCCTCAGGCGCCTGGTTCTAGCGGCACGGTCGCCGCGATGCGCCGCGCGGCTTCGACCACTAGCGGTCCCTTGGCGTCGACATCTTCGATTACATTGGGAAACAGCACGGTGACGCAGGCACGGCTCGGTCCGCGACCGTCGCGCACGGGGGCGGAGATGGCCGTGGCCTGGTAGCCCATGACACGGTCGCGCGCGGCGAATCCCCGCTGTCGTGCATGCACGAGTTCCTCGTCATCGTCCGCGCGCGGCGCCCATGTCATGCGCAGCGCCAGGCCGGACGTGCTGTCCATCGGCCGGCGGGTGCCTTCACGGGAGCGCACCGCCATGCGCGCGAGTTCAGCCTCCACGGTAAGCACATAGACGATCTCGCCATGGTCGCTGAGGCCGAGAACCGCCGTCGTGCCAACCTGTTCGGCCAGGTCACGGATGATGGGAAACGCCGCCTGGCGCATATCGCGTTTGACGTTGCGGGTGAGGTTGAGGAGCCCGAGGCCGAGCTCAAAATACCCATCGCGCCGATGCGAGCCGAGAAGCTGGTGCTGCTCGAGGGTCTTGAGCAGCCGGTAGACGATCGGGCGAGTGAGGCCGAGACGCTTGGCGATCTGCTGCGCGGTCATCGGTTGCCCATTCTCCGCCAGAACCTCGAGCACTTGCAGGCCCCGGCTCAGCGTCTGCGAAACGGATCGGTCGGAAGCGCTTTCCACGCTCTTGCCGTCGTCCAGTTCCTGCACCTTAGTCGCGTTCGTCATGTCAGGGCTCATTGCGGCGATGAAATGAAGGGGCGGTGATAATAGAGCGATTTCAGGAGAGGTGGGAACCGGCGCCGTCAGCCAATAACGCTTGCGTGCATGCGGCGCCAACCCAGCCGCATGAGCGGCAGCAGGAGCACAAGCACGGTGGCCGCGAGAAGCGTGGCGGTTATTGGGCGGGTCAGGAATATCTCCGGAGAATTCGCCGACAAAAGCAGGCTCTGACGCAGATTGACCTCCAGCAGCGGCCCCAGAACCACCGCGAGAATCAGCGGCGCGAGCGGATAGCTATAGAGCCGCATGAAGTAGCCCGCGACGCCGAACACCAGCATCACCCCGACATCGAAATACTGGAAATTGTCGAAATAGACGCCGATGATGCAGAGCGCCGTGATGAACGAGACGAGGTAGGGCTGGCACCAGCGGATGAGCACCGTGAAGGCCGGCACGAAGGCAGTGTTGAAGACCAGCAGCATCACGTTGGCGAGGAACAGGCCCGCAACCGTCGCCCATATGACGGGGCCAGACGTCTCCAGCATCCGTGGACCCGGCTGAAGCCCGACGGTAATGAGCGCCCCTAGCAGTACCGCTGTGATCGCGGAGCTGGGAATGCCGAGCGTGAAAAGGGGAACCAGGGCACCACCGATCGACGCATTGTTGGCTGCCTCCGGCCCACTCAAGCCCTGATCGGCTCCGGTGCCGAATTTTTCCGGGGTCCGCGAGAGCTTCCGCTCAAGGCTGTATGTGATGAAGGTGGCGATGGTGGAGCCGGCGCCCGGCAGCACGCCTACGAAGTAGCCGATCAGCGATCCACGGATGATGGAGCCGGTATTGCGCGCGAGGTCGCGCTTGCCGGGCACAAGTTCGCGCAATTTGATGTCGGGCAGCTTCTCTTCCGGCCTGTTGCGCTCCTTCAACAACGAAAGAGCTTCGGAGATGCCGAACAGACCGACCGCGATCGCCACGAAGCTCACACCGTCCCAGAGCAGGAACGTGCCATAGACGATGCGCGTATCGCCCGAGATGCGATCGAGGCCGATCACGGCAACCAACAATCCAAGCCCCAGCGACACAAGACCCTTGAGAAGATTTTCCTGACCGAAGCCTCCGGTCGCCACGAGGGCGAACAGCATCAGCGCAAACATTTCCGGCGGACCGAACCTGAGACCCAGCGCACTCAGATATGGCATCAGCAGGACGAGGCCGGTGAAGCCGATCATGCCGCCGACGAAGGAGGCGATGGCGCTGAGCGACAGCGCATAACCCGCTCTGCCCTGGCGAGTCATCGGATATCCGTCGAAGGTCGTCACCACCGCGCTCGGCTCGCCCGGCACGTTGATGAGGATGGAGCTGATGCGCCCGCCATACATCGCGCCCTGATAGATCGCCATCAGGAGAACGAGCGCGGGCACCGTATCCAGGGTAAAGCTGAGCGGCAGAAGAACGGCGATGCCGGCAACCGGTCCCAGGCCCGGAAGCGCGCCGATCAGGGTGCCGAGCAACACGCCGATGACGCTCCAAAGGAGCACATCGACCGTGGCAAGATCGGAGAAACCCTGCATCAGGCTGGCGATATTTTCCATTTGAAAGCTGCTTCCAGATAGCCGGGCGGTCAGAACAAGGCGCGCAGGCCGACATTCATGCCAAGCCACAGGTCGAAGATCAGATAGACGCTGGCCAGTGTGCCGAGCGTGAACAGCACGCTGGCGCGCAGGCCGACGCGCTCGATGAACAACAGCCCGGCGAGGAGAACCATGCCGGAGGCTGCCAGCAGGCCTATCCGGTCGCCGATGAGCACGGCAAGAAGGATGAGGCCGGTAAGTATGAATTGATCGTGCGTGACGATGCCGCCCGGAATGGCACTATCGTCACGTTGCGATCGTCTCCGCGCCAGCGCAGCACCCAGATAGATCGTGTGGCCTGCGACGATGGCCAGGACGATGACCGATAGCGAGACCGGGAAGAAGCCCGGCCCGATGGTGCCGTCGGGCTGGAAAAGGGGCAGGGCCAAGCCCTGGATGAATATCGAAACGACTATGAGCATGATGACGAGGGCGAACACCAATTCGCCGACCGGCGGGCGCGCTTCGCCCGCCTTCGCGCCATTGGCGGCAAGGGCGTCGCGACGCCCTTTGCCGGAACCCCGCGGAGCGCTCATTGCGCTCAGCCCCCGTTGCCCATGAGCTCCTGGAGCACGGCGCGGGTGGTTGCGATATAGTCGACCACCGCGTCGCCATACCGGAAGTTGACCGCCACGCCAATCCGCTCCAGCGCGGCCTTGAACTCTTCGTTCTGTTCGAGATTGGTCAGCGCCGTCTGCAGCCGTTCCTGCACCTCGTCGGGGAGACCGGCCGGTGCGTGGAGTGCCGACAACGATTCCAGCGAAACGTCGTAGCCGAGTTCGGTCATGGTGGGGACGTCCGGAAGGAAAGGGGACCTATTGGCGGAGGCGACCGCCAGCGGCACCGCTCCTTCGCCCACATAGGGAAGGATTGTGGTTTCGGGTCCGATATAGGCAGTGATGTCTCCGGCAAGCAGCGCCGTCAGGGCCGCGCCGCCGCTCTCGAACGGAATCTGTTGTGCCGTCACACCCGCCTCCTGGAAGAGGCGCTCTCCCGCAAGCTGCAGCGTGCTGCCGGCGCCCGGATGGCCATAGGTGATCCTGGTGCCGTTGGCCTTGGCATCGTCGAGGAACGCCTTGAGATCGGTGACGCCCGAAGCTTCGTTGACGCTCAGCGTTGGCGAGCTTCCGCCGAACGAGACGATGAAGTCGAAATCCTCGACCTTGTAGGCCAGGTCGGGGCGGCGCAGCGGCTCGGAGGTGAACAGGCTGCTCGGAGAATATTGAAGTGTATAGCCGTCGGCCGCGTCGCGCATCAGCGCAGTGGTGGCGATGACGCCGCCCGCGCCGGGCCGGTTCTCCACGATGACCGCCTGGCCGAGTTCCTCGCCCAGATACTGCGCAATGACACGCGCTGCGGTGTCAGTGGACCCGCCCGCGCCCAGCGGCACACGCAACGTGATTTCCTTTTCAGGCCAAGACTGGGCGGTGGCGGCCGTCGCGCCCCACAACAACGGGACAGCGGCGGCAAATGCGATTGCAAGATGCTTCATTGTTTCCTCCCTGTTTGACTGGTCGGCACGGCCGGCCACGTATTCGGCTCAGGTGTTGATGACGAAATGGTCGTCGCGGAAAGTGATGGTTTCGGCCGATGTCTTCTCGAGGTGGGCAATCTCCTCCGGTACATCGGAAAACGGCGCGATGTATGGCTCCAGGGTTTCCACGTCGGGTTTCACGAAGCGTGCGGTCCAGCGGCGTTCGCCACCGCGGATTTCCAGCTCGACGATCAGGCCCGGCCCGCCGGGATGCTTCAGCCGGGCCACGAACGGCCAGCCGAAGATCACCTGGCTCAAGCCATAGAAGAGCGGCTTGCCCTTGTAGACCTCGATCGGCTGGACGACGTGCGCATGCGAGCCGAAAACGGCATCGGCACCCGCATCGACCACCGCCCGCGCAACGGTGCGCTGATATTGCGCCACGTCGCGTTGCGACGACACGCCGAAATGGAAATAGGTGAACAGTAGGTCGACCTTGCCACGCAGCTCGTTCACATCCGCGACGAGTTCGGCCAGCTCCTGCTCATTGGGGTTCGTGTGCACGATCGCCGGCGCGCCCGGCAGCTCGATCAGGCGCGGATGCGGCTGATAGAATGTCGTGACGCGCAGCGGAATGACCCCCGCCTGGTGGTCAAGCGCCTCGTGTCCGTTTGGCCAGAAGACGGATGTCCGCGATATCATGCCGATCTTCAGCCCCCCGGCCTCGATGATCATCGGCTGCCGGGCCTGTCGGCGATCGAGGCCGGCTCCCGCATGGCCGATGCCGGCCCTGTCCAACTGTTCCAGCGTACGCTCGATCGCCTCGCGGCCGTAGGTGACGTTGCTCGCCAGGTTCAGCGCCTTGAAGCCCGCCTCGGCCAGGTTCGGCGCATGGCCCTCGCCCACATGGGTGAAGCCGGGCTTATAGAAAAGCTCTTCGGGCCGGGAGAGCAGGCCTTCCAGCGTACCGGCCGAGAGATCGAGTTGCGAAAGATAGGGCATCATCCTGTGGAACGGATTCCGGTCCGTCGGGAAATCGAGGAGGTTGATGTCTCCAACGAACCCCATTCTGAACGCATTCGAATCCTTGACCACAACGTACCTCTCTTTGTCCTATTATCGGACTAACGTCCGTTATATAACATTAGACAAAGGCGGACAGGTGCGTCAACAAAAAGGATGTCGGGCTCTAACCGGCTTTGCAGGCGATCAGCCGCGAATGTCATGTGCCGGCAGCGGCTTTACATGCAGGGGTGCGAAGAAGCCGGCGTGGGGCAGATGCGCAGGCCGCGAGCATCATTGCGGTCGATCATATGCGGCGAACAGGTGGTGGTCCGCATCCTGCGAAAGGAAGCAGCGCTGAATGCGTGAGCGTTCTCTACCCGGCCTGCCCCGGTGCGGAGCTCGGCTTCTCCTCTTCGCTGGGGGCTGCTCCTGGAGCGCGTGGGGCTTATCATCGCGACAATGGTGCTGATCGGCCTGGCCGCCTTCGCACATCCCAAACCGAATCCACGCCGCGTCCTCATCACGCTCCTCGTTCTGCCGCTCGCCTCCACCGCCCTGTTCATTTACGGGCTGCGCTTGCCCATTAAACCCGTGATCTTCGTCTAAGGGCGGGAGCCTTCTTCATGATGGACACCTATCTCGGGCTGAAAGGCGCGGTTGATGGCGGCGACGTCAAACCGCTCGCCGTGGGCACGGCCAACAGGCAGGCCTTCAACAAGGACATTCCCACCTTCAAGGAACAGGACGTCGAGGATCTGGAACTGGCGGCCTGGTTCGCGTTCGCCGCGCCCGCAGGCACGCCATCGGCACGTTCAACGCGGCGATCCTGGAGGTCACTGAAAAATCCACGCGTCGTCGCGACGGTCGAAGCTCAGGGCGAGATCGTCGGCAGTACACCGCAGGAACTCGGTGCGCGGGTTGCCAAGGAAGTCGACATGTGGGCCCAGGTGGCTACAAAGGCGGGGGGTCGAATAGTCTGCGTCCGCCCCCACCCTTTCGGGCATGCTCCTGCCAACGGCGGGCAAGCTCGATCGGCACCTGCGAGACGGCTTCCGGCAGAATGCCGACGCAGCGCGCGCCAAGCAGCTCGACCACCTTGTCGGCCATCGCGCGGCGGCCGGGCGTGCAGACCACCAGCGCACGGATTGCACCGAGGCGTTCAACCTCGCGGGCGGTCTCGCCCGCCTTACCCGCGCCGAAAATGATGCGCGGAGGCGTGGCGTTGTAGACGTCGCCGGGAAGGTCGAAGGAAGAGGGAATATTGGGCACAGGAGGCGAGTTCTGCGCGTCATCTTTACCAATCCACCACCGTGCCATCACCAAGCACCGCCCCTTGCGTGTGGATCACCTCGGGCTTGAAAGGATGCTTGGCCGCTTCCTTCTCGTTGATCTCGACGCCAAGGGCCCGGCACCCGACATTTCCTCCGCGTATGACTGACATGGAGCGGAAGCTCCAGGGGGCGAAAACAGTGGCCATGTTCACACCTTAAAGCGTCGGCATGCACGAGCGCAGGTAGGTGCTGAATTCTTCCATGGGGGCGGAGCGGGGCCGGCGCTGGGAGGAGATCAGGCGGATCTGGAAGACGAGATCGGGCGCGTCGAGATCGATGATGCTCAACAGGCCCGCGGCGACGTCGGCCTCGACGCTCTTTTCCGGCGAGCAGGAAAGGCCGACGCCCGCGGCAACCAGCTCGCGTAGGAATTGATATTCCGTCGCCTGCGCCACCACCTGGATGTCGTTGATGCCGGCGCTCTTGAGCAGCCGCTGCACGGCGCGGCCGAAGAGTGTTCCCGGTGGGGGGCCGACGAAGCCGTATCGCGCCACCTCGCCGGGCTTGACCTTGCGCCGTCCGACGAGGGGATGGCCGGACCCGGCGACGATCTGAAGACGCTGCGCACCGATCACCTCCGAATGCACGCCGCGCATCTCCTCGTTGCTCAGGAAACAGCCGATATCGGCGATGCCGTCCCGCACCTCCTCGACCACGTCCTCCTGCTTGCCGATCCGCACGATGAGGCGGATCTCGCGGTGCGTGAGCGCGAAGCGCGTGATGGGCTCCTTGAGCACGAAGTTCGCGAGCGAGCGCTGGCAGGAGAGCACGAGTTCGGTCCCCGCCGAGGTGCGCAGGCTCACGATGTCGGCCCGCAAATCGTCGGCTTCGGCGAGAAGCTCCCGGGCGTGATCGCGAACGCTTCTGCCTAGGTCGGTCAGGACGGGCCTGCTGCCGCGGCGGCGGCGGAAGACCGCGCCACCGACCTGATGCTCCAGGCTGCGTATATGGGCGCTGACCGACGGCTGGGCGATGTCGAGCTTGTCGGCCGCGCGCGAAAAGCTCTCCGCCTCGGCGACCGCCAGGAACACTTCGAGCCGGCGAAGGGTGACATTGATCATAGGGAAAGTTATAGTCATAACACTATCAAAGGTATAGCCCTCCGGCCCGTTGCTTGAGCCCCGCCCCGGTGCGACGCTTCTCAGGCCGCGGGAGGACGGCAGAGGTTTCGTAGCCGCCTGGGCGTCTGTTCCTCCCGCCTTCCACTCATGCGAGCCGGACAGGGAGCAGAACGAACGTGAACATCGTCGGCGTCGATATCGGAGGAACCTTCACCGATCTGGTGGGATATGTCGGCGGGCACATCGTCACATCGAAGACCTCGACCGTCCCCGCCGATCCGACAAAGGGTATCGCCACCAGCCTCGACCTGGCCGGATGCGAGACCGGGTCCGTCGACGAGCTTCTTCACGGCTCGACCATCGCCATCAACACGGTGCTGGAGCGCAAGGGTGCGCGCACCGCGCTTCTGACCACCACCGGCTTCCGCGATGTCTACGCCATCGGCCGGTCGAACCGCATTGAAGCCTTCAACCTATTCTTCGAGCGCCCCGTGCCGCTGGTGCCGCGCGACCTCACTTTCGAGGTCCGCGAACGCATCTTGGCGACAGGTGAGGTGCTTGAGCCGCTCGACGAAAAAACGCTCGACGAGGCGGTCGCCTGGGTCGACGGGATGGGCGTGGAAGCGGTCGCCGTCTGTCTGCTTCACGCCTACGTCAATCCCGAGCACGAGAGGCGCATCGGCGCGGCGCTGCGCCAGCGGCGACCCGATCTCTTCATCACCCTGTCGCACGAGATCCTGCGTGAATACCGCGAATACGAGCGCACCTCCACCACGGTTCTGAATGCCTTCGTGGGGCCGCGCGTCGGCGGCTATCTGCGCCGTCTCGACGGCTATTTGCGCGATGCCTCCTTCGGCGGCAAGGTGCACATCATGCGCTCCAACGGCGGCGTCATGTCGCTCAGGCTGGCGCAGGAGCAACCTGTGTCCATGATGGAGTCCGGCCCCGTCGCCGGCATGATCGGCGCCGGCCGCCTGTCGAAGCTGCTTGGGCTGGAGCGCTGCGTCGGCTTCGACATGGGCGGCACGACCGCGAAGTCGAGCCTCCTGACCGGCGGCGCTCCCGTCATCGAAACCGGCTATGTGATCGGCGACAAGGCGACGGGCCAGCCCATGCAGTTGCCGGTGGTCGACATCGTCGAGGTGGGCGCCGGCGGCGGCTCCATCGCCTGGGTCGACAAGACGGGCGGGCTGCATGTCGGGCCGCAGAGCGTCGGCGCGGACCCCGGACCGGCCTGCTACGGCAAGGGCTCGGCCGACCCGGTGGTGACCGATGCCGATCTCCTTCTCGGCCGCATCAACCCGCGGCGCTTTCTCAATGGCGGCATGGCGCTCGATGTCGAGGCCGCACGCCGCGCCATGCAGGAAAAGGTTGCCGGCCCGCTTGCACTCAGCGTGCCGCAGGCCGCGCATGGCGTGGTCCGCATCGCCGACGCCTCCATGTCGCTCTCCGTGCGCGCGGTGTCGGTCAACAAGGGCGTGGACCCGCGCGACACGGCGATGATCGCCTTCGGCGGAGCCGGCCCCCTTCATGCCATCTCCATTGCGCGCGAGATCTTCATCCCCACCGTCGTCATTCCCAAGCTGCCCGGCACCTTCTCCGCGCTCGGCATGCTGATGGCCTCGTGGCGGCAGGATTTCGTGCAGACGCTGATCGGCAGAGTCGGCGATCTGCAGGCGAGCCATGTCGAGGAGGTTTTCGCGGAACTCGCCGCGGCGGGCCAGGACCAGCTGACGCGCGACGGCATAGACCCGGCCACTGCCGATTTCCACTACTACGCTGATCTTCGCTATGTCGGCCAGGAGCATGCGATATCCATCCCCGTCGAGAGCGCCGCGCTTTTAACCGGCGAGGCCCGCACGGTCCGCGACCGCTTCGACCGCGAGCACGACAAGCGTTACGGCCAGTCCGCCCCTAGCGAGACCATGGAGGTGGTCAGCCTGCGCCTGGTGTTGACGGCAGCCCGCTCCGACTCACTGGCCGAGCAATGGCTGTCGCAGCCGTGGACGCCCGACAGCGATGCCGTCACGGAACACCGCGATGTCGTCTTCGACGATCCCGAGCGCCCGCTGAAAACGCAGATCCTGTGGCGCAACGCGCTGAAGGCGGGCGCGCGCATCGTCGGTCCGGCGGTGATCGAAGAACCGAACTCCACCATCCTCATTCGTCCCGACGACGAGGTCCGCGTCACCGAGGCCGGGCATCTCGTCGTCACGCTGAAATATTGACGGGCAGACTATCTCGATGACCAAAGCCACCACCGATCCGATCACCATCGAAGTCGTGCGAAACGCCGTCGTGGCCTATGCCGACGAAATGGCCGACGTCCTGTCCAAGTCGGCCTACAACATGATGATCTACGAGGTGCGCGACTATTGCTGCGGCCTGATCGACACCGATGGCCGCATGATATCGCAGAACCGCGGCGGCCTGCCGATCTTCCTCGCCGACCTTGGCGTGGCGGTCGAGGACGGGATAAAGCGTTACGGGCTCGACGGCTTCGCCGAGGGCGACGTGCTGGTGATGAACCATGGCCACATCTGCGGCCAGCATCTCAACAATGTCGTGGTCTATGCCCCCTGCTTCCATGGGGGCGAGTTGATCGGCTTTGCGGCGAACCGCGCCCACTGGGTCGACATCGGCGGCGGTCGCCAGGGTTTTGGGTCGAACGCGACGACGGATATCTACAGCGAGGGTCTGCAGATGCGCTCGCTGAAGATTTACGACGCCGGCAAGGCGAACGAGACGCTGTTGCAGATCATCCGCGACAACATCCGCTATCCGGATGCGAGCCTCGGCGACCTGCGCGCCCAGATCGCGTCGTGTCAGGTCGGGGCGCGCCGGTTCGGGGAACTCGTCGGGCGCTATTCGCGTGCCACCGTCGACGAATGCGTCGCCACCATCTGGGCGCAGGCCGACCGGCAGGTCCGTTCGGTCATCGAGAAGATCCCCGACGGCACCTATTCGGCCACCAGCTTCCTGGACAATGACGGCCGCGCGCTCGACAAGCCGCTGCGCATCAAGGTGACGGTCACGGTCAAGGGCGCGCGCATGTCCGTCGATTTCTCCGAGATGAACCCGCAAGTCGACGGCCCGCTCAATTCCGGCCGCTCGGGCGGCATCGCCGCCGCACGCGTGGCCTTCAAGGCGCTCACCTCGCCCAATCTCGACGTCAACGAAGGCTGCTTCCGCTCCCTCGACGTGGTGCTGCCCGAGGGCACCATGCTGAGCGCCAGGCCGCCGGCCGCGCTCGGCCAATGGAGCATCGCACTGCCGACCGTCATCGACACCATCCTGAAGGCGCTGGCGCCCGCGGTGCCCGAGATGATCCCTGCCGCCCACAAGGGCGACATGGGCGGCTGCTCGTTCTTCGGCTTCTACGGCGACGGGTCGCGCTTCCTGCTCATGAACATCTTCGGCGGCGGCTGGGGCGGCCGGCCGCATGGCGACGGCGCGTCCGCCTCCGTCTCCGTGTGCCAGGGCGACGTGCGCAACACGCCAGTAGAGCTGCAGGAGATCAAATATCCCTTTGTGATCGAGCGACACATGCTGCGCCCCGATTCCGGCGGCGCCGGGCGCTACCGCGGCGGGCTGGGCGTGGAGCTCACCTATCGCGTGCTGCGCGCCTGCAAGGGCAACATCAATTTCGATCGCACCGTCACCCCGCCTTGGGGCCTTAATGGCGGCAAGGAAGGTGCCGTCAGCCTGGCGATCATCGAGCGCGCGGACGGCAGGACAGAGAATGTCAACAAGGCGACCAATGTCGCCTTCGAGCCGGGCGATCGCGTGACCTTCCTGACCGCCGGCGGCGGCGGTTACGGCGATCCGCGCGAGCGTGACCGCGGGCTCTTGGAAAGCGACATCGAAAAAGGGCTCGTATCGGCCGAGGTCGCCCGCCGGGACTATGGGTTCGCGGCACCGGGTGAATCGGAGCCGGCGATGCGCCTGGCTGCGAATTCATGAGGATGGCACCGTGACGGCGAGGAAGGTGGCGGATACGCGCAGGCGCCGGCTGATCGAGGCGATGAAGGACGCGGGCCTCGATGTCGTGGTGCTCTACGGCAACGCCTGGCAGAACGATTATCTGCGCTACGCCGCCGATTTCGGCATTCTTGAAGGCGAGGGCATCGCCGTCGTGACGAGCGAGGGCGAAACGTTGCTCTATCTCGACGATCCGTTCGAGGCCGACCGCGCAGCCGTGGAATGCCCCGGCCTGGAGACGGTAGTGACCGACGATATCGTCGCCGATGCCGCAGCCGCCATCGAGCGGCTCGGCAATCGCCGTATCGCCGCCGGCCCGAAACGGCATTTGCCCTACGGCCTCGCGCGCCGGCGGGAGGATCGTCGCTTCGACGACGCAACACCCATCCTCGACCGTCTCCTGATGGTCAAGGCGGAAGAGGAATTGCAGGCGGTTCGTCGTGCGGCACGGCTTGCCGACGAGGGCTATGCCGTCTTCCGCAATGCCGCGCGCGTGGGCAGGAAGGACTATGAGCTGATCGCCGAGATCGAGGCGTTCTTCCGCGCCAACGGCGTCGAAGACAACTTCATGATCATCGGCGCCGGCGGCCCGGAAGTGCGCGGCATGGCACCGCCTTCCGGCAAGATGTTGAAGGCTGGCGATCTCGTGACGACCGAGCTCACGCCCTGCGTAGATGGCTATTATGTGCAGATCTGTCGGACGCTCGTCATCGGAAAGGCAAGCGAGGCGCAGAAGAAGGCCTTCGCCGTCTATCACGAGGCCATGATTGCGGGCATCGATGCGGTGAGGCCGGGCATCACTGCCGCCGCCATCGCGAAGGCGGAGAACGACGTCTTCCGCCGCCACGGCCTCGGCAACTACGTGACCAGCGAATACACCCGCGTGCGCGGCCACGGGCTCGGCCTCTTTCCCGACACCAAGCCGCATATCCTCGAGGACGTGACCACGACGATCGAGGAGGGCATGTCGCTCATCGTGCATCCCAACACCTACCACCCGGACGTCGGCTACATGGTGCTGGGGGATTCCCTCATCGTGACCGGGCAGGGCGCACAGGTGCTGACGACAACGCCCCGGGAGCTGTTTTCCATGGCGGCGGACAGGAGGGCGGCATGAGACACGGCCTCATGCTCTGGCGCGAAGACGAGCTGTCGCAGGGCGATGTTCTCGCCCGTCAGCGCCGCCTGCAGGCGGCCATGCGCGAGAGCGGGCTGGATGCCGTGCTCGTCTACACCAACCACGTGCGCTCGGCCGGCGTGACCTATCTGACCGGCTTCACGCCCTATTGGTCGGACGCCCTGCTGCTCGTTCCGCGGGAGGGCCAGGCCATCTTCGCGACAGCTCTGTCGAAGCGCGTCGGCAATTGGATCCGCTCGACCAATCCGACGGTCGAAATCGCCCATTCGCCGCAGCCTGGCAGGATGGCGGGCGAGCGGCTTTCCGCTCTGGGTGCCGGAAACATCGGCGTTGTCGAACTCGACCGCATGCCCGGCGGCCTCGTCGAGGAGATCACCTCCAAGACCGATGCGAAGCTGATCGACGCGAGCGATCTCTTCGCCGCTGTCCGTGCCCTGCCGAATGCTGCCGAACTGGCGCTTGCCACGACGGCGGATCGGATTGCCGCCAACGCGTTTGCCGAGATACCGGCCGACCGTCGGCTGGTGGGCGACGTGACGGAGGTGCTGGAACTGAACGCGCGGCTGGCCGGAGCCGAGGAATGCTACGTCGCCGCCGCCCCCGATCTGGCGGCCGACCGGCGCCTCGCCCGCATAAAGGGCAACGCTCCGCTCGGCGGATATTTCGCCATCCGCCTTTCCGTCGCCTATAACGGCGTCTGGATCCGCCGCACCGAAAGCCTCGCCCGCATGGCGGCCGACGGCGCGGTGGCCGAGGCGGCGCGGGCCGCCGACCGTCTCGCTGAGGCGATCGACCCATCCGCGCAGCCGGCGCCGCAGATCGCCGGGCACGCCTTGCCCGCCGGCATGACGATCCTCGACTGGACGGTGGAGGCACCGGTCGTGACGCGACCGCTCCAGCCGGTGGCGTCCAGCACCCGGCCGGCGATGCGGAACATCCCTTATGGCGTCCTGACATTGACCATCGGCACTGCACACACGCCACTCGTCTTCACGCGATCGTTCGGCCTCGCGCGCCAGACGGCGCGGGGAGGGGGTGTCGCATGACCACGCGTGTCCTCGCCCGCCGGCTTGCCGAAATCGCCGTCGACGCCCGCACGGAAGCCGCCGCAGCATTCCACACGGTCGACACGCTGGCCGCGCTGGCGGCCGGGCTGGAGGCGCAGGAGGGCGCGGCCATCGGACGCTTCCTCGACGAGGGCGACCCCGTCTCCACGGCGGCGGCCATGGCGGCCGTGATCCGCTTCACCGAGTGTGATGATATCGAGGTGCCGAGCTGCCTGACGCCGGGCTGCATAGCGGTTCCGGTCGCCGGTGAATTCGCGTCGAGCCCCCGCTCCTATGTCCGCGCAGTCGAGGCAGGATATGCGACCGGTCTTTGCCTCGCCCGCGCCGTTGGCGGTGCGGCAGCACTTGCGCGCGGCGTCTGGCCGACGCTTTTCGCGGCTCCGGCAATCGCGGCTGCAACGGCTGCGGCCGCACTCGACCTGGACGAGGAGACGACGGCCCAGGCGCTGGCGATCGCCATCGCCGGCAGCTCGGGGCGTGCGGGGCAGCCCGGCGGCAACCTGTCCGGCCGGTGGCTGGCGATCGGCGAGGCGACGCTCAAGGGCGTGCGAGCGGTAATGGCCGCGCGCGCCGGCTTCGGCGGCGATCCCGCGCTCCTGTCGCCCGAATGG
The DNA here is from genome assembly GCF_029457495.1 of Chelativorans sp. AA-79. Taxonomy (NCBI): domain Bacteria; kingdom Pseudomonadati; phylum Pseudomonadota; class Alphaproteobacteria; order Hyphomicrobiales; family Phyllobacteriaceae; genus Chelativorans; species Chelativorans sp. AA-79. The sequence goes on from NZ_CP120361.1 coordinate 1,544,046, forward strand.
CTGGCCGCCCAGTCGTCCGCGGAACTTGCGGCGCTGGAGCATCTGGAAGCATTGCCGGCGCACGCTGTGGCGTCGGTCGGGCTAAAACCCTTCGTCGCTGCGCGTCAGGGCATGAATGCAATCGAAGCGTTTTCCGCCATGCTGGCCGATGGCCTGCAGCCGGCCTCAATCCTGTCGGCCGAGGTGGAGCTGCCGCCGGACGCGGTTCCCGTCGTCAGCCGTCCGCTCGATACCGGAAGACGCCTTTCCACGATCGCCCATCTCGGCCTCCAGCTCGGCATCGCCGCCTTCGAGCGCGACCGCCTGTTCGACGTGGCGCGCGCGCATCCTTTCGATGCCCGGACAATTGCCTTTGCAGCGAAGGTGACCGTGAAGCCGGAAGTCTCGCTCGCGGCAGAGGCCGGTCACAGTTTTCCCGCGCGCGTCGTTGTGCAGACGGCGGACGGCTTCAGCGAAAAGCGGTGCGCCGTGCTGCCGGGCGACATGGCGGACGACGCGCCGCTCGCGACCTTGCAGCGAAAGATCGAAGGCCTCGGCGTCGCCGGTGCACTCGGTGGTCTCGCCTCGGCCCTGCGAAACGGCGATGCGATCGATGATGAGCGGACGCGCGTCCATGCGGCATTGAAGGCTCGCCTTGGCGGGGAGAATGAAAGCCGGGGGTTCGTCCGGCTCGTCTGAAAGATCAACCACGGGAGGATGGAATGAAGAGACCAACTGGAATTCTGATAGCAGGGCTTGCGGCCCTGGCGGTGCTGGCCACCCCGGCGGCGGCCCAGGATGCGCCGGAAAAGGCCGACATCACGATCGGCCTGCCGGTGACGACATCGACCTTCCTGCCGCTCTACATAGCGGACGAAGAGGGTTTCTTCGAGGAAGAAGGAATCAATGTCGAGATCGTTGCGTTTCGCGGCGGCACGGACATGGTGCGCGGCATGGTCGCTGGCGCCGTCGATATCGGCGTCACCTCGCTGGCGGGCGTGGCGGTGGGCATTGCCGCCGAACAGCCGCTCAAGGTCTTCTATGGCGGTTTCAACATGGCCGTCTTCGACTGGTATGCCGTGTCCGAGATCGACAGCATGGCGGATGCCAAGGGTAAGCGTTTCGGCGTCACCCGCGTCGGTTCCTCGACGGACTTCCTCACGCGTTACGCACTTCAGAGGCAGGGGCTCGATCCGGACTCCGACGTGCAGATCATCCAGGGCGGCGGCTCCGTCGAGCGGCTGGCGGCGATGGAGGCCGGGCAGATCGACGTCAACATCTTCGCCACGCCGGAGAAGTTCATGGCCGCTGATGCCGGCTTCAAGCCGATCCTCAAGCAGACGGACATCGCGCCCGACTACCCCTTCCATGTCTTCTTCGCTACCGAGGACTTCATCCAGGCCAATCCCAACACGATCCGCGCCGTGCTGCGCGGTTTCGTGAAGGGTGTGCGGCTTGCCAAGGCAGACAGGGATCGCGCAATCGAGGTGCTGGTCGACCGCGTCGGCATGGAGGAGGACTATGCCGGGCGCGGCTATGACGACTTCATTGACAAGGTCTACGAGGATGGCCGCTTGCCCTCCGAGGAAGGCATGCAGGCGTTCTGGGAAATCGGCATCGAATCGGGAGAATACGAGGAGGCATGGCCGAAGGAGCGCTACTTCGACCCGACCTTCGTCGACACCTACGAAGAATGGAAGCCGGCCGAGTAAGCGGTTAGCTTCGGGTGGGACCTTCAAGGCTCCCACCCCGCCGTCCCTCCGCTTCGCAAGAAAGAAAAACAAAATGGCACAGATCGAAATTCGCGACCTGACGATCGAATACCGCAAGCCGAACAGCGACGAGCCGTTCGTTGCGGTCGACCGGGTCTCGCTCGATATCGCCAAGGGCGAGTTCGTGACCATCGTGGGCTCGAGCGGCTGCGGCAAGAGCACGCTGCTTCTGGCGGCGGCCGGTTTGGTGAACAGCGCCAGCGGCACCATCACGATCAACGGCAAGGAAGTCAGCGGTCCCGGCCCGGACCGGGCGATGGTCTTTCAGGAGGCGTCGCTGCTGCCGTGGCGTTCCGTGCTCGGCAATGTCAGGTTCGGCCTGGAGATGCAGCGCTGGAAGAAGGACGATCCGACGGAGCGCGCCCGGCGCTTCATCCGCATGGTGGGCCTCGGCGCTTTCTCGGACTACCACCCGCACCAGCTTTCCGGCGGCATGCGCCAGCGTGTCAACATCGCGCGCGCACTTGCCGTCGACCCGCACGTCCTTCTCATGGACGAGCCATTCGGCGCGCTCGACGCGCAGACGCGCGAGGTGATGGGCGATGAGTTGCTCAAGATATGGGAGCGCGACCGCAAGACGGCGCTGTTCGTCACGCATGACATAGATGAGGCGGTGTTCCTCGGCGACCGGGTGGTCGTCATGGGCCGCGACCCCGGCCACATCAGGGAAATCATCGACATCGACCTGCCGCGGCCGCGCACCGCCGCCATGCTCGACAGCGATCAATTCGCCGCTTACCGGCGCCGGCTGCGCGAGGGGCTCGGCGAGGACATGGCCGCCATGCACATGATAACCGAGGCCGCGTGATGGCGATGGCCACGAGCAAATCCACCGCGATGGAAGGACGGGCCTGGAACGCCTGTTTCCCGCTGTCGCGCTCGACGACGATCTCGTGCCTGTCCGTGCTTCTCTTCTTCGTCGTGTGGCAGGTCGCGCCGGAGCTTGGGCTGGTCAACGGACGCTTCACCAGCCAGCCGACGAAGGTGGCGGTCGCCGCCCTCGAAGTCTTCGCCAGCGACGACTTTTTCTATCACGCGCGCATCAGCCTGACCGAGTTCGCGCTCGGTTTCGCCCTCGCCCTCGTCGTCAGCGTGCCGCTGGGCGCGCTGCTGGGCACGTCCAAACATGCGCGCTACGTTCTCGACCCGCCGCTCATGGCGCTCTACATCGCGCCCACCCTCGTGCTCCTGCCGATCATGGTCATCTGGCTCGGCATCGGCATGGCATCGAAGGTCGCGGTCGTCTTCCTCGGCGTGATCTTCCCCATCATCGTCAACACCATGGCCGGCATGCGCGAGGCGGATCCGCGGCTGATCAGGGCCGCGCGTTCCTTTGGCGCCAGCAGGCTCGACATCTTCACCCGCATCCTGGTACCGGGCTCGCTGCCCTCCATCCTGATGGGTGTGCGGCTTGCCGTCGGGCGCGGCGTTCTCGGCGTCGTTGTGGGCGAGCTCTACGTCTCGCAGGCCGGCGTCGGGCACCAGCTCATGACCTACGGCTCGTCAATGCGCATCGACCGGCTTCTGGTCTACGCGCTGGTGATCAGCGTCTTCGGCTACACCTTGACCTCTCTCGTCCGGTTGCTGGAAAGCCGTGTGCGCAACTGGAGGACGGAATGATGACCGAACTCTACCGGCGCTATGAGGCGCTTGTCCTCGGTACGCTCTCCCTGCTGACGATCGGCCTCCTTTGGCAGGCTGTCGTCTCGGCGGGACTGATCAACCCCTTCTTCATCTCCACGCCCGGCGCGGTGTTCAAGGAGATGGGGGTGCAGTTCGCCGACGGCACGCTCGTCGAGAACATCCTGGCCAGCCTTCATTCCTTCGTGCTGGCGCTGGCGCTCGCGGCAGGCGTGGGCATCGGGCTCGGCATGCTGGCGGGCTGGTTCCCGGACGCCGAGGCGGCGCTAGAGCCGTTCATCTGGTTCAAGTATTCCGCGCCAACCATCGCCTTCTACCCGCTCTTCGTCGCCTGGCTCGGCTACGGCACGCCGACCATCGTGGCCATCGCCTTCCTGTTCGCGCTCACGCCGATCTACGCAAACACGCTGTCCGGCATCAAGAATGTCGACCGGGACCTCGTTCGCGCCGCCCATTCATTCGGCGCGCGGCCGCTCGATATCTTCCTGCGGGTGGCGCTGCCCGGGTCCGTGCCGATCGTGGTGGCCGGCCTGCGGCTCGGGGTAGGGCGGGCGCTGACCGGCGTAGTGGTGGCCGAACTCTTCGGCGCCAGCGCGGGGCTCGGCTACAGCATCGCCTATCACGCCCAGCTCCTGCAGACGACCAAGATGATGGTCTCGATCCTCGTCATCATCCTGCTCGGCGTGGTGCTGACGCAGATGCTTTCCTGGCTGGAGAAGAAGACCGATTCCTGGCGCGTCCCCTGACGGCGCGCAAAACGCGGAGTGCGTCCATGCACATCATCGACTCGCATTTCCACTGGTGGCCACTGCCGATCTTCGAGGCGCTTTCGAAGAAGTCCGCCTATCCCAAGGCGTTCGCCAACGAGCGAGGCGGTTACACCTATGTGGGCGCGGACGCCCGCAGCGGCACGGTCGCAAGTTGGGCCGCCTGGTTCGACCTCGAAAAGGAGTTCGAGCATATGGACGCGCTCGGGCATGACGTCGATGTCGTAAGCTCCATTGGCCCGTTCTCCATCTACTTCTCCGAGCTGCCCGTGAACGAAGGCCGCGACGCCGCGCTCGAGTGGAACGAGACGATGGCCGCCGCGCAACGCAAATATCCGGACCGCTTCTGGGGCACCGCCGCCATGCCGCTCACCGATACGAAGACGGCGATCGAGGTTCTGGACCACGCGATCGGCGAGCTCGGCCTCGTTGGCGCCAACCTGCCGGGCAGCATCGGCACGGATCCGCGCATCGACGCGGAGCGGCTGGAACCCTTCTACGCTCGCGTGGAGGAACTCGGCATCCCTCTCTACCTCCACCCCACCGACGCCATCTTCCCCGACATCCTGGACGGCTACAACGAGGCTCTGCATTTGAGCCTCGGTCGCGTCGTCGAGGTCAGCTCCGCCGCCATGCGGCTCGTCTTTTCCGGCATGATGGAGCGCCATCCCGGCCTGAAGATCATCATGTCGCACACCGGCGGCGCGCTGCCCTACCAGGCCGGCCGCATGGACAAGAACGGCGGCAAGGCGGGGCTGAAGCAGCCGCCCAGCACCTATATCCGCCGCATGTTCACCGACACGGTCTCTCCGCACATGCTCGGCATCAAGTTCGCGATCGAGTACTACGGAATCGACAACGTCATGTACGGCACCGACTATCCCTGCTGGGACCCGGCCACCGCGCTACGGCTGATCGACGAGATCAGCCTTTCGGAACAGGAGAAGCAAAAGCTCTTTGTCGACAACGCACGGCGCATCCTCAATCTGCCCGCCGAGCAAGGACGAGCGATGCCACAGTGATGGAGCACGAGCGGTGATTGGGATGCTCCGGCCGAAGCTGGATGCATAATAAACCGAGGAGGAATCGGGTGTGCGTTACCCTCGTGGTTGGACAAGCTCACCGTGAGTGAAGGCAAGGCCACACCCCTAGGCCGCTGATCTTAGAATAGATCTCTCAACCAATCGCAGGAATCGGGTGATTGCAAGCCCCCGCAACCAAATCCACCAAAAAGTCTAATGAAATCGATCTATTGCTATGGGGCATTTTGAGCTTTTTGGCGGCGGCGGAATTTGCCTAAAGACAAACACTTGGTGTGAGGTTGAAATCGCCCCTCGCAACCAACCACAATCGCGGACCAGTGTTACGCAAACCAGCGCGACAACTGGTGCGGTGGTATTTCGAACGGCTGTGCCTTCGTTCTGCCTGCTGTCCAGCCTACAGAGAGGGTGGGCATCACATAGGACCGCAGAATGCCTTGTGGAGCGCTTCCACGACCGTGAGCACTTCCGGCCGGGCAATCCTGTAATAGACGGTCGTGCCCACGCGGCGCGACTCGACCAAGCCGTCCGACCTGAGCCGCATCAACTGCTGCGACATCGGAACCTGGTCTATCCCGAGTTCGGTTCGAAGCTGAGCAACCGACTTCTCCTCACCGCCAAGTGCGCAGAGCACCAGAAGCCGCTGCGGGTGCGACAGGCTTCGCATCAGGTCAGCGGCCTCCTGTGAGGCGGGGATCATTTCTCTTACATTCATGTTATTGAATTTAGAAAGTTTGAATGTTACATGCAAGAGCGGCCAGCCGGGGTGAGCGACGTCATGGAACTTAACCGAGCAAGGTAGATCTGTCCTTCGGTCATTTCCACCGGAGTTTGCGCCGGATCAAAGCCCCTCCGGATCGGAGAGGCTAGATGGAGCTTCGGCAATCCCGCCAAGGAGAAGATGGCATGTCCCGCATCGTTGTTCTCGGCGCCGGCCTGGGCGGCGTCATCATGGCCTACGAGATGAAGGACAAGATGCGTCCCTCGGACGAACTGACCGTCATCAATCTCGGCTCCACCTATTCCTTCGTTCCCTCCAATCCCTGGGTAGCCGTCGGTTGGCGTGAGCCGGAGGAGGTCACCGTCGATCTCGCGCCCATCTTCGAACATCGCGGTATCAACCTGAGGCCGGAAGGCGCAAGACGGGTGATGGCATCGGAAAACCGTGTCGCGCTCAACGACGGTACATTCGTCGACTACGACTACCTGATCGTGGCCACAGGCCCCGATCTCGCCTTCGACGAGGTGCCCGGGCTGGGGCCGGAAGGCCACACCCAGTCGATCTGTCAGGTCGATCATGCGGTGGAGGCGAAGCGCGCGTTCGATACGCTGCTGAAGGAGCCGGGCCCGATCGTGGTCGGCGCGGTCCATGGTGCATCCTGCTTCGGCCCGGCCTACGAGTTCGCCTTCATCCTCGACACGGCGCTCCGGCAGGCAAGGAAGCGTGACCAGGTGCCAATCACCTTCGTCACGCCGGAGCCCTATATCGGCCATCTCGGCCTCGACGGGGTGGGCGACACCAAGGGTCTTATCGAAAGCGCCATGCGCGAGCGCCACATCAAGTGGATCACCAACGCCAAGGTGGCGAAGGTGGAGCCCGGCCGGATGTATGTGGAGGAGGTCAACGAGGCTGGCGAGACCGCAGCCAAGCACGAGCTTCCCTTCGCCTTCTCGATGATGCTGCCCGCTTTCCGGGGCGTGCCGGCGGTTTACGGTATCGAAGGGCTCGTGAATCCGCGCGGCTTCGTCACGGTGGACAAGCACCAGCGCAACGAGGCGTTTCCGAATATCTTCGCCATCGGCGTGTGCGTGGCCATTCCGCCGGTCGGCAAGACGCCGCTGCCCGTCGGCGTGCCGAAGACCGGCTTCATGATCGAGTCGATGGTTTCGGCCACGGCAGAGAACATCGCCGCCCTGCTGAGGGGCGAGAAGCCGAGGGCGGTCGCCTCCTGGAATGCGGTCTGCCTCGCTGATTTCGGCGACGAGGGCATCGCCTTCGTGGCGCAGCCGCAGATTCCGCCGCGCAACGTCAACTGGTCCTCGCAAGGCCGCTGGGTGCACGCGGCCAAGATCGGCTTCGAGAAGTACTTCCTGCACAAGGTTCGGCAAGGCAAGGCGGAGACCTTCTACGAGAACCTCGCCCTGCACATGCTCGGCATTCGGAAACTCAAGGAAATCGAGATCGAGCCGGGCGAATGAACGCACGGCCAACCCCAAGGAGAATGACAATGACCCTCGATCGCACCGTCATGATGTTTGCCGGCTTCATGGTGCTCGCCTCGCTGGCACTCGGCTTCTACGTCTCGCCCTATTGGTATCTCCTGACCGCCTTTGTCGGGCTCAACCTGATGCAGGCGTCGCTCACCGGCTTCTGCCCGGCCGCCATGGTCTTCAAGAAGCTCGGCGTAAAACCGGGCACGGCTTTCAAATAGGCGGAACCATGGCGCGCTTTAACCTCCTCGTTGTCCTGCTGCTCGCGGCCGCCGCCGCTCATCCCGCCCTGGCCGGCGAATTCACGGTGAACACGATCGTCATACCTGAGATGAAAGCCGTCTTCGGCCAGGTGCGAAGCCGCACGGTCGTGCCGGCGCGCGCCCGCACCGGCGGCACCATCCGCGCCATCGATGTCACCGAAGGCAGCGAGGTGGAAGAGGGGCAGGTGGTCGCCATTGTCGTTGATGACAAGATCGCGCTCGAGTTGGATGCGGCGGAGGCGAGGATCAAGGAGGTCTCTTCGCAGCTCGACAACGCTCGAACCGAGCTCGATCGCGCCGAGCAGCTCCTCGCCCGCGGCGTCGTCTCACAGGGACATGTGGACCAGGCCAGGACCCAGTTCGAAGTCGCCAGCAATCAGCTTGCGGCGGCGGAGGCGAGCAAGGCCGTGCTGGAGCAGCGGGCCCGGGAGGGCGAGGTTCTTGCGCCGGCCACCGGCCGTGTCCTCACGGTGCCGGTCACCCCCGGCTCCGTTGTCCTGTCCGGCGAGGAGGTGGCGCGCATTGCCTCCGGTCAATATTATCTTCGCCTCTCCCTGCCGGAGCGACACGCCGCCGAGATCAGGGAAGGGGCCATTGTGCGTCTCGGCCAGCGCGGCCTTCGCGGTAGTGCTGCGGCGGAAACGGAGTTCGAGGGCCGCATCGCAAAAGTCTACCCGGAGATTTCGGAAGGTCGCGTGATCGCCGATGTCGAGGTGGCGGGCCTCGGCGACTATTTTGTCAACGAGCGCACGCTCGTGTGGATTCCCGTCGGCAGCCGCGATGTTGTCGCCGTGCCGCCCGAGGCGATAACGACGCGGCACGGCATCGACTATGTCAGCCTGGCGACAGCCGATGGGCCGACGGACATCGCCGTCATTCTGGGCGAGAGCATCGCCGATGCCACCGGAGAGCGGATCGAGATCCTGAGCGGTCTGCGGGCGGGCGACAAGGTGCTCGTCCCATGAAGCTCGGCATCGCCGGCGGGCTCACCCGCGCCTTCATCGCCTCTCCGCTCACACCGCTCTTTCTGCTTGCGGCTTTCGCGCTCGGTCTCGTGGCTCTCGTCACCCTCCCGCGCGAGGAGGAGCCGCAGATCTCCGTGCCGATGGTCGACATCCATGTCCAGGCCAACGGCCTGAAGGCGGAGGATGCGGTCAAGCTCGTGACGGAACCGCTGGAAGCCATCGTCAAGAGCATCGACGGTGTCGAGCATGTCTATTCCCAGACCCAGGACGACGGGGCGCTGGTGACGGCCCGCTTCCTGGTCGGCACGAGTGCCGATGCCGCGATCCTGCGCGTCCACGAGAAGGTGCGAGCCAATATGGATCGCATTCCCGTCGGCATCCCCGAGCCGCTCATCGTCGGCCGTGGCATAGACGACGTCGCCATCGTCGTCGTCACGCTTACGCCAGCCCCGGAGGCGGCGGAGCGCTGGACGGCCAACGGGCTGACGCGCCTTGCACGCGAGTTGCAGGTCGAGGTGGCGAAGCTCCCCGACATCGGCCTCACCTATATCGTCGGCGAGCAGCCCGAGGAAATCCGCATCGAGCCCGACCCCGAAAAGCTGTCGCTCTACGGCATCACGCTGCAGCAGCTTTCCGCCAAGGTGGAGGGGGCCAATCGCTCGTTCCAGGCGGCAACCGTGCGTGAAGGAGGCGGGCAGCGCATGTTGCTCGCCGGCCAGACGCTGCAGACGCAAAGCGAGATCGGCAATCTTCTCATCACGGCCCGCGACGGCCGGCCCGTCTATGTGCGCGACGTGGCCCAGGTGGTGCTTGCGGCCGAGCCGAACGAAAGCCGTGTCACGGAGGTGCGCAAGACGGAGGAGGGGCTTGAACGCCTGCCTGCCGTCTCCCTCGCGATCGCCAAGCGGCCCGGCACCAATGCCGTCGTCATCGCCGAGACCATCATCCACCGGCTGGAGCAGGTGCGCGGGCAGATCTTCCCCGAAGATGTCGAGATGACGGTCACGCGCGACTATGGCGAGACGGCCAATGAGAAGGCAAACGAGCTGCTCTTTCATCTGGGGCTGGCCACGGTCTCCATTGTACTCCTCGTCGCTTTCGCGATCGGCTGGCGGGAGGCGCTGGTCGTCGCGGTGGTGATCCCCACGACGATCCTGCTCACGCTCTTTGCCTCGCGCGTCATGGGCTACACGCTCAACCGCGTGAGCCTCTTCGCGCTCATCTTCTCGATCGGCATCCTGGTGGACGACGCCATCGTGGTGATCGAGAACATCGCGCGCCATTGGGCGATGAAGGACGGCCGCACGCGCGCCCAAGCGGCGATCGAGGCCGTCGCGGAGGTCGGCAACCCCACCATCGTGGCGACGCTCACGGTGGTCGCAGCCCTCCTGCCCATGCTGTTCGTGTCGGGCATGATGGGGCCCTATATGAGCCCGATCCCGGCGAACGCATCCGCCGCGATGCTGTTTTCCTTCTTCGTGGCCGTCATGCTGACGCCCTGGCTGATGCTGAAATTTGCGGGGAAGGGCGGGGAAGGCCCTGCCCACGGGCATGGCGACGACCATGGCGGCCGGCTCGGGAAGGCTTATATGGCGATAGCCCGGCCGATCCTAAGATCGCGTCTGCGCGCCTGGATCTTCCTGCTGTTGGTCGGCGTCGCCACGCTCGCGTCCCTGGTGCTCTTCTACACCAAGGACGTGACGGTCAAGCTGCTTCCCTTCGACAACAAGACGGAACTGCAGGTGGTCGTCGACTTGCCCGAAGGCGCATCGGTGGAGGATACCGATCGTGCCTTGCAGCAGATCGTCAACCGCCTGGCTTCGGTTCCGGAGGTCGTCTCTTTCCAGAGCTATGCGGGCACCTCTGCCCCGTTCAACTTCAACGGCCTGGTGCGCCACTACTACCTGCGTTCGTCCCCGGAGCTGGGAGATGTGCAGGTCAACCTCCTGCCGAAAGATGAGCGCGATCGCGCCAGCCACGACATTGCACTTGAGCTGCGAGAGCGCCTGGCGGGCCTCGGCTTGCCGGACGGGACGGCGATCAAGGTCGTCGAGCCGCCGCCGGGGCCGCCGGTCATGGGGACCCTGCTCGCCGAGATCTATGGTCCCGACCCGGAGACCAGGCGCGCTGTCGCGGCAAAGGTGCGTAATATCTTCGAGAGCGTTCCCTTCATCGTCGATGTGGACGACTCCTACGGCGTCCGGCACGAACGAGTGCGGCTCGGCATCGATCAGGACAATCTCGAATACCACAAGGTCGAACAGGCCGACGTCTACGACGCGATCCGTGCGCTCTACTCCGGTTCGACCGTCGGCTATTCGCATCGTGGAGGCGGGCGGCAGCCGATCCCGATCCGCATTGCGCTGCCAAAAGGCGAAAAAGTGATCAATGAAAGGGCGCTGGCCACGCCGGTGCCGGCCAATGCGCTGCCGGGCGGGCGAGGCATCGTCGAACTCGGGGATGTCGTCACAGTGACGCGGGAGCCGGCATCGTTCCCGATCTTCCGCCACAACGGCCGTGCGGCCGAGATGGTGACGGCGGAGCTTGCCGGGCAGTTCGAGGCTCCGGTCTACGGGATGATGGCGGTGGCCGATGCCATCGAAGAGGCCGATTGGGGCGACGTGCCGAAACCCGTGATCGCGCTCAATGGCCAGCCCGACGACGAGTCGGTTCCGACATTGCTCTGGGATGGCGAGTGGGAGGTGACCTGGGTGACCTTCCGCGACATGGGCGCGGCCTTCATGGTCGCCATTCTGGGCATCTACATCCTCGTCGTCGCCCAGTTCGGCTCCTTCAAGCTGCCGCTGGTCATCCTGACACCGATCCCGCTCACCTTCATCGGCATCATGCTCGGGCACTGGCTGTTCGGCGCGCCTTTTTCGGCGACTTCCATGATCGGCTTCATCGCGCTTGCCGGCATCATCGTGCGCAACTCGATCCTGCTTGTGGACTTCATCCGTCATGCGCATACGCCCGAGCGGCCACTGATCGATGTGCTTCTGCAGGCTGGTGCCATACGCTTCAAGCCGATCCTGCTCACCGCGATCGCGGCGATGATCGGCGCGGCGGTCATCCTCGCCGACCCGATCTTCCAGGGCCTGGCAATCTCACTGCTCTTCGGGCTTGCATCTTCGACCGCGCTCACCGTGCTGGTCATCCCGGCGATCTATGTGGCGCTGAGGGGAAAGCGCGGCGGCACTCTCGAACTGGACCAGGACCCAGACAGGCCGGTCTCTGTGGACGGAAACGAATTGAGGGTCGTCTAGCATACGGCCAGACCGGTTTTAGTTCTGCCTCGTTGGGGCGCAATGCGGTTATAGGCTTGCCACTGCCTCTTGCAGCATTCGCCTCACGTCTTCGGCGACGTCGGCGAGCGTTGGGTTGTCGACCGCAACCATCGAAGCGGCCGGATCAACGGCAGCCACCTCCACCGTCCCTGGCGCCGTCTCGATGACGATCACGTTGCATGGCAACATGGTCCCGATCTTGTCTTCGGCCTTGAGGGCTCTCCAAGCAAAATGAGGGTTACAGGCGCCCAAGATGGTATAGGGCTTGAAGTCTACACCCAGCTTGTTCTTCATCGTTGCTTTTACGTCGATTGTGGTTAGGACGCCAAAACCTTTGGCGGCGAGAGCCGTCGTCACGCGTGCGACGGCGTCTTGGAATGGCATATCGATTGTCTTGGTGAAATAGTAGCTCATTGGTGACCCGTACTCATTTGCACGGCAGGTGGACCGGCACTCGGTATCACCCCCGCCCGCTACAACTGCGAAGGCAATTAGGTGACGCGCAGATGTATTGCATTGACGCAGAGCAAAACACACGACGCTCACGCGTGTTCCGTCACTTCTGCGCGGTGACATAGAGCGTCCTATCTCTTTCGACGGGACTCTCGTCTCGCGAGGGGTGCCTAGGCGGCTTTGGCCGCTCGCCCCGACAGCCGGTCGATCGAAATGCGAAAGAAGACCTCCGGCTCGTATTTGGACAGAGGTGGCGTTACCGGCTTAAGGTCCCCCGGCTCCCACCAGTCGGCATGCCTGCTCAAGAGCGACCACGCACGATCCCGCTCGCGCTTGTGCCCGATGCGGTCCGGCAGTTCCTCGAACCGTCCGTCGACAATGACGCTACGCCATTCTTCGCCATGTCCACACTCCTCGACGAGGACCGACACCAGCGGGTTCTCCCTCATCCATTCGATCTTCCTGCCGGGGAGGGAGAACGCATAAAGGTGATCGCCAGCGTAGGCGTAGTAGATGGGAACGACGTACGGCTGCTTGCCTTTTGCACAAGCCAGGCGCGCAAGGCGGTTGTCGGCCAGCATCTTCCTGCATTCGGTCTCGCTCAGGGTGAGGATAAACATCAGCCTGTCTCCTGTCCTCACAGATCAATCTTGGCGGGAGGGCATGTCACGCCTACTCGCGTCGCTCTGCGCGGCTGTTGTCGGCGAGGGTATCAGCCGGATGCAATACCACGATATCTCCGGATGTTACCCCGCCAAGAATTTGGGCCACTTCATCGTTCATATGGCCGATCTCCACGGCAGTCTGCTTCACGCGATCGCCTGTAAGCAGGAACACGTTCCAATCGCTCCCGTTCCGGAACAGGGCGCTGATGGGCACCTGCAGGCAGTCGGCACATTCCCAGATGGCCAGTTCCACGAAAACGCGGTAGCCGTGCCCCAGCCGACCATCGCCCTCGTCGAGATCGAGAACGGTGTTGACGCGCTGCTCCTCGATGCCGAGGGCGGAGACTTTCGTAAAGGCGGCGGGATCGACGCGGCGGACGGTGGCCTCAAGGCTGCGCTCACCGCCCCAGTCCCGCACGAGCGCCTTGGTTCCGGGGCCGATGCGGACGGCATCGGCCGACAGAAGGTCGGCCACGATTTCGAGGTCTGTGGTGTTGCCGATATCCGCGATGCGCGCGCCGGCCGCCACAGCCTGTTCGCTCTTGGCCGCCACGGCGAGCACGACACCGTCCACGGGCGCGAGAACATCGACGCAGCAGCCTTTAGCATCCAAAGCTGCGGACCCCGGCTGCATGAGGCGGGCCTCCGCGCTCGCAAGCTCCGCGCGGCGGAACCCGACCGTCGCCTTTGCGGCTTCCACTGCCGCCTTCTGCAGTTCGAATTCATTCGTTGCGCGGTGCAAAGCGCTCTCGGAAATGACGCCTGGCACCGCCAGCTTGAGCGCGCGGCCGAGTTCCGTCTCGGCAAGGCGCAGGGCGGTCTCGGCGCGTTGCAGCTCGCTCTCGGCAATGCCCACGCCGGAGCGCGCGGCATCGCGAGCGGCGAGCAGTTCGGCCTCGGTGCGCCTGTCGATCAGCGGCGGGGCGAGCGGATGGATCGCCGCGACCACGGTTTCGCCGGCCTTTACGCGATCGCCCTCGTTGAGCAGGGTGCGCGAAAGTTGCCCGGCGATCGGAGCGGAGACGGCATACACCTCGCGAACCCGCGTGACGCCTTCCTCACGGATCGTCACCTTCATCGGTCCCTGCTTCACTTCAGCCACGTCGACGAGGGCCGGCTGCTCGCGCAGGGACCAGGCCAAGAGGGCGATCACCGCGACGGCGGCAAGCCCGAAGAGAATGCGTTTGAACCAGGGGGATTTCATTGGATCATTCCCTTGTCTTGAGAACGCGCACCAGATCGAGCCTGTCGATGCGGCGGCGCACGATCAGCGCCGAGATCGCCGCAACGGTTACGACGATGAGGCTTGCAATGGCGAAGGTGGATCGGTTGATGACGAAGGGGACGCGGAACAGGTCGCTCTCGAAACCTCGTACGACCGACCAGGAAAGAAGATATCCGAGCAGCCAGCCGAGCGGCTGCGCGAGAAGCACCATGGCGCCGAGCTCGATCAGGAGCACGCTCGATACCTCGCCATTGGTGAAGCCGAACACGCGCAGGCTCGCCAGCTCCCGCGCCCGCTCAGAGAACTGGATGCGGGCGGAGTTGTAGACGACGCCGAATGTGATGATGACCGCAAGCGCCGTGTAGACGCTGGTCATGATCGTGATGTTCTTCTCGATCGTCTCGCGAAAGCGCTGGCGCGACAAGCCCTGCAGGGCAATCGCCGTGACGGCGGGCGTCTCCTTGATCGTCGTGTACAGGTCGTCGAGCCGGGAGGCATCGATTTTCACGCGGACGCCGGATAGTCGCGGGCCATCGCCGATCACACGGTCGAGGGCATCGGCGCGCATATAAACGGCGAGCCCGACATAGCTTTCCACGATGGCGCTGACGGGAACGGGCACCTTGCGGTGCGCCCGTTCGAGAAGCTCCACTTCGGCGATATCGCCCACCTGGAGGTGGAGCAGCTTGGCGACCCATTCGGAGATCATCAGGCCGACCGGCGCCGGCTCAACGGGATCGAGCGCCTTGTCCAGCATGCGCGCGAGATCCGGGTTCTCCATCATGCCGGAGATCGTCAGGCGCCGCTCGCGATGTCCGTAACGCAGGATCACCGGTGTCGCGCGAAAACCTTCCGCGCGCAGGACACCCGGCATGGCGGCGACCGACTGCAGCGCCCGTGGCGACCGCTCGTTGGCGAAGGCGATCGTGGCATCCTGACGCTCGGTGCGGAAGAACACCGTGTCGACCATGAAGGCGACTGAATCGAAGGAGAAGAGCGCCATGATCAGGAGAGCCACGGCAAGCGAGGTGCCGAACGCCGTGAGCAGCGTGCGCACCGGCCAACGCACCAGATGCCTGAAGGCCATGATCGTCAGCTGCGATAATATCGTCAGATGATGCGCGCCCTCGGAAAAGAAACTGCGATACCGCGTCGGCGTCGGCGGCTGCATGGCGATGGCGGAAGGCAGGCTGGCGACGCCCCAGATCGAGCGCATGCTGCCCGCCAGCGCGGCAACGGCGCTGACGATCGCGGCGATCGCGTAGAGATCGAGGCTTTGACGGAAGATGAGGAACGGAAAGGAATAGAACTGGGCATAGAGCCGCGTCATGCCGCGGCCTAGCCAATCACCTGCAATGGAGCCGATGACGATGCCGATGAGCGCGATGACGAGCGTCAGTTTGGCGTAGTGCCAGGCGATTGCCGCGGAGCCGTAGCCGACCGCCTTCATGAGCCCTACCTGTTCGCGTTCGAGCGCGATGAGCCGCGTCAGGATCATGTTGACGAGGAACGCCGAGACGAACAGGAAGACCGGCGGGATGACGGCTGCCATGGCGCGAAGCTGGGCCAGCTCCTCGTCGAGGAATGTGTGCGAGATCTGATCGGTCCGATCGTGTGCGCCCGTGCCGCCATAGGGCCTCAAAATGGCATCGAGCGTGTCGATGATTTCGCTGAAGTCGGCATTCCTCTGCGTACGCAGGGCGACGTCGTTGAATGCGCCCTCCATGTCGAAGATGCCCGCCAGCGCGGCACGCGGCATGAAGAAGACGCCGAAGCGCCGCTGGTCCGGAATCATGTCGCCGGGGCCGATAGCATAGATGTATTCGGGCGAAAGCACGATGCCCGTGACGGTCAGCGTGCGCTTTCGGCCGTTCATGATGGCGTCGAACTGGCTGCCGGGCACCATTCGGTGGGCGAGGGCAAAGGGCTCCGTCACGGCGATCTCACCGGTGCGGCCGGGCTCCGGCAGCCGGCCTGAGCGCAGATAGAGCCGGTTGACGGCGGGTTCGCCATGGTCGGGGATCGAGACGGCGATGCCGGTGGCGGGCTCGGCCATTCCGGGCATATCGAGCAGGACCGGCTTGACGATGCGCAGCTCGATCCCGCTCACCCCGGAGATTGAGGCGAGTTCGTTCTTCATCTGCAAGGGAGCGCGCGTCAGCCCCGAAAAGACGGTCGCGAACCGATAGCGGTCGTAGAAGGCCGAACGCGTTTCTTCCAGTGACCGGTAGGCACCGATTGCAAGGATGATCGTCGCCACCCCGCAGGCCATGACTAGGGCAATCGCCAGAACCTGAGCCCACAGGCGGAAGAGGTCGCGGAGCAATTTCCTGTCCAGAACCGACATCGTCTTCACCAGCTCACTTCGGCGGGCTGGGCCCGCTTTTCATTGACCTTGGCATCGGCAATCCGGCCATCCCTGAATGTGAAGACGCGGTGGGCGATGTCCCGGATTCCGGCGTTGTGGGTGATGATCGCCATGGTGGTCTTCAGCTCCTCGTTGATGCGCCAGAGTGCTTCGAGGACGATGATGCCGGTCTTGGAATCGAGCGCGCCGGTCGGCTCGTCGCAGAGCATCACCTCCGGCCGCTTGGCGATGGCGCGGGCAATCGCCACGCGCTGTTGCTCGCCGCCCGAGAGCTGGGCGGGGAAATGCGTCATCCGATCCTTCAGACCCACCATCTCCAGCGCCTCCTCGGGCGCCATGGGAGTCGGGGAAATCTCTGTGACGAGGGCGACATTCTCCCACGCCGTGAGGCTGGGGATCAGGTTGTAGAATTGGAACACGAAGCCGATATGGTCGCGCCGGAAACGGGTGAGCTGCCGCTCGGAGAAGGCGGTGATATCCTGGCCGCGAAAGTGCACCGTACCCGAGGTCGCGCGATCGAGCCCGCCCATGATGTTGAGGAGGGTCGACTTGCCGCTGCCCGAGGGACCGAGCAGAACCGCCATCTCACCTTGTTCGAGGTCGAGGTCCACGCCGCGAAGCGCGAAGACCTCGACCTCGCCGGAGCGATAGATCTTCGTCAGGTTGTGGGCGGAGAAGATCGGGTCGTCCATGAAAGCGGCCTCGGCATTGGTCCGCCTTTGATAGGGTGTCGGGGCCGCAACGCCTTGATGCGTGTCAAACCGCTGCCGCCATGGCCCGACGACAGTCCGTTAGTGTGCCGGCCACAGCTGGCGCAGTGACTTCTTCATGGAGTTGCGGACCTGGAGGATCTCGCCGGGCGAGATATGGCGGTCGAGCAGCCGAAACACGGCGGCTATTGCCGTATCGGCATCATGGAGCATGTCGTGTTCAAAATCACGGCCGATGCGTAAAATGAAGTCTTCCTTCTTGCGATCCCAAACCGGGCTTTCCTGGGGTTGCCAGCCCTCGAAGAAGACGCCGCGGACGAGGACGGGAAGTTGCGCTGAGAGATCGGCGACTTCCTCAGGGGAAAGCCAGTCGCGAAGCGCGTGGAGGACCGAGCGGAAGAGATGATAGGCGCGTGGCTCGCTCCAATTCAGATCGGCCGCGAGCTCGTTCACCCATTGCTGCGCCTGCTGCGCGGCCTGGGTGAAGCTGGATATGGTGGTATGTGTCATGGCAGTACTCCTGAAAAGCACCTCTTCCCACGGTAGGCGGCCAGTTGCATTGAGCCGTATCAAGTCTCGCGCCGATCAGGCGGTGCGCAATATTCGTTCCACCGGAACGCTGAGCTTCATTTCGGTAACGTCGCGCCCAGAAAGTTCGATCAGGCGACGTTCGTCCAGGATACGGAATCGCTGGGGGTTGATGATGCTCAAAACACGATGCCGCGCCATTTCCTGAATGGAGCGGCTGATCGATTCGACCGTCGTCCCCAGATAGGCGGCCATGTCTCGGCGCGAGATCGGGATCGTCACCGAGTTGCCCAGACACTGAAGGGAATCCGGTGGAAATTTGGCCGAGCGGCGGCGAAGGACCAGGAGAAAGGTGGCAATGCGTTCAGTCACTGACTGGCAGCCCAGTAGCAGCATCCAGTTCTGCGCGCTCTGAAGCTCATCGAGCATCGAGAGCAGCATCCGGTGCTCCAATGCAGGGAATTGCGAAAGCAAGCTTTCGAAGCCGGCACGACTATAGCAGCATAGCGTCACGTCCGTTGCCGCTTCGATCGAAACATTCGAGGTGGAGGAGAAGACGCGGCCGAACATGTCGGAAGGCATCAGGAGCCCAACGATCAACTGTCGTCCGTCGTACAGCGTCTTCTGCATTCTTAGCACGCCACGCGTGACGGTGCCGACGAAGGGAGCTTCCTCTTCCTCACCGACGATAATTTCGCCTGCAGCATATCTTTTGATCCGGCCGAGGCGCTGGAGTTGCCGGTGCAATTCCGGTTCCATTTCTTGACATATGGAACAGCGCTGGGTGGTCGATTGATCGGCTGCGGGCGTGTGCAGGGTGGACAACGCGGTCATTGGTTCCCTCGACAGGCAAGGATGCGATTTCGCGCCGCTGGTTGAGGCAAGCAGCGGTCGGGCTGCTCCTGTTTCCTTCTCAATGCCAGATTGGCAGAGTTGACCGCTTTGAACTTTGCTCAGGATCAAAGAATTCGGTGGCTCACGATCAGTTATTGAAAAGGCCGGATCTTTGATCCGGCCTTCAGGCAGCGGTACATTGGAGTGCCGCCTATTTCTCTAGCACCTGCCGACGATCCTCAAACTCTTTCTTATCGATTTCGCCGCGGGCGAAACGCTCCCTCAGGATTTCGAGTGGCGTCAAGCCTGCAGCCGATTGCTGTAGCCCGGGGGTGGTCTGCCAGCCTCCTCCCGCCCAACGGACGAGCAGGACCGTGACGGCAATCAAAGCCGCCAACACCAGAATGACGGTTAGCGGTCCAAAGATCATCATGCCGTACAAACCGCTCCCCCAGTCCATCATGTGGGGGCCGTAGACATATCGGCTTTGTTCCGTCACCTCCTGCGCCAACGCTGGGCCGGAAAGGAAGCCGGTGATGGCACTTCCCGCCACCACAAGGAGAGTGAACATCTTCAGCATTTTCAGCTCCATCGCGCCAGGCCGCCGCGCTCTATTCCTGGATGAACTGGCGGATCTCGTCCGGCGTCACGTTTCCGTCCTTGTCCGCGTCGATGCTATCGAAGATCCGTTTGTGAATGGCCGACACTTCCTCGAAGGAGAGGCCACCGTCACCGTTGGCATCCGCGATCGCAAACATGATCTTCATCATGTGCGGCCGCATAGGGCGCATGGGCATTGCGCCCATCATCCCCGGCTGCATGGCACCCATCATATCGGGCATCATGCCGCCTCCCATCATACCAGGACCCCCTTGCCCCATCATGCCGGGGCTGGCGGGCTGCTCTTCTTGTGGCGCTTCGGCATCCGCCTGGGGAGATGGCGCGGCCTGCGCAACAAGCGGATGATGTGCATCATGGGACGTATCCGTCTGCGCAGCAGATGCCGCGGTAGCGCCGGCTGCCACCAAGGCCGCCAGGGCTAGGGCGGGTGGAAATGCGGCTCTGATCTTGGCGTACATGGAAGTCTCCAGTTCATTCATTGCACATATGCGCCGAGGCGCGACGCGCGCTTATGCGGCCATGGTCTTCCCACTGCCGGGACGGTCGGAAAGCCGCTTTTGCCAAATGCTCCAGGTCCAGCTCCCGGTTGTTCAATCCGAGATAACGTCGGATCGCCGCGTCCGGGACGCCGAGATCGCGCAGGACGGCGATGGACAGTGCAAGCTCCACGGCTTCGCAGAGATCGGGTAGCTGTGGTTGTGCCATGGATCTTTCCCCGGCTCTTGCGTGTGCCCGCTCCGGCGCAGGCTTTGCCGTCTCACGCAGCCTTGACTACGATCTTCTTGTCGGCCTTCTGCGCCTGAGCTGTCTTTGGCAGCCTTACAGTCAGGACACCTTTGGTGAAGGTAGCCTCGATTTTGTCCGCGTCCACTCCGTCGGGGACTCGGAAAGAGCGCTGGAAGGAGCCGTAGCGGCGCTCGGACAGGTAATAGTCCTTGTCCTTTTCCTCCTTCTCTTCCTTCTTCTCGCCCTTGATCGTCAGCGTGTGGTTGGAAAGCTTGATCTCGACGTTCTTCTCGTCGATGCCGGGAAGCTCGGCCGTGATTTCGTATTCCTTCTCCTTCTCGACGAGATCCATTGCCGGTGCGACCTGCCAGGCGGCGCGGCTGAACTTCGGTATCTCAAGGTCGAAGGCGGCACGGGACGGCAGGCGCCAGCCGAATGGATGGAAATCGTCGAAGAGACGATCGATCTCCCGCCGCAGGCTCTCAAACGGCGCCCATCCCTCAGGAGACGCAACGGATTTTTCGGATTTCACCGGCAGTTTTGTGGCAGCTTCGGCCATGGATCGATACTCCTTGTTTCTCTTGGAACCGGCAGGTGCCGCCGCCTCCGCCCGTCGACATCGGGTCTCCCCGAAAGGCGCGCGGGCCGGAGGCAAGCGGTCCCGCCTGTCAGGCCTCTTCGCCGGTCTGGTCCCTGGCTTCGCGAGTTGCGCCTTGCGGCGGCTTCCCGCGCCCGCTTCACCGAACCCGGCTCAGCCTGACAAGAGCTGCATCAAACCGGAAAAGCGGCCATGGGGCATTGACGTGCGTCAACTTTGCGCCGAATTGCTCGCGGCCTTAAGGAATGTCGTCTTCAACTGCCCTACCGCCCTCGGTCTCCCAGGCAGAGATGTGACGGCCTCAGCGCATGGCCAGGCTGAGCCGGGAAACTCCGTTTCGAACGAATGGCTCTACTTGATCGCCGTCAATGAGGCACGTGTAGCCACCATTCAAAGTCATCCGGGAACAAAACACGGAGATTCGTTGTGCGCGGACTGACGAGACGCTTTTTCGTTGCATCGGCTGCACTGAGCGCTGGGATGACATCAAGGTTCGCATCAGCCGGAGCCGACATCGCAATGCCTGCGAGTGCAAAGAGTGGCGGCATGCCGCTTCTCGAGGCGCTTTCCAAGCGGCGCTCGACAAGGCTTTTTTCCGACGAGGCAATCGACGAAGCCACCCTTTCCACATTTCTATGGTGCGCCTTCGGCATCAACCGTCCAGACAGCGGCTACCGGACCGCTCCGTCATGGCGAAGCTCGATGGAGACCGACATCTACGTCGCCGATATTCGCGGCGTAAGAAAGTTCGATCCCTCTGCGGAGGCAATGGCGCCCGCGTTGGATGAAGACATCAGAAAGAAGGCGAGCCCGCAGCCCTTTGTGGGTACGGCCCCCACGGTGCTGATCTATGTCGCTGACAGAAGCCGGATGGCTGACGCCCCGGAACCGGCGCAGATCCAGTCCGCGCATGTGGACGCGGCGATCATCGCCCAGAACGTCTACCTTTACTGCGCGTCCGTCGGGCTCGGAACGTGCCTGGTAGGCGGCGCGGACAAGGAGGGGCTCAAGGCGCTCTTGAGGCTGCCCGACACGCAGCTGGTCACCTTCGTCCAGCCAGTTGGCTATCCCAAGACGAATTGAGCGGAGCCTGCTTCCGAGCGAGGATCGGCTTAAGATGCCGCTCAAAGAATTCTGTCACGCCGGCACGATTGAGATGATCCGTGTCGGCGTAGAATTGCGGCTCGTCCATCGCGCCGGAGAAATCCAGGAACGTGAAGCCGTACTGCACCGCCCGCGACTGCAATGCGGCATTGAACTCCGCCTCGTTCGGCAGCAGCGCCGCAAAACGCGAAGGCAGTGGGAACTTGGCCACCACGACCCTGGCTCTGTTCTGCTTCGCCAGCTCGACGAGTTCGGCGAACTCTTCAAGGTAATGCTCGCGCGCGGCCTCCTCATCCGCGACCGCTGGGTGGAGGTATTCATCCCGTTTCTTCTCGGCCAAGGCGGACGGTTTGAAGGTGCGGTCGAAGATCATCTCTCCTTCCCAGATATCGGGGCGGAAGCGCTCCCGGTTGTTGAGCTTTGAAAAGCCGGTCAGATAGTCGAGAAGCGCGCGGGGATCGACGCCTTCAGCAAGGACGTAGCCCGCGAGATTGAGTGCGAGCGGCAGATGGAAGGGTGTCCTGGCCAGCAACGCGCCGTCGGCAAGGCGATCCTCGTTCCACATGGGCGAGCGGAAGGCGAAGCCGTCCGCCACATAGAGGATGTTCTCCGTCGAATGCTCCCGCAGGAAATGTTCCAGAACGAAGCGGTTGTAGAGAGGTCCGGTGCCGGGCCCCGCAAGGTTGAGGATACTGGCGCCGGTTTGTTCCTCCATCTCACTGTTGAAGCCGCCGAAGTCGAGCGGCATGGCGTGAGACGCACCGAGGATCACCCAGTCGAAGCGCTCGCGATCCGCAGCGTCGATCTTGAAGATCGGGTTCATGTGGCCGTTGCGATGGACGAGGTATTCGGAGCCGGCAAGGAGAAGAAGGTAGAGGAGAACGCCGATGGTGATGAAACCGGCCGCCGTTCCCGCCTTGATGCCTGTCCTGATCGGTATGACGCGTTCCATGACGAACCTCAGAACTGCATGTAGATGAATTCGCCCGCCTGCCAGCGGCCGAGGAGCACCAGGCTGAAAATGCACGCGTAATAGGCGCCCCATCGCAGCGCGACCGGCGCTGCGGCGAGCCGCCTGGCCATCGGCCGACGCTCGTCCAGCACTTCGATGACGACCAGCACAGCAATCAGCACCGCCCCCAGGGCGTGGTCGGCGGTGAAGGGGTAGCGCGTCGCAAGCGATGGCAGGCTCGGCAGGGCCGACCAGATCTTGCTCATGACGGTGACCGCCTGACCGATGCTGTCGGCGCGGAAGAAGATCCAGCTCACCAGGATGAGATGGAAGGTGAGCACGATGCGGAACAGTCGCAAGGTCGTGCTCTCGCTCACGCGGGGGAGGACCGCCGAGACCCGCTTCCAGAAGCCCCGCGTGGCGAGGCCCGCCCACTGATAGGCCCCGTTGAGCGCGCCCCAGACGAGAAACGTCCAGCCTACGCCGTAGCCGAGCCCTGCGTGCCAAAGGCCGCTCACCATGAAGACGGCCATGGTGTTGGCATAGCGGCGGAGCATACCCTTCTGGCTGCCGCCCAGTGGGATGTACAGATAGTCGCGGAACCAGTGACCAAGCGAAATGTGCCAGCGTGAGGACCAGAACTCCGCCGTCGAGACGGCGAGGTACGGCCGGCGAAAGTTTTCCATGAGCCTGATGCCGAGGAGCAGCGAGATTCCGATGGCGATATCCGAATAGCCGGAGAAATCGCAGTAGATCTGGAAGGCGAAGAAATAGACGGCGATCACCAGTTCCATCGGTGATGCATAGGCGGCGATGCGGAATGCATCGTCGACCACCGGGGCCAGATTGTCGGCGATGACCACCTTCTTGAAAAGACCCCAGACAATCAGCTGCAGTCCGCTGACGGCGAGAATGGGATCAAAGCGCAACGATCCGGGTATCTGGGAAAGGAAGGGCTGGGCGCGCTCGATCGGCCCGGCCAGGATCTTCGGAAACCAGGAGACGTATAGGGCGAACCGGCCGGCATTCCGCTCGGGATCGCAAGCCCCGCGATACACGTCGACCAGATAGGCTGCCGCCATGAAGGCATAGAAGGAGAATCCGACCGGCGCAGTCAGGCCTAGGCGCGGCAGGTCGATGGCGCCGGCAAGGAGGCGTTCCACTTCGCTGGCCAGAAAATCGAAGAATTTCAGAGCGGCAAGCGCACCGAGAATGGTTGTGAGGCCAGTTGCGAGCGCAAGTTTTCGCCAGCCGGAGGTCTGCACGCCGGCGATCCACAGGCCCGCCGCCCATGCCGCAACGGTGACGCCGAGCAGGAAGGCGATATTTGCAAGGCCGAAGCTGGCGTAGAAGACCACGCTGGCGGTGAGCAACCACAGCCAGCGCCAACCGAGCGGCAGCAGGAGAAATCCGGCCAGCGTCGCGCAGAGAAAGAGGATGAAGGAAAGCGAGGTGAACAACATCTCCGTCGCCCCGCCTTGACCGCCTCAGTAGGTCGCGCCGCCGGCGCGCAGCTCCTCGGGCACTTCTTCGATCGGGATGCCGCCGTTGAGCACCAGATAATCCGCCAGCGCTTCCCGTTCCGCCTGGGTCGTGCCGATCTCGACATGGCTCGGCTTGTTCATGGTGCCGAGCCAGGCCTCGCGCGTGCGGTCCTGTGTGACGACGACGGTAATGATGTGGCAGGACTGGCAGAACTCCAGCGTGAGGTCGCGGCCGTCGCGCGGCAGGGCCAGCCCGTCCGTCTCGATGGTCTGGCCACCCTTTTCCGCAGCAGGCATGGTTGAAGCCAGGTAGGCGGCAAGTGTCTCCATCTGGGTTTCATCGAGCCCCGTCGAGGACAACCCGCGCAGGTAGCCCAGCCATTCGTCTTTGCCGCGGCTTGCCGAGAGGACCTCTCCCGGATCGACAATGCCCTCCGCCACCAGTCCGCCCAGCAGGGTCCTGCCGCCGTCGGGAACGAAGGCGAAAAGATCGTCCTCTTGCGCATTGAGAAGAGGCGGAAGGCTTGCGGTCAGAAGCAGGGCGAGGGCTGCAATTTTTGTCGGGAACTTCATTGTCATCTCCTGATGGTGGCGGAGCGGCACATCTCAAAAACGGAGATCCTCCGGCACCTTTTCGTAGGGGATCGGCATGTTGATCGCCGAGTAGCGGGCGAAGGTCTCGCGCTCCTTCTCCGTCATCGGCAGCTCCTTGTGGAATGGCGCCTTGAAGACACTGCGCCAGCCTTCCGTGTCGCGGTCATGCGCGAGATATCCGGTGAAGAAGGAATGGCAGAACTGGCAGTTCTCGATCGCCAGCTCCTTGCCGTCCAGGGGCAGTGCGGCCGCAAGCTCCTCGAATCCGGCAGCTGCCGGAGTATCGATCTGGGCCGGCATGTTGATCGCCAGATAGGAGGCGAGCGTCTCGACCGCATCTGACGACAGGTCCGGATCAGCGGCCGCCACGGTGGCCTTCCATTCATCCTCCGTGCCGGTTCCGCGGGCGATCTCCTCGAGGTCGATCGCAGAAGAACGGGCGAGCCGTAGCAGTGTCTGTCGCCCACCATCCGGCATGAAGCCGAAATCCGGCTGCGCCAGCAGCGATCCCGCGAGCACCGACAGGACGCCACCGAGCAGGATCACCGCCGCCTTGCGCCCGGACATTACTCCTGCTCCGCCAGTTCCGTGGCCATATCCGCCGGGACACGGTGCGAGAAGGAGAAGACCGGCACGTCGATCCGGGCGGTGGCCTTCTCGGCCGGGAAGCCGTCGCCCTGCAGGAGGTCGAGTGCTGTGACGGTCGCGTCGTCATAGAAGCGCTCGCCGCATCGGCCGCACACAACGGCCGGGATGTTCTCGACCACGACCAGCCGTTCGCCCTGCCACAGTGCCGATTTCACGAGCTCTTCACGCAATGCGGTGCTGCCGCATTGAGGGCATCCTTGGCCACTCCATTTGGTGGTAGCGGGATGAGCGGTGGGTGCGTCCATGGGGTGCTCCTGGCGTTTGAAAAATCCGGGCACGAACCGATTTTCGCGTTCGTGCCCGGAGTTGGCCGGTGGGAGGAGGTCAGCCGACCAGCTTCTTCGCCGCGCCGACGATGTGGTCGGCGTTGGGCCGCATCCAGAGAAACATCTCCGGCGAGGCCGGCGGCGGCGCGTCCGGGAAAGCCACGCGCTTGTAGCGGGCGCCGTCGACGTTTTCGGCCACGCGGGCGATCACCTCCGCGCCGGGACAGAGCGTGTAGTAGGACTGATCGACGGTCAGCAGCCGCTTCGTCTTTGCCACCGACTTCACCAACGTTTCCGTATCCATCGGCTTGAGGCTTCTGAGGTCGATCGCCTCGACGTTCATACCGGCCGCCTTCAGCGTTTCCGCCGCCTTCAGGACCTCCGGCATACTCGCGCCGGAGCCCACGATGGTGAGATCGCTGCCTTCCATGCGGACGATCGCCTTGTCGAGCGGCACTTCATATTGCTCGTCGGGCACCTCTTCGATGAGTTCGCGCAGGCCTGCAGGGTAGAGATAGACGACCGGGTTGGGGTCTCTCAGGGCGGAGACCATCATGCCCTTGGCGTCATAGGGCGTGGACGGTATCACCGTCTTCACGCCTGGGATGTGCGCGTAATAGGTGTCGATCTCGTAATCGGAGTGCTGCCCGGCGAAGCCCGGTGTCTGGCCGGTCATCTCCATGATGAAGACCACGGGCATGGACGCCTTTCCGCCGGTCATGTGACGCAGCTTGCCGGCGTGGTTCTGGACCACCTGAAAGGGCATGCACGCGCCCTGGTAGGGCACGTAGGTGGCTGCCCGCGAGCCCGCCAAGCCCGCGCCAAGCGTCGCCGAGGCCATCCAGTTCTCATCGATACCGGTGTTCACCACCCGGTTGCGCCCGAATTGCTTCTCCAGGTTGATGACAGGCCTGCCGGGGTTGGAGGCCACCGGCGGAGTGAGTTCGAAGATCCAGACCATATTCGGATCTTCCTGCATTTCGTGCTGTACGGCCTCAAGGACCGAGTACATCCAGCTTTTGCGTGCCATTTCACGTACCTTTCCAATTGCTGCCAGGGGAGAGGGGACCGGACCTGCCGGCGTCGCCTCTCAACCGAACTGGCGCGCCTCGACGGTGCCTTCGACGAAGACGTTCTTCAGCCCGTCTTCCGCCTTGCAGAGGGGCTGCTCCGCCGCCCAGGCGAAGGCATCTGAGACTTCCTGCTTCACCGAAGCCTCGATCTCGGCAGCCTTGGCATGGTCGACCACGCCCCAATTGACGAGGATGTCGTGAGCGATCCTGACGGGGTCGCGTTGCATCCAGGCGCGCAGCTCCCGCTCCGGCCGGAAGGAAGAGATGGCAAGCGGATCGTAACCGAAGGCGCCGAGCTCGCCGGGCTTGGCGCCGGGCGCACCCCAATGGTTGTAGTAGCGGTAGGTCTTGGCCTCGATCAGCGTCGGCCCTTCGCCAGCTCTTGCCCGGTCGACGGCCGTCTTGGCGGCATTGTAGACCTGGATCACGTCCTGCCCGTCCACGATGACACCGGGAATGCCGTAGGTGTTCGCGGCATCCGCAATGTCCTTCAGCGGGCACGAATAGGAGTAGTGCGCATACTGGTGATAGAGGTTGTTCTCCAGCACATAGATGAAGGGCAGCTTCAACAGAGCGGCGTTGTTCAGCGTCGAGTGGAAATGCGGCGTCGCATAGGTGCCGTCACCGCCGAAATTCACCACCACCTGGTCGCTGCCGCGCGCCTTGATGGCGAAGGCGGAGCCGCTGGCGATCACCGGGCCCGGACCGATCATGCCGTCCGCGCCTATGAAGCCCACTTCGGGATCGCAGAGGTGCATTTCGGCCGCATAGCCGCCGTTGAGGCCGGTGGCGCGGAAGTCGTTCTCCGCCGCCATCAGCTTCATGTCCACGCCTTTGGCGATCGCATGGCCGGTCGGCCGGTGCGTCGAATAGGCCAGGTCGGCTTGCATCACGCCGCCGGAGTTGCGCAGCGCCGAGCAGACGCCGACGGCGACTGCCTCCTGGCCCGCGTAGAAATGATTGTAGCCGCGGTAGTTCGGGTCCGTCAGCATCTTGTCGGCCATGGTGCGCTCATGCCAGCGGATGCGCAGGATGGTCGTGTACATGTCGACGAGCTGCTGGTCCGAAAGGTCCTTCGCCCAAAAGCCGATCTCGCCGTTTGCCCGTGCGAGCGTGGTGCCGAAGGACACGGCTGCGCCCGCGATGGCGGCGGCCTTCAAGAAGCTCCGGCGCGAGGTTCCAAGCGGAGAAATGTGCTCGTCACCGTCCGACTTGCGATCTGGATTGTCATGCATGACATCGTCTCCCTGTGCTCCCCGGGTTGCCTGCGGACAAGCCAGTTCCCCGAGCGATGAGAGCTATCATCGACCTCGAATTCGCGGTTCTCATTGATCCCGATCAACGGGATGCCCGTTCGGGCCGCAAATGGCCGGCGCTGGGGTGGTCGGCAATGCCAGCGAGGGCAGCGTAAAGTTCATCGGCGGGAAGTTTCGTGAGGTCCTTGCCGATCTCACTGACGACCACTTCCCTCAATGCAGCAGGCAGTGTCTGCCGAACGATACCGAGCATTCGCGGCTCTGCGACCACCGCCAGACGGTCGAACTCGCCGGCGGCGTGATGGTACTGAAGATGCTTGCTCAACATCGAAGCGAACCGCCTCTGGCGGTCGCGAACCGGATCGGAACGGTATTCCATCGCAGACCGTCGCGCGCCGTGGGATTCGAAGCTGCGCCCCGGACGATCCGCCATGATCCGCCGAAGCGGCTTGTGCTCAATCTCGAAGACGAGATCGTCGAGACGCTCCCCGGTTTCCGCATCGCATGCCAGCTCGCGCACGATGCGCGCCTGACCGCCGTCCGTCACAAGAATCCAGGTCCTCGGCTTTTTCATCGCCCTTCTCCATTGTTCGAGAGACTGCCCATGCAGATTTCTTCGCGGGATCGCCTTGATGCGCATCAACTATCGAGTGGGCGTGCTGATGCGTTGACGCCGATCAACGCCACGCGACGTCGATGCGCCGATACTTGCCCAGCGAGAGGCGGGAATGGTCCCGCTGCAACAGAGAGGCGAAGTTATGAGCGATATCGATCTGAAACAGGACATCTTAGACGAGCTCGATTTCGAGCCGAGCATTGATGCTGCCGATATCGGCGTGGCGGTCGAGAACGGGATTGTGACGTTGACCGGACATGTCCCGACCTATGCACAGAAGACCACGGTCGAGGACGTGGTTCGCCGTGTGAAGGGCGTGAAGGGCATCGCTCAGGAAATCGAGGTCCGTCCGTACGGGAGCAACCAGACGGCTGACGACGAGATCGCCAAACGCGCGATCAACATGATCCACTGGAACACGGCCATTCCCGACAGCGCCGTCCAGGTCAAGGTCCAGAAAGGCTGGGTGACACTGACCGGCAAGGTCGAGTGGCAGTATCAGAAGACCGCCGCCGCTGACGCGATCCGTGGCCTTGCGGGTGTGGTCGGTATACAGAACAACATTGCGGTAAAGGCACATGCGTCAGCGTCTGACGTCAAAAAACGCATCGAGGATGCCCTGAAACGCAACGCGGAAATCGAGGCCAGGGCGATCCGCGTCGACGTCCTCGACGGCGGAAAGGTAAGGCTCGAAGGCCGTGTCCATGCATGGTCCGAACGCAGTGCCGCCGAACGCGCAGCATGGTCCGCGCCGGGCGTCAACCTTGTCGAAGACCGCATTACCATTGGATGAGCTCCACTCATTGCGTCATCATGTGACGGGAGACGGGTGTAGCATCCGCCTCCCGTCGAAAGCGTGGTATTTGAGAGGGCAGCCATGAAGGCGATGGTGCTCAAGGAGGCGCGGAGACCACTGGTCTTGACCGATCTTCCGGATCCCACGCCAGGACGCGGCGAGATCAGGCTCAAGGTGGAGGCCTGCGCGGTCTGCCGGACCGATCTTCACGTGGTCGACGGCGATCTGAAAGACCCGAAGCTTCCGCTTATTCCGGGACACGAGATCGTTGGCATCATAGACAAGGTCGGAGAAGGCGTCGACGAGGCAAGGCTCAGTCGTCGGGTAGGGGTGCCTTGGCTCGGCCATACCTGCGGCGCATGCCCCTATTGTCTTGCGGGTTCCGAGAACCTTTGTGACCAGCCGCTGTTCACCGGCTACACGCGCGATGGCGGCTTTGCAAGCCATGTGGTCGCCGATGCCGATTTCGCCTTTGATCTCGATGCGACACGCGATCCGGTGGCCCTGTCGCCTCTACTCTGCGCCGGGCTCATAGGCTGGCGCTCCCTTAAGATGGCCGGTGACGGAAGACGGATCGGCATTTACGGCTTCGGTGCTGCCGCTCATATCACTGCTCAGATCTGTGTCTGGCAGGGCCGGGATGTGTTCGCTTTTACCCGGTCAGGCGATTCGGAGGCGCAGCGCTTTGCGCTGAGCCTCGGTGTGGCCTGGGCTGGCGGCTCCGACGCCGCGCCGCCTGATCTAATGGATGCTGCGATCATATTTGCTCCCGTCGGGGACCTCGTGCCGGCCGCACTTCGGGCCGTGCGCAAAGGGGGGCGCGTCGTGTGCGGAGGCATTCACATGAGCGACATCCCCGCGATGCCGTATTCCCTGTTGTGGGAAGAACGTCAGCTGGTAACTGTGGCCAATCTGACCCGTGCCGACGCGACAGAGTTTTTTCCCGTCGCCAGAAGGGCTGGAGTGCGTACCCATACAACAGTGTATTCGCTCGAAAGGGCCAATGAAGCGCTCGCGGATCTGCGCGCCGGCCGCCTCAGTGGTGCAGCGGTGCTCGTCCCGGGTTGGCCAACCGAGATCGCACGTGAGATGGGTTCGGACCTGGTCGTAGCGGGCGGTTACGGACATAGCCGATTGCGCGAATGGTCGTTCGGTGGTGTCGCGCGGTCGCTGCTCGGCGATGGATCCATGCACCGCCTGATCTCCAGCTGACACCGTCGATTGCTTCTCCAGGACCGAAGCCACTGTGCCGTTTAGGAAGACGCAGCCCCTCCACCAGCTCGATTATGGGCAGGACAGGCAGGGCGTTCGTCTGAGCCCTTATGAAGGCAGGGCGGGCACTACCGTGAAGGCGCCATAACCGATAACGAGTGCCAGAAGGGTGAAGCCGGCAAGGGCAAAAGCAAACCTGGGCGGACCTGCCATCATCGCGAGCGCCGCGCGCAAGAGCGCGTTTGTCGCCAGAGCGGCAAGCACCGCCTGTCCCGCCACTTCGGGAGGAACTGCTTCCCGGACGAGACGCAGCGCACTCAGCACGGCGACATCCACATCAAAGGTCCCGGATACGGCCGAGGTCGCGAGTAGCCCGCTCACGCCGGTGATATCGGCCAGCGCGGCGCTCGCGGTCGCGACAATAGCGAAGAGCAGGGCGAAAAGGAGCAGCGGCGCAACCTCGAAGGGATTGCGGACCGGCGAGTTGCCCAGTCCCTGACTGTCACGGAACATGAACAAAGCACCGCAGGCACCGAAGCAGAGGGCGGCCAGAAGCGCGGGCACGCCGATCGTCGGAAAGACCCGCGGTTCAATGATGATGACAATCAGCAAAACGCGCAGGATCGAGACCATCGCCGCCAGCGATGCCGCGCCCGAAAGCGGGGTGGCGCGGGCACTATCGTTAGCTATCCGTGCCAGGGCGAGTGTCACGGCCGTGGAGGAAACGACGGCGCCCGCCAGCACGCTGACTAGCAGGCCGCGGGTTTCGCCCAATACCCGCACCGCGACATAGCCGAGAAAGGATATCGCAGCTATCAGGACGGTGAAGAACCAGATCTCCCACGGGTTCAGCCCGCCCCAGGGGTCGACCGTCCTGTTCGGCAGGAGCGGAAGCACGATGGCCGTCATCACCGCGAGAATGAGGGCCGATCGCAACTCGATCCATGTCAGCCGCCGCAGAAGGCTGTGCAGGACTTCCCGGCTGGCAAGGATCGCCGCAAGGGCCGCACCTCCTGCTGCCGCCGCGCGATAGTCGCCGGCGACCGCGAAGGCGCCGAGGGCGAACACGCTCAATCCCGCGACCACGCTCGTGACGCTGAAATCCTCGTCATGGA
Organism: Chelativorans sp. AA-79; assembly: GCF_029457495.1. Lineage (NCBI taxonomy): Bacteria > Pseudomonadati > Pseudomonadota > Alphaproteobacteria > Hyphomicrobiales > Phyllobacteriaceae > Chelativorans > Chelativorans sp. AA-79. The sequence goes on from NZ_CP120361.1 coordinate 1,575,815, forward strand.
TAGCCTCGCGCGTCTTATACCAGGCGAAGATGGCGGCAAAGCTGACGAAGCCGGCGATCAGCAGCGCATTCGAGCCGAGCGCGTCCGCGAGGGCAGCGAAGATGCCCCCGAGGAGGCCGGAGATGCCGAAAGTGCGAATGCCGGCCGTACGGCTGCGGTCTGGGGCATCCCGCTCGCGCCAGCCGCGCTCCAGCCCGACGAGAAGGCCGATGGCAAGTGCCAGGCCGAGCCTTGCGATCAGCGGGTCCATTTGGTCTAACGTCAAGCGGAGGCGGCCGGCAGACGGCCGCGCGCCCACTGCACGATTTGGGCGTCGGTCATCGCACCGGAGGTGCGCGCTATCTCGCGGCCGCCGTGAAAGAGGATCATCGTCGGGATTCCCCGAATCCCAAGTCTCGCGGCCGCGGACTGCTCGACATCGGAGTTGAGTTTGACCAGGCGCAGCCGGGGTTCGAGTTCACGCGCAGCCGCCTCGAATGCGGGCGCCATCATCCGGCACGGTCCGCACCATGGCGCCCAGACATCGACGAGCACGGGAACGGTGCTGCGGGCGATCTGGCGCTCCAGAATATCCGCGTCGACGTCTTCGGGGTGTCCTGAAAAGAGCCTGGCTCCGCATTTTCCGCACTTGCCAGCGAGGGCGGAACGGGCGGGCGGCAGACGATTGACCCCGCCGCATTTGGAACAGACGATGTAGGCCTCGTTCATTGCCGGAACTTCCCGTTGAAACTTGGCGGTCGCGGGGACACTCTTCCCACGTCCTTGCGAAGATAAAATCTATCGCGCCTTGAGATGAATACCACCTTGACCCGCGTCAAAGGGGCTGAGGGCGTCCTGCGTGGTGGGCGGCAATGGCGGCGCGGTGCACGCCTGGAGGCTGATTTACGCGCGTGCCTGGCTCGATTCTTGAATCGGGCGGTCCTCGTCGACCAGGATGCGCGCGGCCGCGCCATCCAGGTCTTCGTACTGCCCATCGCGCAGCGACCAGAGGAAGGTGGCGAGGGCGGCTATGCCCATGAGAATGGCGATCGGGATCAGCCAGACGAGATAACTCACGAGGTAACCTCAACCAGTTTCGGTCCACGCAATTCGGATGGCGTCCGCTCCCCGCTACGCAGCCTGAGCGCGTTGGCGACGACCAGGATCGAGGAGGAAGACATCGCGATGGCGGCGATCAGCGGCGTGACATGGCCGGCCAGCGCCAGCGGCAGGACGGCGAGGTTGTAGACCACTGCCAGTGCGAGGTTCTGGCGCACCAGCACTGCCGCACGTAATGCCGTCGCCAGCGCGGCCGGCACGGCGCTCAGCGCTCCATTGACGAACACCATATCGGCCGCGTGGCGCCCCACCTCCGCCGCGCTGCCCGGGGCCATGGAGACGTGCGCGGCGGCAAGGGCGGGAGCGTCGTTCAGCCCGTCGCCGACCATCAGCACGATGCGGCCCTGCCTGCGCAGTTCTTCCAGCCGTGCCACCTTGTCCGCCGGTAGCATTGAAGCCCGGTAGGTCTCGATGCCGAGCTGGTGCGCGGCGGCCGCGACCGCCTCTGCACCGTCGCCCGATACGATCTCCACGACGATGCCGCGCTCCAGGAGGGCGCGGACGGCGGCTTTCGCGTCGGCGCGCGGCGTGTCGGTGAAGGAGAATGTTCCGAGGGGAACACCGTCGCGCGACAGCGTGCTCATGCTTCGTTCGCTTGCAGCGGCTGGCTCCGCGCACGCCCAGGAGGGACGGCCGAGGCGGTAGAGCGCGCCGGCGATGCGAGCCTCTACGCCAAGCCCCGGATGCTCGGCGAAGTCTTCCACCGTCAGGTCGGCGCCGGCCGGGTCGAACCGGGCGACGGCGCGCGCAGCGGGGTGGCGGGAGAGGGCCGCAAGGGCTGCGGCCACGGCAAGGTCGCGTTCCGGCACGGTGGAAGCGGCGACGCGCAAATTACCCAGGGTCAGCGTGCCGGTCTTGTCGAAGACCACCGTGTCGATCCCGGCCAACCGCTCCAGCGCGCTCCCTTCCTTGAGGGCGATGCCGTGCTCGAACAGCCGGCGCGCGGCCATCACCTGCACCATCGGCACGGCGAGCCCCAGGGCACAGGGGCAGGTGATGATCAGCACCGAGACGGCGACGGTGAGCGCGCGGTGCCAGTCGCCGGTCGCCGCCATCCAGCCGATGAAGGAGGCGAGGGCCAGAATGTGGATGACCGGCGAATAGAGGCTCGCAGCGCGGTCGGCGATCCGCCGGTAGCGCGAGCGGCCGGCCTCGGCCGCCTCCATCATGCGCATCATCTCGGCGAGGAACGAATCCTCCACTTTTCGCTCGGCGCGGATGGTCAGTGCACCCGTGAGATTCAGCATGCCGGCGCTGACCTTGTCGCCGTGCGTGGCGATCACCGGCGTGGCCTCGCCCGTGACAAGCTGAGCATCCAGCTCGCCGCCGCCGCGCATGACGATGCCGTCGAGCGGGATCCGCTCGCCCGGTGCGACGAGCAGCGTCTCCCCTGGTGCGATCTCGCGCACGTCCTTGTAGCTGCGCACGCCATCCGCGGAGACCGTCACCGCGCCGCGCGGCATGATGCGCGCCAGCCCGGAGATGGCGGTCCTGGCCTTGCGGCGCATCATGTGGTCGAGCGTGCGGCCGATCAGAAGGAAGAAAGTGAGCGAGACCACCGCGTCGAAATAGGCATGCGGCTCGTTGCGGAACGTGTCGTGCAGGCTGAGCGCGAGCGTCAGCAGGATACCGACGGAGATCGGCACGTCCATGTTGGTCGTGCGCGCCTTCAGCGCCGACCACGCGGAGGCGAAGAAGACGCGGCCGGAATAGGCGATAGCCGGCAACGCCATCAGGGCTGAGACCATGTGGAAGGCGTGCCGGGTCTCGGCATCGGCGCCTGACCATACGGAGACCGAGAGCAGCATGATGTTCATGGCGGCGAAGCCTGCCACGGCCGTGGCGCGCAGGAGACGGCCGAACTCGGGATCGTCGTCCGACTGGTCATGCGTATAGAGCGTGGCGTCGTAGCCGGCTCTCGCCAACGCGTCGAAGAAGGGCGGTACGGGACCGTTCTTCCGCCACTGCACCGAAACACGCCGGGTCGACAGGTTGAGCCTTGCCGCCTCCACGCCAGGCAATGCCAGGAGCGCTTGCTCGATCGTCTTGATGCAGGCGCCGCAATGGGCGGCCGGCACGCTGAAATCCGTCTGCATCAGCGTTTCGGAGAGGGCCCGGCTCGCAAGGCGCACCTCCTCGTCGGCGGGTTGGCCGACCGGCGCGATGTCGGCTCCAGGGGCGCAGCAGCCCGCCACGGTCTCAGCTCCGGGCGATGGCTTCATAGGCATGCCAGGTGGCATGGCCGAGAAGCGGGAAGATGATGACGAGGCCGAGAAGCCCGGTGGCGACGGCGAGCAGGAAGAGCGTCAGCACCATGCCGCCCCACATCAACATGACCGGCAAATTGTTCCAGACCAGCGCCATGCTGGTGCCCATGGCCGTCAGCGCATCGGTACGCCGGTCGAGCAGCATCGGGATGGCGAAGACGCTGATGGCGTATGCGAAGGCGGCAAAGATCCCGCCGACAACGGTGCCGGTGAGGAGCATCGCCCAGCCGATTGGCGTGGTGAAAAGCATCGGCGCGATCTGGTCGAGCCCGGGGAAGGGCCGATAGCCGAAGAACAGCGCATAGATGAGGACGGCCGCGCGCATCCAGAAGACCATCAGGAGCGCGAGGATCAGCCCTACGAAGAAGATCTGGCCGCCGGACCGCGCGGGACCGAAGAGAACGTTGCGGAGGCCGAGCGGCTCGCCCGCCGCGAGCCGGCGGCTCTTCTCGTACGTGCCGATGGCGATCAGCGGCCCGACGATCATGAAGCCGGAGAGGGCGGGAAAAAGGATGTGATCCCAGCCGGCGGCGAACATCACCGCGACGGTGAGCGCCGAAAGGGCAAGCACGCCGATGCCGTGGACGAGGCTCAGCCATGGCTTCTTTGTGAAATCGCGCCAGCCGCCCGCCAGCCAGCGAAACGCCTCCGAAAGCGGGAGATCGCGGCCGCGGGCCGCCGGGGCCGCGGCTTCAAGTTCGTTCACGTGGATGTCGTTCGCCATGTGCTCGCTCTCTTCTCCAGCCTCAGCAGGCGGACTTCGCCGCCCGGTATTGTCCGGGCCGCGTTTCGTCCGGCATCTTGATGTGGTCGACGCATTCGGCGCGCGCCTCGAGCGCGACATAAAGCAGGTGTGCGTTCGCGCCGACGAAGAGGAGGACGGCCGCGGCCACCCCCGCCGTCGCCCAGAGCCGCGTTACGCGCCCGTGCGCGGCCCTTCTCATCGTGCCGTCTCCGCTTGGCGCTTGGCGATCTCCGTCACGTATAGCGCCAGGATCTTGCGGTCGGTCTCGGTGAGCCGGTTTTCCCAATGCGGCATGTGGCCCTGCCGGCCTTGCGAGATGATGCGGATCAGGGTCGTGCGGTCGCTGCCGGTGACCCAGGAATCATCCATGAGGTCGGGCACGCCCATGGCCGGATCGCCGCGCCCTTCCGCGCCGTGGCAGGCGGCGCAATTGTCGGCGAAGAGCTGTGTACCCTCCTCTATACCCTTCGCATCCAGCGGGCCGAGATCATCGATCCCTTCTGCATTGTTGCGAATGAAGGAGACGATGGAGGAGATCGCCGCCCGATCGAGGATACCGTCGCGGCCGAAGGCCGGCATCTGTGCGAAGCGGGTCTCGGGATGGGTGGAATTGATGCCGATGCGCAGGGTCTCGGCGACGATCTCCGGGTCGCCGCCCCACAGCCAGGCATCGTCCGCGAGGCTCGGGAAACCGGGATTGCCCTTCGCGTCGGTGCCGTGGCAGGCGGCGCAATTATCGCCGAACAGGGTCCTGCCGGACTCGCGCACGATGCGCATCAGTTCCGGGCGCTCGGTGATCTCGGCGAAGCCGAGCCGCGCGATCTCGTCCGTCCAGGCGGCGCGCTGGGCGGCGGCTTCCTGCACGACTTTCTCCACGGTTTGGCGCTGGTCGATGCCGAGCAGGCCCTTCGTATAGGTGACGCCCAAAGGCCAGGATGGCATCAGCACCCAGTAGACGGTGGAAAACAGCGTCGTGGCGACGAGGAAGAAGATGACGGCACGCGGGACGCGGTTGTCCAGTTCCTTGATGCCGTTCCATTCGTGCCCAGTCGTCGGCTTGCCGGTGACGGGGTCGCGTTCGCCTACCGCCATGGCCGGTCCTCCTTGTCGAGCACGATCAGCTTGGCGCGGGCGAAGCGCTTCCGGTTGCCGGGCCAGAAGGTGTAGGCGAGCACGCCGATGGACAGCGCGATGAGGTAAAAGAGCCCCCAGCTCTTGGCGAGCGCGACGAGGGTGTCGTGGCCGATGTCCATCATTCCGTTTCCTCTGCCTGTACGACTTGTTCGCCGGTCCGCTTCTCGTGGGCGGCGTCGGTCAACTGCCCGACGATCTGCAGATAGGCGACCAGCGCGTCCATCTCGGTGAGCCGCCCCGGATCGCCGTCGAAGGCGCGGATATTGGTGTCCGCGCCGTAGCGCTCGGCGACACCCTCGGCCATGTCGCTGTCGGGATAGGCCTGGGCGAACGCATCGCGCGTTGCGTTCTCGATCATCACGTCCGTATAGGGCACGCCCACGCGGCGCATGGCCGTCAGATGGCCCGGCAGGTCGTCTGTCTTCAGGGCATTGCGTTGAAGCCAGGCGTAGGCCGGCATCTTGGATTGCGGCACCACGGCGCGGGGGTCGACGAGGTGTGCGACGTGCCATTCATCGGAATATTTGCCGCCGACGCGGGCAAGGTCCGGGCCGGTGCGCTTCGATCCCCATAGCATCGGGTGGTCGTATTGGGATTCCACGGCCAGCGAATAGGGGCCGTAGCGCTCCACCTCGTCGCGGAGCGTGCGGATCATTTGGCTATGGCAGGCATAGCAGCCTTCGCGGATGTAGATGTTGCGGCCGGCGAGCTCCAGCGGCGTGTAGACCCGCATGTCCTCGACCTTCTCGACGGTCTCGTCGATGGTGAAGAGCGGCGCGATCTCCACGAGGCCGCCGATGCTCGACACGCCGATAATGGCCAGCACGAAGCCGACGGCCGTGCGCTCGAGTTTCCTGTGTGCTTCGGGCATGTCCTTACTCCCCCGGCACGAGCGGGCGATCGCCGCCGAACGCGTCGGTGCGCTGGCGGAGCGGTAGTGGCTCGTGCCGGATCGTCATGAAGATGTTGTAGGTGCCGACCACCGCGCCGATCAGGAAGAAGAACCCACCGACGGTGCGCGCGATATAGTAGGGATGCATGGCGACCAGAGACTCGATGAAGGAGTAGGTCAGCATCCCGCTTTCATTGTAGGTGCGCCACATCAGCCCCTGGATGATGCCGGAGTTCCACATTGCGAAGACGTAGATCAGCGTGCCGATCACCGCGCACCAGAAGTGCACCTCCACGAGCGTGTTGGAGTACATGCGCGCGCGTTTCCACATGGCCGGCGTCAACGTGTACAGCGCGCCGAAGGTGATCATCGCCACCCAGCCGAGCGCGCCGGCATGGACGTGTCCGACGGTCCAGTCGGTATAGTGCGAAAGCGAGTTCACGGCGCGGATCGCAAGGAAGGAGCCTTCGAACGTGGACAGGCCATAGAAGACGGCCGCCACCATCATGAAGCGCAGGGTGGCGTCGTCGCGCACCTTGTGCCAGGCACCGTTGAGGGTGAGAAGCGCGTTGGCGGCCGACGCCCAGGAGGGCACGAGCAGCACCACCGAGAAGGTCATGCCGAGCGTCTGCACCCAGTGGGGCAGGGCGGTGTAGTGCAGATGGTGCGAGCCCGCCCACATGTACAAGAAGGTGATGCCCCAGAAGCTGATGATCGATAGCCGGTAGGAATAGATCGGCCGCTCCGCCCGCTTCGGCAGGTAGTAGTACATCATGCCCAGAAAGCCGGCGGTCAGGAAAAAGGCGACGGCGTTGTGGCCGTACCACCATTGCGTCATCGCGTCCTGCACGCCGGAAAAGGCGGAATAGGCCTTGGCGTTGCCGATTCCGACCGGCACGGCGAGGTTGTTGACGATGTGCAGGATCGCCACGACCAGGATGAAGGCCATGAAGTACCAGTTGGCCACATAGATGTGCGGCTCCTTGCGGCGGGCGAGCGTGCGGATATAGAGCGCGAAATAGGCGACCCAGACGACCACCAGCCAGAGGTCGGCATACCATTCCGGCTCGGCATATTCCTTCGACTGGGTGATGCCGGCGAAATAGCCGGAGACGGCGAGCAGGCAGAAAAGGTTGTAGCCGAGCAGCACGAACCAGGGGCTCACCTGGTCGGGCAGCCGGGCGCGCGAGGTGCGCTGCACGACATGCAGCGAGGTGGCGATCAGCGCATTGCCGCCGAAGCCGAAGATGACGCCCGTCGTGTGCGCCGGGCGCAGCCGACCGAAACTCGCCCAGGCCGCGTCGAAGGTCAGCTCGGGCCAGGCCAGAAGGGCTGCCACCCACACGCCGACGAACATGCCGAAGATGGCCCACAGCATCGTCAGCACGATGCCGAAGCGGATTGGATCGTCGTAATATTCGGCAAGCCGGCTCTCGTACGGCTCGGGCGCGTCGAGATTCCGCAGAAGCGCGATCATCACGAGTGCGCCGAAGACCACGATCAGTAGGCCCTGATAGGCCAGCACGTCGTTGCGGCCGGCGATGCCGAGCGCAGCACCCATGAGTGTGACAAGCCCGGCGAGCACGAGTCCGATGTGCCGTTCAGTGATGGTCAGTTGTGCGATCAATTGTTTCCCTCACTCAATCTGCTGCGTGTGCCCGCTGCCACCAGGCAGCGGTTCCATTTGAAGCAGCAGGCCGGGCCGGACTTTGTTCTGGATCAAATTCGGCGCGAATGTTCATCGCTCCGGTGCACGGGTTCCCGAGCGTTGCCCTCGTTGCCCGTGTCAGCGGGTGATCAAGGTACGGTCGCGGAGTGCCCGCAGGGCATTGAGAATAACCGCTATATCGATGCCCTCCTGAAGAAAGGCCCCTGCAACCGGCGTGATCAGCCCGAAAGCGGCAGCGATCATCGCCACTCCCGAGAGGGTGAGGCCGACGACGATGCTTTGCAGGGCGATAGCGCGCGTGCGGTGCGCGATCTGCAGGGCCTCGCCCACCGGGCGCAGGCGATCTGTCAGGACAACCACATCCGCGGTTTGCGAGGAAGCTGTGGCGCCGCGCGCGCCCATGGCAACGCCGACCGTGGCGGCGGCCAACGCCGGGGCATCGTTGATGCCGTCGCCGATCATCATGGTCGGGGCCTGCCGCATCTCCTCTTTTACCGCTTCGACCTTTTCCGCAGGGTTTGCATTGGCGATCACGGCATCGAGGTCGAGCTGTGCGGCCACACGGGCCGCGGCCCAGTGATCGTCTCCCGTCAGCATGACCGTCCGGCCGATGCCGGACGACTTCAAGGTGCGGAGCGTCTCGGCGGCGTCGCCCCGCAAGGCGTCGCCGAAGGTGAAGATGCCGGCAAGGCGGCCGTCGAGGGCAACATAGACCCTGAGCACCGGCTGGCCGGCATAACGTCTTTCGCCGTCCGCTGCCCAGATCGGAGCGACGCTGCCGCCCAGTACGAGAGCGCGCGAGCCGGCACGGATCTGCGTTCCCTCTATGATGCCTTCCAGCCCGGCGCCGCGGTGTTCCCTCACCTTGGCGGGGTGCGAGAGCGTCAGATTGCGGGCACGCGCCTCGCCGACGATGGCGTCTGCCAGCACATGGTGGGAAGCCTGCTCCAGGCAGGCGAGCAGCCGTAGCACCTCGTCCGTGTCGCGGCCTGGCGCGGTCTCCCGTTCCACAAGCTGGGCGCCGCCGCGGGTGAGCGTGCCGGTCTTGTCGAAGACGGCGGTCCGTGCCCGCGCAAGCGCTTCCAGTGCTTCGCTGCCCTTCATCAAAACGCCGGCGCGCGCTGCCCGCGAGACGCCACCGATGAACGCGACCGGAGCTGCGAGGATGAGCGGGCAGGGCGTCGCGACGACCAGAACGGCGAGCGCGCGGATGGGGTCGCCCGAGGCATACCAGGCGAGCGCGGCGACAATAATCGTGGCCGGCAGAAGGAGAAGGGCAAACCGGTCCGCCATGCGGATGAAGGGCGCCTTGGCCGTCTGGGCAACAGCAACCATGCGCACGATTCCGGCATAGGTGCTCTGATTCGCGCGAGCCGACGCCCGCATTGTGAAGGCCTCGCCGGCATTGACGGTGCCGCTGCGCAGGAAGTCCCCCGCGCGACGGCTTTCCGGCAACGGCTCGCCGGTGACGGCTTGCTCGTCGACCTTTGCCGCCGGGTCGAGCAGATTGCCGTCAACCGGCAGCACATCGCCGGCGCGAACGAGAATGTCGTCGCCGACATGAACGTCCTCGACCGGGATCGTCTCGACGGCTTCCGCGGATTTCCGGAGTGCAAAGCGCGGCGACCTGTCGGTCAGCGCCTTGAGGCTGCGCTCGGCCCGATCGCGCGCGAAATCCTCCAGCACCGTGCCGCCGGCATACATGATCGCCACCACGACCGCGGCAAGCGACTGATCGAGCAGCAGCGCCGCGGAGATCGAAACCAGAGCGATGGCATCGACGCCGAACCGGCCGATCCAAAAATCCCGCAGGATCGAGACGAAGAGCACGATGACGACGGGAATGGCTCCGGCGGCCCAGATTTCCTCGGGACCGATGCCCATCCAAAGCTGAGACTGGAGTCCGACCCTCATCGCGAGGCCGGCGGCAAGTCCAAGCAGGGCGACGCCGAGGAGGACCCGCCTGAGAAACGCCTCGGTCAAAATGATCTTCCATGCGGCGGGGCCTTTTTCCCGGCCTGGATCTGCACTCAGTTGCTCCAGCACGCGGCCCGCAGGTGGAACCGGCAGCGGCAGTTCAGGCTCGTTCATCAGTGGGACAGCAGCACTGGCATGCGCAGGTCTTCGAGGACGCCGCTGGTGGCGCCGCCCAGCACGAACTGCCTGAGCCGCGAATGGCCGTAGGCGCCCATGACAAGCAGGTCGGCGCCGAGCTTTTGCGCCTCGGCCTGAAGCGTCTCGCCGATGCGGCGCCCCGCAGCGTGCACGGAGTGAACAGAGGAGCGGTGCCCGCGCTTGGCCAGATAGTCAGCCAGCAGTTTGGCTCCGCTGCCGTCCTTTATGGGCTTCTCGTCTGTGACCACGACAATCGAGATCGCCTTTGCCTTTCGCAGGAAGGGCATCGCATCCGATACGGCTCTTGCTGCGACGCGGCTTCCGTCCCAGGCGATCGCGACGTGCTTGATCGTCTCGGTTTCCGCTTCTGGCAGCACGACCACCGGGCGGCCCGACTCGAAGATGAGCGCCTCGGCGACCACCTGCGTTGTGGCGTTGGAGGCGGTCCAGCCGATCAATGACAGGTCGTGATAGCGTGCCGCATTCGCGGCAACAGGTCCGAACTCGGTCTCGCGTGCGTGAATGTTTTCCACCCGGCATTCAATGCTGAGAGACGCGGCCTTGTCCGCCACGATCTGCAGCAGACGCTGCCCCTTGGCCCGGCTGCTCTCTTCCACCTCGCGGATGAGCTTTGGCAGGTCGAGCAGGAGGCCCGAGAGCGCGTTGGAGATATCGGGTACCTCCACTTCGAGCGCCATTGCATGCAGTTGCGCGCCGAGGCATTTGGCCACGCGCGCCGCATTGGTCGCGACTGATTCCGAGCTGGCATCGGGATGGGTGATCAGTGGAAGAAGAATGTCGGAATACATCGAATCGCTCCGGTTCGGTTTGGGATGGAAGCGTGATCCATCCCACAGGCTCGGCCCTCCTGATCACACGGATCCGTCCCCACCACATTGTCCTGAATCAAATCGCGCCGTCAGCTTTCAATGTCGCTCAGGCCGAGCCTGATCGCGGACGCGGCGGTCGCTTGAGAACCGATCTTCTTTGCGCAAGCACAACGATTGGCGATGCGGCACGGGCGACAGTGCCGTTCGCGAGGAGAGAGCCGTGCGGGAAGTGCATCTTGATCCGGATATGACGCTGGAGGAGATCATGCGGGCCTGGCCCCCCGCCATCTCCGTCATACTGCGCCACCACATGCTGTGCGTCGGCTGCCCCATCACCGCTTTTCATACCGTCAACGACGCCTGCCGCGAGCATATGATAGACGAAGGTGCCTTCCTGGAGGAGTTGAGGGCGGCGATCGCGGGCGGTTGAAGGAGCGACTATCGCTTCTCGCGGCTTTCCGCCTTAAACATCAGGCGGTGCGGGTCGGAAATGGTCACTCGCTTGCGGCCGCTCTTGACGATCCCCTCGCCCTCCCACGCGCTCATGAGCCGGCTGACCGTGTGCAAGGTCGCGCCGGTCATCTCCGCGATATCCTGGCGCGTGATCGGGAAATCGATCTCGATCCCCTCTGGCGTCTTTCGGCCCGTCTGCCTCACCAGCCGCAAGAGAGCGTGCGCCACGCGCTGCTCAACCTGCTCCGTCGACATCTCGATTACGCGCGCATGCGCCTCCTGGAGACGGCTGCCGACGGTCCTGTAGGTGTTGGCGCCGAGCGTGGGAAATCGGGTCGACAGTTCCGGCCACAGCGCGCTCGGCCAGGCCAGCACCACGCAATCCACCGCGGCAATCGCCGTCGCGGGATAGGTCGTGCGGCCAAGGGCGGCGGCGATGCCGAAGACCTCACCTTCGCTGATGTAGCGGACAATGACCTGTTGGCCCTCCGGCGTGATGCGCACCACGCGCACATGCCCGTCGAGCAAGACGAAGAAGAGATGCGCCTCCGCCTCCTGTTCGAAAATGGGCTTCTCTCTTTCGAACCGCAAGGACCGGGCGGGAGCGAGCACTTGCTCGAGCTCCTCCTTCTCGAGGCTTTCAAAAGGTGGCAGGCCGGCAATCAGCGATGCATCGAGTTTAGGCACATTATCTCCCGGCGGTTCGGTGAACATTTTCGGCTCACTTTGCGCGAGCGCAAATTCTCCGCCTGCTCTCGGCGATAAACAGGATGCAACACCCGAGGCCGATAGGAAAGGAACCGAAATGAAAAAGACAATGCTCGCCGCAGCCTGCGTCCTGCTCGCCGTCACCGGCGCTGCAGGCGCCGAGGAGCATGTGATCGAGATGCTGAACAAGGGCGAGAAGGGTGCGATGGTTTTCGTGCCGGACATCGTCCGTGCGGCGCCTGGCGATACGATCCGCTTCGTGGCCGTCGACAAGGGCCACAACGCGGAGACGATCAAGGGGATGGTCCCTGAAGGAGCGGAAGGTTTCAAGGGCAAGATCAACGAGGAAGTCACGGTGACGCTCGCCGAGGAAGGCATTTACGGCGTCAAATGCGCGCCCCACTACGGCATGGGCATGGTGGCGCTGATCACGGTCGGTGAACCCGTCAATGCCGCCCAGGCGGAAACGGTGAAGCATCCCGGCAAGGCCGGCAAGGTGTTTGCCGAGTTGTTCGGACAGGCCGTAGCCTCGAAGTGAGGCATGGCGCCGCTACGATCTTCTTGGCGATGTGACGATACGGCCGGGACAAGCACGAGCCAGTGCCGCCCGGCCGTCTTTCCATTGGAGTGCATTCATGGCCATTCCCAGGCTCCGGGCCTTCGAGGGCCCCGCCTTGCTTTCCTACGGCTTCCGGCCGTTTTTTCTCCTGGGCTCGCTCTATGCGGGCCTTTCGATTCTCATATGGGTGCCGCTTTACATGGGTGCGCTCGACATGCGCATGCTGTTTCTGCCAGCGGACTGGCATATCCATGAGATGCTGTTCGGCTATCTCGCGGCGATCGTTGCCGGCTTCCTCCTGACGGCGGTGCCCAACTGGACGGGCAGATTGCCTGTGCAGGGCCTACCGCTTCTTGTACTCGTTCTGTTGTGGGGCGCGGGGCGCTTTGCCGTTCTTCTGTCGGCGTCGCTCGGTTGGCAGCTTACCGCCGTCATCGATTGCGCCTTTCTCGCCGCCCTTGGCCTGGCGATCGCCCGCGAGATCGTCGCCGGCAGGAACTGGCGCAATCTCAAGGTCCTCGTGCCGGTCGCGGTCCTTCTCCTCGCCAACGGTCTCTTCCACATCGAGGCACAATTCCATGGCGTTTCCGACGTCAGCCGGCGTCTGGGGCTCGCTGCGGCGATCACGCTGATCATGCTGATCGGCGGCCGCATTATTCCGTCCTTCACGCGCAACTGGCTGGTTCGGGAAAATCCGGGGCGGTTGCCGGTTTCCTTCGGGCGGTATGACGGCCTTTCCATCGTGGCATCCGTCCTGGCGTTGGCCGCGTGGACCGTCGCGCCGGAACACGCGGTTTCCGCAACGCTTATGGCACTCGCGGCCATCCTGCAGGCCGGGCGACTGGCGCGCTGGGCAGGCGAGCGCACCTGGCGCGATCCGCTGGTCGCGGTGCTTCACCTTGCCTACACTTTCGTTCCCCTCGGCCTCGCACTCCTGTCCCTGGCGATTTTCGCGCCGGGCGCCGTTCCAGTCGCCGCCGGCATGCATGCGCTGGGCGGTGGCGCGATCGGCGGCATGACCCTTTCGGTAATGGTGCGCGCCACCTTGGGGCATACCGGCCGGACGCTCCAGGCGGACCGCGCGACGATCGTCATCTTTGCTGCCGTCTTTGCCGCTGCGCTTCTACGCATCGTGGCGGCGTTCGATGTGCGGATGGTCTGGATCCACGCGGCGGGCGGGGCGTGGGCGCTCGCCTTCCTCGGCTTTGCCGTCCTCTACGGCCCGGCACTCCTCACACGGCGGCTTCAGCCTGCCTGAATCGGAAAGGCCCGACGCGATGCGCCGGGCCTTGGTCTTGTAAGCTCGCCCGCTCAGTAGGATGCGATCGGTCGCGGCGCGTCGACCTGCTTCATCAGATCGTCATTCCACTCGCCCTCCACCATGATGTGCGCGGCCGCTCCCAGTTCGATCGCCTCGATGAGGTTATGATTGACATAGGCATAGAGGCCGGGCTGCAGGAAGGTGTAGGTCGCGGCACCCGCCGAGCCGCCGCGGATGAACCAGGTTTCGAGGTCTCTGGCGGGCGGGTTGGCGAACTTGCCCTCTTCCCAGACATGGTCGCCATGGCCGCCGATCAGGTGAGGCCGAGTGTCCCGGTTCGCCTGCGCGTGGACGATCATGACCGTCTCGCCGACCTTGGCGGTCAGGGCGCTGTCGCCCGTCAGCGCCCCCTTGGCCCCGTTGAAGACGACATGGGTCGGAACCAGCCCGCGCATCACCTCCACCGTGTCGGCATAGGCGTCACCCGCCGACTCGTAGCTCTTGAAGTTGCCGTCCGCATCGCGCGGAACGTAAAAATCGTTCTCGCCAATATAGTAGATGCGGTCGTAGCGGATGGGCTCACCCTTGTCGTTCTTCAACCCCTCGCGCGGCAGCACCATGATGGTGCCGCTCATGCCCGAGACCACATGCCAGGGAGTCATCGGCCCGCCCGGCGCGCAGTGATAGACGAAGACGCCCGCACGGGTGGCCTTGAAGCGCAAGGTGGTCTGTTCGCCAGGATTGATCAGGGTCAGCTCGCCGCCGCCCATGGCGCCGGTCGCGGCATGGAAATCGATATTGTGGGCGAGGCCGTTGGTCTCAGGGTTGACCAGCGTCAGCTCCACATAGTCACCCTCATGCACCACCATCATCGGCCCGGGAACCGAGCCGTCGAAGGTCATGGCCTGGAAGGTCGTGCCGTCCTCGTCGATGACGATCTCCTTCTCCTGGATGGTCATGGTGAACTTGACGACCTTCGGCCCGCCGGTCGCCACCTGCTCGTGATCATGCACGAAGGGCGGCGGAACCAGCGCGACCGTCTGGCGCGGCAGGGCGTCGGCTTCGCCTGCTAGAACGGGCGACGCCGTGAAGGGCAGGGCACTCAGCATGGCGGCTGTGGCAACGCCCAGCAGTGCTTCGCGACGCGTGAACATTTCGGTCTCCTTGTAGTGTCTGGTTGTCGATGAAGAAAACGCTACAGGCAGACCGGCCGAAGTTCTTTGCTCTGGCGCAAATACCTTGACTGCCATTTCCGACCTGCTGGGCATGCGAAAGTAGTGTCTTGACTTCTGCGCCAGACTTCTTCGGAGACGTTGCGCTGGATCAAAGTTTGCGCGGCGCGTTCGAGCTAGGGGGATTGATGACTGCCGAAAGGGCGGTCCTGTCAATTCTTTCCAGGAGACGCTGTCATGGCCATCGCCAGCGACGCAACCGAGCCGCGGAGGCTCCCCTTTCCATCGGCCTTCACCATTCTGTTCGGACTTATCATCCTCGTTGCCGCGCTCACTTGGGTCATTCCGGCCGGGCAGTATGAGCGCACCTTCAACACCGCGCTCGATAGGGAGGTGCCGGTCGCCGGCACCTATCAGACGACGGACCCCAACCCGCAGGGCGTTTTCGACGTGATCATGGCGCCGATCGCCGGACTCTACGATCCGGCGAGCGGCACGGCCAATGCCATCGACGTGGCTCTGTTCGTGCTGGTCATCGGCGGCTTCATCGGCGTGGTCGCCTCGACCGGCGCCGTCAATGCCGGCGTGGGCGGTGCGATGACGGCGCTGCGCGGCCGGGAGAAGTGGATGATCCCGGTCCTCATGGGCCTCTTCGCCTTCGGCGGCACGACCTACGGCATGGCCGAAGAGACGCTGGCCTTCTACATGCTCCTGATCCCGGTCATGATCGCAGCGCGCTACGATGCGGTCACCGCGGTGGCGGTGATCCTGCTCGGCGCGGGCGTCGGTGTGCTTGGCTCGACGGTGAATGCTTTCGCCACGGTGATCGCGTCGGATGCCGCCGGTATCCCCTTCACACAGGGTATCGTGCTGCGCTTCGTCATCCTCGGCCTCTCATGGCTCGCCTGCGTCGTCTACGTGATGCGCTACGCCGAACGCGTGCGGCTCGATCCCACCAAGTCGCTTGTGTACGATCGCAAAGCCGACAACGAGAAGCACTTCCTCGCCGGCCACGAGAACGACGCCGCACTCGACTTCACCGGCCTGCACAAGATCGTACTGACGCTCTTTGGTCTGACCTTCGTGGTGATGATCTGGGGCGTGCTCTATGGCGGCTGGTGGATGGGCGAGATGACCGGCCTGTTCCTCGCCTCCGCTCTTCTCATCGGCATTATCGCACGGACCGGCGAGCAGAAATTCGTCGATGCGTTCCTGAACGGCGCGCGCGATCTCCTGGGTGTTGCCCTCATCATCGGGCTCGCTCGCGGCATCGTCGTCATCATGGATGCGGGCAAGATCACCGACACCATCCTGCATTGGGCCGAGGTCTCGGTCTCCGGCCTGTCGGCGGTGGTGTTCGTCAACGTTATTTACTGGATCGAGGTGCTTCTGTCCTTCTTCGTGCCCTCGTCCTCCGGTCTCGCCGTGCTCAGTATGCCGATCATGGCGCCGGTCGCCGATTTCGTCGGCACGGGACGCGATCTGGTGGTCACCGCCTATCAATCGGCCAACGGCCTCGTGAACCTCGTCAACCCGACCTTCGCCGTGGTGATGGGCGCGCTCGCCATCGGCCGGGTGCCCTATGAGCGCTGGCTCGCCTTCATGTGGCCTCTGCTCCTCATCCTGTCGGCGATCATCATGATCTGCCTCAGCGTCGCAACCGTTCTCGCCTGAGGAGACCGACATGTCCCTTGTCTACGGAGTGCACTCGGAAGTGGGCAAGCTGCGCCGCGTCATGGTGCATAGGCCCGGGACGGCGCTGGCGCGCCTGACGCCATCCAACTGCCACGAACTCCTGTTCGACGACGTACTGTGGGTGAAGCAGGCCCGCGTCGAGCACATGACCTTCGTCGATGCCATGCGCTACCGCGGCGTGGAGGTGGTGTTCCTGCGCGAAATGCTGACGGAGACCATGCGCATCCCGGAGGCCCGGCGCTGGCTGGTCGACCGGCGCGTCAACGACAATACGGTCGGCGTCGGCCTTGCCGACGATCTGCATGCTCACCTGATGGAGATCGATGCCGATGCGCTGTCGAGTATCCTCGTCGGCGGGTTGAGCAAGGCCGAGCTGCCGGTGAAGACCAACAGTGTCGTTGCCTCAGTTCTGACGCCGGAGGATTTCATCCTGCCGCCGCTGCCCAATCACATCTTCACCCGCGACACGACTTGCTGGATCTATGAGGGCGTGACGCTCAATCCCATGCGGTGGAACGCGCGGCAGCTCGAGACGGTGAACATCGCCGCGATCTACCGCTTCCATCCGGATTTCCGCGACGCCGGCTTTCCCGTCTGGTTCGGCAACCCCGACCGCAGCTTCGGCGCCGCCACGGCGGAAGGCGGCGACGTGATGCCCATCGGCAACCGCGCGGTTCTGGTCGGCATGGGCGAGCGCACCACAGCGCATGCGGTGGGGCAGATCGCGCGCTCGCTCTTCGCCCACGGAGCCGCCGAGCGTGTCATCGCCTGCAAGCTCCCCAGGGAGCGGGCGAGCATGCATCTGGACACGGTTTTCACTTTCTGCGATCGCGACCTCGTCACCGTCTTTGCCGAAGTGGTGAACGGTATCGAGGCCTATTCCCTCCGCCCCGGCGAAAAGCCGGGCACGGTGGACGCACGTGTCGAGGAACAGCCACTGACCGAGGTGGTGGCCGGCGCACTCGGCCTTCAGAAGTTGCGCGTCGTGGAGACGGGTGGTGATGCCTACGTCCAGGAGCGCGAGCAGTGGGATGACGGCAACAATGTCGTCGCGCTCGAGCCCGGCGTCGTCGTCGGCTACGACCGCAACACCTACACCAACACGCTTTTGAGAAAGGCCGGTGTCGAGGTCATCACCGTCCCCGGCGCCGAGCTCGGACGCGGCCGCGGTGGCGGACATTGCATGACCTGCCCGCTCATCCGCGATCCCGCCTGATCCCAACCCCAAAGGCCAAGACCATGCCCGTCAATCTCCACGGACGCAGCTTCCTGACGCTGCTCGACTTCACGCCGGACGAGATCCGGTTCCTGCTCAAGCTCTCCGCCTCGCTGAAGCAGGCCAAATATGGCGCCTATGAACAGCAGCGCCTCAAGGGCAAGAACATCGCCCTCATCTTCGAGAAGGATTCGACCCGCACCCGAACCGGCTTCGAGGTGGCCGCCTACGATCAGGGCGCGCATGTCACCTATCTCGGGCCCACGGGAACCCAGATCGGCCACAAGGAATCGATGAAGGATACGGCGCGTGTGCTCGGCCGTCTTTACGACGCGATCGAGTATCGCGGCTTCGGGCAGGATCTTGCCGAAGAGCTTGCCCGCCATGCCGGCGTGCCGGTCTATAACGGCCTGACCGACGCGTTCCATCCGACGCAGATTCTGGCCGATTTCCTGACCATGCGCGAATACACGCGCAAGCACCTGTCGGCCGTGTCCTTCGCCTTCCTGGGCGATGCCGGGAACAATATGGGCAACTCGCTCATGGTCGGCGCGGCGCTCATCGGCATGGATATGCGGCTTTGCGGACCCGAACAATATTGGCCCGATCAGCGGCTGGTCGACCAATGCCGTGAGATCGCGGCGCGCACTGGCGCCAGGATCACGCTCACCGAGGACATCGAGCAGGCCGTGATGGGCTGCGATTATGTCTACACGGATGTCTGGGTTTCCATGGGCGAGCTGCAATCGGTCTGGGCCGAGCGCATCGAACGGCTGACGAAATACCGCGTCACCTCCGAGGTCATGCAGGCGACGGGCAATCCGCATGCGAAATTCATGCACTGCCTGCCGGCGTTTCACAATCGAGAGACCAAAATGGGCGAGAAGATCTTCCAAGAGTTCGGCATCGACTGCATGGAGGTGACGGAGGAGGTGTTCGAATCCCCCGCATCGGTCGTTTTCGAGCAGGCGGAAAACCGCATGCACACGATCAAGGCAGTCCTCATCGCGACGATCGGCGGGTAAGATGCTGGTCGTCATCGCCCTTGGCGGCAACGCGCTGCTTAAGCGCGGAGAGCCGCCGACGGCCGGGAACCAACGCGCCAATGTGAAGCGCGCGGCGGCGGCCATAGCGGAGGTCGTGCGGGCCGGCCATCGCGTCGTGGTCTGCCACGGCAACGGGCCGCAGGTGGGTCTCCTTGCGCTGCAATCGGCCGCCTACAAGCCCGACGAAGCCTATCCGCTCGACGTGCTGGGTGCGGAGACTGAAGGCATGATCGGTTATCTCGTCGAACAGGAGCTTGAAAACGCGCTTCCCCAGGGCCCCCGCGTCGCGACCCTTCTGACGCAGGTCGAGGTCGATCCGGCCGATCCCGCCTTTCGGCACCCGACCAAACCGGTCGGCCCCGTCTATGAAAGGGAGGAAGCAGAGCGCTTGTCGAAATCACGCGGCTGGGCGGTTGCGCCGGACGGGGACAAGTATCGCCGTGTCGTGGCCTCGCCTCTGCCGAAGCACATCCCCGATGTGTCGGTGATTAAGTTGCTGCTTGAGCAGAATGTGATCGTCGTTTGCGCCGGCGGCGGAGGCATTCCGGTCGTCCGCCGTCCCGACGGTGGCCTGATGGGGGTGGAAGCGGTGATCGACAAGGACCGGTCGGCGAAACTCCTGGCGCAAGACCTGGGCGCCGACGCACTGCTTATGCTGACCGATGTCGACGCTGTCTATCGGAACTGGGGTCAACCAGACCAAACAGCAATCCGCAAAGCCGTACCAGGCGAGCTCGATCCGGGAGACTTCCCGGCCGGCTCGATGCGGCCGAAGGTCGAAGCAGCGAGTGCCTTTGTCAGGGCGACCGGTGGCATCGCCGGCATTGGTGCGCTCGAGGATGCGCTCGCCATTCTGGAACGCCATGCGGGCACGCTGATCGCCTGACAAGTCGGCTGCCCTGGAAAGCCGATGGCATGGCGGGCGCCCAGGAGGCGCCCGTCGGTCTGCGTCAATGCGCCATGAGAAGCGGCACGGGAACGTCGTCCAGCAGCGAACGCGTGACGCCGCCGAGGATCGCCTGTCGGAAGCGTGAATGGACGAACGCGCCCATGACGAGCATATCGATGGACTCGTCCTCGATGAATTTGCGCAACCTTGCCGAGGCGTCACCGTCGATCGCCGAAAGTGTCTCCAGGTGCGGTTCGTAAACGCCGTGCTGAAGAAGGTGAGTGGCAAGATCGGCACCCGGCGCCATACGCGAGAGATCCTTTTCTCCCGTGACGGTGACGACGAAAACGGCTCCCGCCTGCTTGAGGAACGGCAGGGCGTCGGCCACCGCGCGTGCCGAGCGGGCGCTGCCGTCCCAGGCAACGGCAATACGTCGGGGCTCGGCATTCCCGCCCGTCCGAGGTATGACCAGCACGGGTCGGCCGCTGTCGAACAGAACGTTTTCGATTGCGTCGCGTTGGGCGTTGTCCTCGGGCTCGGCGGCATCGAGGATGGTGACGTCGTTCACGCGCGCCAGGCGCACCAGTCGGCCGGTTCTGGGCTCAAGCGGCGAGAGCGTGTGCTCGGCGATGCACGAGACCCCGGCCTTGCCGACGATTTCCGATGCACTGCGTGCGGATCGATGGGTGATCTCCTCGAGACGTCCGATCTCGCTCCTGAGGATGGCGGACGCGGATCCGCCGGTGCGTGTGACAGGCACATAGAAGGCGGGGGGCAGGGCGCAGACGGTGAGACAGGCGCCGCGCTTTTTTGCGAGCGCAATGGCGAATTCGAGCGCCGGGGTTGCCGAGAAATCGTCCTTCGCGGCCACGCCCACAAGAATGCATTTTATGTGTTCAGTCATGGTTCTGGTTCCTTGGTTGCCCGCCGTCAGTCCTGAATCGACTCGATGTAGGCGATGATGGCGGCGATCTGGTCCGGATCGGCGATGAACTCCGGCATGTCCGGATGTCCGACATAGATCCCTTCGGCGAAGGCTTCTTCGAGAGCATCGATCGGGTAGCGCTTCCAAAGCGTGCGGAATGCGGGCGCTTCTGGGTGCATGCTGGCATCATCCCGGCTTACCGCATGACAACGCGAACAGTTCGCCTCAACGAGGGCCCTGCCGCGTGCAATTTGGGCATCCTCGGCCAATGCAGGCCTTGCAAGACTCGCCAGGAGCAGAGCCGTGGCGGTGATCAATCGATACTTCCGTTGCATCGCGGAGCATGTCTCTTTGTTCCCGCGTAAATTGGCAGATGAGCGCGACCGCGCCTTGACCCGTGTCAAACGGAAACAAATTCGCGACCGCCGCGTATTGCCTTCGAGCGGCGGTCGCGGTGCTCGCCTCTCTTCGCGCGTCCTGAACGACGTGGAAGTTGACCCTGATCAACGTCTTCTCCGGGCGGACGTGGGAGGTTTTCGAAAAGGCCTTTTCATTCCGTGCTTCTGCCCCAGATTTCCGCCTTGAGGAGTATTCAGATGGATATTGCCAAACCTAATGGCGAAACAGGGCCGGGGTTGTCGGAACTTGAAGCGATCGACCGCTATTGGAGAGCGGCCAATTACATCTCGGTGGGCCAGATCTATCTCATGGACAACCCGCTGCTGCGCGAGCCGCTCAGGCCCGAGCACGTCAAGCCGCGGCTTCTGGGCCACTGGGGAACGACGCCGGGCCTGAACTTCGTCTACGCGCACCTGAACCAGGTCATCCGCGCGCGCGACCTGAACGTGATCTATGTCTGCGGCCCGGGCCACGGTGGCCCCGCGATGGTGGCCAACACATATCTCGAAGGGACATACAGCGAGATCTATCCGGATGTGTCCCAGGATGAACAAGGGCTGAGAAGACTATTCCGCCAGTTCTCCTTTCCTGGCGGGGTGCCCAGCCATGCTGCCCCGGAAACACCGGGCTCGATTCACGAGGGCGGAGAACTCGGCTACGCGCTGGCGCACGCCTACGGCGCCGCTTTCGACAACCCCGACCTGCTGGTTGCGTGCGTGGTCGGCGACGGCGAGGCGGAAACGGGTCCCATCGCCACCGCGTGGCATTCCAACAAGTTCCTCAACCCCGCGCGAGACGGCGCGGTTCTGCCAATTCTCCATTTGAATGGCTACAAGATTGCCAACCCCACAGTCCTCGGCCGGATGGAAGACGGAGAACTGCGCTCGCTCTTCACAGGTTACGGATACGAACCCTTCTTCGTGGAAGGCAGCGAGCCCGCCGAGATGCACAAGCTGATGGCCCGCACGCTCGACACGGCGCTCGACCGCATCTCCGTCATTCAGCGCCAGGCGCGTGATCCGGGATGGTCTGGAGAGCGCCCGCGCTGGCCGATGATCGTTCTGCGCAGCCCGAAGGGGTGGACCGGACCGAAAGAGGTGGACGGCAAGAAGGTCGAGGATTTCTGGCGCTCGCACCAGGTGCCGGTCGCCAACGCGCGGGGCGATGAGGCTCACCGGCGCGTGCTGGAAGACTGGATGCTAAGCTATAGGCCGGAGGAACTGTTCGAGGAGGGCGGGCGGCTACGGCCCGAGCTCGCCGCTCTCGCGCCATCGGGGACGAAGCGCATGGGCGCCAATCCGCATGCGAATGGCGGGCTTTTGAAGCGCGACCTCATCCTGCCGGACTGGAAGGACCATGCTCTCGACATCCCGCAGCCGGGAGAGGTGAAAGCCGAGGCGACGCGCATGATGGGCACCTATCTGCGCGACGTGATGAAGCTCAACGTGGACAATTTCAGGCTGATGGGGCCGGACGAGACATCGTCCAACCGGCTCGACGCCGTCTTCGATGTTACCGATCGTGTCTGGATGGAGAGGATCGAGCCCTACGACGTGCATCTGACGCGCGACGGCCGCGTCATGGAGGTGTTGAGCGAACATCTCTGCCAGGGCTGGCTGGAGGGCTATCTGCTAACCGGCCGGCATGGGCTCTTCTCCTGCTATGAGGCCTTCATCCACATCGTGGATTCCATGGTCAACCAGCACGCCAAATGGGTGAAGGTCTCGCGTGAGCTCGCCTGGCGCGAGCCGATCGCTTCGCTCAACTACCTGCTCACCTCCCATGTCTGGAGGCAGGACCACAACGGCTTCAGCCATCAGGATCCCGGCTTCGCCGATTTCGTCGCCAACAAGAAGGCGGATACGATCCGCCTCTATTTCCCGCCCGACGCGAACACGCTGCTGTGGGTGACCGATCACTGCCTCAAAACCTACAACCGCATCAACGTGATCACGGCCGGCAAGCAGCCGTCGCCGCAATGGCTGAGCGCCGATGAGGCCGAGATCCACTGCAAGGCAGGGGCGGGCATCTGGGAATGGGCGGGCACGGCGGCCGGAGACGAGGAACCGGATGTGGTCATGGCCTGCGCCGGCGACGTGCCGACGCTGGAGACGCTTGCTGCCGTGGATATCCTGCGCTCCGCCTTCCCCGACCTGAAGATCCGCGTCGTCAATGTGGTCGACCTGATGACGCTGCAGTCGGCGAGCGAGCATCCACATGGCCTTGATGATCAGGTCTTCGACGCCCTGTTCACGACGGACAAACCGGTGATCTTCGCCTATCACGGCTATCCCTATCTCATTCACCGGCTGACTTATAAGCGCGCCAACCACGACAACGTGCATGTGCACGGCTTTCGCGAGGAAGGCACGACCACCACGCCCTTCGACATGGTGGTGATGAATTCGCTCGACCGGTTCCATCTCGCCATTGCCGCCGCCATCCGCGTGACGCGGTTGGGCGGCAAGGCGGACGAACTGGTCGCACGGCTCAACGAAAAGCTCGCCGAGCACGCCGCCTATATCCGCGAGCATGGCGAGGACATGCCTGAAATCCGCGATTGGGGGTGGCCCTACAAGACGGCCGCCGAAGCCGGTGACTGATGCCGAGTGCCATCCTCGCCCTCAATGCCGGCTCCTCGAGCCTCAAGTTCGGTCTCTACGAGGCTGGCTCTTCAGGAGTACCGCGCTCCATGGCCCGTGGCGCAGTCGGCCTTGGCGACGTGCGCAGCCTGACCGCCAAGGGCCCGGATGGGAAAACGCTTCTGGAGAAGGAGTTGCCGGGCAGGGGCCTTGAAGATGCGATCGGCGAATTGCTCCGTTGGGCCGACAGTTGGACCGGTCAGGGACTTGTTGCGGCCGGCCACCGCATCGTCCACGGCGGCAGCCGGTTCAGCGAGCCGGTACCGCTGACGCCGCAGGTGATCGACGAAGTGGAGAAGCTGACGCCCCTTGCGCCGCTCCATCAGCCGCGCAGCACCGCTCCTATCCGTGCCCTTACTGCCTTGCGACCGCTTTTGCCGCAGGTCGGCTGCTTTGACACGGCTTTTCACGGAACGATCGAGGCCACGGTCAGGCGCTATGCCCTGCCTCGGCGCTACGAGGCTAAGGGAATCCAGAGTTACGGATTTCACGGCCTTTCCTACGAATATATCGCATCTCGCCTGCGGCAGGTGTCTCCGGAGCTCGCGGCAGGACGGGTCATTGTCGCGCATCTTGGAAACGGCGCGAGCCTATGCGCCCTGCACGACGGCAACAGCGTCGACACCACCATGGGATTTTCCGCGCTCGACGGCCTGGTGATGGGCACGCGCTGCGGTGCGATCGATCCGGGCGTGCTCCTTTACCTCCTTCAGGAGGAGGGATTTTCTCACGCGGAGCTTCAGCATGTGCTTTACGAGGAGTCCGGCCTTTTGGGGGTTTCCGGTATCTCGAGCGACGTGCGGACGCTTTCGGAAAGCCGCGATCCGCGCGCCCGCGAAGCGCTTGAGCTCTTCGCCTTCCGCGCGGCGCGGGAGGCGGCGGCACTGGCCAGTACGATGGGCGGTCTCGACGGCCTGGTGTTCACCGCAGGAATAGGCGAGCACTCGGCCTCGATCCGCTCGGCCATCTGCTCACGTCTGACATGGCTCGGCGCAAGGATCGATCCCGGCGCCAACGAAACCCATGCGGAGCGGATCAGCGCTGTTGACAGCCCGGTCGACGTATACGTGATCCCGACCGACGAGGAAGTGGTGATCGCACGCCATGTCCTGTCAGCGGTCGAAAAGGCTTAGGCTCGCGGCGGCGCATGCCGGCGACGACCGGTCCCATGAAGGAACAGAAGGCCATGGACACTCTCCAACAGTTTCTGAGGCACACCAGCATTGCCTACTTTTCCATGGAGATTGCCCTCCGGCCGGAGATGCGGACCTATAGCGGGGGCCTCGGCATACTTGCCGGCGACTGCGCCCGGTCATCCGCCGATCTCGACTTGCCGCTCGTTTTCGTCACGCTTGTGTCGCACGAGGGCTATTTGCGGCAGGAGATAGGAAGCGCAGGGGAGCAGGTCGACCATCCGGATCCATGGCGCGTGGAAGACTGGGCCACGCAGCTGGATTTTATGGCGGCCGTCGATATCGAGGGGCGTTCCGTCTGGGTGAGGCCATGGCTCTACGTCGTCTCCTGCCCGCTCGGCGGGCGGATCCCTGTCCTTCTCCTCGATACGAGACTCGAGCAGAACCGTCCGGAAGATCGAAGCATAACGGACCGTCTCTATGGCGGTGATGCCGCCTACCGTCTCAAGCAGGAAGTCGTGCTTGGGGTCGGCGGTGCTCGAATTCTCGAAGGACTCGGCTTCGAGATCAGGAAATTTCACCTCAATGAAGGCCATGCCTCGCTGCTTACCCTCCACCTTCTCGCCAAGCAGACCGGAAGCGATGTGCCGTTGCAGGGGCGACTGGACAAGGTCCGCGAGGCCTGCGTGTTCACAACCCACACGCCGGTCGAAGCCGGCCATGACAGGTTCTCCTATGACGAGGTAGCGCGGATCCTGGGGCATGGCGGGCTGGTAGACCCCGACTTGCTCAAGCATCTGGGCGGCGAGGACGAGCTCAACATGACGCTTCTCGCGCTCAACCTCAGCCGGCATGTCAATGGTGTGGCGGAAGTCCATGCCGAGACGACCCGCCTTATGTTCCCAGGCTACCAGGTGGGCGCGGTCACCAACGGGGTTCATGTCCCGACATGGGCGCATCGATCGTTCGCGGAACTGTTCCAGGGCATTCTTTCGAGCTGGGCCCATCAGCCGGAGCGGCTGACACGCTGCGAGCAGCTGCCCGATGAGGCGATCTGGAACGCGCATCAAAGCGCGAAGAGGGATCTCGTCGCCGCGGTGGCGAAGGCGACCGGCCAAATGCTTGACGAGGAGCGGCCGATCATCGCGTTCGCTCGCCGAATGACCGGGTATAAGCGGCCTCATCTCATCTTCACTGACCTCGATCGGCTTCGCGAAATCAATCGGCGCTATCCCTTCCAGATCGTCATGGGCGGCAAGGCGCACCCGCAGGATCAGGAAGGCAAGGCGCTGATCGCCGAGATCCATCGCCATATCCGTGAACTGGCGCCGGAGCTCCCGGCTGCCTTCGTTCCGAATTACGACATGGAGCTGGCCCGGCTCTTTGTGTCGGGGGCGGATGTGTGGCTGAACACGCCGATGCCGCCACTGGAAGCGTCCGGCACCAGCGGAATGAAGGCAGCGCTCAACGGCGTCCTCAACTTGAGCGTTCTCGACGGTTGGTGGAGTGAAGGATGGGTCGAAGGCGTTACTGGGTGGGCCATCGGAGAGGGAGGCCGGCCTGCCAAGGAACATGCATCCGCCTGCCTGGAGAAGCTCGAACGGACCGTTCTGCCGCTCTTCTACGAAAACCGCCCGCGCTGGATCTGGATGATGAAGCAGTCCATCTCGAAGATCGGCTCCTACTTCAACAGCCAGCGCATGATGCGACGCTATGGAAGCGAGGTCTATCTGAGCTGACGACCTGCCGGTCACGATCGATGATCTCGGTGCCTGGCGCAATCGCCACATCGAGTGCGATCCCGGCGACGCCGCGCACACCCTCTGCCAATGCGGCCAGCGCCTGGCGCTCGGCTTCGGACCCGACCGAGCCCCGCAGGCGAACCGTTCCCGCTTTGACTTTGACTTCGATCTGGTCATCACCAAGCCCGAGATCCTGATTCAACCGCGCGCGAACACTCCGCTCGATCGCCGCGTCGCCAAGCGCCGTGGCATCCTTGGGCGCCGAACAGATCAATTTGAGGAGGTCGCGGCGGGAGACGATGCCTACGACGCGATCCCCGCGGAGCACCGGAACCCGCTTGATCCCATGCCTGGCCATGAGCTCGGCTATGTGGTCGGCGGACGCATCCTCGGTCACAGCCACCACGTCCGGAGACATGACATGGCCGACCTTCCAGCCGTGGCCATGGAGATAGCCTCGTGCCCTTGTCTCCGGGGGCAGTTCCTCGCCAGCCTTCACATTGCCCAATTCGCAACGACGGAGCAGGTCCCCTTCCGTGATGATTCCCACGAGCCGGCCATCGTCGGCAAGCACCGGCAGGCCGCTCAGATCATGGTCCAGCATGATCTGTGCAGCATGCTTGATGCTGTTCTCGGCGGACACCGTGACGCATCGGGTGGACATCAGGTCCTTGGCTCGCATTTTCGCCTCCGCGTATGGCTCCTTGCCCGGGCATGCCCGGTGATCTCGTGCACATTCGCAGAGAGGTGCGACCCGTGCCTTGATCCCGGTCAAGGCAACCCACAAGGCACTATTGCTGTGCTCAAGACGCCTTTGTGGCGAGACGTAGATGGTGCCTGCCGTCCCACATCTTCTCGAATTCCATGACGGCGAGGAGCGCGGATGCGGCCAGCAGGAGGGCGGTCCATTCGAAAAGGGAGACGGGTGCAACCTGCAACACGCCGCTCAGCCAGGGAATGTACATGGCTCCGATATGGAGTGCCTGCGCCGCGAGCACTCCAAGCACCAGGAGCGGGTTGGAGAGGAGCCGCTGGCGGAACACTGAATGATGCTCTGACCGGCTGTTGAAGGTTTGGAAATTCTCGAAGAGAACGAACAGAAGAAGGAGCAGATTGCGTGCCTCGGCCTCTCCGTAGCCCTGCTGGAGCAGCCAGTAAAACACCGCGAAACCGCCCAGTCCCATGACGAGGGTCGAATGCCAGATGCGGCGGATCATGACGCGATCGAAAATGGACTCGTTCGGACTGCGTGGCGGATAGGAAAGCTCGTCGCCTTCGGCTTTCTCCGCTGCCAGGGCGACGTCCTGGATACCGTTGGTCACGAGGTTCAGCCAAAGGAGTTGCACCGGCAGGAGCGGCATCGGCAGGCCCAGGGGAAAGGCAAGCAGGAACAGGACGACCTCGGCCGCGCCCGTCGAGACGAGCATGAAGACCACCTTGCGGATATTCGCGTAGGCGACCCGCCCCTCCCGCACGCCGGCAACGATAGAGGCGAAATTGTCGTCGGTCAGGATGATATCGGCGCTTTCCTTGGCGACGTCCGTGCCCTTGCGCCCCATCGCGACGCCGACATGGGCGTGCTTCAGCGCTGGCGCATCATTGACGCCATCTCCCGTCACCGCCACGAAATGCCCGTTGCGGGCCAGTGACAGCACGATCGACAGCTTCTGCGCCGGGTCCACGCGCGCATAGATGCGGGCCTGGCCGGTCAGGCGGTCGAGAGCGTCCGGCCCTTCCGCTTCCGCTCGGCGAATGTCCTGGCCGGTCACCACCTGATCGGGTGAGAACTGCAGGCCCGCATCCCGGGCGATCGCGCCTGCGGTTCCCGGATCGTCGCCCGTGACCATGACCACCTCGATGCCGGCTGCGTAGCAGTCGCGTATCGCGTCCGGCACTTCCGGCCGCACCGGGTCCTGCATGCCGGCGAAGCCAAGGAAGACAAGGTCGACGAGGTGGTGGTGGCCATATTGGCTTTCCGGCTCGGATGCGATCTCGCCTTCGGCGAAGGCGAGCACGCGCAGTCCGCGCGCGGCCATCTCCTCCTTCTGCCGGACGAGGGCTTCGCGGTCGATCGCAAAAGCGGAGCCGCCCGCGTTCATGCGGTCGCACATGGCGATAAGCGTTTCAGGAGCGCCTTTCACGAACACGCGGGTGCACGTCTTGCCTTGATGGAAGGAGGCCGCGAATTTCAGATCGGGCTCATAGGGAATGCGGGTGAGAAGAGGATAGGTCTGCGTCGCCTCTTCAAGAGCCATTCCGGCTTCATGTGCTGCCGCAAGCAGCGCAATATCGACAGTATCGCCATAACCCTTCCAACCGTCGCCGTCCTGCACAAGACGCGCTTCGTTGGGCAGGGCAGCCGCCTTCAGGAGCCGCGTGATCCGCTCCCTTCCTTGTTCCGTAAAGGCGTGGAGCGCGTTATCGGACTCCCCTCGGCCATCCCCTTGCCTGAAGGCAACGCGGGTTCCATCAGGCAGGCTGATATCGGTGACCGTCAGCTGGTTCATGGTCAGCGTGCCGGTCTTGTCCGTGGCGATCATCGTGCAGGAGCCGAGCGATTCGATCGCCGGCATCCTGCGCACGATGACGTTCGCGGACGCCATCCGCCGCATGCCGATCGCCAGGGCAACGGAGATCGCCACCGGCAGACCTTCCGGTATGGCCGATACGGCAAGACCGATGGCCATCAGAAAGAGGTCGGAGTACGGCATTGCCCTGATCAGGCCGACACCGACCAGGGCTGCAATCGCCACCACCACGGCGATGGCGATAATCCGGGAGAATTTTTCAAGCCGGATCATCAGTGGAGGCTGCGAGACCGATGGCTTGCCGATCTGCTCTGCAATCTTGCCGAGTTCGGTTGCCGTTCCGGTGGCTGTCACCAGCCCGCGTCCGCGTCCGCGCGTGACCATGCTTCCAGCAAAGGCTGTTGCGCGGCCCCTCGAGGCGACCTTTTTCACCGGTGCGGACTCACCGGTGAGCAGCGACTCGTCGCACTGTAGATCCTCCGTCTGAAGAAGCTCCATATCGGCGGGCACGCGCGCCCCCGCCTCGAGCAGTACGAGATCTCCGGGAACGAGCTGGCGCGCGTCCATCTGGCGTACCGTCCCATCGCGCAGGACCGTGGCGTGCGGCTCCTCCAGGTTGCGCAGAGCTGCCGCCGCCCGGCCAGCCGAATGTTCTTGTACCGCGCCGATGATGCCGTTGAGCAAGAGCACGGCGCCGATGAAGATCGCGTCTTTCAAGTCGCTCATAACCAGCGAGACGACAGCCGCCGCAAGCAGAATATAGATGAGCGGGCTCAGGAATTGGCGCAGGAAAACGCGAAGGAGAGATGCGGCCCGCGGTTGCGGCAGGGCGTTGGGCCCGAAGCGCGCCAGGCGTTCGGCCGCTTGCGCGTCGCTCAATCCGGCCGTTGGCTGCCAAGGCGGCGTAACCACAGACATTTCGATGCCCGTAATTCTAGCGTGCCATGAAGACGGGCAGATCCGCTTCCTCGATCATGAAGCGAGTGACACCGCCGAAAATCCTCTGGCGCAGGCGCGAGTGACCGTAGGCGCCCATCACGACCATGTCTGCCGCCATATCCACCGCATGCCTGCGCAGCGTCTCCGCGATGGGCTGACCGCCGCTCGGGAGCCGGTCGATGGTGATCTTTGCGCCGTGGTGGGCGAGATAGGCTGCAAGGTCCGTTCCGGGCTCAATGTTCAGGCCGTCTTCGGTTGCCCGCGGATCGATCATCGTGAGATGGACGTCCTCCGCACCGGTCAGCAGTGGAAGGGCTTCACGTGCGGCACGGGTGGCCTCGGGGCCGCCATCCCACGCGAGCAGGATCTTTTTCGGCAGCAAGGTCGCGCCGGCGGCATCCGGGATGAGCAGAACGGGGATCTGGGACTCGTACAGGGAACCTTTCAGGACCATGGTTTTCAGATCCTCGTCGCTGTTGAGTTCCGGGCCGATCAGGGTGACATCGGCATATCGGCTCCGTCGGCCGACCATATCGTCGGTCCAGCCCCGCTCGACATATTCGCCGTCCACATCGGCCGAAAGCTCGCTCTGGGCGAGAATCGCCGTCACCTCCTTCACCCGCGCATGGAGCCGGTCGATCTCAGCCTGACGGTCTTGCAGCCAAGCTTCCGTCATCACCGCGGCGTATTCGCTGGTTGGTGGCGGGACGGCAATCGAAAGCACCAGGACTGCAAGGTGGGCGTCGATCTGTCGGGACAGATCGATCGCCAACCGCAAGTCGCCATCGGAATGCTCGACACTGACCACGCTCAGTACGGTTTTGAAGGTCATCACACGCTCCTTGGATGCTGAATTTCCACCTTGTCGCTTTCCTTACTGCGAATGAGCGGCGCGCCCTTTGCGCTGAATCAAGCAGCGGAGTCGCCGGGGCGATTGACCCCGATCAAGGAGGAGTGCCTCGGAACGCGGAAGAATACGCCAACGCATCACCGACTGGAGAGACGCTATGACTGTCACGACCGCTCACCTGAGCGAGAAATTCCGCCATGTGAGGCTCGAGCTTGCACGCGAAAAAGGCCACCCGCAGGGTGATCGTGCTCATGGATACGATCTTGTCGTTCCGCTCGAAGACGACGGCAACCTTGATGCAAAGGAGTGCGTGAAGCACCAGGCGAACTGCCGTGTGCGCCGCTTCCGTCCCGGCGAGGAGGATCTGGTGGGGCGCCTGCGACGCAAGCCGGGCGGCCAATGGTACCTCGACTACGGCGAGGGCGAGGATGACGACGAACTCGGTTTTCGCTTCAGCGACGAACGGTTCGTGACCGGCGAATATGTCTCGATCCTCAGCGACGGCGTGATGCACACTTACCAGGTGAAGCTGGTGGAAAAACTCTGAGGCTCGAATTCTGAACCTGCGGCAATGCACGACGGCGATTGGCCTCTTCGGAGACGGCCAGCACTGGCAATCCCGTCGGGTTTCGGGGGCGAGAGCGATATGCGCCAGCAAAATAGCAAGGCGAAAAAGAACAGAACGCCAAAGGCTGTGACCATGATCGAGCGGATGGATTCGAGCGCGGCCAGGATGCTGGTCCTCGTGGCCGCCGCCGCCCTGGGCGTCTACCTCTCCTATCGGCTGGCACTGCCATTCCTCCCGGCGCTTGTCTGGGCTGTCGTGCTCGGCGTCCTCATCGCGCCGGTCCAGCCGAAACTCGAAATGCACCTTGGCGCAAACGTCGCCGCATTCGTCTCGGCGTCGGTGGCTGCCTTGATTGTGATGTTGCTTCTGCTCTTTATCGTGCAGCAGCTTGTCCGGGAGGCTGCCGATGGCGCCATGAACATCGAAAGAGCGCTGCGGTCGTCCGACTGGCAGAGCATCATCAATGGCGTACCGATACTCTCCACGATTGCTGTATGGCTCGGGGAGCGTCTCGATCTTGCCGGGATGATGGGTCGGATCGCCCAGTGGCTCACCGCACAAAGTGCAACGCTGTTGCGCGGATCGATCAATCAGGCAATCGTGCTTCTGCTCGTCTTCTACATGCTCTTCTATTTCCTGCGCGATCGGAAGCTTGCGGTGCACGCCCTGAGAGAATTCTCGCCGCTGAACAGCGACGAGACGGCACATATCATCGCTCGTTTCACAGATGCGGTGCATGCCACGGTGTTCGGAACCGTCATGGTCGCCGCCGTTCAGGGCACGTTGGGCGGTCTGATGTTCTGGTTGCTTGGCCTGCCGGCTCCCGCGTTCTGGGGGCTGGTCATGGGTCTCCTCGCGATCGTGCCCGTGCTGGGTGCGTTCGTGGTCTGGGTCCCCGCAGCCATCTTTCTTGCCGTGGAAGGCGAGTGGGCTCGTGCTCTTGTTCTGGTTATATGGGGCGGCGTGATAATCGCCACGATCGATAATCTGCTCTACCCGATATTTGTCGGCAATCGGCTTAAGCTGCACACTGTCCTCGCTTTCATTGGCGCTGTGGGCGGCATCATCCTGTTCGGCGCTTCCGGGCTTGTTCTCGGGCCGGCGACGATTTCCATTACGTTGGCTCTGATCGCGGTCCTGAAGGGTCGCTTCCAGGGTGAGCCTTTGTCGACGACAGACGGGTCGGAGGTGCCTGATCCAAGCGCCGCAACGCGGCTACCGCAGCTTGAGCGTGGCGATCGTGACGCCGGGCTCTGAATGGTGGGGCGCCAGCTTGAAGCCGAATTCCCTGCCCATCGCGAGCATTTTCGTGTTCTCGCTGAGGATTAGGCCTTCGATGACGTCCAGGCCGTCTGCCCGCGCATAGTCGATGAGGTGCTTGAGGAGGGCCCAACCCAGCCCTCGTCCCTGCAGGTCGGTGCGGACGAGAAGGCCGTACTCGGCTGTTTCCTTGTCCGGATCGGAAGACAGGCGCACGATGCCGGCAAGTTCGCCCGTGTCCTTCCGCAGAGCGACGAAGGCGATTTCCCGCTCGTAGTCGAGCTGGGTGAGCCGCAGAAGCATCTCGTCGGGAAAATGCCGGCGCGGCGCGAGGAAGCGGAACCTGATGTCTTCCGGTGACACCTTCGCGAGGAAGGCGGGATATAGCGCGACATCCGCTGGCTTGATGGGGCGCAGATGATATTCCTCTCCGCCGAGAACCAGGTCTTTTTCCCAGGCGGCGGGGTAGGGCCGGATCGCGAGCGCGGGATTGGGGCCGGTCGATTCGACATCCTTCGGCTCGATCTCAACGCGCGCATCGAGCGCGATAATGCCTTCGCTGTCGGCAAGCAGCGGGTTGATATCCATCGAGACGATGCAGGGGAAATCGACGATCAGTTGCGACAAGGCGTTCAGCGCCCGGACGATGGCCTGGCGATCGGCAGGGGGTCGGTCGCGATAGCCGGCGAGCAGCCGGCCGATGCGCGTGCGGTCGATCAGGTCGCCGGAAAGCACACTGTCGAGCGGGGGGAGGGCGATCGCGGTATCGTCCAGAATCTCCACGGCCGTGCCGCCCGCGCCGAACAGCACAGTCGGACCGAAAATGGGGTCGCGGCCGACACCGAGGATGGCCTCCTGCGCTCGCTTCCTGGCAACCATCGGCTGCACGACGAAGCCATCGATCTTTCCGGCGTCTCCGGTCTTCCGCAAGCGCTGTTCGATTTCACGGACCGCCGCGACCGCGGCTTCGGGCGTGGCGATGTCGAGCACCACGCCGCCAACATCCGATTTGTGGCTGATCTCCTTGGAGAGCAGCTTGACGACGATCTTCTCAGATTGCTTGAGCAGGCGCTTCGCCGCTTTTCCCGCTTCGTTGCCCGTGCGAACGACGATCGTTTCCGGGACCGGGATTTCGTAGGCCTCGATCACTGCCTTGGCTTCTGGCTCAGTGAGCATGCGCCGGCCTTCAGAGGCGGCATTCCGGAAGACATCCAAGACAGCCTCGCGATCGCCGCGCACGTCTTCGCCGCGGCTTGAGGGCACGCGCATCAGGGCCTTCTGCGCCCGCGACCAGTCGCTGAGGTATGAGACCGCGGCGGCTGCCGCCGCGGGGCTCTCGAAGCTTGCGATCCCCGCTTCCTGCAGGACGCGGCGGCCTTCCCGCGCGGTCTTCTCGCCCAGCCAGCAGGTAAGAACGGGCTTACCGTTGATCATTCCTTCTTTCGCAAGCCGTGCGACGGCCTGCGCCGCCTCGGCGGGGGAGGCGAGCCCCGTGGGACAGTTCATCACCAGCAGCGCATCGGTTCCTGGATCCTCCGCGACCGCTGCCACGGCGGCGCTGTAGCGCTCGGCGGGTGCGTCGCCGATGATGTCGACGGGATTGGCGCGCGACCAGTTCGCGGGCAGGGCCTTGTCCAGCTTGTCGACCGTCTCCTGGGAGAGCGTGGCAAGCTCGGCACCCAGGTCTGCCAGCCTGTCGACGGCGAGCACGCCGGCGCCTCCGCCATTGGTGATGATCCCCACCCGCGACCGCTCGAGCTTGGGGAAGCGGGCGACTGTCTCCGCTGCATCGAAAAGCTCGCGGAGGCCGCGCACGCGAAGGATGCCGGCGCGACCGAGCGCCGCTTCGACCACCTTGTCAGAGCCGGAAAGGGCGCCGGTGTGGGTGGTTGCAGCCTTTGCCGCGGCGGAATGCCTGCCTGCCTTCACGGCAATGACGGGCTTGAGGCGCGCGGCCGCGCGAGCCGCCGACATGAATTTGCGCGGGTTGGGAATGCTTTCGAGATAGAGCAGGATGGCGCGTGTCCTGGCGTCGCCTGCAAGCAGGTCGAGATAGTCGCCGGCATCCACATCGGCCATATCACCCAGCGAGACGACATGCGAGAAACCGATCCCTTCATCCGCCGCCCAGTCGATGAGCGTTGTCGCGATCGCTCCGGATTGCGACAGGAGGGCGATACCTCCGGCTTGGGGGTTCATATGGGCAAAGCTTGCATTGAGCTTCGCGGGCGGGACGATCAGGCCCACCGTATTGGGACCGATGACGCGGAAGAGGTATGGCTTCGCCGCGTCGAGCATGGCCTGGCGGAGGCCGTTCTCGCGTGTCAGGCCGGCGCTGATCACCACTGCCGTGCGCGTTCCCTTCTTCCCCAGCGCGCCAATGATGCCCGGGACCGTCTTGGGTGGGGTGGCGATCACTGCCAGATCGGGTGCTGCCGGCAGTTCATCAGCAGTTGCATAGCAGCGCCGGCCGTCGATCTCCCGGTATTTCGGATTGACCGGCCAGACGCCGCCCTCGAAGCCACCCGCGACAATGTTTTCAAGAACAATCCGGCCAACGGAGCCCTGCCGGACGGAGGCACCGAAGACAGCCACCGACTTCGGATCGACCGCATGTTCGAGATTGCGGATGGTCATGGGAGGTCCGCCTCTTGTTATCTGTCCAACTCTATCGGCACCACATCACGAGAGCCTTGCGCATGATCAAGGGAAGAAGAACTCAGTCCGATTTGTTCCCGGCCGCCGGCCTTTGATGCCGGTCAAGGCGGTTCCCGGCTCGGAGGTATTGTTTCCGGTAGATTCCAAACCCAGGAAGCGCCCATGACCAGCCGAATCGTTATCATTCAGGGGCATCCCGATCCGGAGCCCGGCCGCTACTGCCGCGCCTTGGCCGATGCCTACGCGCAGGGCGCGGAGGCGGCGGGTCACGAGGTGACCAGGATCGACCTTGCAAGGCTCGATTTCCCGCTCCTGCGCACGCAGGACGACTTCCTGCACGGCTCGGTGCCGCGGGAGCTCGAACTCGCCAAGGAAGCGATCCTTAGGGCCGAGCACCTGGTCTTCGTGTTTCCGCTGTGGCTTGGAACGATGCCGGCCTTGCTCAAGGGCTTCCTCGAACAGATAATGCGACCGGGTGTCGCCTTCGCTTATGGCAAGCGCGGCTTTCCCGAAACCCTCCTCAAGGGCCGCTCGGCGCGGATCGTCGTCACCATGGGCATGCCGGCCTTCTTCTATCGCTGGTGGTTCTTCGGTCACGGGCTGCGCGGCATGCGGCGCAACATCCTCAAATTCGTGGGGCTCGGCCCGGTGAAGGAAACCCTGTTCGGCATGATCGAGCCTGCCGGCGATCGGAAGCGGCGCAAATGGCTCGATCAGATGCGCCGGCTGGGTGAACGGGCAGCCTGAATCCCATAGCGGGTGCGTTCTTCGTGGCTCGAAGCACCGGTGCGCGGTATAAGCCATCTGAAGATGGGAGGGGCGTTCGTGCAGCCTGACATCGGAGCGATTCCGCTGATTGCGCTCGATGCGGTGGCTTTCGACACCGAGACCACCGGCCTCGACACGCGCACGGCGCGCATCGCCCAGGTCGGGGCGTGGCGATCGCGCGCGGGGCGGTGTGGCCGGACCAATCCTTCGAAAGCCTTGCTGATCCCGGGGTGCCGGTCCTGCCTGAATCGACACACATCCACGGCATTACCGATGGGATGGTGCGCGAGGCGCCTGCCTTTGCTTCCGTTTGGCGCAGCTTCGAGACGTTCCGTGGCGGGCGACCGCTAATCGGCTATGCCATTGGCTTCGATCTCGCGATCATAAAGAGAGAAGCCGTGCGTGCTGAATCCAGTGGAAGCGGCCGCGGACGTTGTGTGCGAACGCTGAGCCGTATCGTCAATCGCGATCTGCGCGACCACTCGCTCGAGGCGCTCGCCGCGTGGCTCGGCTTCGAGATTATAGGTCGCCATCAGGCGCTCGGCGGTGCGGTGGCCGCTGCGAAAGTGTTCACGGGACTCCTGCCGAGGCTGCAGGCCATGGGCATTCGCACATTTGCCGAGGCGGAGCGCGCCTCGCTCCAGCTCACAAGGGAGCGGGACGAGGAGGCACGGGCCGGATGGGCGTATCCCTTCCTGCGGCCCGCCCGCCTTCCTTCGCCGCGATCGACCCCTCCGCCTACCAGCATCGGGTCGGCGATCTCATGGCCACGCCTCCCATCGTCGTCCGTCATGAGACACCGCTCCGCTCGGCGACCACGCTGATGGCGGAAAGGCGGGTGGGCTCCGTTCTGGTCTCCGGCGCGGGGGAGGCGGGGCTGCCAGCAGGTGAATACGGCATCCTCACGGAACGCGACGTGCTCCGCTTGCTGGCGGCCGATGGCGGGAGCGTTTTTGAGCGCCGCGCGGGCGAACTCGCGAGCAGGCCGCTCGTCAGCATCCGCGCCCAGGCCTTAGCCTATCGCGATCGGCCGCACGAACAGGCTCGGGATTCGCCATCTCGGGGTGCATGACGAGAAAGGCGCGCTCGTAGGCGTCATATCCACGCGTGACCTCCTGCGTCTGCGGGCAAGCGCGGCGATCCAGCTCGGCGACACGATCGACGCCGCAAGGTCCGATGCCGACATGGCCGCCGCCTGGGCGTCCCTTCCCTCCGTTGCATCCGCGCTGGTTGCAGAGAATATCGAGGCGCGGGCGCCGCCGCCGGATTCAGCATCGCTGCGATCTCATACTTCATGCCATAGAAGATGCCATTCAGATTGATATCCCACTATGCGCTCGACCGCCTCGGCGTCGGCTACATCCACGGCAAAGGCGTGCGCCGGCCTCCATTCGCTCGGATTCCTTCCACGATCCTGTTCGCAGACTCCTGCTCCAGGTCGGCGACGACTAGCTCGGCGCCTCCTGTGGCCAGTTCGCGAGCGATTGCGGCCCCTATCCCCGAGGCGGCTCCTGTGACGAGCGCGACCTTGTCCTTGAATTCACCAGTCATCAAGCTCCTGTGTTAGCGAGCCAATTTGGTTGAACAGGCGTGCGGGTCTTTGACCTTCATCAAAGTGAGCGGGCTATTTGCGATCGTCCAGTTTGCAGGACACATCTTGCCGCATTGCGGAATGGTGGCGATTTTCCCGACGCCGCCCTATGGTAATGTCCGGTAATCGAAACGCTTTCATTGGGGCGGCAAGTGATCTTCCAGGGAATGGATCAGACGTGGTTCTTGCTGCTCGTGCCGGTGGCGGTTCTGGGCGCTGCTGTCTGGGGAGGAAGGCCGGCGGGCCTCCTTGTCTTGGCCGCCGGGGTCGCCTTTCTCGCGGTGGGAGCCGCAGGGGTGATGGCGGACTTCGGCGCAGTGCCGGCGCTTTTGTCGTTCTTGTTCTCCGCCGCGTTGGTCTTCGTCGGCTCCGGCTACCGCGACGCCAGGAAATTCGCCCGCGGCGCGCAGGAACAGCTCGATGCGCGTGAAGCCCATCTTCGCTCCATTCTGGATACGGTGCCGGACGCGACGGTGGTCATTGATGTGCAGGGCACGATGATCTCTTTCAACCGCGCTGCCGTTCGCCAGTTCGGCTATTCGGAAGCCGAAGCGGTGGGGCAGAACGTCAAGATCCTGATGCCGGAGCCATATCAGGGCGAACATGACGGCTACATCCACCGCTACCTGACGACCGGCGAGCGGCGGATCATCGGGATCGACCGTGTCGTCGTCGGGCGGCGGAAGGACGGCTCGACCTTCCCCATGAAGCTTGCGGTGGGTGAGATGAAGAGCGGTGGCCAGGTGTTCTTCACCGGCTTCATCCGCGACCTGACGGAAAGGGCCGAGTCGGAGGCGAGACTGGAGGAGATCCAGGCAGAGCTCGCGCGCCTGGCGCGTCTGAACGAACTGGGAGAAATGGCCTCGACCCTGGCGCACGAACTCAACCAGCCGCTTTCGGCCATCGCAAACTATGTGCAGGGGTGTAGCCGGCTTCTGAAGAACATGGATGATGCGCTGGCCTCACGCATGCGCGAGGCGCTGGACGAGACCGCTCGCCAGACGCTGCGCGCCGGGCAGATCATCCGCCACCTGCGCGAGTTCGTCACCAGGGGCGAGACCGAAAAGCAGCCGGAAGACCTCCATAAGCTCGTCGAGGAGGCCGGCGCTCTCGCCCTCGTCGGCTCGCGCGAGTTGGGTGTGCGGACGGTGTTCGACTTCAAGGCCGGCCCGAAGGTGGTTCTGGTCGATCGTGTCCAGATACAGCAGGTGCTGATCAACCTTATGCGCAACGCCATGGAAGCCATGAAGGAGAGCGAAGCCCGCGAGTTGGTGGTACGAATCATGCAGGGCGAGGGCGACGAAGCGGTGGTGGAGGTTTCCGACACGGGGTCAGGCGTGCCGGACGACGTGGTGGCACAGCTATTCCAGCCCTTCGTCACCACCAAGCCCGGCGGGATGGGAATAGGGCTCTCCATATCGAAGCGGATCATCGAGGCCCACGGGGGCGAACTGATCATGCAGCGGAACGAGAAGGGTGGCGCGACCTTCCGCTTCACCCTGCCGGCCCGAAAAGAGCAGGAGCCGGAAAATGAGCGGTGATGTCGTAGTTCATATCGTTGACGACGAGGAGCCTGTCAGGAAATCGCTGGCATTTCTCCTCACCATATCGGGGCATGCGGTGCGCGTGCACGACTCGGCAAGCTCCTTCCTCTCCGTTGCCGGGGAACTGGAGAACGCCTGCCTCGTCACCGATCTGCGCATGCCGGATATGAGCGGCGTCGACCTGCTCAGGCGGCTGCACGATGACGATGCGATGCTGCCCGCCATCGTCATCACGGGGCATGGGGACGTTCCGATGGCAGTAGAGGCGATGAAGGCGGGCGCGCTCGATTTTATCGAGAAGCCATTCGAGGACGAGGTCCTGCTCGAAGCAGTGGCACGCGCCATCGCCGAGCTCAAAAGGAAGCCGCGGGAGCAGGACGACATTTCGGCCATACGCCAGCGACTCGGCCAGCTCAGCGAACGGGAGCGTCAGGTCATGGCGGGGATCGTCGCGGGGCTACCCAACAAAACCATCGCCTACGACCTCAACATCAGCCCGCGAACGGTCGAGGTCCACCGCTCGAATGTCATGGCCAAGATGACCGCCAAGAACCTGCCCGAGCTCGTCCGGATGGTTTTGGCGGCGGGCGACGAGAGCTCCTGAGACGCGCTTGGTGGCTTGATCCAGCGCAAGGCGGTCCGGTCTCCTGTCGGTGCAATGTAGCCGATGGCCTGAGAGGCCGATTTCTGGAAAAGCAGATCAACAATTGTCCACCAATGCGAAAATCCTCGTTGTCGCGCCGGACCCGGCCTTCCGGCGTTCGCTGGCTTTCGTCCTAGAGGCGGAGGGCTGTGGTGTGGAAATCGTGGAGCGGTTGCCTGACCTGGATACATTGTCGGACCGCTATGACTGTCTGGTGATCGACCACCGATCGATACCGGCGGGAGTGCGCAGCGGGATACTCTTGGCGGGCGTGCGCACACCCGTCGTGGTTCTGGCCAGCCATGCGCAGGACTTTGTCGCCAGAGGCTTCGAGCGGGTGGTATTGAAACCGCTCCTCGGCCACAAGTTGGTCGAAGCCGTGCGCGATGCCCTGAGGCGGGAGCCGCGGCCCGCCATGCCTACGTAGTTTCCCTTAGGATATAACCGAATTTCTTCGATCGGTGTTCCGGGGCACTGATGGTCCGACAAGATCGGAGATATCGAGATGCTCTCTCACAACGCCATACAAGCTTCCTCAACTAGAATTCATCCAGACGTTCCCGTCACTCGCCACACCGCGACACAACTGGTACCACCTGCATTTGCGGCCTCGCAGCCGCATCAGGTGATCCTCTACGCGTCCAACGCAGAAATCTATGGTCAGGGCGAGCGAGCCACCGCTCTCTACCAGGTGGAGTTCGGGGCGGTTCGCGTCTACCGCCTACTTTCCGATGGTCGTCGGCAGATCAGTGCCTTCCACGTGGCAGGCGAGGTCTTCGGCTTCGAGGCAGACGGCCACCATCATTTCTTTGCCGAGGCGATCTGCAATTCCGCGATCCGCATCTTTCGCCAACCGCTCGGTGCCGACGTCGCGCGCGGCATCCTTCCGATCGCGCTGAAGGCACTGATCCGCGCGCAGGAGCACCTGCTCGTCATCGGGCGTCAGAATGCCGCCGAGCGCGTCGCAGCCTTCCTGCTTGATCAACTCGAACGTCAGGGCGACCTTCCGCAGGTCGAACTCGCCATGTCGCGCACCGATATCGGCGACTATCTGGGCTTGACAATCGAGACGGTCTCGCGCGTTTTCTCGAAGTTCCGTGAAAAGGGCTATATCCGGCTCCAAGGCGTGCGTACTGTGGAACTTATTAAGCCAGAGGCGCTGCGTACTCTTTGTGTCTGAGTTCCTGCCGAGCGCGGAGTCGAGATTGGTTCTGCAGGAAGATGTGCAAGCAAAAAACGCCGAGTACCGCGTGGTTGCAGCGATGGGTGCGTCGACGAATAAGTTCGTCGCAAGGGAGATCGGCGGCAACGCCTATTCAGGCAGGCATTTCGCGGCGACTGTTTCGACGCAAAACTCTCCGAATCGAAATCAAAGGGCCACGCTCTGGTCTGTACGCGTCTCGCCCCCCTTCGATGGCCCTGCTGGCATGTCCGGTTGAACGC
Source organism: Chelativorans sp. AA-79 (assembly GCF_029457495.1). NCBI lineage: Bacteria > Pseudomonadati > Pseudomonadota > Alphaproteobacteria > Hyphomicrobiales > Phyllobacteriaceae > Chelativorans > Chelativorans sp. AA-79. Next base: position 1,617,197 of record NZ_CP120361.1, read on the forward strand.
GACCTCCGCGAGGTCATGAGAATTGCTTGACGTCAGAGACCATGCTTGCGCTGCAAAGAGCCCGTTATCGGGGTTGGCCGATAGTCGCCGATATGTCTCGAGGACCGTTGATAATAAGAGGAAATTTCTTCCTTCACGCCTGCAACCATCATGACTTGCTCTGGATGCGAGCAACGATGAAATCCTGCCCCCGCAACCAATCCCGTCAAAGTCTTAGAAAATTCAGCTTGTTGCAGAGATTATGCTTTGAGGTATGGCGATCACAGAAATGTGGGTCAATAAAATCAATAGCTTAGAATTGGGCTCAAATCACCTCGCAACCGATCACATCCGCAGCGTGGCTGCTGACTGGGAACCTTGAAAGGCTGCTCCCTGTAACCAATGATGGATGTTGTTCCCGATCGCGCCGTGTGGCCGTTGCTCATTATAGTCTCTATAGTCTCTGCGCCAAGCCTCCAACTTTTCCGCCGCAACCGCGCATTGAATGCCTCGATGAAGGCGTTGTCGATGGGCTTCCCCGGCCGCGAGAAGTCGAGCGTGACGCCGCGCTGGTAAGCCCACAGGTCCAGGTCGCGGGACGCGCCGGTAGCCGAAGCGCACACGGGTCTGGCTAATCTCCTTGATCCGCTGTTCCAGAGCGGCCTGGCCGGGCCGGCGCGACTTGTACCGGCAGGTCTTCGGGTCGAACCGGATCGCCGCACAGGCGCGGCGGATCGAGATCGCCCATTCGACACGCATCGCGTCCACCAGCGCTCTCTTCCGGCCAGGCCTCAGAGCTTTCGCTTGATGACGTCCTGCAGCATCTCCCGATCGAGCGTCAGGTCCGCCACGATCTTCTTCAGCCGGGCATTCTCCTGCTCAAGCTCGCGCAGCCGCTTCATCTCCGACGGCATCATGCCGGAATACTTCTTCTTCCAGTTGAAGTAGGTCGCCTGGCTGATCCCCGCCTTCCGGCAGATCTCCGCCACCGGCGTCCCGTCCTCGCCCTGCTTGATGATGAACGCCTTCTGCGCGTCCGTGAACTGCGATGCCTTAATCGCTTCCGCTCCCTCTCCCAGCCAGGAAAATGGCGCGGAAAACTCTAACCCCATTCGAGGGCATTTAACGGAAGCTGACCACTCCGCCGCAACCGGCAACCGTGTAGGACGTCGGATTGCTCTTGCCGCCGGGGTGCTTGCGGCAGCCGGCCGCAAGCAGCCCAGTACGCCCTCAGAACGCGACCTTGTAGCCGATCTTTCCCGCGATCGTGGTGCTGTCGCTGGATGCTTTTCCGCGAAATTCGGCGCTCATCGTGGACTTGGGCGAGGTCTTCAGGTTGAGCCCCGCCGAAAGGCTGAGCGAGACATCCGAATCGTCGAAATCGAATTCGCTTCCTTCGAAGCTTCCGGTGTTGCGGTAGCCGAAACGCACCTGCATTTCGCCGCGCGCATAGGGGCTCAGGATCCAGCCGTTCTCCAGCCGGTGCTCGGAATAGATGCCGGGTTCGAACTTCAGCGCGCCGAAGGAGACCCGCGACTTGCCGAAATCATAGCCGGCGCTGTCGGTGAAACCGTCGCCGGTGAAGGTGACGCCGACGATTCCGCCGCGCAGGTCGAAACGAACCCGGTCGGACAAGGGATAGATGCGGCCCAGCGAAGCCGTCATCGCGAAGCCCGTGGTGTCGTAGCTGCCGGCCGAGCCCAGGAGGTCGTTGACGATGTCCGTCTCGCCGATGAAGGTCGTGGCCGAAACGAGCGTATAGGTGAAGCCCTTGCGGAAGAGGCCGTAGAGGCCGAACATCCCGCTCTCGTTCTCGGCGCTTCCGAGGCTCGTGAAGCTCATGAACGGGTCGAGCGACACGTCGGTCGAGGTGTAACCGCCGAAGAAGCCGATGTTCAGGCCGTAGCGGTCCTCGAAGCCGAAATGCTTGGCCGCGTTCCAGTCGAGGCTGATGGTCGCGGAGAAATCGTCGGCGGTGAAGGAGGGGCCGGCGCCGGAAATCCCGCCGCTCGAGACCTCGAACCCGTCGTGGCTTACCCGGGCCCACTGGCCGGAGGCGAAGATGCCGAATGTGGGTGAGACCTGCGCCGCGCGTAGGCTTCCCGGAAGTTCGTAGCTCCACTCGACTGCGTCGTCCATGACGCTGTCGATGGCGTCGAGCGCGGTCATCACCGGCTGCGCGTCGATTGCTGCCTTCACGGCGCCGAGTGGGCTCAGGTCTCCCGGCGTCGCAAGCAGGAACAGGCCTCCGGCCGCACCGGGAACGATCTCGTAGTTGAAGAGGGAGGAGAGCGTGTCCGGCACACCCGTTATGGCGAAGCTTCCCCCGCCGGCGGGCGCCCCGCCCGCCAGGATGGGAATCTGCGTCGTGGCGCCGAAAAAGGGCGTGCCGACCAGGTTCACCTGGATCGTGTTGAGCCCGTTCACGGTGAAGACCCCGCCGACCAAGATCTGGTCGCCCAGGGCGGCGCCTTGATCCACATCGATCCCGAGCAGCGCGTTCTGGAGCGTGAGGTCGCCGACCTGCAGCACGTCGTTCGGGCTGCCGTTGATCATGTTGATCGACGACGAGGTGAGATAGACGTCGGCAAACGGGCTCGTGTGTGAAAGAACCGATACGTCGCTTGCAAACAACGAGAAATCCGGCTCCTCCTCTTCGGGCACGACGTTCTCTTCGAGCGTGACATTGCCCGTCACATAAAGTGTGGAGCCGTCCGAAAGGTCGATCTCGTCGAGAACCTGGGAGCTTGTGAAGCCGAGCGTCGAGTTGCTGACCGAGAGGCTCGAGAAGCCGGAGAAATTCTGGCTGAGGAAGCTGCCGTTCTGTACCTTCGCCAGATCGGTATCGACGATCGATCCTTCGGCCAGCGTACCGCTGAACAGAACGCCGTCGCGCAGGACGAGCGGCGCGGTGCTCTGTTGGTCGTCGATGACCAGCGACTGCAGGCCGGTGATGTCGCCGTCGAGCCTGCCGCCATAGAGGAGGACGCTGTCGGCATCTATGTCCCCCTGGACGTGACCCCCGCTGATCGCCACCTCGTCGAAGCCGAAGCCGCCGGCGATGTCGCCGGCAAGGGTGCCACCGGAGATGTCGATCACGTCGTCACCGCCTTCGCCATCGATCTCCCCGGCGACCGTGCCGCCGGAGATCCTGAAGTTCTCTGTACCGCCGCCGCCGGAGACCCAGCCGGCAACAAGGCCGCCGGTCATCGTGAAGGTATTGGTTCCGCCGAGGAATTCCACGGCCGGCTGTTCGCCCTCGGTCGGGCCGATTTGCCCCGTCCCGCTCAAGGTGACCTGGTTCGTGCCCCCCAGGAAGATAAGCTCTCCCAGTTGCCCGCCCGAAATGTCGACGTTGTCGTTGCCGTCCTCGAACTGGATCTCGCCGAGATAGCCCCCGGTCATCATGAGAGTGTTGTTGTCCGTGCCGGCCCAAATCTTGTCCCGGATATAAGCTGTTCCGGAAATAAGGAACGCATCGGATCCGTCGGGAGACGGGAAGGTCTCGGGCTCGGGCGATATCCCACCGTAGATCGTTCCCCCGCTTGCGACGAAAGTATCGTCGCCGTTGCCCAGGACGATCGTTACGCCGGTATCGGCGGGAACGCCTATCTGGCCGGATCTGATCTCGAACCTGTTGTTGCCGTCTCTCAGTTCGATCAGGTAGAGGTCCGGCTCGTGAAGCGTGTCGGACGTGCCGTCTACGACCGGTTGTCCGGATTCCGAGTTCGCGAACACCTGGCCGCCCGATATGATGACGACGTCATCCCCGTCGCCGTCATACTCGCCGTCGCCGTAGCTGGTGGCGAAACCGGCGGACTCTTCTCCCGGTCCGCAGGTGACCGTGACGGAGGTTGTCTCGCTGCCGACTATGGTCGGAATCGCCGTGCAGTCCTCCTGCGCGAGGACTTTTGTGGTCGGCAACGAGAATGCGAACGCCGCGCACAGTCCGCCGACAACCGCCTTCCACAACATGATATCCCTCTCGCCCCTCCAGCGCCTGCGCAACGCAAGTGCAGGAGCGAGTGTGATTGTTCTTGCCGGGATGATCAAGCGCCCGTTGCTTCACCCCGGCCCTTGAAACCGGGGCGGGCGCGTTCTTCGTCCGGCTTCTAGTCTGCGCTCTTCGGCGATCGGGCGGCCGGCTCAAGAAAGGCGGAAGAAGAGACATTCGCAATAATGCTTTGATATATCGAGATGAATTACGAGTTGGAGAACCTCTACTCCCTCTTCTTCCACAACGGAGAAGAATGCGCTCGACGTTCCTTGTATCCCGTGTTGCAGGAAGGACACTCCTTTCCGCTGTTTTTCGGGGCCACGGGAAAAACGGACGGACTCCCCCCGAAGGCTCAAGTATTCGCATTGAAACGACGCGTTTTTGGATCCGCAGTCTGCCTCCTGCTCTATCCCTCGGCGCCGTTTTGATGTAATCATTTCTTCGGGAACGTCCCGCTGAGAGCGGGCAGCACTTACATGTCTCGGCCGGTCGGATTCGAGATGACCAGGGAGAAGGCGCCGCCGAATGAAACGGTGCAGCTACCTCACGCATCTGCTTTTCGCTTTTTTCGCCTTTGCGGCGGCGCAGGCATGGGCGGCCGCCGAGACCGATCCCGCCGCGACCGAGCGCAAGCGGCTCGCGATCGTGCTCGGCAACTCGACTTATGACAGCGAGCGCTACGAGGACCTGGCGAACGCCGCCAACGACGCGCGGAAACTGTCCGAGAGTCTGACGCGGCTTAATTTCGATGTGCTTACCGGGACGGATCTGAAGGGTGAGGAACTCGAGAACCTCATCGAGGAGGCGGAGGCAAAGCTCGCCGACTACGGCGCCGTCGTCGTCTTCTATGCCGGCCACGGCGTGCAGTTCAAGGGCGAGAACTACCTCCTGCCCGTCGACACGCCCGATCCCGATAGCGTGGAGAGCCTGACTTCGCGCGCCGCCAAGCTCAACGATATCATCACCCGCCTTTCCAGCCGGGACCGGCAGACCTTCATCTTCCTCGACGCCTGCCGCAACAACCCGCTCGGCGAGGGCGCGGGCGACGGTCTGGCTCAGGTGGAGGTGGGCGAGAACACCTTCATCGCCTTCGCCACCCAGCCGGGCAACGTCACGGTGGACGGCGCGGGCGAGAACAGTCCCTTCACGACGGCGCTGCTCAAGAATATCGAGATTCCGGGCTTGAGCATCTCTGACATGATGATCCGCGTGCGCAACGAGACTGAGGCACTGACGGTCGGACGGCAGGTGCCGTGGGACCAGTCCAACCTGCGCGAACAGTTCTATTTCACCGAGCAGCAGGTGCTCGATTCCGCCTCCCTCAGCGCCAGCCTTTCGAAGATACTGTCGAACCCCAGCATGAAGGAGAAGCTCCTGACGCAGCTCGCCTCGAGCGACCTGCAGACCGCCGTGCTCGTCCTCGGCGAGCAGCTTCGTTCGGTGGAGGTGGACACGCCCGGGCAGCAAGCGATCGGAGGGCAGCAGGTGGCGAGCCTGGCGCCTGCGCTGGCGATCGAGGATGCGCAGAAGAGCGTCGTCTCCGGTCTCGAGACCTTGATCGTCGGCAGCACCTCCGGGGACGACGAGGCCAAGCATATCGATCTTGTGAAGAGCGTGCAGACGGAACTGCGCCGCGTCGGCTGCTACCGCATGACGGTCGACGGCGACTGGGGCAAGGGCTCGGTGCGAGCGCTCAAGGACTATTACCGCTTCACCGACCAGGCGGAATCGACGCTGGAGCCCAATGTGGATCTGCTCGGAGAGCTGTTCCTGCGCTCCGGCCGCGTCTGCAAGCAGCCAGTGAAGGTCAAGCCCGCGGTCACCGCCCGCGCCGCACCCGAAAACCAGCCCGCCCGCCGGGCGCGCGGCGGCGGTGGCGGCGGCACGGCCCAGAGGGCGCCCGCGCCGGCCGCACCCCCGCCGGACATCAGCTCCGGTATCGGCATTGGCGGCGTGTTCTGACAAAGAGCGAACGGTCGGCACCCGGCGGCACGCCCAACCCTTTCGCTCACCCGCCGATGACGACCGTGATCTCACCGAGCATGATCTTGTCCGGCGGGCCGAAGGCTTCGAGCACCGTATCGCCCACGCGGCAGGCCGGCAGGCCGTTGACGAGCACCGTCTGCGACCCGTCGATGACGACGCCCGGCCCATGCGGCGGGGGGAGAGGGACTGGAGACATGTGGACGCAGGTGTGGATGTCGGCACCCGCCGACATGCTCATGACCATGGAGCTCATCGCCGCGGCTTCCGCTGCCTTGCCGGTTTCCTCGGCCGCCTTCGCGGCGGGTGCGCCAGGTGTTCCCGCCGCCGCCAGCGTCGCCGCCTGATAGGCGGCCACGCGTGCATCCGACGCGGTCTTTGCCGCCTGCAGCGAGGCGGCGGCCGCCGCCGGGATTCCGCGCCAGGCAGGCAGCTTGCCGATGAATACGGTCGGGCTTCCGGGCCCTGGCGCGAGCTTGCCCGGGGTTATGTGTAGAACCTGATCGGTAAGCCGCGCTGCCGGGCCCTTCGGCATCAGACCGCCCTCGGATGGAACTTTCCGCCATCTTACGGCGCAGGCCGGCGCGAGGCAACGGATGATGGCGCGAGGGGCGATGCTGAATAAGTCGGATCGAACGGGCGCCTGTTCTTGGAGGCGGGCCCGCTTTCCTTCGCTCTCCGGCCGGATCGCAAGGCGCCCGAAATATAGGGATGTGAAGTTCAGGCGGGTTTCATTTGGAAATGCTTGCACTTCAATCCTTCCCGATGGCAAGATGCCGGTGCGAAATGGCGGCTATCGCCGGGGGAGGCCTGCCGGAATGTCTTGGTACAGCAAGGTCGCATGGTCGGAGGGGCTTTTCCTCCGGCAGCATCACCTGCAGCAGAACGACCGCTATTTCGAGCATTTGCTGGAAAGCCGTGTCCGGCAGATCAGCCCCTATCCCTGGGGGTTCGCGCAGATCGAGATCGACCGCGACCTCGCCCAGCAGAACAAGTTCGCGCTCCGGCGGGCGAGTGGCGTGTTCCAGGACGGGACGCCCTTCGATATGCCCGGCACGAACCCGCTGCCCGAGCCGCTGGAGGTCCCGGAAGGCTCCGACAAGCAGATCGTCTGGCTCACCATGCCGGCGGCCACGGTGAACGGTCAGGAGATCGACATGCCGGAGGCCGAAAGCGGCAGCCGCTATGTGCGGGATCTCGAAACGGTGGTAGACTCCGCGTCCACAATGTTCGTGGAGCAGGAGATCGAGGTTGCGCATCCCCGCCTCGCCTTCGAGGTGCGGAAAACGCTGAAGCCTGGCTTCCATTGCCTGAAGCTCGCACGCATCCTGGAAGTCCGCGACAAGACGATCGTCTTCGACGAGACTTTCGCTCCGCCGGTGCTCGTCACCCAGGGGCACCCGGTCGTCGCCGGCTGGGTGGATCGCGTCATCGGCTGGATGGACACCAAGCTCGGCACGCTCGCCCGCTATGCCGCCGATCCGAGTTCGGGCGGGGGCTTGCAGACCTTCGACTACTTCATGCTGCAGATGCTCAACCGCGAGATCAACGTGCTGAAACACATGCGCGGCTCGAAATACGTGCATCCGGTGGAGATGTATCAGGAACTGCTGCGCATCGCGGGTGAGCTCTGGACCTTCTCGCCGAAAAGGCTGGCGCCCGAATACGGCGAATACGATCACGATGCGCTCGACACGCTGTTCGAGCCGGTCCTTTCGGATATCCAGCGTCTGCTCAGCCTCGACGTCGGCCGCGCCGTCCGTCTCAATCTGATCGAGCGCGCGCCCAACGCCTATATCGCCGCGGTCAACGACCGCTCGCTGTTCCGCAACGCCACCTTCATCATCGAGGTGGCGGCAAGGAACCCGCTCACGCAGATCCAGCAGCAATTTCCCGCGCTCTGCAAAGTCGGGCCCAACACGCGCATGAACGAGATCGTGCAGGCGCACCTGCCGGGCATCGAAGTGGTGCACATGCCCACGCCCCCCCGTCAGATCCGCACCGTCTCCGACCACGTCTATTTCTATCTCGACAAGTCCTCGCCGCTCTGGCCCGAGTTCAGCACCGCGAGCGGCATCGGCTTGCATTTCGCGGGCGATTGGCCCGAACTCCAGCTCGACCTCTGGGCGATCATGGAAGAACGGAGATGAACTCGAAGAATGATCCGTTCGGCTCAGGCGGGAAAACCGTCATAAGGCCCAATCCGGGCGGCGCTCCGCCGAAACCCGATCCGATTCGGCCGGCGCCCATGCCCGGCCCGCTCGAAACGCCGCCTGCGGCCGCACCTTCGCCGCCGCCCTCGCACACGGTCTTTTCGCCCCAGCCGCCGCAGCAGCCGGCACCCGCCTGGCCGCCTCAGGCTCCGGCATGGTCTCCGTCGCAAACGCCGGCCTGGCCGCCGCCGGGCGGAACGGGGCAGGGAATGCCGGCCGCTGACGACTGGATGAAGCCGGCCGCCGGACAGTCCTTCTTTCCGGGTGCGCAACCGCCGCCGGCCCAGGCTGCCGTCGAAAAAATCCCGCTCGACGTGGCGCTCAATGCGCGTGACGGCGCGGGCTACGCCGCCGCAAATCCCATCCTCGCTGCCGCCGCGCCGCTCCTCATCCTTCTCGGCCGTCTCCGCCTGATGATCGTCGACATGCAGGCCGTGCCGCTGATGAACCATGTCGCGAACGAGATTCGCGAGTTCGAAAGGAAGGTGCTCGAAGCGGGCGTTCCGCGTGAGGACGCGATGGTTGCCAAATATGCACTCTGCGGCACGGCCGACGACATCGTGCAGAACCTGCCGGGTGCGGACCGGCAGATCTGGCTGCAATACAGCATGCTCGCCCAGTTCTTCCAGGTGCGCACTTCGGGTGTCGGCTTCTTCGAGGAACTGAACAAGATCCTCGCCAATCCCGCGCCGCGCTACAATCTGCTCGAATTCATGCATGCCTGCCTTTCGCTGGGGTTCGAAGGGCGGTATCGCGGTGTTGCGGGTGGCGACCGCGACCTGCAGCGCGTCCGCCGCGAGGTCTACGAGACGCTCAGGCATGTGAAGGCGCGCAGCGACGAGGATATCTCGCCGCGCTGGCGCGGCATGGCGAAGTCTATGGCCAACATGGCGACGCAGATCCCGGTCTGGGCCGTCGCCAGCTTCGCGGGTGCGGCGCTCGTCGGCGTCTACTTCCTTCTGCGGCTGATCATCAGCAATGACGGTGAGGCGCTTGCTGGCAAGCTCTTGGCGCTCAACCCGTCCGAACCCATCACCATCGAACGGGCCGCGGTGGTGGCGCCGTTCGAAGGGCCGGATTTTAGCGACACCACGCAGCTTGAACGTATCCGGGGCGTGCTCGCGGATGAGATCGCCGGCGGCTCGATGGCGGTCGAGAAAAAGGGCGAATTCATCGTCGTGGAAATCAACAACCTCCTGCTCTTCGATTCCGGCAAGGCGGACGTGAAGCCGGAATTCGAGGCCGTAGCCGAACGCATCGCCGCCGCGCTCGATCCCGAGCCGGGGCCGATCAACATCATCGGGCACACGGACAGCGTGAAGCTGCGCAGGACCAGTGCCTTCAAGTCGAATTACGAGCTTTCGCTCGCCCGCGCCAGGTCGGTCGAGAAGATGCTGGCTCCGAAGATCACGGAGCCCGCCCGCATCACGGTGGAGGGCAAGGGCGAGGACGAGCCGATCGCCGACAACGGCACTGCGGAAGGCCGCGCCAGGAACCGCCGCGTCGATGTCATGATCCCCGCGGAGGAGACGTTGACTGCGGGACAGCCGATCATCGTGAGACCACAATGAAGCGCTGGCTCTACAGGATCGCCATAGCACTCGGGCTGCTCGCCTTCGCGGCGGCCGTCTGGTTCGGTGGGCCACTCATCGGCTTCGGCGGCGTGCGGCCGCTGGAGCCGGTCTGGCTGCGCCTTTTGCTCATTCTCCTCGTGCTGGCTGCAGTCGGCGGCTTTTATGGTTTCCGCTATTGGAGGAAGCGGCGGGCGGAGAAGGCGCTGGAAGCCGCGGTTGCGGAAAGCGAAGGCCAGGAAGGTGACGCCAGGGTGCTGGGCCAGCGCATGACGGAAGCGCTGGAGACGCTGAAGCGCGCGAGCGGCAAGCGGAATTTCCTCTATGAGCTGCCCTGGTACATCATCATCGGCCCACCCGGCGCCGGCAAGACGACGGCGCTCGTCAATTCGGGCCTGAAGTTCCCGCTTGCGGGCGCCGATGGCGCGCAGGCTGTCGCGGGCGTCGGGGGCACGCGCTATTGCGACTGGTGGTTTACCGAGGAGGCGGTGCTGATCGATACGGCCGGCCGTTACACCACGCAGGACTCCGACGCGCAGGCCGACAAGAAGAGCTGGCTCTCCTTCCTTTCCCTCCTCAAGGAGAACCGCGCCAAGCAGCCCATCAATGGCGTCATCCTGGCCATCAGCGTCGAGGACCTCCTGAAGCTCGATGCCCAGGAGCTTTCCGCCCACGCGGCGGCAATCCGCAAGCGGCTGCAGGAGATCCACGAACAGCTCAAGATCGATTTCCCGGTCTATGCGCTCTTCACCAAGGCCGATCTCGTCGCCGGCTTCTCCGAATATTTCGGCAGTTTCACCGAGAGCCGGCGGCGCAAGGTCTGGGGCGCCACCTTCCAGACCGAGGACCGCAGCAAGAACATGGTGACCCAGGTCCCGGCCGAATTCGATGCGCTGGTGCTCAGGCTATCGGAGGAACTCACCGACCGGCTTCACGAGGAGCCGGACCCGGTGGCGCGCATCGCCATCTTCGACTTCCCGGGCCAGTTCGCTCTGCTCAAGGACCGCGTATCGGATTTCCTGAACCGCATCTTCGAGCCGACGCGCTATCAGGTGAACGCGAACCTGCGTGGCTTCTACTTCTCTTCGGGCACGCAGGAAGGCACGCCCATCGACCAGGTGCTGGGCGCGATCGCCCGCAGCACCGGCAGTGCGATGACCGCACGGCAACTTTCCGGCACAGGCCGGAGCTTCTTCCTGCACGATCTCCTGACGAAGGTGATCTTCTCGGAAGCCGGCTGGGTCTCGCGCGATATGGCGGCGGTGCGGCGGGCAGCTCTCATCCGCTACGGCTCCTTCGCGGCAATCGGGCTTGTGGCGGTGGCGCTGCTCGGCGTATGGGGGGTGAGCTTCGCCACCAACCGCGCCCTGATTGCGACCACGGAAAACGCGGTGGAGCAGTACCGCGTCAACGCGAACGAGCATCTCACGAGCACCAGCGTTTCAGACGTCGACCTGGAGAACGTCGTCGGCCATCTCCAAACATTGCGCAATCTGCCCGTGGGCTACGAGAACCGGGGCGAGGCCACGCCCATGCGGGAGACGTTCGGACTCAGCCAGCGCGGCCGGCTGCTCTCCGCCTCGGAGACGACATATCGACGCGCGCTCGAGCGCATGTACCGCTCCCGGCTCATTCTGCAGCTCGAGCGCACCATCGAAGCGAACATGAACGATCCGCTCCAGCTCTACGAGCCGCTCAAGGTGTACCTCATGCTGGGCGGCAAGGCGCCGAAGGTGGACGAGGAACTCATCGTCGCCTGGATGCAGCGCGACTGGGAGCTGAACCGCTATCCGGGGCCGGCCAACCGGCAGGGCCGTGAGGAACTGGAAAGACAGCTGCGCGCCATGCTCGATCTCGGCAAGGCGCATGATCCGGCCATCGATCTCAACGGGCCGCTTGTGGAGCAGGCGCAGCGCTCGCTCGCCCGCATGAACATGGCCGACTGGGCCTATGCGCTCATCAGGTCGGCCGCCTATTCCGCGCCCATCGAGGATTTCTCCTTCGCCGCCCGCGCCGGGCCAGATGCCGGTCTGGTGTTCGAGACGGTCGACGGCAGCGATCTGAACGGCGTCATCGTGCCCGGCCTCTACACCTATGCGGGCTTCAACGATTTCTTCCTCACTCAGATGGCCGCCATCGCCGACAAGCTTTCCGGCGAGCAATGGGTGATGGGCGAGGTCGGCGAGCAGATGGCGGTCGAGGACCAGTTCAAGACCCTCGGCATCGCGCTGCTCGACCGCTACGGCCGCGACTTCGTCAGCGCCTGGGAGGCCGCGCTTGAGAACATCAAGCTGAAGCCGCTCTCGGCGGACAAGCCCCAATACGTCTCGCTGTCGGCGGCGGCCTCGCCCGGTTCCCCCATCCGCCAGCTCTTCGAGGAGGTCAGCCGCGAGACGGCGCTGACCAGGGAGCAGGAAGGCGAGGAGCCGCCGGTGGTAGCCGAGGAAGCGCAGGCGGTGGCGGGTGAGGCAGGCCGGATGCTGGCGCAGCGGACGGCCGATCGCACGACGGGTCTTGCGCGGATCGGCATCGACCTGGCCCTTCGCAAGTCGCAGACGCGTGTCGGCGTGAACGGTTCGCCCGCGACCCAGGTGCCCGGCGCCAATATCGAGGCCCAGTTCCGGCCCTATCAGATGCTGTTCGAGGGCGAGGCGGGCCAGCGACCGATCGATGCGCTGATCCAGAACTTCTACGAGGTCTACCAGAGCCTCGTGCTCGCGGCGACCAATCCGTCGCAGGCCGAGCGGGCCAACGCCAATCTCCAGCTCCAGGTGGTCACGTTGCGCGCCAGCGCCTCGCGATTGCCAAGGCCGCTTGCGCGCATGGTCGGCGGCGCGGTCGAGGATTTCGAGGGCGACGCCGCCGATACTTCGCTCGCACAGCTCAACCAGATGCTGAACGCCACGGTCTCGCGCCCCTGCGAGCAGGTGGTGGCGAACCGCTATCCCTTCTCGCGCAAGAGCGAGCGCGACGTGCCGATGGCCGATTTCGCCCGGCTCTTCGCGCCGAACGGCATCATCGACCGCTTTTTCGCGCAGAACCTCGCGCCGCTCACCGATATGGGCGGCGAGGACTGGGCCTGGAAGCAGGACACGCGGCTTGGCCGTGAGCTCTCGGCAGCGACGCTGCGGGAGTTCCAGCGTGCGGCCGAGATCCGCGACGCGTTCTTCCCGCAGGGTGGCGGGATGCCCGCCGTCAATCTCTCCATCACGCCGTTCTCGCTCCATGGCCAGGCGGACATGGCCCTGCTCGAGATCAACGGCCAGGTGATCCAGAGCCGGCAGGTGGGCAACCTGCCGGGCAGCCTGACGTGGCCTGGCACCATGGGCGCCGGTGCCGTCAATCTGAGCCTCCTGCCGGAGATTCCGGGCCGGCAGTCGCTCGTCAGCGTCGCAGGCCCCTGGGCGCTGATGCGGCTGCTCGACGCCGGCTCGGTCTCGCGCAGCGGCGACAGCATCCTGGCCCGCTTCGTCATCGGCGGACGGGACGTCGCCTACACCATCCAGGTCGGGTCCCTCGCCAACCCGTTCTTCCTGCCCGCGCTTTCCGAATTCAGCTGCCCGACCGGACTTTGACGATGGGCTTCGGTCTTTTCGGCAAGCTGCCCCAGAAACGAGATTTCATCTCCTTCGGAATCCCGCACGAGGTGCTGCATCCGCTGGAGACCTGGCTCCAGTCCGCCGTTGCCGCAAGCCGCGCGGAACTGGGAAGCCGTTGGGAGGAACTCTACCTCGTGGCGCCGATCTGGCGCTTCTGGGTCGGCCCCGGCATCCTCGGCGCCTCCTGCGCCGGTGCGCTCATGCCGTCGGTCGATGGCATTGGCCGTTATTTCCCGCTGATGGCGTTGTACGTAGCGGAGCCCGGGCGGCAGACGCCGCCGCCCCCCTTTGCGCCGCAGGGCGATTGGTACGCCGCGCTCGAATCCCGGCTTCTTGCAACGCTTGGCGAGACCGCGGGCATCCGGCCCGAGACGCTCCTTTCGGACCTCCCCGAGCCTTCCACCGAGAGCGCCGAGCCGGCGGACGGCCTGGCGCTCTTCAAGGGTGGTCCCGTCTGGCGCGGGAAGGCGAATGCCGGCGTGGCGGCACTCCTCGCCTCCATCGTGGAGGCGGATTACCGCGAGGCCGCGCGCGTGCGGTCCTACTGGTGGACGGCAGGCACCAGCGAGGCGGGACCGATGCTCCACGCCCGCGAAGGCCTGCCGGACCCTTATTTCTATACTCTCATGCTGCGCGTTGTGGCAGAATAGCCATGGGAACAACGCGCCGGGCCGTCGAACAGGCAAGGGTACAACTGGCCGGGCACAGGGATATCGCGGGTGAGATCTCGTGAACGGCGGCCGATACTCTTTCGAATGCTTTGGCGTCAGCCATACGGGCCATGTGCGCGACCACAATGAGGACCGGTTCCTGCTCGAGCCGGAAAGCGGCCTGTGGGTGGTGGCCGACGGCATGGGCGGTCACGAGGCGGGCGAGGTGGCCTCCGGCAGCATCGTCGAGCATCTCGCCACGCTGGGCGTGGCGAGTTCCGCGCCGGACCTGCGCGCCCGTTTCGAGGACCGGCTCGCCCGTGCCCACTCCGAGATCAGGCGGCTCTCGCAGGAGCGCGGCGGGATCACCATCGGCTCCACCGTGGCCGCGCTCCTCGCCTATGACGGGCAATATGCCTGCCTGTGGTCGGGCGACAGCCGCGTCTATCTCGTGCGCGACGGCGCGATCGCGCAGATCTCCCGCGACCACACCGAGGTGCAGGAACTGCTCGACCGCGGCGCGATCACCGAGGATGAGGCGCAGCACTGGCCGCGCCGCAACGTCATCACACATGCGGTGGGCGTTGCCGACGAGATCACCATCGATGTGCGGCAGGGTCAGGCGCTGCCGGGCGACATTTTCGTGCTCGGCACGGACGGCCTCACCGGCCACGTGCGGGATGAGGAGATCAGGGACAATGTCATCGGCCGCTCGCCGCAGGAAGCATGTGAGCATCTGCTCGAACTGGTGCTTTCACGCGGCGCCACCGACAATGTCACGGTCGTCGTCGTGAAGGCCGAGGGCAGGGAGAAGCCTTGAACGCGATGAGCCCGAGTGAAACCGCCGATGATCGGAGATGGTGGCGCCATGTCGTCGGACGATAAGACGCAGATCCTCCCGGGCGCGCATGTCGATGTCGGCACGCAGCTTTCCGGCATTTACGAGCTCGACGAGCGCATCGCCATGGGCGGCATGGGGGAGGTCTTCCGCGGGCACAACATCCAGACGGGCGATCCCGTCGCCATCAAGATCGTGCTTCCCGAGTTCGCGCGCGACGAGACCATCCTGTCGCTCTTCAAGAAGGAAGCCTCCATCCTCAACCACCTCTCGCACGAGGCCATCGTCCGCTACCACGTCTTCACCATCGATCCCGGCATGGGGCGGCCTTATCTCGCCATGGAGTTCGTCGACGGCGAGTCGCTCATCGACGTGATGAAGCGCGGACCGATGCCGTCGCAGGACGTGCGCCGGCTCTGCCTGCGGGTGGCGTCCGGCCTGGCCGCCGCGCACGAGGCGGGCATCATTCACCGCGATCTCTCGCCCGACAACGTCATCCTTCCGGGCGGCCGGGTGGAAAGGGCCAAGATCATCGATTTCGGCATCGCCCGCTCGGCCATCGTCGGCGGCAAGACGCTCCTCGAAGGCAAGTTCGCCGGCAAGTACAACTATGTCTCGCCGGAGCAGCTCGGCCTGTTCGGCGGCGAGGTGACCGAGCGGTCGGACATCTACAGCCTCGGCCTCGTGCTCGCCGCGGTCTCGCTCGGCGCGCCGCTCGACATGAGCGGGTCGCAGCTCGAAGTCATCGAGAAGCGCCGTGTGGTGCCCGACATCTCCTCCATGGACCCGACCCTTCGCCCGCTCGTGGAGGCGATGCTCCAGCCGGATCCCGCGAACCGCCCGCCCGGCATGGCGGAGATCGCCGCCTGGCTGTCGCAGCAGGACGCGGCAGCGACCATTCCGCCCCGGCAGAATGACTCCGCACCCACGGTCTCGACCGCGCCCGGCACCGGCGGAACGAGCGCGGAAGCCGTCGTCGCGGAAAGTCCTTTCGGCCCCGTCGCGCCACCGCAGACGCCCTTCACCGCCAGCGCGGCCCCCGGGTCCCAAGCGGGCGGCAGGCCGCCCGGACCGAAGCGCTTCATCCTGCCGTCCGCCGCCGTCATCCTCCTGGCCGCCGCCGGTGGCGGTGCCTACTACCTGGACCTCTTCGGTCGCTCACCATCCATGCCGGATGCCCCTGCGCAGCAAGCCGAAACGCCCTTGCTTGCGCCAAACGATCCCGAGCAGCAGGCCTCTGCGGAGCCGGCGGGCTCGACATCACCGCCCGCAAGCGAATCCGCCACGGCAGCGCCGCCGACGGTGGAGCAGGCCGATCGGCAACCGCAGGAGACTGCCTCACCGGCCGCGCAGCCAGGGCCGGAGGAGGTTCAGGCACCTTCGATGCATGCGCCTGCCCCGCAGCAGGCCGCGCTCTCGTCCGACACGGCCGCTCCCTCGGCTCCCGCCACGCCCGGAACGGAAGCCTCGCCTCCGGCCGAGCTGACAGCAGTCCTCCCCGGAGCGCCCCGGCAGGACGCGGCAAAGGTCATTGACGACGTCGCTACCCGGGTCTCCTGGATCCGCGACTATGGCGACAGGGACTGTTTCTATGCCACCGCGGTCTCGGTCACGGACAAATCGGCGGAGATCGAGGGTTTCGGGCGCAGCGTGGAGCCGTTCGAGGCCCTGCTTCAGGATTTCCAGAAGACCTTCCATATCGAGCCCGAGATCGGCGCCCGCCTCATCGAGCCGGAACAATGCGTCATCACCGATTTCCTGCGCCAGGTCGGGGGCTCGGCGGCGTCCGCGCCCGTGCTGTCGCTCGGTCAGACGCTCATTGCCAACGGCGCGGAAGTGCATGGCGAGATCGCCAAGCTCAACGGGCGCAAGATCGACCTGATCCTGATCGACCACAAGGGCATGGCCTACAGCCTCAACAAGCACGTGAGGAATGAGGGCGGAAGGGCGGAGTTCAGCATCAATGTCGGCCTCGCCAGTGCCGACCTCGCCCGGAACAGGACCGTTCCCCAGGTCGTTGTCGCCGTCGTCAGCAGGAACGGCCTGGACGCCGCGAATTTTTCCCGTCCGATCCGCGCGTCGGAAGTGCTGCCGCGGGTACTGGCCGAGATCAGTGCCGGAGGTCCGGAAAGCACGGCGGTCGCCAAATATTTCCGGCTCGGCGGCTGACCCTTCTACCGCACCGAAAAGAATGTAAGGCCGAAATCGACCGGCCGTCCGCCGCGCCGGATCTCCGTGGCGAGCGCCGGGAAGTAGGCCGCCGCGTGCTTCTTGTCGTGCGACGCGACGGTCTCGAGCGGCGAGTCGCTCGCCAGCGCCAGAAGGATCTGTACCGTCTCCACCGGTCCGTCCTCCAGCGTCACCGGCGCCCTGAAGCCGATCGCGCCATTCGCCTCGCGAAACAGGTCCTGCACCTCCTCCACCTTCCCTTCATCGTCCACAAGCAGCAAATAGACCCATTTCCGGCCGAAATTGCCGACGTGCCCGGAAAGGATTCCGCCGCTCGGAACGACGCGCATGTCCGGTTCGATGGCCAGCGCGGGAATGGGGCGGGCCGAAAGAGCGCGCGCGAACGACAATGCGCGGCACTGTTCCTCCGACACCTCGTGCGACCGTGCCTCCACTGGAACGCCGACGCGGCGCGCGATCTCGCTTCGGAGTTGCTCGATCTCGCCGGTTACGGCTGCGAAGCCGTCGATCGCGAGTTCGGGTTTTGCCGGCGCAAGAGCCAGGAAGCAGTCGCCCGCTTCATGTGCGGCGATCACGTCGAGCATGCTGGCGAAGGGGTCGATCTCCTTTCTCGGCGGTGTCTCGCGTTCGGGGATCCGGGGTGCGATGAGGGCCATCTCCTCACCGTCGCCGGCGGAAGGGGAGGCGGTCGTGCCGCTGGAGGAAGGCGAGGAAACAATACGGGAGGCGGACGCCGTGGGCGCGGCTATGGCGACCCGAGATGCCGTTGCGGATGCTGATGCTGCCCGTTTCGATTCCGCGGGCGTCGATGCTGCCGGCTGCGCGGCGGTTGCTGCGATCGTTCCGGATTCCGCGATCCTCCGTGGTGCGGCGGCCATGCCCGCCGCAACCGGCGGCGGTGTGCTCGAAGCGACTTCACCGGAAGTGGAAGCGGTTGAAGGTGTAACCACCCGTGTCGCGGTGTCGCCGGGGCTTGCCGCGGGGGCTGGCGCAGCTCCAGAAGCAGCTGCGCGGCCGATCCCTTCCACTGCTTCGAGCGGGCGGCTTGCCTGCCGAGCCGAGGGCGCAAGCGGCACGGCAGCGCTCTTCCGGGCGATCGAAACACTTTCCTTGGTGCTCGGTGCCATGCGTCCGCTTGCGTCCGCAGCCGCCAACGTCTTTCGCGAAAGCTCCGCCGGCTCCCGCCGCATACTGTCCCGCGCACGCTCGGCCACAGGCCTCACTGTCGAAGACGGCTGCAGGACCCGCGCCTGCGCGACTCCCGGCGCGGACATGGTCGGAAGAGCCTGGACTTCGATGGTGGTGCCCCGCCCCTGCACTCCCGGCGGGTCCGGCATCGCCCAAAGGCCGGCACCCAGCATCGCGTGCGCGCCGACGGAGGCGGCGGCCCCGAGCAGAAGCAGCCTTCCGTCGCCTGCGGATTTCACGGCCGCACCTCTTTCACGCCATAGCCCTCGTGCAGCGTCACCACGCGCACCGGCACGCCGGCCTCCTGCACGGCGGAAACGACCGTGAGGAAATCGCCTGCAGGCATGGTGCGGGCGGCAAGCAGGTTCACGAAGGCAGCTCCCGGCGTGGCGCTCATGGCTGCAAGCGCGCGGGCGCCGGCCTGTCCCGGCGGAACCGGGCTCCCATCCAGGAACAGCCCGCCTTCTGCGATCAGGAGCAGCGGGCGCGGCAAACGTTCCAGCGGCAGGTCCCGTGTGATCGGGATGTCGGCTTCCACTTCGCCGCGCGAGACGAGGCTTCCGGCAGCGAGGTAGAAGAGCAGGAGCAGGAACACGATGTTCACCGTGGTCAGCGAGAAATTCGGCTTCGGCCGCCGGCGCTGCGGGGGAATAAGGCTCATGGCCGCTCCCGGATCGGGTTAAGCAGGGTGACGGAGCCGGCCGAGGCGGCTTTCATTGCCTCGAGGGTGGAGACCACGTCCTGCAACTCGGCATCTCCCGAGGGAATGAGCAGATAGGTCTCCACCCCCTGTCGTCGAAAGTGGCCTACGGCATCCTGGAGCTGCGCGATCGCCATCCTTTCCGCGCCGATCGTCACCTCGCCGTGAGCGATCCGAACAACCAATGGCTGCGCAGCGCCGTTGACTGCTTCGGCGGGCGCCGCCTCTGCTTCATCCGTACCGGCAGCTACGCCGCCGAGCGGCAGCAGCGAGTAAGGCGCGATCTGAGAGGAGAGCATGAAGAAGATGAGAAGCAGGAAGATCACGTCGATCAGCGGCGTGAGGACGAAGGCGATGCGCCTGCGCCTGGGGGTAGGCAATATCGTGGTCCGGTCCATCCCGGGCGATCCCTCTCAGGGCCGCTGGCCCGCAAACCCCTGTGGCAGCAGACCCGCCGGCAATGCCGCGCCGGCCGGAGGCGGGGCGCCGCCCGTCTCGCTGTAGAGCATGGCGTTGATTGCGGCCTCCATCGTGGCGCGCTCGTCATCGATGCGCGATTCGAGCCAGACGGAGACGAAATAGAAGGGGATGGCGATGCTGAGCCCGGCGGCGGTCGTCAGCAGCGCGGTCCAGATGCCGCCGGCGAGCGTGGACGGGTCGACGGCGCCGCCCGCTGCGGAAAGCTCGGCGAAGGCGGAGATCATGCCGATGACCGTGCCGAGGAGGCCGAGCATGGGCGCCGCCTGCACGACCGATTCCAGAACCCGCATGTGGCGGGACATGGCGGTGAGCTGGTCCGCCGCGCTCTGAACCGCGAGTTCCCGCGCTCGCTGATGATCGCCGGGGTGATGCTGGAAGGAGATCATGGCGCTCGCCACGGCGGCGGAGGAGGGCGAGATCTCCGACCGCGCCTCCTGCAGCGCGCGGCTCCTATCGCCCGCGGCCCATATGGCCACCGCGCTCCGCGCCGCGCGCGAGCGCCCGACGCCGAGACGGGAAAATTGCAGGACCTTGAATATCGTCACCGCAAGCGCCGCGACAGACGTCAGGACCAGTGCAACGAAGACCGGTCCGCCCGCGGAAAGCAACTGGTCGATGATGACTTGCCGCATGGCCGCCTCACAGCCCGAAAGCGATCGGCACGCGCGTCGAGGTCTTCAGCGCGTCGATGCACAGGGTCGACGGCCCTTCCTCCGCCACGCATTCGGTCGCCTCGTTGACGAGCAGCCGTGAGATCTCGGCGCAGGGCTGGTCGGGAAGGTCGAACTGCACGACCTTCGTCTTGCCTGCCGGAAAGCTGCCGAATTGGAAGACGAGCGATTGTACGACGCGTCCGTTCGGGTCGAAGGTGAAGACGTCGTAGGACGTCTTCTGCAGCGCGATGCCCGTGCCGTTGAAGGCGACATAGACCAGCCGGCAGCCACCCTCGATATCCACTGCGTCATTGAGCTCGACCGAAAAACCGCCGGTCCCGGCGGCGCCTTGCGGGGCGCCCAAGGTCAGAAGACCGGCTGCAAAGAACGCGGACACCCGCCTGCGGAGCATGCTTCCCTCCCGCCGCCTTGCCGATGGGGGAGTGTAACCCTCCCCATGACAAAGACAAATATTTTCGCGCGCATTTCTTGGGCTTTTGTTCGGGCATTCGGCACGGACAGTAAAAAGCGGCCGCTTTGTTGCCGGGCCAGGAAACGACTGCAAAGAACGGCGGTCTTGCGCTATCGTTGTCCGGGGCCGCGCCGCCTTTTCGAGGCGCGAGGCTCCGCAAGCACGTGCCTTCGGGGGAGGTCCGGTGACGGTTTCTGGGACATCGCAGCGACGGAGCATCGCCGCCCGGGGCAGGGCGGGGGGCTTCCTGCTCGCCGGCCTTGCCTTCCTCCTCTGCCTGTTCCTGCCCGCGCCGAGGGCCGGCGCGGCCTTCACCATCTGCAACCAGACGCTCGACGTGGTGAACGTCGCCGTCGGCCAGGAGACGGGCGGCGTGGCGGCCGAGGACGAAACCTGGAAGTTCCAGACCGAGGGCTGGTGGACCGTCGGAGCCAACCAGTGCGTCAACGTCATCCGCGAGGATCTGGTCAACCGCTACATCTATGTCTATGCGACCGACGTGTTCTGGCAGCCGATCCTGAGCGGCACGACGGACATGTGCATCGAAAGCCGCCGCTTCGCCATCCGCGGCATCCACGACTGCTGGCAGCGCGGGCACCAGGCGGCGAAGTTCATCGAAGTCGACACGCTGGAGCAGGCGCGATGGACCCTGTTCCTGACGACCTTCGGGCCGTGAGGCGGCATCGCGATGCACGAGATCGACGCCAGCTTCCGCCAGAAGAAGGACGCGCTGCTCGCCCGCCGGCGCAAGCGCCGGTGGCGCAGGGCAGCCGCCGCGGCGGGTCTCGCCGTCGCGGGCGCACTCGCCGCCGGCGTCTATCTCACCCGCGATCACTGGTCGATCCGCTTCTACGAGGACGAGGTGGTGACGATCACGCCCGAGGCCGAGATGCTGCCGGAGGACGCGGCGGTCTACGTTCCCGCCATCGTGGATCTGCCGGGCGACCCGATGATCATCAGCCTGGGAGACGGCAGCCAGGCGCCGAAGGTGAAGGCGGTGCCCCGGCCGCCGGATCTCTCGGATGCCGGCATCTCCGAGCGGGTGGAGATCCTCTCCGACGTCATGATCAGCTCCAGCGAGCGGTTCATGACCACGATTCCCTCCAGCCAGGAGGATTTCGCCTTCTTCCAGTCGCAGCGCATGGCGGCGATTACGCCTGCCGCCGCGCCCCTTTCTCCCGTCCAGCCGGAAGCGCCCGCCGCGGCCGGCATCGGGGCGGACCAAGGCGCGGGCTGGGGCGAGACGATCGCGGAGGGGGAGGCGGCCCTTCCGGCCTTCGAAAAGACCGAGATCGAGAACACCACCAGCATCAGCTTCGTGACGCCGGAAACGGAACGCTTCCAGGCGAGCGAGGACATCTTCGTCAGGGTGCTGACCGCGCGGACGCTGGAAAGCGTCGTGCTGGAGCACCGCTTCGGCGCGGAGGAGGCCCGCCTTGCCGGCGAAGCGCTGAAGGCCTTCTTCTCCCGCGACACGCTCGAACCCGGCTTCGTCGTCGCGCTGCGCGGCTTCCGCGGGAAGCGCGGCGCGCCCCTCGTCCTGATGCAGGTCTCCGTCTATGCCGACGAGACCTATGTGGGCTCGCTCGCGCGCGGCGCCGA
This sequence comes from Chelativorans sp. AA-79, assembly GCF_029457495.1. Taxonomy (NCBI): domain Bacteria; kingdom Pseudomonadati; phylum Pseudomonadota; class Alphaproteobacteria; order Hyphomicrobiales; family Phyllobacteriaceae; genus Chelativorans; species Chelativorans sp. AA-79. The sequence goes on from NZ_CP120361.1 coordinate 1,639,312, forward strand.
TGGAAGCTTCGTCTCCGGCACGGACCCGTGGGTGCGCGAGGACCTCTTCCATTATTCCGGCGAGATCGACGAGAACGCGCCGAAGCGCCAGTACCGGCTGCTCGACGCGATCTATTCCACCGCCGCCCGCAATCAGGTGCCGACCGGCGTCATCGGCGAGGCGATCATGTATCTCTCGCGCGGGCACGACCTCAACGCCTTCGCCACCGAGAGCGACCGTTTCGTGCTCGTTTATTCCGGCACGCCGCGCGGGGCGGACGGCGCTTCCGGCCGCGTCCTCTATGTGGCCGTGCGCGGGGCCGAGAAGAGCTTCGAGTGCTTCGTCTACAGCGAGGGCGGCGGGGATTTCGCCTGCGTCTCCGGCGACGACCGGGTGCATTCGATCAGCGTGGTCAACGGCATGGTGACGCCGGTCAACGGCGTGCTCACCTCCACCTTCGGCCCGCGCAAGCACCCGATCCTGAAAACCGTGCGCATCCACAAGGGCGTGGACTGGACTGCGCCGGTGGGCACGCCCGTCTTCGCCGCCTTCGACGGCGAGGTGGCGTTTGCGGGCGAGGCCGGCGAGTACGGCAACCTCGTGCGCATCTCCCATCCGGGCGGGCGGGAGACGCGCTACGCGCATCTGGAGCGCTTCGCCCCCGCCGCCAGGTCCGGGACGGCGGTCAAGACGGGCGATGTCGTCGGCTATGTCGGCACGACCGGGCTTTCCACGGGCCCGCATCTGCATTTCGAGCTCTACTCGGGCGGCAACGCCGTCGATCCGCTGGGCACGGTCACCGTCGCCTCGGACGGTTCGGCGGTGGAGGCGCTGACGGACCGCATCATCCGCGTCGAAAGCGGCGGCGACGCCGCAGCCAAGAACCCGCTCTCCACCGCCACCGGACTGGGCCAGTTCATCGAATCCACCTGGCTGCGCATGATGCGCACCTACCGGCCGGATCTTGCCCGCTCGCTCTCCACGGCGGACCTTCTGGCGCTCCGCTTCGATCCGACCATCTCCCGTGAGATGGTGCGCAACCTCGCCCGCGAGGGCGAAGCCTATCTGCGCGCCCGCGGCCACCAGATCACCGCCGGCCGGCTCTATCTCTGCCATTTCCTGGGCATGGAGGGCGCGCACATCGTGCTTTCAGCGCCGGCCGGTGCCGCCCTTGCGGAGGTGCTGGGGCAGGGGGTGATCAGCGCCAATCCCTTCCTGTCCGGCAAGGACGCGAACTGGGTGATCGGCTGGGCCGAGAACAAGATGCGCGGCACGCGCGGGCGCGCGCCCGCCGCTTCCGCCACGACCGTGCAGAAGGTCGCGCAGGCCTCGCCCGAATTCCTCCGCTACAAGCAGGCCCTGGCCGCCCTCGTGAACGCGGCGGCGGAGGCTCTCTGAAGCCCCCGCCGATCCGTCGAAAGGCTTAGTCCGCCAAGGGTTTCGGCTCATCAAGCGCCTTGTCTTGTGCCGCCTCCGGACATATTATCCACGCAGTCTGAAGCATGCACGCTGCCGCTCGAAAGGAGTGGTGAATTGCACGGCGCTGAGGGACCCGTACGACGAGGCATGGCGCGCGCGCGAACGCGCATTGCGAGGGTCCGTCCGCGCGCCTTCGCCCCGCTGCTCGGGCCCTTCCTGCGCCTCGCCGCGGTGCTGCTTCTCGCCCTCTCCTCGGCCGCGATCCTTTCCGCCGGCGCCCGCGCCGAAAAGGCTGAGGGCCGGCGGGCCGCGCTCGTCATCGGCAACTCCGCCTATGACGCGCTGACGCCGCTCCCCAATGCGGTGAATGATGCGCGGCACGTGGGCGAGGTGCTCGCGAACGCCAATTTCGAGGTTACGATCGGCACGGATCTCGACAAGGCGGAGCTTGAGGAGACCATCCGCGATTTCCTGAGATCGCTCGACGATGGCGATGTCGCGCTGTTCTACTACAGCGGCCACGCGGTGCAGGTGGCGGGCGAGAATTTCGTGCTGCCCGTCGATGCCAGCCTGTCCTCCTCCTATGATCTGGAGCTTGAATCCTACAACATTTCCAATCTCCTGGATTACATGCGCGAAAGCTCCTCGCTGCAGATCCTCGTGCTCGATGCCTGCCGCGACAATCCCTTCCGCAACGAGGCCTATTTCCTGGGCGACAGGAAGGTCTCCGTGGAAGGCAAGCAGGGGCTGGCCTCGCTCGTGCCGCGCCAGGGTTCGCTCATCGTCTATTCCACCGCGCCCGACCAGGTGGCCTATGACGGTGCGGGAAGCCTGAGCCCCTTCACCGAGTCCCTCGTGGGCCATGTGCTTACGCCCAATGTCGAGGTCCGCCAGCTCCTCACCGATATCCGCACGGACGTGATCGAGCGCACCAGCGGAAGACAGGTGCCGTGGGACGTCTCCAGCCTCACCTCGCAATTCTACTTCGTCACGCGGCAGAACATGCTGGTGATGGACCAGAGCCTGACGGAGGTGCGCGTCTCGCCTGAAAGCCGCGAGGTCCGGCTGAACATCCCGCCGCCCGTCGCGAGCGGCGACGCGGCCCTCACGGCCCGCTTCGGGCAGGCGCCGAAATTCGGTGCGCTCATGCTCGACGGCCGGGCGATCGAGCCGGGCGCGGAGATCGGCGCCGAGCGGCTCGGCGAGGTCGTCTATGTCTCCGAGCCCGGCGAGAAATCCGTCGACCTCATCCCCTATTCCGTCGCTTCGGCCACCGGCGAGACGGTGAGCGGCGCCGTGGCCGTCGTCTTCGACCCGGCGCTGGAGCCTGCCGAGGAGGAGCCCGCGCTTTCCATCGCCGCCGGGGAAGCGCCGGAGCCGGATGAGCCTGCCGAGGCAAGGGCCGAGGCGCCCGTGCAGCTCGCGCTCGCCACCGACATCGGCACCGGCTTCGTGACCGTCTCCGATGCGCTGCCTGCGGCGGGCAGCCTGCCCGAAGGCTGGTATCGCGTGGAGGAACGCTCGCCCTCCACGCAGATCGCGCTCGACGAGACGATGCTTTCGGAAGGCGATCTGGTGCGCTCGGAGGACGTGACGCGCCTTGCGGTCCGCCCGGCGCTCCGCATCATCGATACGGATGCCCGGATCGTGCTCAGGCCCGCAAACGCGGCGGGGAGGGCGCCCGTCGTCATCGCCGTCAACGCGGCGCTCAACGCCTGCGACGAGCTTGCGGGCGACCCGCTGGACGTGCAGGGCGTGGTGAAGGGCGTCTACCCCAACGACATCCGCCTGGACGAGGCGCAGGCCGCCTGCGAGGCGGCGGTGCGCGACCATCCGGACGTGGCGCGCTTCAAGCACCAGCTCGGGCGCGTGCTCTACGCGAAAGGCGAATACCAGCAGGCCATCGCCTATTTCCAGGCCGCGCTCGATGCCGGCCATGTGCGCTCCGGCCAGCTTCTCGGGCGCTTCTACCAGCTCGGCGCGGGCGTGAGGAAGGAGCCGGAAAAGGCCATCCCGCTCTTCCAGGCGGCGGCGGAACGCGGCGATGCCTATGCGCAGTATTCCCTCGGCCGCGCCCTGTTGCTTGGCAGCGGACTGACGGCGGATGTGCCGCGCGGAATGGAGTTGCTGACACAATCCGCCGAGTCCGGCCACACCTATGCCATGAACCAGCTTGGCGCCGAGTATCTCTATGGCGAGCGTGTACCGAAGGACCCGGAGCGCGCCTTGCGTTATTTCCGTGAATCCTATGAGCGGAATGACATCTGGGGCGCGATGAACCTCGCGCTCCTCTATCGTGACGGTGTCGGCGTCGAGCAGGATACCGCCCGCGCCAAGGAATTGCTGATGCAGGCTCATCAAAGCCTGCACCCTCATGCCGGTCGGTTACTGGCCCTCATGCTGCGCAAGGAAGGCAGCGCCGATCAGGCTGCGATCTTCCGCCTCTTCCGGGAAAGCGCCGATCGCGGCGACGCGTGGGGTGCCTTCTACGCGGCAGAGATGATGCGCCAGGACAGCTCGCTGATGGGCAGCGATGGCGAGGATATCCGGCTTCTTGCCCTGGCTGCAGGGCGCGACGCGGGCACCCCTTCCACGCGGGCGCGGGAGGCCTTGGCCGGCATTCCCGAGCGCACGCTCAATATGGAAATCCAGAAGGCGCTCGTCCGGTCCGGCGCCAGAGGTATCGAGATCGACGGAGCGCTGGGGCCGAGAACCAGGGAAGCGGTCGTGGCCGTCCTTGGCTCCGCGTCCGGTGCCGCGCCTGATCTTCTTGGACAATTGATTGTGCGTGAGTGGATGGAATCCAATCCGCGCCTGGACATGCTCTGAGGATCAGGAGGGGGCTATGAAACGGCTTGTACTCGCACTTTTTCTTGGAACGTCGCTCTTTGCGCTAGAGGGCTGCTTATGGCGTCCCCCTCCTCCGCCCCAGCCTGAAGCGAGAGCAGTTACCCCCGCTCAACAGACGGTCAGACGAGCGTCAAGCAATCAGCAGAGGGCCAGGCGTGCGCCAAACATTCAGCAGAGGGTCAGCGGAAGCGGCGACAACGGAACTGCAAGCACCGGCAGTTCCGAAAGCTCCGGTGACGGAAGCTCTAGTGGAGACGCTGGGGGCGGAGGCGGTACCGGAGATGGTGGAACCGGAGGAGATCCCGGTGGCGGTAGCCCCGACGGCGGGGGCGATGACGGAACCGGCGGTGGAGGAGGATGGGACTCAGGAGCGTAATCTCGCGGCTTCTTCGTCCCACTGCCTGCCTTTACGCATTCCCAATAGACACTCTAGGGAATTTCCATGGCCCGCGTAACTGAACTGCCGCAAATGAATCCGGTCTGGATCTGGGACATCACCGACCGCGTGGGCTGGGGTCTCACGAACCGGCGTGCCGATGTTCAGCTTGTGCAGCTTTCGATCAACAAGCTCCTCCCGAAACTCGGGCTCGTGGACTTCCGCAAGCCGCAGGGAATGGGCCCGATGGGGAAAACCCATGCGCCGTTGCGGCCGCTGAAGGTGGACGGTTATCTCGGCAACGAGACGGCGAACGCGATCGCGAGCTATATCCGCCACAAGGGCCACACCAACGACCAGGCGATCGACCCCGTCTATCCGCTGCTGAGCCGGCTTCACGGCGATCCCGTCGGGCCGGGCCGCCTCATGGCCGTTTCGGCCATCCAGCGGCGAACGATGTTCTTCCTCAATCGGGATCACGTGCAGGCCTATGGCCGCTTGCTCGACACGAGCGAATTTCCGCAGCCGCTGCAGGGAGAAGTGGCCTTCGCCTGAGCCCGCCTGGAGCGCTCGCATGCATCGAAGGGAGGAGATCCCGCCTCGGAAGCGCGCGGCGGAAGAGGGAGGAGCGCGGCGGCCATCCCGCATCGTGGCGGCGGTCCTTGTCACAGAATGCCCGAACGGGGACAAATTCGCCCCGATTCCTTTCGTCCTCGAAAAAAGGTCCCGGCAAAAACAGCCGCTTAACAGCTTTCCGGATCTTTTTTCCTGCCCATTTTCTCCCCACCTCTCCAGCCTCCCTTATTCTTGCCCCATCGCTCTCGCGGGAACCGGGTCCGGACCGGGGATCAGGGAGGGCGGCGGAGACCTCCCTCCCCAGGATCGGAACCTGGGGATCCGAGGGCCCGCGACAGGCCGGCGGTGCCGGGGTGCTGGGTCAGAGACAGCATCTCGGAAAAAACCGGGCACCGGGTTCCAGACGGTGCCAGGCAACCGCGGAGAAGCCGCTAGGGTTCTCCTCCGGCCCGGCAGAGACCACCCCCTTCATTGGGTGCAGCCGGGAAGGAGAAGGGTCCGAGTGACCGGCCGAGGTCGGGACAGACTCCGGCGGGGCGCGTTGGAAGCGCCTTAAAAAATTAATTGAGTGGCGTGGACAACGCGCCCCGCTTCCCAGGTTCTTTGACAATGGCCAGACGCGAAAGCGGGCGTGGCGACGGTGAAGCATGACCACCGTTCTCCGCGGAAGGCGGGACGAAGGATGTCGAGACGGGAACCCGGTCGGCGCCCGACGGTCTCGCGGCCAATGGAGCCTGGGCAGCCCTTCGGGCTTCGTGACGACGGCGAGGCGGTTCCTCGACAATCAGGATACGAGCCGGGCGCGGCGCCTGTCAGAACACGCCTTTGAAACCGAGCCACAACTGGCCTTCCGCCTGGACAAGCGGCCGCGGCTGGCCTTTCTTGCCGGTGAAGTCCAGGAAGAATTTGCCGTCGCCCCAGGCGCCGAAGACCACGTTCGGCTTGCCGCCCGCGCCCTCGCTCACGCGGATGGAGAAGGCCGCGTTTCCCTTCACGCCGATGCCCGTGGGGTCGAACGGATCGAACACGGGCTCCGCGCCCCAGTCGAAGCCGGTGCCCGGCGGCGAGATCTTCTTTTCCGGGTTCGGCACCTTGTTGATGAGGAACACCTTGAACTTCGAGTTGACCGGCAGGTCGTCGATCAGGTCGATGATCGCCAGGCGGCTCGCCACCGCCGGGTCGAGAGGGTCTTTCCTCGTCGGGATCGTGATGTCGAGGCCGAGCACGTTGGCGGGCGCGTTGAATTCCGGGAGGATGGTCAAGTGAGGCGGCAGGAGCGTGAAGCTGCCGCCGAGCGTGAAGGGCGGCGGCACGGGGAAGGGCGGTCCCGGCCACTGCAGCGGCGGGACGAGCCGCGGCGGCTTGATGCCGACCTGCCGCGGGCCGCCGAAGGCCGGCGGGGTGAGCGCCATATTGGGCATGAAGGCGAGGGGGACGGTCAGCCGCGTCGTCTCGTAGAGCTCGCCCTGCGTGCGGGGACCCGCGAGCCCGTCGACCGTAAGCTTGTTGGCCCGCTGGAACTCCCTCACCTTCGCGTCCGTCTTCGGCCCGAAGATGCCGTCCACCCTCAGGCGCTCGCCGCGCCGGATGTGGAAGTTGAGAGCGTCCTGCAGGGCGCGGACGTCCTGTCCGGTCATGCCTCGCGAAAGCGTACGCGACATCTGCCTTCCTCCAATAGGCCCACCCAGGACTCCCGGCGCCCTGCGTGCCGAATTCCTCGCCTCTCCCGGCGGCCGCGAGGGCCGGCAGGAATATGTCTCAGGCCCGCGTCAAGAATAGCGGCTTTGCGGGTAGCCGGTTATCTCGGCGACGACAAAGCCGGGAACTCCCGGCTTGGCGATCCGCCACTGCGGAACACCTTTTCCCGGCGGATACTGAACGTCCGGATCAAGATCGGCGTGAGGGATATTGGGCAGGAACTTGATCAGGCTTTCGGGACCGGAAAGCGCCCAACTCTCCCGCGCCAATCGTCGGAGGACGCCGTAATCGAGCCCGGAAGGAGGACGGTGACGATGTTCGGCCACCTGGGAGTAGCCTGCGGTCTCGAAGTCGTTCACGCCAGGCAACATGCGCGGTTTGGCAACGGTCACCCCCTTGGAGAAGCGTCCGGCGGCGAAGCCGAGGAGCCGCTCCAACTCGGCCAACGTACGGCCGCAGACATACTTCTCCTTGGTCACGTAACCGGAAATCGTAATCGGGTCGTTGACCCTCATGGCCTCCTCCTACCGCACCTCGTAGGCAAACTTCCCATCGGTCACGTCCACCTTCGCGCTGGCGATCTCCTCCTTCTCCAGCGCCCGGTTGAGGAAGTGCCGCGACAGCTCAGGCAACAGCGTATTCGTGATGATGTTGTCGATCATCCGGCCGCCCGAATCCGGGTCGTTGCATTGGGAGACGATGTGCTCCACCACGCCGTCCGAATAATCGAACGCGGCATTGTGGTTCTCCGCGATGCGCTTTCGGATGCGGTCGAGCTGCAGCCGCACGATGCCGGAGAGCATCTCGTCCGACAGCGGGAAGTAGGGGATCGTCACGATGCGGCCGAGAAGCGCGGGTGGGAAGACCTGTGTGAGAGAGGGCCTGAGCGCGGCGCTCAGCTCTTCCGGCTCCGGCCGCGTCTTCCCATCCTCCGCCATCTGCATGATGACCTCGGTGCCGACATTGGAGGTGAGGATGATGAGCGTGTTCTTGAAATCGATGCGCCGGCCGGTGCCGTCTTCCATCTGCCCTTTGTCGAAGACCTGGAAGAAGAGCTCGTGCACGTCCGGATGCGCCTTCTCCACCTCGTCGAGCAGAACCACGCTGTAGGGCTTCCGGCGCACCGCCTCGGTGAGCCGGCCCCCCTCGCCATAGCCCACATAGCCGGGCGGGGCGCCCTTCAGGAGCGAAACCGTGTGCGCCTCCTGGAACTCCGACATGTTGATGGTGATGATGTTCTGCTCGCCGCCGTAGAGCGCCTCGGCCAGCGCCAGCGCCGTCTCCGTCTTGCCCACGCCCGAGGGGCCGCAGAGCATGAAGACGCCGATCGGCTTGTTGGGGTTGTCGAGCTTGGCGCGGTTGGTCTCGATGCGCCGGGCGATCATCTCCAGTCCGTGACCCTGGCCGACCACGCGCCGGCTGAGGATTTCGGCAAGCTGCAGGATCGTCTGCACCTCGTCCTTCACCATGCGGCCAACGGGGATGCCCGTCCAGTCGGAGACCACGGAGGCGATCGCCTGCTCGTCCACATGCGGGTAGATCATGCGCGTTTCGGGATCGAATTCGTCGAGGCTCGAAAGCCGCTGGCGCAGTTCCCCGCGCGCCGCATCGACGTCTTCCGGGACGATGGCCGGCTCGTCGTCTCCCGGCCCCTCGCCGTCAGCCGCCGGCTTCGCGGCGGCTCCCGCCGCGATCTTGGCGCGCAGGGCGTTGATCTCGTCGACGATCGCCCTTTCCTTGGCGAGATCCGCCTCCTTGGCGGCGAGCTTCTCCCGCGTCGCGGCGATCTCCTCCTTGAGCTCGCCGAGGCGTTTCTCGTCGGTGCGGCCAAGCTCGTTCTCCCGCTCCAGCGCGGCAAGCTCCTTCTCGTGCGCTTCGATGGCCACCTTGAGGTCCGCGATCGCGGCGGGCGTGGTGCTCTGGCTGATGGCCACCCGCGCCGAGGCCGTATCGAGCAGGCTCACCGCCTTGTCCGGCAGTTGCCGCGCCGGGATATACCGGGCGGAAAGCTTCACCGCCGCCACCACCGCCTCGTCGGAGATGCGCACGCCATGATGCTTCTCCATAGGCTCCAGGATGCCGCGCAGCATGTAGATGCACTTGTCTACCGACGGCTCGTCCACGTTGACGGGCTGGAAGCGCCGGGTCAGCGCCGGGTCCTTCTCGAAATATTGCCGGTACTCGGCCCAGGTGGTGGCGCCGATCGTCCGGAGTGTTCCCCGCGCGAGCGCGGGCTTCAACAGGTTCGCCGCATCGCCCGTGCCCTGCGCCCCGCCGGCGCCGATCAGCGTATGCGCCTCGTCGATGAAGAGGATGATGGGCGTGGGAGAGGCCTGCACCTCGTCGATCACGGAACGCAGGCGCTGCTCGAACTCGCCCTTCATGGACGCGCCAGCCTGCATCAGCCCGATGTCGAGCGCACAGAGCCTCACGCCTCTCAGTTGCGGCGGCACGTCGCCGGAGGCGAGCCGCTGCGCAAAACCCTCGACAACGGCCGTCTTGCCGACGCCCGCCTCGCCGGTGAGGATCGGGTTGTTCTGGCGGCGGCGCATGAGCACGTCGATTACCTGGCGGATTTCATCGTCGCGCCCGACGACCGGGTCCATGCGGCCTGCAGCCGCATTGGCAGTCATGTCGACGGAGAAGCGGTCGAGCGCGGTGGTGCCGCGCTTGGCGCCGTCCCCGGAGGCGGCGGCCGCGGCAGCCGTGCCCGCCGCCGCAAGGCCGGAGCCGTCCATCGGGCGCAGGTTCTCCTCGTCCGACTGCGCCCACAGCCGCCCCGCCTCCGCCACCAGCCGGTCGGCGTCGATCTGTCCCAATGCCTTCGATATCTGCTGGAAGGCGCGGCGCAGCTCGACCGATTTCAGCGCGGCGACAAGGATATGGCCGGTGCGGATCTGCGTCTCGCCGAAGAACAGTGTGGCATAGTGCCAGCCCCGGTCCAGGCAATCCATGATCTGGTTGGAGATGCCGGGCATCTCCGTCTCGTTCTTGCGGAAACCGTTCACCGTGTCGGCAAGGTCCTTCAGGATGCGCGCACGGTCTATCCCATAGTGATCCAGCGTCACCGAGACATCGGACCGGTCGTTGGACAGGATGTGCAGGAGCCAATGGGCCAGCTCCACATTGCGGTTGCCGGCGCCCTTGGCGTGGCGCAAGGAGCGCATGAAGGCATCATAGCCGACCCGGTTCAATTTACCGGTTACGGTTTCAAGGCTGATGTCGCTCACCGGATTCCCCTCCAGTTGTCTCGGCGGCCGTCCTGTTTTTCTTGGGTTTTCTTCCGCTCGAGCGTCGCATTTCCAGCGGGCTGAAACGTGCATCGCGATAGTAGACCGTCTCGCCCCTTTCGGGCTTTGCAGGCGCGATCCACGACGTCCATCCAAGCTCGCCTGAGCGTCCCAGTTCGACAGCCGGCGCATGCTCTGCCCGTAACGCCAACTCTACGTCAAAATCAAAACGGTGACCAATGTAAAAGAAAACAAGATCGGCCAGTTGATCCGAAAGATTTCCGCCGGGCAAAAACTTGCGATACTGCTCGAGATTCTTGGCGGCGATGCGAATGCGGATCTTGTCGTTGATACTGTAGGCACGCGAACCGAGAAACGTATCCTGACCGAGGGTGGAGCCCATGGTGCCGAGAGCCAAGCGGTCTCCGGGCTCGAAGATGAGCCAGCTTCCGATCCGCTCCACGACCTCAATCCCGACCTCGAACATGGCCTCGAGCATCTGCCTGAGGCGGGCAGCGCTCTTGACCTGCCCCCCGGCGAGCCCGGCGAACGAGACCTTGGCGATGTCTCTTACCGTATCGCGGTTACGGAAAGGCTCGCTGCCGATCCCGGCCATCGAGCCGACATAAGCGAAGAACCGGTCGGCATCGGGACGCTCGTGCTGGGAGATGGGCCGCGCGTCCGCCCATGCGCGATAGAAGAGCTGCTGGAACCGGTTTGCGATGATGTCGGTGAAGCGCGCGAAGGAGGGATCGTGCTGTGTCGCCCACGTATATGCCTCGATCGTCGTGGTGAGCGGCAGCGCGCCCTGGGGACCGAAGAAGCCCAGGAAGCGGGTCTTTATCCTCGCTGGCCCACCGGGCCGGTCCTCATAAGCGGAAAGGTTCGAAGCCGGAAACTCGAGGAACGGATCCTGGCCAAGGCGGAGAATATCCTCCGCGGGCACCTTGCTGTCGCCGATGCGCGGCTTGTTCGGCTCCGATCGCTCGAATTCACGCAGCACCGCAAAGAAATCGAAGCGGTGCGGTTCTTCGCGCAAATCCTTGCGGTAGCTCATAGGACCCTGCCCGTGCCGCCGCGCGGCGGCCATCGTTTCACGATTCCGCGCTGCCGGGATTCGATCACCGTCTGGGTGAAGCTGTTGATGGACGCATATTCGGCGAAGAAACGGTCGAGAACCGCTCCCAGAATCATGATGCCGGTACCTTCGAACGCCTTCTCGTCCAGAAGGACCGTGACCTCGATGCCGCGGGCGGCATTGAAGCCGTCCTCCTGGCGGATGCGGCGCACGATCGGCCGCGAAGAAATCCCCTGGATGCCGCGCAGGCGGCTTTCGGTCACGATATCGGAGAGATCGGTGAACAGGCTCAAAAGCTCGCGCAGGCCGCCGGCGCGATCCCTGCTGTCGCGGTCAACGAGCCCCAGATGATTAAGGGAAAGCAGGTTGATGAGCTTCCACGCGATCTCGCCGGATGGGACCGTGCTGCGGTGGCGCCGCTCAAGATGAACGATGGATTCGCGCGGGGGCGTCGGGCCCGCGATGCAGCGCAGGGGGAGGGAGGTATCCTCGGTAAGGAAGAAGTCGGCACCCGCTTCGCCCACCGGCAGGTGCTCGGGCAAATGACGATTGGAGACCAACGCGCGCAGGCTCAGCTCGTGCGCCCGATCGTCATCATCGATGCCGTTCGGCTCACGAAGCGAGAGGAACATATCCGTTCCCGAATACTGGGTTGCCGAGCCACGCTGCCGCTCGCGCACCGTTTCTTTCCGGGGCAGGCGTCGGACGGTATAGAACAGAGCATCGTTCAGGCGAATGTCGCCCGGGGGAAGGCTGTAGAGGGGAAAGACCCGGACCTTCTCCCGTGCGCCCGTGTAGTGGGCGAAAACGTCGAGAATGCGATGCGCTTCGAAATCGAGCGGGCGGCTGCGGTCGGGCACGATGTGGTGCTCGTGCTCGTGCCGGCTGAGCGGGATGCGGCTCAGTTGCATCTCGAAAAGATTGACGGCAGGCGCGGAATACAACGAGAAGGACGACCGGTTTACCACGGAGGCAAGACGCGGAACGGCCGCATCGAACTCGAACAGGAGATCGAAAGCGGGAGCACCGACCGGAGCAAGCACCCGCCGCAGACCCTCAAGCCGAAATCCGGTGAATTTCTGCGGGAAGGCGAAGAAATCGCGCAGGAGCGAGAAGCCACAAAAGACACGTGGCTCCTGGCCGAGCAGTGCTTCGTCGGGCGAAAAGCCGAACTGCTGCAGAAGGCCGGGAGGTGCCGCGGTGACTTGCGCATCGCCGAAGGCATCGAGCCAGCGGATGCTCACGCGCCGGCAGTTGGCGAAGAGCTGCTCGTAGAGTGCGGCGGTGTCGACCGCCGTTCCGAGCATGTGGACGGGCAGGGTGTCCAGCGGCAGTGCGTTCACGGGGGCGCCGGGGGCGTGGCGGCGGGCTTGTCATCCTCCAGTCGTGTGGTGCGGCGGCGGAAGGAAAGGCGAAGACCCGCGGCCGTGCCTTCCGCCACCTCCAGGCCGAGGGCCTGCAATGGCGCCGGCCCGGAATAATACTCCGCCGTCTCCAGATGCAGCGGCCAGACGGAGAGGGGGGCGGAAAGACGGTAGCGGCAGGAGACACGCCGCTCCTGCTCGACATAGACGGCGTCGAGATTGGAGCCTGCCGGAAAATGACGCCCCTCGGCCAGGTTCTTGTCGGCGAAGGGTGGCGTTGCTTCGACGATGATGGCCGAAGGAATCGGCGCCAGGTAGTCGGGAACAAGCTGGTCGAGCAGGGCTGCGGTGAACTCGGAGAACTCCGACTTCAGCTTCAGTTGCACGCGCGCGGCCAGAAAGGCACTGCCTTGGAAGAGCGCCTTTATGCCTGGATCCATGTTGTTTTCGGCGAGGCCGCCGAGCCGCTCCGCCACGCCGGGGAATTCCTGGGCGAACTCGCGGGCGTGTTCGTAGAAGTATTTCAGTTCCTGGTTGTAGAGATTGAGGAACTCGCGGTTCATGACGTCACCGGAAGCCGCGAGAGCAGGACCTTGCCCGAGGAGATATCGATCTCGGCGACGAAATCGATGGGCACGTCCGCCGGCCGGCAAGCCATGTCCGCGCTGACGCGGAAGCGGACCCGCTGCTCGACATCGTCGAAAAATTCGTCCCGGGTAACGACCAGGCTATCCGGGTCGAGACGGGGTTCATGCTGGAGGAGCGCGTCGGCAAGGTATTTCGCGATGTCGTCCACACCTTCCTCGTCGCTGGTAAGGTGGGTGATGTCCGGAAGGCCGAAATTGAGCACCGACTGCCTGACCCACTCCATGTCGGAAAGATCGACTGCTGAACCGAGGTCGACCGTGTTCACCAAGGCCAGAAGATCAATGACGAGGTTCCGTTTGAGGCGGACCTCGTCAGTGCCGCGGCGTGCGAGCGAAGCGCGGCTGGTTACGACACGTTCGCCACCAAGCCGCTCTTCGACGAGTTTTCGCGAATCCCCGGCTTCGAATGCCTCGCGAAAGGCATACATCAGCGGGACCTGGAAGCGGTTTGATTCCCTTTTCTTATTCATGCGGGCCGCCACTGTGACAGGTCACGCCGGGGGTTGAAGTAAACCCGCGCAAGTTCGCTGCCTGGTACCCAGGTGGCCGGCAGCCTTATCTTATCGGATCGAGAGCATCAGACCTTCTTGTTCGCCTTCAGATCGTACTCAACCTGCGCGAAGGCAGCCATCGAGCCATCCGCTTTCTGCTCGGCGTATTCCATCTTCACCTTTGCGAAGTTCAGGGAGATGCTCTCCATGGGGCGCTCCCCAGATCCGCTGAGCTGATAGCTGCTGACCAGGAGATCGGTGAAGGTGTACTTCACGTATTCTTCCTGCTTGCCGCCCGCTTTCCTTATGAAGAAAGTGCCGTCGCCGATATGCTCACCCGTGGCACAAGCAATAAGCAGGCGATGAGATGACTTGTCGACAAATTTGGCGATACTGAAATCGGAGAAATTCGCCTTTCCAGCTCCGCCCCCGCCGCCTGTACCGAACGTACCCGGCTGGGAAACGCCCCACGAGAAGCTCTCGACATCGATTTCGTTTTGATGTTTCTCGTCTTTCGATTCCCCGTCAATAGTCTTTAATTTCAGGAACATATCGCCGGCCATGGCCATTTCCCCCATTCGGTTGCGTAACGACATTCCGATGCAATGATAGTCCCGGTCGACCCATCGGGGCCGACGCTAGAGATTGCTGGCGACCTCGGATGCAAGCTGCGCCGCACTCCAGGTTCCTGACAGCCTCTAGGAGTTTGCGGCTGGCAGCCTGGATACCAAGCTCATTCCGATATCCATTCCCTCCAATTGGAAATGAGGTCTGAGATAGAAGCGTGCCGAGTAATAGCCGGGGTTCTCCTCATCCTCGAACACATCGACCTTTGCGTCGGCAAGCGGCTTTGCTGCCTTCACGGCCTCCGTCGAGTGTTTCGGGTCACCGTCGACATAAAGTGTGATCCACTCCTGCAGCCAACGCTGCAACTCTTCACGTTCCTTGGTCTCGCCGATCTTGTCACGGACCATGCACTTCAAATAGTGGGCGAAGCGCGACACCGCGAACATGTAGGGCAGGCGTGAGGAGAGATTGTCGGCCGCGGTCGCCTCTTCCTTGTCGAATTTCTTCGGACGGTAGAGCGATTGCGCGCCGATGAAGGCGGCCTTGTCGGTGTTCTTGCGATGAATCAGCGGCAGAAGTCCTGATTTCGAAAGCTCCGCCTCGCGCCGGTCGCTGATGGCGATCTCGGTCGGGCATTTGAGATCAACGCTGCCGTCATCTGTCGGGAAGGTGTGGGTTGGCAGGTTGATGACCTCGCCGCCGGACTGCACGCCGCGGATGCGCACCGTCCAGCCATACTCCTTGTAGGCGCGGTTGATATTGGCCGCCATGGCGTAGGCGGCGTTCATCCAGGCATATTTCTCGCCCTTGTGGCCATCGGTTTCCTCCTCGAAGGCGAATTCCTCAACGGGCAGCGACTTGGCGCCATAGGGTTCGCGTGCCAGCACCCGCGGCATGCACAGTCCGATGTAGCGCGAGTTCTCCGAGTCTCGCAGCGACTTCCAGGCTGCATAATCCGGAGTATCGAAGATCTTGCCGATGTCGCGCGGATTGGTGAGTTCGGTCCAGCTATCCATGCCGAGAAGGGTGGAGGCGGCGCCGGTGATGAACGGGCAATGCGCCGCCGCGGCGATCTTGCCGAGATTGCGCAGAAGGCTGACATCGACAGCCGAATGGTCGAAATGATAGTCGCCGACCAGACAGCCGTACGGCTCGCCGCCCAACTGGCCGAACTCGGCCTCGTACAGCGATTTGAAAAGGGGGCTTTGATCCCACTTCGCATCGGGATAGAGCCGCAGGTCGCGATAGAGCTCCATCTTCGTCGCGTTCACGACCCGCAGCTTCAGCGTCGAGTCCGTTTCGGAATTGTAGACGAGATAGTGGAGCCCCCTCCAGGCGCTTTCGAGCTGCTGGAACTCCGGCGCGTGGAGTACCTCGTTCATCTGCGCGGAAAGCTTTTCATCCAGCCGCGCGATCATCTCGTCCAGCGTGTCCAGCACATCGTCCTTGATCAGGCTGGAATCCGCCAGAGCCTGCTGGACGAGCGTGTTTACGGCATTCTCGACCTCCGTCGCTGCGCGCTCGCTGCGCGGCTTGAAGCTCTGCTTCAGGAGTTCGGAAAATTCGTCTGCACCCTGGTCGAGGGTTGCGCCAGGGACCGCCTGCTCTTGCTTCAGCTCGCTCACACCTTCACCCTCTCGCCGGGTTGACCGTCGGAAAATCAGTGGCCTTGCTGCGCGCTAGGCTTCCGAAGCGCCGTCCGCCTCCGTCCGCGCAGCGATTGCCTCCTGACGTCTTTGCTTGAGCGCCTGCATCAGTTCGGGGCTGGATAGAAGCTTGCGCAGCTGATCCTCCGCCGCGACCTTGCCGTCCATGTAACGTTGCAGGTTGGCAAGCTGCTCTCGAGCTTCAAGCAATGCTCTGAGCTCCGGCACCTGCCGGGCGATGGCGCCCGGACTGAAATCGTCCATCTTCTTGAAGGTCAGGTTGACGCCCATCTGCTCGTCGCCGTCGCCGAGCTTGTTGCGCACTCGGAAAGTAACGCTGGGCCCGACACTCTCCATATACGCGTCGAAATTGTCCATATCGACATTGGTGAACTTGCGTTGAGCCATCGGTGGCTTTTCAACTTTCGAGGAATTGCCCGAAAGATCGGCAAGAACACCCATAACGAACGGAAGCTCCACCTGCTTTTCAGCATTGTACGGATCTTCATATGAAATCTGTACACGCGGAGGCCTATTCCGCTTGATGAATTTCTGGCCACTATCCGACGATGCCATGGAAACCCCCTCCAATGTTTTGGATTGAATACCCGCTTGTAAGCCTTGTCAACCAAAATGCTTGGACGCCAAAGTCTAGATTTAGACTACCTGCTTTCGCTTTTCATCATCTCTGCAAGTATTCCGGCGAAGTCCCTGTTCATGAAGGTCCTCGCCTTGGCCAGCAGCATGGGGATGGGGCTCGACGGCTCGGTGCGGCGGAAGAATGCCTCCACGCCCTGGATCAGGATGTCCGCTTCCTGCCTGGTGACGGCGCTGTACTCAGCCTCGGTGGCATCATCCTGCGAACCATATCCGCCGGCGGCTACCGTCTCCGTGATGTGCCGTATCCTCGGCATCGTCAGCTGCAGCCCGGTGCGGCCGTCGACGCTGATGACTGCCTGGTCGACGCTTTCCGGAAGAAGTGCCTCCAGCGCCGTCACCAACGGCTGGCCAACCAGGGCGCGCGCCTGATGAACGAGGACCAGCGCGGGGGAGGACGGTTCGTTGCGGACGAAATAGTGCTCAGCGGCGAGCAGGGCCGCGGTGGCAGCCGCATGGCTGATGACCGTCGCGCCGGCTGCATTGTCCGCTCCGGACTGCTCTGCAGGCGTGACGGCGGAATTCGCCCCGGCCGCTTCCTCCTCCTTCTCCCCCGCATGTAACCGGGCGGTATCGCCCGCGAGGTAGGGCAGGGCGGTCTCGATGAATTCGCGCATCTGCTGCAGGACAGCCTGAAGGCCTTCGAAGCTCGGCGCATGTTCGTATCCGGCCGCGCCCTGGAATTTGGCCCGGATCGAGGCGAGAGCCGCTTCCGCCGCCGTGAGAGAGGCGTGCGTCGCTTCTGCTGTGCCGCGGGAGCTTTCCTGGCGCAGCGCGTCAAGGACCGTGCCCATATCGACGGCGGTGCCTTCCGCGCGCGCCTCCGCCTGGCCGGCCGCCACACGATAGTCCCGCAGCGAGATCTGGCCTACGCGTCGGTCGCTGGCGAGCGGCGCGTGCTCCAGCGGAAGAATTATGGAGGCGCGGTCGTCAAGTGCGGACAATGTGTTCTGCCGCAGCGTATAGTCGCCGTCGAACGGCTTCGGATGAACGTCGTCCCAATACCGGTCGAGGAGCGCGGCCATCGCCTGGAGGCATTCCGAGAAGCCCACCGCCTGCCCGGCCAGGCATTGGAAGCGGGATTCCAGTGCCAGCAATCGCAGATCCCGCGAGCGTTCGAGAAGGGCAGAGATGGCGCCCGTCTCCGCCCTGAGATCAATGGAGGAGCGGTCGAACGGCGCGCCGGTGTCCCTGTCATAGAAGCGCACGGGCAGCCGGTCGGCGGCTGTAAGGACATAGTTGAGGTAGTCGCCGTCCCCCACTTCATCGAGGTCCGGACCGCAGGGCTCGTCTTCCGAGATCGGCTGCAACAGGTGATCATAGCGCATCGGCAAGCCCGCAGATGAAAAAGGCGCCCGCTCATCGGACGCCTTGGGATCTTATTCCTGAACTATCCTCACTGCATGCTGATCCGCATCTCGACCCTACGGTTCACCGGATCGTACGGATCATTCACGCGCGGTGCGCTCATCCCCTTCCCGAGCGCCTCGAGCCGTGAAGCTTCAACGCCGTTCGCGATAAGGAAGGCGGCGACCGCCCGTGCCCGACGCTCCGAGAGGCCTTCATTATAGAGTTCCGAGCCCCGTGCGTCCGTATGCCCTTCCACGACAAAGCTGTGGGCCTGCAGCCGGTTGTCCTTCAGCGCTGCAGCGAACTCAGTGAGCTTCGCCCTCGCATCGGATGTCAGTTCCGCCGAATCGAGATCGAAATTGACGAGCATGTCGAGTCCGGTCGGAAGCTCCGCGTTCTGCTGCTGCCGCCGCTCGGCGCATTCCTGCTCCGTTCCCACACAAATGCCGCGCTGGGCACCCAGATCGATCGCATGCGAAAAGAAGCGGACGATATCTTCGGCGCTTTGTTTCTCCTGCGCGAAAGAGGCAGGGGAAAACACTACAACGGCAGCCACCGCTGATGCGAAAACTATCTCGCGCATGACACCCCTCCCGGAAAGCCGAGAATAGAACTGGCTTTTGCACCGTATGTCTCGTAAAAATAGCTGTCAAGAAGATCATGGTCTTCGTTCATTTTCTGACGAAGCGATGATGCCTGTGCATCCGCAGCAGGATTTTGGGGGAATTCTTTGCCGCCAAAGAGAAACGGCCACGCAGTCGTTCACGGAAAGCCCGTCTTCCAGCTTGTCTGCCCGAGATCGGCGCCGCAATATTATCTGCTCTCAGTCGCCGCCTGACGAAGCGAAATAATGGAGTTTCCAATGAGCCCCTATACCCAGGAATCGCGCGTAGGAAATTTCAAAACTCCACTTGGAACGGACAAGCTGGTTTTGAGGCGCTTCGACGGCATCGAAGGGATGAACGAACTCTTCGAGTATCACATCGAAGCCATCACCACCGATCAAACGATCGATTTCGGGCAGGCCATCGGCGGGAACTGCTCATTGGCTCTGAAGACCGTCGACGGCGGAACACGTTATTTCGATGGCATCCTGACCGAGGTCGTCCTGGTCGAGGAAACGACTGAGGGACTCGTTTACGATCTCACATTGCGGCCCTGGCTGTGGCTCCTGTCGAAGACCAGGAACTCGCTCATTTTCCATAACCAGTCGGCGCCCGAGATCATCCAGCAGATATTCGGAAAGCATTCCGGCCTCGCGCGCTTCGAGGCTCTTTTATCCCGGTCCTACCCGACACTCGAATATTGCGTGCAATACCGGGAGAGCGACCTCGCATTCGCGCGACGCCTGATGGAGCAGCACGGGATCAATTTCCATTTTCGCCACGAGGAAGGAAAGCACACCCTCGTCCTGGGGGACGGTGCCCGTGCCTATGACCCCATAGCTGGCGACACGCGGCCCTTTATCGGCATCGTGAAGCGCCATCAGCGGGAGTCGGAGCACTTCCACCACTGGGCGCCTGAGCGCAGGTTCACCACCGGCCGCGTGACGCTGAACGATTATGACTTCAAACGGCCCTCCGCCAATCTCCGCTCGGAGCGCACGGGCGATGCACAGCATCGGAATGCGCATTTGGAAGAGTATGACTACCCCGGGAAATACAAGGTGGAATCCAATGGCCAGGATTATGCCAGATGGCGCCTCGAAGGCATCCGCGCCGCAGACGGCCATTTCCACGCGGCCGGCGATTGCGTGAGCTGTACGCCCGGTCAACTCGTCACGCTCACGAACCATCCCAACGGGGTCCATAACAAGAAATATCTTGCTCTCCGTTGCGTGCACGCCTTTCGCACCGAAGCCTACCGCTCGGTCAGTGCAACGGCGGATGAGCCTGCTTACGACGGCAGGTACGAATTTATCGACGCCACACGGCCTTATGCTCCCGAACCCGTCACGCCCAAGCCTTATCTCCGCGGACCGCAGACGGCGCTGGTGGTCGGCAGCGGCGAGATCGACTGCGACGAGTTCGGGCGGGTAACGGTCCGGTTTTTCTGGGACAGGAACAACGACCAGTCGATGCGGGCACGGGTGGCGCAGGTATGGGCATCCGAGCAGTGGGGCGGCCTCTTCACGCCCCGCGTGGGAATGGAGGTGATCGTCGACTTCCTAGAAGGCGATCCCGACCATCCGATCGTCATAGGCTGTGTCTACAACGGCACGAACACCCCTCCCTACCTGCCGGGCGAGGAAAACATATCCGGCTGGAAGTCCAATTCCACGCCGGGCGGGGGCGGCTACAACGAGTTCATCATGGACGACACCGCGGGCGACGAACTCGTTCGGCTGCACGCGCAGAGGGATTTGGAATCAACGATCGAGAACGATGAGCGCCGCACGATCGGCAACGACAGGACGACCACGATCGGCCACAACGACACCCTGACGGTCGGCAACAATATCATGATCGAGGCCGGCAGCCAGATAACCTTGAAGGTCGGCGGCAGCACCATTGTCATCGACAGCACGTCGATCACCCTGAAATCCATGAACGTCACCGGACATGCGACAGGACATCTGGAGACGAAGTCGGACGCCACGGCCAGCCACAAGGCCAGCGGGCCGATGGAGATCAGGGGCCTGATCGTCAACGTCAACTGACGGTATTCACGTTCATCCGCACGCGGGGCATTCCCATGCAAAACCGGCTTCGGTTCAGAACAGCGAAGGAACTGTTCAACGCTTACGCCACTGCCGGCGAGGATATGAGATCGGCCCCGTCCGATCTGCCTTCGATCGAATTCTGCCGCGCGCTGCTCGATGGAAAGATACCTGAGGAAGCCGTCACGTTCTGCGCCTATCTGCTGCCGCGCCGGGTCGCCGTCTGGTGGGGACATCAATGCCTCACGCATATCGGAAACATCTTGGACGAGCAGGATTTGCAGATGCTCACGCTGGCGGAGGAATGGATCCGGGAGCCGGAGGAGGAGCGGCGATATGCAGCACTCGATGCCGGCATGGCGGCCGGCGTAAAGACGCCGGGTGTGTGGATCGCCCTTGCTGCGGGCTGGAGCGGCGGCAGCGTCGCCCCGCGCGGACTCGCGCCTGTCACACCGCCGCCGCATCTCACCGCCCGCGCTATCAATACCGGCATCCTGGCCGCGCTTGCACGTGTGCCGCTTGCCCGAAGAGCCTCCGTACTGCGGCAGTTCGTCGACATGGGCCTCGGTCTCGCCCAGGCTTGATGATGTCGAGAGGCGCCTCTATCCATCGAAACCAAGTGGGTTGCAGGAGCGGCGGAGATGCCGCTAATCTTGCCTTCCTTGGCAGTGAGATGCCGAGGGCCCTCGGTAAGGCCAGCGGTTGCGAGCCATGACGATCACCCTCACGATCGATAATCTGGATGCATTGCCGGATGGCGGTCCCATCCGGTATCAGGCCCACGAGCATGGGTTCGAGATCGGCCGCGAGCACCATCTGGACTGGACGCTCCCTGATCCCCAGCGCTACATTTCCGGTCGTCATTGCGAGTTCCGCTATGAAAACGGCGCCTACTGGCTATACGATATTTCCCGCAACGGAACGTATCTCAACGGTTCGTCGAGCCGCGTGAAGAGCCCTTACCGCCTTTGCCACGGCGACCGGCTCATGATCGGCCATTACATTGTCCGGGTCGAGCTGAACGAAGGGGAGGGCGAGCAGCCTGAACCCGCTGCTGTTCCGGAGACGCCGGCGAGCTTTGCCTCAACAGGCGACGACGTATGGGATATCGGGGGTGCCGTGCCGCCGCCCGCCGACAGGCGCGATTTCATGACCGATCCGGCGCGCCGGCGCACGGCCGATCTCCCCGATCAATTTCTGGACCTCCCCAATGTCCGCGAGTTTGCGCCGCAACCTGAACGCCACAACGGGGAACCGCCCTTCGCTTCGCCGTCACCGGGCTCGGTGGGCACCGGCTCTGAATCGCCCTTCGGTCCGGGGCTTGCCAGAGAGGGGTTTGTCGGTGCACGTGCTGTGCCCGCTGCTCCCTTCCCGGCGGGGGTGCAGCCCACCCCTGTTACGCCCACGCCCTCCGGGGCGCCGCCGCGGCATCCGCCTCCTTCCGGCGCAACACCGAACGCACTGCTTGAAGCCGTCGCCAGAGGCGCCGGCGTGCCGCCGGACGTGTTTGCCGGTCGCGATCCGCAGGAGGTCGCACAGGAGATCGGGGAGGTGCTGCGAGCCTCCATCGAAAACCTGACGCAGCTTTTGAAGGCGAGGGCGGCGGCCAAGTCGATGACCAGAAGTTCCAGCCGCACGATGATCGGCGCCGCCGACAACAATCCGTTGAAGTTCGTGCCCGCCGCGGCCGAAGCGATGGAGATCATGTTCCGGCGCAACCGCTCCGGCTATATGGGGGCGAGGGAGACGGTCGAAGATTCGTTCGCCGATCTGAAGCGGCACGAGCTTGCCACCTATTCCGCGATGCAGAAGGCGCTCGCCCGGCTGCTCGAGGAATTCTCGCCCGATGCCATCGAGTCCAAGGCCGGCGCCTCGGCGTTCGCATCCAGGAAGAGCCGAAGCTGGGACCTTTTCGTCGAGAAATGGGAAGAGAAGGCTGCAAGCGACAACGGTATCCTGGATATCTTCCTCGCCTATTTCGCCGAGGCCTATGACGAAGCGGCCAAGAAGACCAAATAGGCCGAGCGTCCAAACATTCCACCTGCAGCCATGGATTGAATGCTTCAATGAAGGCGTTATCTGTGGGCGAAGCGGCACTGACCGAAAGTGCAGGGGAGCCGGCCTGGAAAGCTCTACCGTCTTGGTTCGTCTATGGCGAGGCAGACAAGAATATTCCTGCCCAAGCCTTGGCTGGATGACCGAGCGAGCACAGTCGAAGGGAACGGTTGCCGTCGATGGCGCCTCCCATGTCGTGATGATTTCACATCCCGACAAGGTGGCTGAAATCATCAAGCAAGCGGCGGCAAACTAGGACGAAGGCACCGACGGAGCATAACCGGCGCGGTCTTGCCAATCGTTTCATCTGCCGGGCAAACCTGAACAAACTCAGGACCGGACGTCAGGCAGGCCCAAATCCCCTGCCCGCATTTGCCAAGGGAACGCGTGACTCTCTCGGAATTCGGGGGGGGTGCGGCTATCCCATATTCGGGAACCAAGGAAGTGATGCTCCCGGATGGCTGCCTGTTCCGGGGCGCTCCAGAACGCCGCGAAGCCCAGGTAAGCAGAATCGAAGACACCGACGACAGGGGTGGGCGCGAGACGGTAGGCCAAGGCGACTGCCGTTGCGATGATCGCCAGGAGGCCCCCGAGGAGAAAGGCGATGCTCCAGTCCGCGGCGCCCAATCGCGGCCAGACAGACAGGACGAAGCTGTCTCCTTCGGGCGGGCGGATGATCATCAGGACGATGAGCCCGGCGGCGGCCACAACGGAGCCGCTGCCAAGAGGAGAGCGCAGTGGCGATGGCTTTCACGCTCAATCTCTGCCTCTGCGACCGGTGCGATCATCATGAGCCACAGGTGGCAGCACGGGCAAGGACAATGACAGCGGACGGCAATGTCGAATTTGGGCACGAAGTGTGAGTCAGCCGCAAGGCCGTCGAACTCCGGCATTGCGGACGTTCCAAACCTTTGGACGAGCCGGTGCAGATCAGCAGGCGCTGTTGGAAGATCGATTGAGAGAAGCGTGGAGACAAGCTGATTTCGAGAGCTGAAAACTCAACATGGTCAAACACCATGGCGCTCATTTTGATCTGGTATGTAGCAGTTTAGGTTTGGTTGAACTCAGGACCAATGTCGCGTTTGGGCTGTTCGCGACTTCAATCCAACAGGTTGAACATCTGCAATCGCCAATTCTGCAGAACAGCTTCGCGCCTCCATGTCCGACCATTTTGATCAGTGAAACCCAAACGCTTATCGATCAATCTCTTTCCGGTCGACGCAAAGGCGCGCGGCTGCTTTCGTTGCCGGCCTCAACCGCCTTACGTAATAGGCGCATGAACTCCACCGCTTCCGCTTCGTCCAGCCCGTCCAGCATCGCAGCCTGCGCCCTTTGCACGCTCGGCTCGACCGCATCGAGGAGGTCGCGTCCCTTCGGCGCGATCGTGAGAACGCGGGCGCGCCGATCCCTCGCGCTCACTTCGCGGGCGATCAGGCCTTTGGAGACCAACCGCTCGACCACGCCCCCAATGGTCGCGCGGTCATAGGCGATCAACGCCGCCAGTGATGCCTGATCGAGCCCCGGACGCTCATCGATCGTCCGCAACGCCGCATATTGCACCGGCGTCAGGTCACTGCCGACCGCGCCGAGTTCGCTCTGGAAGACGGCGACGGCAATCTGCTGAAAGCGCCGGATCATATGGCCGGGCATGTCTGCGAGATCGGACATCGGAAAGGCTCCTTCCAGAGCTCATTTGACACGTACGCTTATCATCAGCATACTTATTATATTCGAGATGGCGAGAGGAGATCGGACGCTATCCACTTTCGAGGCGGTGGAGGACAGCCGCCACTCTCCGACAGAACGTAGCAATTGGCAGGTATCTCATGCAATTTCACCTCAATGGTTTCCGCACTGGGGATCCGTCTGTCAAGGTAGCCGCTGACCGATCCGCGCTGGTCAGGAATGCCGGGGGCGGAACCGAAGTCGACGTGCTGATCGTCGGCTGCGGACCGGCCGGTCTCACGCTCGCCGCCCAGCTTGCCGCCTTCTCCGACATCCGCACCATGATCGTCGACCAGAAGACGGGACCGCTGCGTCTCGGCCAGGCGGACGGCATCGCCTGCCGCACGATGGAGATGTTCCAGGCTTTCGGTTTCGCCGAGAAAGTGGAGAAGGAGGCCTATTGGGTGAACGAGACCACCTTCTGGAAACCTGATCCGGATCGCCCGGAGCATATCGCGCGGAGCGGCCGGATCCAGGACACCGAGGACGGCTTGTCGGAATTCCCCCATGTCATCCTCAATCAGGCCCGCATCCACGATTTCTTTCTGGAGACCATGCGGAACGCGCCGTCACGGCTTGAGCCGACCTATGGCCGCCGGTTCCTTGATCTCACGGTTGACGAGAGTGCTGGCGATCATCCCGTCATCGTTCGCCTCTCACGGCTCGGCGACAGCCAGACGGATGCGGTGGAATCGGTGAAGGCCCGCTATGTGGTCGGCTGCGACGGCGCGCGCAGCGCCGTGCGCCAGTCTCTCGGCAAGCCACTGAAGGGCGACTCGGCCAATCAGGCCTGGGGCGTCATGGACGTTCTGGCGGTCTCCGACTTTCCCGATATCCGCTTCAAGGCCGCCATCCACTCCGCCAATGAAGGCAGCGTCCTGATCATCCCGCGCGAAGGCGGCTATCTCGTTCGCCTCTATATCGAACTCGACAAGCTCAATGAGAACGAGCGCGTGACGAGCCGCAACATCACGGCGGAACAGCTGATCGCCGCCGCGCAACGCATTCTCCATCCCTATACGCTGGACGTGAAGGAGATCGCCTGGTGGTCGGTCTACGAGATCGGCCAGCGCCTGTGCGATCGTTTCGATGACGCGGTCGAAGGATCAGGCAAGCCGCCCCGGGTGTTCATCGCGGGGGACGCCTGCCACACCCATAGCCCGAAAGCGGGCCAGGGCATGAATGTCTCCATGCAGGACAGCTTCAATCTCGGCTGGAAGCTTGCCAGCGTTATCCACGGGCTGGCCGACGAGCGTATCCTCGCCACCTATTCGGAGGAGCGGCAGGCGGTCGCCATGGAGCTTATCGATTTCGACCGCGAATTTGCCAAGATGTTCAGCGCCCGCCCGAAGACCAAAGAGGGCGACGAGGAGGGCATCGACCCGGCCGAGTTCCAGCGCTACTTCGTCAAGCAGGGCCGGTTCACGGCGGGTACGGCGACCTGCTACGCACCGTCTCTGTTGACCGGCAGCACCACGCACCAGGATCTCGCGCAGGGCTTCGGCGTCGGTACACGCTTTCACTCGGCGCCGGTCATCCGTTATGCGGATGCCAAGCCGGTCGAACTCGGCCACACCGTCGATGCGGATGGTCGCTTTCGGCTGTTCGCATTCGAGGGGACGGGTGAACGCGAAGCCATTCGGCAATTGTGCGACTATCTGGCGAATGATGCGGCCTCGCCGGTCCTGCGCTATACGCCACAGGGCGCCGACATCGATTCCGTCATCGACCTGCGCGCGGTTTTCCAGAGCGGGCACCGTGAGCTGGAACGCGACAGGCTTCATCCGCTGCTCCTGCCGCAAAAGGGGCGCTACGGCCTGATCGACCATGAAAAGGTGTTTTGTC
Source organism: Chelativorans sp. AA-79 (assembly GCF_029457495.1). Taxonomy (NCBI): domain Bacteria; kingdom Pseudomonadati; phylum Pseudomonadota; class Alphaproteobacteria; order Hyphomicrobiales; family Phyllobacteriaceae; genus Chelativorans; species Chelativorans sp. AA-79. Next base: position 1,665,525 of record NZ_CP120361.1, read on the forward strand.
GCGACCTCAAAAGGGGCCGGGATATCTTCGACCTGCGCCGCATCGACCGAAAGCGCGGCTGCCTCGTCGTCGTCCGTCCAGACCAGTACATCGCCCAGGTCCTGCCGCTCGACGCCTTTGACGCGCTGGCCGCCTATTTCGATGGTTTTCTGGTCGCGCGGGGCTGACGGCCGGCAGATGTATAGCGTCGGCACTATATAGCAGGCCAAAAACATATATTTGACTAGAGGTTGGTGGCGCGAGAATGCTCGGCCGCCATCATGGGAGAGAGACAATGGAGCGCATCACCCAATCGGAACGGATGCTGATCGGCGGCGAACTCGTCGAGAGCTCGAGCGGCGAGTGGTCAATCTCAGTCAATCCGGCGAACGAGGCGCCGATCGGGCGCGTGCCCGCAGCGACGGCCGAAGATGTGGAGCGTGCCGTCGTGGCTGCCGAAACGGCCTGGCCGGGCTGGGCTGCGCGGACGCCCATGGAGCGCGCCGGCATCATGAACGTCTTCGCCGATGCCATCGCCGCGCGCGCCGACGAGATCCTGAAGGTCGAGGTCACCGATACCGGCAACACGATCCGGCCGATGCGCATGATTGACGTGCCGACGGCAGTGGAATCACTGCGCTACTATGCTGGGCTGGCGCCGGATCTGCGCGGCGAGACCATTCCCGCAACACGCGACCACATCCACATGACGCTGCACGAACCCTACGGCGTGGTCGCGCGTATCGCGCCCTTCAACCACCCGGTCATGTTCGCGGTGGCTCGCACGGCGGCTGCGCTCGCCGCAGGCAATGCCGTTATCGTCAAGCCGCCGGAAACCTCCCCGCTCTCGGCGATGATCCTCGCGGAGATCGCGCGCGATGCGCTACCCCCGGGCGTCTTCAATATCGTGACCGGCGATGGGCCGAATGTCGGCGACGCGATCGTGCGCCACCCGCGCGTCAAGCGCATTGCCTTCATAGGCTCTCCGACGACCGGCCGCGCCATCCAGCGCGCGGCTGCCGAGGTCACGGTGAAGAACATCACGCTCGAACTCGGCGGCAAGAACCCGATGATCGTTTTCCCGGATTGTGATCCGGAGAAGGTGGCGGAAGCGGCGGTCGCCGGCATGAACTTCTCCTGGCAGGGCCAGAGCTGCGGTTCGCTGAGCCGCCTGCTCCTGCACGAGGACGTGCATGACCGCGTTCTCGAGGCGGTCGCCGACCGCGTCGCTGCGCTTAGGTTGGGAGATCCGTTGAGCGACGACACCGATGTCGGCCCGGTCAATTCCGAAAACCACATGCGGCGTATCCTTGAGCATTGCGCGGCAGCCGATCAGGACGGCGCACGGCGCGTTGTCGGCGGCGGACGGCCGGCAGGTGCCGAGTTCGAGAAGGGCTACTGGGTCCAGCCGACGATCTATGCCGATGTGACACCGGAGCTCAGGCTCTGGCAGAACGAAGTTTTCGGCCCGGTGCTGGCGGTCGGACGCTGGAAGGATTTCGACCAGGCGGTGGAAATGGCCAATTCCACCGAATACGGCCTGACGGCGGCGATCTGGACCAACGATATCAAGAATGCGCTGAAGATGGCGCGAAGGGTGCGCTCCGGGCACCTGTGGATCAATGGCTCCAGCATGCACTTTCTCGGCGTGCCCTTCGGTGGCATGAAGACCAGCGGCGTCGGCCGCGAGGAAGGCCGCGAGGAACTCTACAGCTACACTGAAACCAAAACCATTAACATCATGCTGTGACGGGGGCCGACCATGACGGACAAAACGCACAATCAGGCGCCCGAATGGGGATCCGATGTGGTCGCGCAGACGCTGCGCGATCTCGATCTTCGCTATGTCGCGCTCAATCCCGGCGCCAGCTATCGCGGCATCCACGACAGCTTGGTCAACTTCACCGGCAACGATCCGGAGATCCTGCTCTGCGTCCATGAGGAAGCGGCCGTTGCCATTGCCCATGGCTGGGCGAAGGTCACCGGCCGGCCAATGACGGTGGCGCTCCACTCCAATGTCGGGCTGATGCACGGCTCGATGGGTATCTTCAACGCCTTCTGCGACCGTGTTCCGATGGTCGTCATTGGTGCGACGGGACCGGTCGACGCGGCCAGGCGCCGGCCGTGGATCGAGTGGATCCACACCGCGCAGGACCAAGGCGCACTGGTGCGAGACTTCATCAAGTGGGACGACCAGCCGGGCAGCATCGCGGCTGCACGGGACGCACTCATCCAGGGCACCGCGATTGCCGCCACCGCACCGCGCGGGCCGGTCTATATCAATATCGATGCTGCGCTTCAGGAAGAGAAAGTAACACGGCCGCTCGCCGATCCGGATATCGCGCGGCGCGGACCGCCCGCTGCGGCGGCCCCTGCCGCCGATCTGGTGGACCGGGCTGCCGCTATCCTCAAGGCGGGCTTGAATATCGTCTTCATGATGGGGCGCATGTCGCGCGACCTGGACGACTGGAACCGGCGCATTGCGCTCGCCGAACATCTCGGCGCGCGCGTGATCGCCGACTTCAAGACGGGCTCGACCTTCCCGACGAACCACAAGCTGACTGTCGGCCACGCCGGCTATTTCCCGGATCCGGACGCCAAGGCGGCGCTCGCCGAAGCCGATGTCATCGTCAATTTCGACTGGCTGGATTTCGGCGGAACGTTGCGCTCGGTCTTCCCGAACCGCGCCGTCCCCGCGAAGATCGTTTCCGCCTCGCTCGACAGTTTTGCTCATCGCGGCTGGTCGAAGGATGGCGGTGCGCATTATCCGGCCGACGTCTCTTTTCTTAACGAGCCCGACCAGGTGGTCCACGCGCTCGCTCACGCGCTGGAGGCGAGGGAAGCCACAAATCCAGGCCTGCCCCCGCTCGGCGCCCTTCCCGAAGGCGAGACACTGACACCGCAGGACATTGCGCTTCTGCTCCGTTCAAAGCTCGATGCAGCGCAGCCCTGCCTGATCCGCGGTCCCTTGAGCTGGACCGGCGCCGACTGGCCGGTCGACCATCCGCTCGGCGCGCTTGGCTACGATGGCGGCGGCGGTATCGGTTCGGGTTCCGGCATGGCCGTAGGCGCGGCACTCGCGCTTCGCGACACGGGCAGCGACCGGCTGCCGCTCGCGGTTCTCGGCGACGGCGACTTTCTGATGAACGCCTCGGCACTCTGGACCGGTATCAACAAGCAGGTGCCGCTGCTCGTCGTCGTCCTCAACAACCGCTCCTTTTACAATGACGAGGTGCATCAGGAAACGGTCGCCAAGGATCGCGACCGGCCGGTGGAAAACAAGCATGTCGGCATCGTCATGAACGGGCCGGACATCGACGTCAGTTCGGTGGCGCGCGGATTCGGCGCCTGGAGCCCGGGGCTGATCAAGGGGGCGGACGCGCTCGTTTCAGCCATGGAGGAGGCGTTGTCCGTCGTCAAGAATGGCGGTACGGCGGTTCTGGAGGTGGATACCGCGAAGGGCTACGCACCTTCCATGGCCAACGCGCTGCGCGCCGGCTCCTGATCGTTGAGGCCGCGTGAAAGCGCGTCCATCAGGGACAGCTGGAAATGCGAGAGCTGCTTGCCCCGGCGCCGTACGAGGTAGACCGGGACCTGCAGTTCCATTCCCGGCGTGGACAGGATCCGGAGCTTGCCCGAGGCGAGTTCGTCGCGCACCGACGAGCGGAACAGAAAGGCCGCGCCCGCCCCGGCACGCACCGCCTGCTTGATCGATTCCGCGTGGCCGAACTCCATCGCGATATGGTGGCGCTGCACGCCATAGGCCGCCAGACAGTGCTCCTCAATCTCCCGCCGCGGCGTGCCCGACTGAGCGGTGATGAAAGGCACGTCCGCGAGTGCCGCCTTGTCCAAGCTGTCGCCGACGATCCCGGAATTGTCGGACGCGACGAGGATCAGCCGCTCGTCCATGATCTTGTCGATCTCTAGGCCTGTCGTCACATGGCGGGGATCGAGAATGGTGAAGGCGAAGTCGCAGTCGCCTATATGGACCGCGTCGGTGACCGAACCGGGCGTGGCGATGCGCACCGAGATCTCGCCCTTCGGGTAGATGGTGTGGAAATGCGATATCAATCCGGGCAGCACGTATGAACCGATGGTCATCGAGGCGCCAACCGTCGCCTTGCCGACGAAGCCACGCTGGAATTCCGCCATCTCGCGTTCCATCTCGCGGGTGCGACTGACCATCTCGCGCGCCCAGTTGTATACGCGTTGCCCTTCCTCCGTAAGCGTCACCTTGCGCCCCGCGCGCCCGGTCAATGGCGCGCCAAACTTGTCGGAAAGCGCCTTTACATGGGCCGACACGACCGGCTGCGCGATGCCAAGCCGCTCCGCAGCGCGCGAGAAGCTGCCGAGTTCGACGACGAGGCAGAACACCTCCAGCTTGTGGATGGATATCTGCGAGACGAGTGAGCGCATGAATAGCCTTTATGCTATATCAAGGTGCAAACTATATATTAGCCGCAAGGGGGGGCGCAAGCTAAGCTCCATCCAGTAATGGAGGAGCATTCGTATGCTGGACAAGGCTTCACGCCATAACGACGACGTCATTCGCGAGGCCACACTGACCGAACTGGTCATGGCCAATCGTATTCTCGCGCGCGAGGACGTCATTGACGATTTCGGCCATATCAGTGTGCGCAACCCGCTCAATCCCGACACCTATTTCCTGTCACGCTCGCGCAGCCCCGCCGTGGTCACACGCGGCGATATCATGGAATTCACGCTGGACGGGGACCTCATCGGAGAGGATCACCGCCGGCCCTACGCCGAACGCCACATCCACGGCGCGATTTACAAGGACCGGCCCGACGTCAACGCGGTGACGCATCATCACGCCCGTTCGGTCCTGCCCTTCACCATGGTGGACGTACCGCTCAGGCCGATGTTCCACATGGCCTCCGTCATCGGCAAGGACATCAATATCTGGGACAGCCAGGACGAGTTCGGCGACACCAACATGCTGGTCGACAGCATGGAGATGGGTCACTCACTTTCGCGTGCCCTCGGCGACAACAGGGTAGCGCTCTTGCGCGGTCACGGCTGCATTTGCGCTGCAGCTGACATCCGTTCCGTCATCATGATCTCGATCGCCCTCAAGGACAATGCCGCGCTCATTCGCGAGACGCGCCAGCTTGGCGAGGTCACCTATCTGACCGACGGTGAAATCGATATGGCAAGCCGCATGCTGCTCAGCGAAATGCCGCTGGCGCGCGCTTGGGATTATTGGGTGGGGCGGGCCGGCTTCAACGGCCTCTAAGGCCATATTGCCGGGCAGGCAGGCGCCGGCCGGATTCGAAAATCAAGGAGGAGAAAAACATGCACAAGTCTTTCGCGGGCGGTTTCGCCCTTGCTGCCGCTCTTGTTTTCACGGGTACGGCCAGTGCCCAGTCGCTGGGGATCGGCGCCGGAACGCAGGGATCGCAGAATTATGCGGTCAATGCGGGCTTCGCGCAGTTCCTGTCCAACGAACTCGGCTTCGACGTTCGCGTGCAGGCCTACGGCGGTTCGGGCCAATCCATGCCACTCATCGATGCCGGCCGCCTCGATCTCCAGCTCGTTCCGAGCCCTGACATGGCTGCTGCCGTTCGCGGCGAGGAGCCGTTCGAGGGACGGCCGCTGCGGAACCTGCGCGCCGCCGCCTCTTTGAGTTCGTCGGCCTACGGCTTCATGGTCCGCGCCGATTCCGGTCATACCAAGGTCTCCGATGTGGAAGGCCTGACCATCACCTATGGTTATACGGCTCAGCCGACGCTGCGCTATCAGGTGGACGGCATCCTCGCCGCTGGGGGCCTGTCGATCGACGATATGGGCGTCGACAATGTCCCCTCCGTGCCGAACGGCGTCGATGACTTCATTTCCGGCAATGCCGATGTCGCCTTCTTCGCGCTTCAGGGCGGCAAGACCCGCGAGGCCGACGCCGCGGTCGGAATCCGCTGGCTGGCGGTGGAAGACACGCCCGAGGCCGAAGCGGCGATGCAGGAATTCGTACCGACCTCCTACATCAAGGTCGTCCCGGCCGGCTCCGCGCCGGGCGTCGAGGAAGACACGCCGATGATGGGTTACGACTACGTCCTGACGGTCGGTGCTCACGTACCCGATGAGACGGTGCGCCAAATCCTTGAGCTCGTTCACGACAATCCGGACAAGGTGCGCAACATCCTCAACACGTTTGCCGAGTTCTCTCCGGAGGCAATGGCGCCGGAGATGAACGGCATCGAATATCATCCTGCCGCTTCCGCCTACTACGAAGAAATTGGCCTGACGGACTGAGGCAATGGACACGACGCCCGAAGAAGATCGCGCGCCGGTTCCGGCGCGTAAGCCGATCGTGTGGCTGGAAGGTCTGGCTGGCACGCTGATCGTTCTGCTCTCGATCGCCTATGCGGGCGACATCCATCGCTATGTCGGCCTGTCGATCTACGACGCGCAGCTTCTCGCTGCGGGGCTGACGCTGGCGCTGACCACCGGCTTCCTGGCCATCGCCAGACGGGCCACAGGACAGATGCTATGCGTCCTCGCGCTGATCGCCGCGGCCGTGACGTTCGGCGCCGGCGCCTATCTGTCGTTCGACTACATCACGATCACGATGGAGGCGCCTTATCTGCCCATGTGGCTGGTGTTTCTGTCCGGAGCATTCCTGGGCGCTCTGCTTCTGAACATCGTGCCTTCGGTCGGCTACGGCATCCTCGTGGTCGTTCTCGTCTTCATCGGCTACGGTCTTTTCGGACATTTGATGCCGGGCGCTTTTCGCAGCCGCGAGACTCTGCCTTCGGAACTGCTGATCTACCTCGCCACCGATGCCAATGGCATGCTCGGCACCGCACTGAAGGTCGCTATCGTCATCGTCGTTCCCTACCTGCTTTTCGGCAAGCTCCTGTCGGCCTGCGGGGCGGCGAGCTTCTTCAATGATGGCGCGCTGGCGCTGATGGGTCGCTTTCGCGGCGGCCCGGCGAAGGTCGCCGTCACGGCGTCGTCGCTGTTCGGGTCGATCTCGGGCAACGCAGTCGGTAACGTGGTCGGCACTGGCGTCGTGACGATTCCGATGATGAAGCGCGCCGGCTTCCAGCCAGCCTATGCGGGTGCGGTGGAGGCGACTGCGTCGACCGGCGGACAGCTCGTGCCGCCGGTAATGGGCGCGGCCGCGTTCATCATGGCCGACATGATCCAGGTCGACTACGTCAACATCATGCTGGCGGCGCTGCCGGCGGCGATCCTCTATTACGTTGCGATCTTCATTAATGTCGATCTGAGGGCGGGAAAGCGCAATCTGCTCGCCGTGCCGCGCGAGGAGATTCCGAGCGGCTGGGGCGCGCTGAAAGCCGGATGGCACTTCGTCATCCCATTCGCCGTGCTCTTCTACGCGCTCTTCGCGCTCAACATGCGCCCCGAACGCGCCGCCGTCATTGCCACCGTGGTCCTGCTCTTCGCCAGCTTCGTCATCGGCTATAAGGGTGACCGCATGAAGTTGCGCGACCTGCTGCCTCTGATTGCCGATACGGGGCGCTCCGCTCTCGATCTCATCATCGTCTGCGCGGCGGCGGGCATCATCATCGGCGTCCTCAACATTTCCGGCCTTGCCTTCAACCTGACGATGAACATCGTCGCTGCGAGCGGCAGCAACGTGGCGGTTCTGGCTGTCATCACAGCGCTGATCAGCGTCGTTCTCGGCATGGGCATGCCGACCGTCGGTGTCTATATCCTGCTCGCCACGCTGGTCGCTCCCGCGCTGGTCGAAGTCGGCGTGCCGGTCATCGCCGCGCATCTCTTCGTCTTCTATTTCGGGCTCCTGTCGATGATCACGCCGCCGGTAGCGCTCGCCTCTTTCGCGGCTGCCAACATCGCAGGTGCTTCGGCCTGGACGACGAGCATGGAGGCGATGAAGATCGCATGGCCGGCCTATATCGTGCCGTTCCTATTCATCTCCACTCCGGCGCTCACCTTCGACGGCACCTGGACACAGGTGATCTGGACGCTCGCCACCGCCATCCTCGGCATCTACATGGTGACAGCCGCGATCGTCGGCTTTTTCAGGCGCAGCCTCAATATGGGCGAGCGGGTGACCATCGGCATCGCCGGCGTGCTGGCGCTTCTGCCGGCCAGCCTGCTGCCAGGCTTCATCTGGACGGACGTGATCGGGCTCATCGCCTTCTGCGGGATATATGCGCTCATCAGGCCATATCCTGGCAGGGAGGACCCCCGGCACGTTGGGCAGCACCCTTGATGCAGCGCCGCATCGAACTGACCGACTTTTAACGGTCGACGAGCCGCTTGCAGACAATCGCCACGTCCTGAACGGGATCTATTGGTGGGTGCGCCTCCTTGGCCGAATTACCGGAATCCGGAGACTTGCACTTGCCGTCATAGAGGCAGGCCTGCGCCACATACTGGTGCACAGATGACCTCGTTGTCCTTTGTTTGAATGGCGCCGGTCGCGAGAGCAGCGATGGTGGCCGCGCCGCTCAGGTCTGCGGCGATACCGAATTCGAACCAGAGCTGGCTCGCGGCATCGGCCATCGCCTGATCCTCGACCAACACCACCTCGTCAACGACCTGCCGCGTCAACGCGAACAGGGCGTCATCGGTCCGCCGGCACGCCATCGTGGGAACACGCGTCGTTACTTCATCGAGCGTTACGACATCGCCAGACCGAAGCGAATTATGGAGTGTCGGCGACCCAGTCGGCTCCACTCCGACAATGCGAATCGATGGCTTCAGCGCTTTCAGCGCAACTGCGGCGCCAGTGATGAAGCCGCCGCCGCCCACAGCGATGACGACCGTATCGACGTTCGGCAGATCCTCGAAAATCTCCAAGCCCACCGTACCCTGGCCGGCCACGATCAACGGGTCGGCGAAGGAGTGGAAGTAAAGCGCTCCGGATTTCTTTGCGTGGGCGAGAGCGCCGGCATTCGCTTCGTCATAATCGGCACCGGCAATCACCGTTTCCGCACCCCAGCGGCGCATCTTCTCGACTTTCTCCGGCTGGACGTTTTCCGGCAGGAAGATGTGCGCTGGAACGTTCTTTAAGTTGGCGCTGCGGGCGACTGCAAGGCCGTGATTTCCGCCCGACGCGGCGACAAGACCGCGCGCTACTGCATTCGGATCGGAAGCGAACAGTTTGCTGGCAGCGCCGCGAGCCTTGAACGAGCCCGATGGCTGCAGGCATTCGAGCTTCAGGTGGAGCATCCCCTTGCAGACCGGATCGCGGAACTGCGTCGCAGGTACGAGCGGCGTGCGTCGGACATATCCCTCTATTCGCTTGGCAGCGGCACGGACATCGTTGAGATCGATCATAAGAGGTCCCCCTGGTAGGGTGCCGCGACGACGAGGCAGCAATTGCCGGGTTCGACCCGGCCTGGATGACGGCGGCCATAGAGGATGCCATCCTGGGCATAGGCGAGTTGAAGCGGCGCGCGCTCCGGGTTCTCGACGAAGTGAATGCGGCCGGCCGGATCGCCCTTTTTCACCCGCGTTCCATTGGCGTGGAAAGGCTCGAAAACGCCAGCCTCCGGCGCGAAGACATAACCGTCCTTGCCCGGTATCTCGAGCACTTCGCGCTCGGCGCTGCTTTTTCTCGTCGGTTCGCTGGGCAGGACTCCGAGATGACTGAGAACGTTGCGCACACCCCGTCGGGCGATCGAAAGCGCTTCCAGCGAAACTGCGCCGGCACCAGCCATTTCGGTTCCCACCGTCGTCAAGCCGGCACTGACGGATGCTGCCGTGGAGGTTCGCTGCTCACCGAGATTGCTGATGACTACGGTCAGCGGCGCGTCGAAGGCCAGCACGGCTTCGATGTTGCGCTTCAGGAGAGCGAAATCCGCTGCGGGCTCGACGATTGCGCTCGGCAGGATGTCGAGCGACGAGCCGCCCGAATGGAGATCAATGAACGCGTCGGCGATCGGATAGAGATGGTCGCAGACGAAAGCGGATATCTGCTGCGAGATCGTACCGGCGGGATCACCCGGATAGGTGCGGTTGAGGTTTAGTCCGTCTACGGGCGACGTCCGGTGCGCCGCGCGCACAGCGGGCAAGTTGAGTGCCGGAATGATGATGACGCGTCCTGTAATGTCCTCCGGCTGCAATTCCCGGAAGAGCTCGCCGAGGACAATGGGACCTTCGTGTTCGTCGCCATGATTGCCCCCGGTCAGAAGCACGGTCGGACCTTTCCCGTTCTTCACGACCGCAATAGGGATGCGGGTCGCCCCCCAGGCATCGGTATGGGGCGAATGCGGAATGTGAATATGGCCGGCCTGGCGGCCTTCGCGGTCGAAGTCGACGGTCGCAAAAGCTGTGCTCTTGCGGGGTTTTGTCTCGGTGATGTCGGTCAAATCGCGGTCGCCTGAACTTGGGGGTTGCCATTCACATAACAAATGATAACGTTGTCATCGCGCCGTGTCCAGAATGCCAATCGCATAAAGCAAGGGCACGGCGCGTCGAGCAGGGGTGGATAATTCGTAATGGCGAGGCGTACATCGGCAGCCGTGATCGGCGAGAGGCGGTATAGCGGCACGAGGGGGCTTCGGGCGGCTCCGACGGCCGGCGATTTCGTCGTCGACGACACGCTTCGTGGTATTCCGGCCGGGACCCGACCCTTTGCCGGCGCGGATATCGACAAGCACTCCTGGTCCGTGACGGCCGGCGATCTCGCCTCTCCCGTGCTTACTATCCGCGAAAGCGCCTATCGGGCCAACCGCGACGCGATCTTCGCCTATGCGCGGGAGCACGGGGTGCTCTTTGCCCCGCATGCGAAGACGCCGATGTCGCCGGAAATCGCGCACGACTTGGTAACGAACGGCGCTTGGGGTCTGTCCGTCGCCAATCTTCAGCAGGCGAGCGTCCTTCTTGGTTGCGGCACCACCCGCCTTCTCCTCGCCAACCAGATTGGCGGCGCAACCAATGGCGAGCGTCTCGGTCGCCTGCTTGTCCGGCATCCTGAGGCGGAGGTCGTCCTTTTCGTCGATTCCGAAACCGCGCTTGCCGCCGCAATGCGGGCCGGCGAGATTGCCGGGCGGCCACAACCCGTGATGATAGAGATGGGCCTCGCCCGCGGCGGTTGCCGTACGACGGAGGATGCCCAACGCCTTATCGACGTTGCAGGCAACGCGCGGCACCTTCGGCTCGCCGGCGTCGCTGCCTATGAAGGCGCGGTCGCAAGCGACGATGACGTCGCGACCCAAGAAGGGATTTCTATGCTGAACGCCCTTTCAGCCGATGTCTTCGCCCAAGTCCGAAAGATCGTGCCGAACGAACGGCTCATCCTCTCCTCCGGCGGCTCGCAATTTTTCGATCTCGTCGTTAGCGGATTGAAGCCGGTTGCCGATGCAGACGGCAATGCCGATCTCATGCTTCGAAGCGGTGCTATCTTCTTCTACGACCACGGGGTCTATGCCCGCGCCATGAAGCGGATGGATGCCCGCGGCGGATTCGTTCGGGACGGCAAGGCCGCGGTCGCGTCCGATATCTTCGAGCCGGCGATGCGGCTCTGGGCGGAGGTGCTTTCGCGACCGGAGCCGGGCCTCGCAATCTGCGGTCTCGGCATGCGCGACGTTTCCTTCGACCAGGGCTTTCCCGTCGCGCTTGCGGTATGGCGGGACGGGAAGAAGGTGCGGGATCTCGAAGGCGCGGCTTCGATCGAAAAGCTCAACGATCAGCATGGCTTTCTGCGCATCGGGGAAGGCCCGGCGCTTTGCGTGGGTGATCTCGTCGAGTTCGGCATCTCCCATCCTTGCACCTGCTTCGACCGCTGGCGTGCGTTCTTCGTGATCGACGATAACGATCGCGTCACGTCGGTCCATCAAACCTTCTTCGGCTGAGCCCTATGCAGAATCTCAATTTCCAGCAGGTCCTGCGCTATCAGGACGAGTTCATGGAAGGCTTGCTTACCACCCTGCAGATGACCGGTATCTCTGCGTTGTTCGGGCTGATCATCGGCATCTTCGGCGCAGTTCTCCTCATCAATGGGCCGAAACCCATCCGCATCCTGCTGAAAAGCTATATCGAAATCATCCGGAACACGCCGCCGCTGATCCAGCTCTTCGTTATCTTCTTTATCTTTCCGAGCGTTGGCGTAAGGCTGTCGCCTTTCCCTGCCGCCTGCGTCGCGCTCAGCATTTATTTCGGCGCCTACGCGATCGAGATCATCCGCTCAGGCCTGAATTCCATTCCGAAAAGTCAGATCGAAGCAGGCGAGTGCCTTGGTTTGACACGTTTCGAGGTGTTCCGTTTCGTCATTCTCGCGCCGGCGCTCCGTAATATCTATCCCTCGCTCACCAGCCAACTCATTCTGCTTCTTCTCGGCACTTCCGTCGCCTCGCAGATCGCGGCGACCGAGCTCTTCCACACGGGGACCTTCGTGGAATCGCGCACCTTCCGCTCATTCGAGGTGTATGCGCTGATCGCCGCTATCTACGTCGCGGTCGTCATCGCCAGCCGAATCCTATTCGCCGCCATCGGAGCGCTGGCGTTCCGCTGGCCCGTGCGCCGCTAGGCTTCTCTCGGAGATTCAAGATGCGCAGCCTCTCGACCGTCGACTTCATCGCTTTCGCCCACGGCTTGCAATGGACCCTTGTGCTGGTCTTACTCTCCTTCTTCTTCGGTGGCCTTCTCGGTCTTGTGCTCGCGCTCCTTAGAACGAGCCCGCTTCTGCCGCTCCGCCTTTTCGCCTCGCTCATCCTGCAGATCGTGCAGGGTGTTCCGCTGCTGGCGCTGCTGATGTTTTTCTATTTCGGCATGCCGGTGTTCCTCGGCGTGGAAGTGCCGTCGCTGACGGCGGTGACGGTCGCCTTCTCGATCTATTCCGGTGTCTTCCTGGGTGAAATCTGGCGCGGCGGTATCGAGGCCGTCAAATACACCCAGTGGGAAGCAGCCGCCTCGCTTGGCCTCAGCCGTTACGAACAGTTCCGTTTTGTCATCGCGCCACAGGCACTGAAGATTTCGCTTCCGGCAACCGTCGGTTTCCTCGTCCAGCTCATCAAGGGAACCTCGCTCGCGGCCGTCGTCGGCTTTGTCGAGCTGACCCGCGCCGGCCAGATCGCCGCGGCTGCAACGTTCCAGCAGCTTCTCATCTACTCCATCGTCGCGGCGATCTATTTCGCGATCTGCTTCCCGCTCACCACCTGGTCCCGTTCACTCGAGGCACGTCTCAATGGCACTGGTTGAAATCAAGTACGTCCGCAAATCTTTCGGTAATCTGGAGGTGCTGAAGGATGTTTCGCTTGAGGTGAAGGAGGGCGAGATCGTCACCATCATCGGGCGAAGTGGCTCGGGCAAAAGCACACTGCTGAGATGCATCAACGGGCTCGAAGCCACGCAGGGCGGCGAGATAATCGTGGAGGGCCAGCATGTCTCGCCCAAAATGAGGGGGCTTCGCGAGCTTCGCCAAAAGGTCGGCATCGTCTTCCAAGCCTTTAATCTTTTTCCGCATCTGACGGTGGAACGCAACATCACGCTGGCACCGATCCGCACGAAGAAGGTCGACCGGGCAGGTGCACGCGCACTTGCCGAGCAAGTGCTGGCGCAAGTGGGGTTGGCGGAGAAGATCGACGCTTATCCCGAACAGCTTTCCGGCGGCCAGCAGCAGCGCGTGGCGATCGCGCGATGCCTGGCGATGTCGCCGGATCTCATGCTCTTCGACGAGGTCACGTCGGCACTCGATCCCGAGCTCGTCGGCGAGGTTCTCAAGGTCATGGAGGATATGGCCAGGAGAGGCATGACGATGATCCTGGTCACCCACGAAATGGGCTTTGCCCGCGACGTGGCGACCAAGCTCGTCTTCATGCACCAGGGCAAGGTCTGGGAAGAAGGACCACCCGCAGAACTGTTCGCAAACCCCAAAACACCGGAGCTCAAGAGCTTCATTGGATCACACCGCCACTAGAGGAAGAAGGCCATGCTCAAATTGAAAGCGCTTGTGATTGCCGCCGGCGTCGCGATTGCCGCAACCATCCCCGCGAAAGCTGATCAGCTTCAGGACATTCTGTCTGCCGGCCAAATCCGCGTCGGTGTACTGCTCGACGTGGCTCCTTGGGGCTTCAATGATGAGAACGGCGAACCTGCCGGCCTCGATATAGAGGTTGCACAGCTTCTGGCGAGCGATCTTGGCGTCGATCTGGAACTTGTGCAGGTAACCGGGCCCAACCGCATTCCGAGCCTGCTTGCCGACAAGGTGGACGTCTTGATCGCTGCGCTGGGTGCCACGCCGGAGCGCGCGCAACAGGTCGCCTTCTCCCAGCCCTATGCTGCGGTCGAACTCGGTGTCTATGGCCCGGCCGACATGGAGAAGGCGGAAACGCCGGATCAACTCGCCGGTCAAAGCATCGCAGTCGCAAAAGGCACGACGCTCGACCTCTGGCTGACCGAAAATGCGCCTGACGCCAATCTCATCCGTTTCGAAGACGTACCGTCCGTTCTTTCCGCTTATATGGCAGGCCAGGCAACCTCATTCGCCGAGAACAGTGCGATCGTCGCCGAAGCGGCCCAGGACAATCCGGATGCGGAAATGGAACTGAAGTTCCTCATCCGGCAGTCGCCGGCCCATATCGCCGTCCGCCAGGGCGAGCCGGACTTTTTGCGCTGGCTCGACACCTTCCTCTTCGCCAACCGCTTGAACGGCAAGTTGCCGGAGCTTCAGGAAAAGTGGTTCAACGTGAAGCAGGAAAACCTGCCCCGCATCTGAGTGAAGAGAGAGCAGGCGGAAAATGTCCATCAAGCGTTATGAAAGCGGCTCGCGCATGAGCCAGGCAGTCGTGGCCAACGGCCTCGTCCATGTCGCCGGTCAGGTTGCCAACGATCGCAGGGCCTCCATCGAGCAGCAGACGCAGGAGGTCCTCGACAAGGTTCTCGCTCTCGTCGAGCAGGCTGGCTCGGATAAGTCGAAGATTGTGGCGGTCAACGTATTCCTGCCGCATATCACCGACTTCGATGCAATGAACAGCATCTACGATGAGTGGATCGATCCAGCCAATCCGCCAGCCCGCGCCTGCGTGGAAGCACGTTTGGCGGATCCCGACCTGCGCGTCGAGATGACTGCAATCGCGGCCCTTTGAGGTTTAAAAAAGCGGGCCGGGGCCATTCGCGGTCCCGCCCGGCAACACCGGGAATAGATCCACGTGCATACCGGCATTCTCACTGATCTCGATTTCGAAGCCGACGGACGTTCGGCGACTTTTCTCAGCATTCCCTATTCCATCGACCGTTCGCCCTATTTCCAGGTCAAAATTCCGGTCTTCCGATTCAGGAACGGCGCCGGGCCGCGTCTGCTGCTTATGGCGGGCAATCACGGCGACGAATATGAAGGCGTCTTCGCACTCGGCCATATTCTACGCGCGCTCGAGACCAACCTCATCCGCGGCGCCGTCACCATTTTGCCGATGAGCAACATCCATGCAGTGATGGGCGCGCGCCGCCGTTCTCCACTCGACAACGGCAATCTGAACCGCGCTTTTCCCGGCGATCCGGCGGGCACGCCGACCGAGCGGCTGGCACACTATCTTGAGCACGCGCTCTTCCCGCAGCACGATGTGGTCTTCGACATCCATTCCGGCGGCACCTCGATGGAACACCTGACGACGGCTCTGATCGAACGGCAGCCGACGCCTGAAATGATGGACAAGGCGCGCGATCTTCTGGAGCACCTGGGCCAGGACTACGCCTTTATCGCTGAAAACGGCTACGATTCCCCAACATCCATGGGCGCTGCGGCACGCGCCGGTGCAATCGGCATCAGCGGCGAATTCGGTGGCGGGGCGACGGTCACGCCCGTGACGATGGAGAATACCAAACGCGCGATCGACAACCTGCTGGTGCGCCTCGGCATTACGCAGGCACCGCTCATCAGTGAGTCGAAGGCGCCGGTGTCGACCACAATCCTCGCCCTTCAGAGCCACGATCAGGCAATCTACGCCACGCGCCGCGGCTGGTTCGAGCCGGTTGTCACCCTCGGCCAGACTGTCGCCGCTGGCGACGTCGCCGGCTATTATCACGATCTGGAACGCCTGGAGTGCCAGGCGGACGCCCTGATGTTCCGCCGCGGCGGCATTGTCATATCGCGTCGCCTGCACGCAGATTGCCAGGCCGGCGATTGCCTTATACAGGCAGCCGCTGAAATCGAAAGCTGATGCGGGCCTGCTCCGGGTCGGTATGGCGGGGGCGATGAGCGAGCCGACATTCGACAAAGTTCTGCGAGTCGCTTCCCCAGAGAGCGAGAGCCCTGCCGAGCGCGGCCCCGTGCGCATCGAAGAGGTGGCCAAACTCGCACAAGTTTCGCCGATCACCGTATCGCGCGCCCTGCGCCGACCGCAAATGGTCTCCGCCGTGCGGCGCGAAAGGATCATGAAGGCGGTGGAGGTAACGGGCTATTTTTCCAACCCGCACGCCAAGGCGTTGAAAAGCGGCAAGTCCGACATCGTCGCCGCCTTCGTTTCCAACATCCTGAGCGAACAGTTCAGTCTTGCCATAGAAGGCCTGGCGGATGTTCTGGAGCCCGCGGGGTTCCAGGTCGTACTCGGACGTACCTCTTACTCCTATCAGCGCGAAACAACGTTGATCCGCTCATTGACGGCTATGCGACCGGCAGCCGTTTTCATCACCGGCGTGATGGAGCTTGAATCGAACCGTACCTTCTTACGAAATATGGGCGTTCCCATCATGGAAAGCTGGGCACTCGCGCGTGATCCAATTGATATGCTGGTCGGTTTTTCGAACGCCGACGGCGCACGCATGGTGGCTGAGCATTTCGCGCAGAGGGGACATCGCAAGGTCGCCTTCATTGGTCGAAGCGGCGGCCGCGGAATGCTGCGTCTTAACAGCTTCGCCGAACATTGCGAGCAACTGGGGCTCGAACTCTGCCAACGCATCTCGCGCGACACCGTTTCCGGAGTGCCGGAAGGACGCGAAGCCATGCAGGATCTCCTTAGCGGACACACCGACATAGAAGCCGTTTTCTGCGCCAGCGATCTCCTTGCCGTTGGCGCACTCCTGGAAGCGAGGGAAAGAGGACTGCAGGTTCCCGGCGACATCGCCATCGCGGGTTTCGGCGATTCTACGCTGGCAGAAGAAATAACGCCGGGGTTGACCACCATAGCCGCCGATACGCGTGGAGTGGGGACAATTGCCGGTCAGATGCTCCTGGAGCGGTTACAGGGAGGCAAGATTGAACAAGCTATCCGCCATGTCCCTCTTCAACTGATAGAACGCGGGTCGACCTGAGTTCCGGGACGTTGCACGCTAACTGTTTCGCGCCTCTGATCCGAATGGCCGCTTACTCTCCAGAGCCAACCTGCCATCATCGCTGGAGCGCCGCTTTGTGTCGTTGTTCGAAGAGCGCTGCCACAAACTCTTTTACCAACCGGGCTTTCTGGGCGTCCGGCCTGAACAGAAGATAATAGCGAAAGCTGACGCGCGGCGCGAAGGGTCGGACCACAAGCCCACGCTCGACGAACCCATGAACCGTAAACGGACTCACGAACCCAATACCGACACCGGCCAGAGCCAATGCGCAAACGGTGGAAGAACTCGGCGTCTCCACGATGTAGTCGGGTTCCAGATCCTCGGCGCGAAGCGCCTCATCGATGCGATTGCGGGCGCGGTCCTCGGGGGCAAGGCCGACAAGTTGATGCTGGCGGAGATCGGCGGGCCGAATGACTTCAAGCAAGGCCAGCGGATGGCCGGCGGGAATCGCACAGACGGCCGGAAAATTGCCGAAGAGCTGCGAGTCGAGGCCGGACAGATCCACCTCATCCGCTGCCAGCCCAACATCGAACTGGCCATCCATCACGAGGTTGCGGACAGTGGAGGAAGGATGCACCTGAAGGGTGACCTTGATCCTCGGGTTGCGGGTCAAGAAGGCGTGGATTGCGTTGGGCACAAGTTCCGCACCGAGCGCGGCCAAGCTCGCCACACGTATGCTTCCCGAGCCATAGTCGCGGATCGTCGCGGCGGCCGCGCGCAGGCGATCGAGCCCTTGGAAACTGGAGTCCACCTCGCGAAAGAAGAGCTGGCCTTCCGGCGTCGGCACGAGGCGGCCGCGCACCCTGTCGAACAACGCAAACCCCACGGCCGCTTCCAGTTCGGCGATGCTGCGGCTCACCGCTGGCTGCGTGACTTGCATGAGTTCGGCCGCACGCACGGTGGAACCTGTTGTCATCACCGTGCGAAACGCTTCAAGCTGACGGAAGTGCACCTTAGAGCGCTCCTAGCGCGCTGCGCCAGCGGCTGATCGACGACATGAACATGCGGCGTTTCTCAGAGGAGACGCAGCGCAACGATCTCCGCGACATCGGACGCCTGTTAAGATCGAACCTTGCTGTTGCTCCAGCTACAGGCGTTCGCAGCCTGCGGCGATGACGAGGTGCGCGGGGTGGTGCGCCAGAGCTTCGGTCATCTCTGGCAGGTCGTCAGCGAGACCTCCGGCCTCGACGCGGTCCAAGTCAAGACGTTTATGGCCTACGGGATGTTGCTGAACACCAATGCTGCGCTTTCTGCAGCGGAGATCGATGCGGACTGGGCGCGTCAGGCGACGACCCGCATCAACTCCGGTCATCTCTTCAAGCATCTTACCGTGGAGGCCAACCGATGACCGCGAGCGGCAATGCCTCCATAGCTACCTACGACTGAACGTCGGCTTGAGCCGGCGTTGGTCTTCATCGCGCTCGTCGTCGCTGTCGTCGGCAGCCTCGGCGCGCCGCTGATTACCGCCGTGGCCGGTGACTTCGACGATTGCGGCATGGCTGGCGGTGCCGCGTTCGCCCGCCGAACGGTCCTCAGAGGTCGATCTATTGGGTGCAGCGCTGCTGGGCGGCGGCCTGCTTGCCTTGCTCCTGGCGATCAGCCAGACCAGCGTATGGATCGATCACCCAGGGTTCGCCGTCGCGCTGCTCGCCGCTGCGCCCTACTGTTCAGCGCGTGGGTGATCCACGAACGCAGATGCGCTGCCCCGTTGGTCGATCTCACGGCACCCCGCGATGAGTTTCAATCAGGTTGTTCGCGCCGTCGGTTTTTCAATCGGCAGCGCGCTGGGCGGGTTGACTCTGGCCGCCTATACCGCCGCCGGTGCGGCATTCCCTTCCGATGCTGGATACACGGTGGCGTCGTGGCTCGGCGCTGCAGGGATGTGTGTCACGATCATTGCGGCGCTCCTCCTGCGCCCCCCCATCACGCTCGCACAGCGGTCCCGAGGAAGATGAGACGGACTGCTGAATGGCTGACCGACGTGGCGAATGATATGTGCCACCTGCGATATTTCATTCTCGCTGCCGAGGAAAGCAGGCTTTCGCCGAGCGGCGCTTCGCTTGAGGACGGCATCTAACGGCCGAGCCGCCATTTGGAGCAGGCGCGGTTCGATGGTCGCGTGCCGGATGGCGTCTATGAGGGCTTCATCGACGCACATGTTCGCCGGCTGGAGGCGCTGCGCCGAGCCGGCGTCGTCGAGCGGATCGATGCCGACCAGTGGCGCATCCCGGAGGACTTCGATGGCCGCGCCGCTGCCTATGACGCCGGTCGCGACCGGCAGGCCAACATTCGCGTTCTGTCGGCGTTCGATATGGAAGGCCAGATCGGGGCGGACGGGGCAACCTGGCTCGACCGGCGCCTGATTGCGGGTGAGATCTCCGATCTAGCGGGCGCAGACGCTGCCTAGTGGCGGAGTACATTGGTAGGGAAGACCTCTGATGCGCGTGAGACCCGAGCTTGATCCCGATGTCGATGACGAGGCCCCGAGCGGCCCGGACATCACGCTATACGATGAAGCGCACTTCCTGACCTATCTGCGCCTGCTAGACGCTGATGCCGAGGGTGCGGATCGGGTAGAAGTGGCCCGGATCGTTCTGCATCGCGACCCCGTTGACGAAGCAGCGCGAGCCCGCCGATATTGGGAAAGCCATCTCCCTCGCGCCCAGTTGATGAGGAAGCACGGTTATCGCCGAATACTCGAACAGGCCATTGAGGAGGCGCTGCCGGTATCCTGTCCGAGCAGTACGACTGGGAGGGCAGGGATCTGGTCGGCAATTTCCCGCAGGCCTTCTCGCATTTCGCGCTCGTTGACACCGCGTACAACCTGAAGCGGTGCGAGGGAACGTTGCGCGAGACAAGCGAAGGTCAAGATGCGGATCGGCGCTGAAGAACACCCGCGCCATGGGTGCGATAGTGTCTTGATCCAAAGTGCCATTCGCAATCTGGATCGTTGTTCTCCTGACCATCTCGTTCGTGCGACCTCTGGAAAAGATTCGACTGCGTACGTCAGCACGCCGAAAGCCAAAAGACGCCTGCGAAGCAGAAGGCCGCCGCGCCGAGCGCGGCGAGCGCCAACTGCGCGCCCGCCTGTCGGGTAAAGGCGGGACTGTCGACCTCCTCGGGAGCTTCGCGGCGGCTGCTCTGCAGCCCGCGGAAAAGCACGAAATGGGCCGTCAGAAAGCCCAGAAACAGGATCACGAGAACGGTGCGTTGAAGCGTCACCGGCCCCATCACTTCAATCGACTGCCAGCCGAGCCGGCACCCTGTCGCCTGGATACCGTAAAGCACGACGAAGGCGAAGCTCCAGAGGACGAAGCCCGCAAGAAGCATCGCAAAGGGGACCACTTTCGCCACCCAGCGTTTCATTCCATCCCTCCCGGGCCGCCCAGCAATGTGAGAAGCCAGCCGAAGAGGATGGCGATCATGCCGGCCGCCGCTGAATATGCATGCATGTAGCCGCCGATCTGCAGATCGAGGTTGCGGCGTTCCGATACATAGCCGCCCCGGGCCCTGAACGCGCCATAAAGCGCAAACACCACGCCGAGTAGCGCGTGGAGGCCCGCATAGCAGTAGACGGCAAAGACGGTTGCCGAAACGGCATGCTCTGCGCGATCCGGCACGGCAGCGAAGGCCAGCGATCCGAACAGGAGGGCGGCGAACGCATGCGATGCGGCGGTCGCAAGCAGCCAGGGCATGTTCTTCCCGCCCGCGGCGCGAACCGCCTTGGTTGAGGAGAAGACGGCGAGAGCCAGTGTGAGGATGGCCAGCACCGGGAGCAGAAGTCCAGGCTCTGGTGTGTGGTTGGTGGGCCAGTCCGGGGCGGATACCCAAAGGAAAAGGCCGCCGAACAGCAGGGAGGCATAGAGGGTAGCGTCTGCCGCCAATGTGAGGAGCATGGCAAGCGTGGACGGCGCGGTTCCGCTTTCAAAATGCGGCGGAGCAGCAGCGCCGCGCCCGATCGGAAGCGCGCCGACATCCACCTTGCTGCCGCTGCCACGCGTCCAGAGAAGAAAGAGCGCGACGACAAGAACCAGAGCCACGATGGCGAGCAGGTAGATTTTGGCCATCATCGCAAGGAAGAAGGCGCCGGTGGCGAGCGCGGTGAGAAGCGGAACATAGCTCTGGCGCGGCAGCTCGATCACCTGCTCGATGCGACCGGTCGTCGGCTCCACACCCAGTGTCTCCATCCGGCCCTCGCGCACGAAACCCAGATAGCCACGGCCGGCGGCGATCTCGGGGCCCAATCGCGCAGGCTCCAGCCTGTCGGCGCGCACCGCAATCTCCGGGATCGAGGCGAAGGCATAAGAGGGTGGAGGCGTTGGCATCGCCCATTCCAGCGTGCCGGCCCGCCAAGGATCGCGGCGGAACGGACGCCCGAAGCGGAACTGCAGGACGACGTCGAGGAGGACAAGGCCGAAGCCGATCGTCATAAGGAAACCACCGACCGAGGAGATGAGGTTGAAGAGCTCGATGCCGGGCTCCTGCGGATAGGTGTGCACGCGCCGGGGCATGCCTCTCAGCCCGGTGAGATGCATGATCAGGAAGGTCGTGTTGAAGCCGATAAAGATGAGCCAGAACGCAGCCTTGGACAGGTGGTGGACAGGAACACGGCCGGTGAGATGCGGCATCCAATAATAGGCGGCGGCGAGCATGGGGAAAACGAAGCCGCCGACCAGCACGTAGTGAAGGTGGGCTACGACGAAATGCGTGTCATGCGCCTGCCAGTCGAAGGGCACCATTGCCACCATGACACCCGTCAGGCCTCCCAGGACGAAGATGAACAGGAATCCGAAGACATAGAGCATCGGGATCGAGAAGCGCGGCCTTCCGTGGGCAAGGGTCGCTAGCCAGGCAAAGATCTGGATCGCGGTCGGTATGGCGACGAGGCCGCTCGCTGCCGAGAAGAATCCCAGCGCCAGATGCGGAATGCCCACCGTGTACATGTGGTGCACCCACAGGCCGAAGGACAGGAAGCCCATCGCGATCACCGCGACCACCACCGCGCGATAACCGGCGAGCGGGCGGTCGGCGAAGACAGGCAGGAAGGTGGAGACCGCGCCAGCGGCGGGGAGGAAGATGATGTAGACCTCCGGGTGGCCGAACAGCCAGAACAGGTGCTGCCACAGCAGCGGATCGCCGCCGCGCGTCGGATCGAAGAACGGGAAATCGAAGGCGCGCTCGACCTCCAGCAGAATGGAACCGAGGATGAGCGGCGGGAAGCCGAACAGCATCATGCCGCCCACCACCAGCATGTACCAGGCGAAGATCGGCATACGGTCGAGAGACATGCCGGGCGCCCTGAGCTTCAGGATGCTGGCCACGATCTCGACTGCGGCCGAAAGCGCGGAAATCTCGACGAAAGTCACGCCCAGGAGCCACACATCGGCATTGATACCCGGCGAATAGGCGCGCGAGGAGAGAGGCGTGTACATGAACCAGCCGGAATCCGGCGCCAAGCCGAAGGCAAGAGCGGCCACGAGCATGGTCCCACCGAACAGATAGCACCAGTAGCCGTAGGCGGTGAGGCGCGGGAAGGCGAGATCGCGCGCACCGAGCAGCTTGGGCAGGAGGTAGATCGCCAATCCTTCGAGCATCGGGATGGCGAACAGGAACATCATGATTGTGCCGTGCATGGTGAAGACCTGGGCGTAGAGGTCTTCTCCTATGAACGGGCTGTCCGACGAGGCGAGTTGGGCTCGGATCAGCATGGCCAGAAGCCCACCGATCGCGAAGAAGATCGCAGCGGTCAGCATGAAGCGGCGGCCGAGCATGGTATGATTCACTGCCGCAAGCCGCGCGAGGCCCGGCCCGGTGTCCCAGACGGCCGAAAGCGCCTTGTGCAGCCGAATCGGATCGGGCGTCTCGGGCTCCATCATTCGGCAAAGCCCTTTTCCGCCAATGCCGCGAAATCCTCCGGCTCATGCGCCTCGACCCAAAAGCGCATGCCCGCATGTCCGCGCCCGCAATATTCGGCGCAGAGACCGCCGAAGCGGCCCGCGCGATCAGCCAGGAGCCGTACCTGCGCCGCATGGCCTGGCGTAGCGTCCACCTTGCCGCCGAGCCGCGGCACCCAGAAGCTATGGATCACATCCTCGCTGACGGCGATGACATCGACCGGTTGGCCGGCGGGAATGTGGAGAACGTTGACGGTGGAAGGCGCGGAACTTTCATTGAGATAGTGGAACTCCCATTCCCACTGCCGCGCCTTGGCCTCGATGCGCAGCGGCTGCACCGTGCCGTCTTTTTGGGGAAGAAGCCGTTCGCCTTGAAACAGCGAGTAGTAGACCAGCAGCGTCAGGATGGGCACGGGCATGAGGAGCCCGCCGGAAACGATCCAGGTTCTTGCGGAGACGACGGAGCCGAAGCCCGGCCGCAGCATCGTGAGCACGAAGAGACCCATGACGAGCGTGAAGAGGAGCACGCTGCCGGCGAACATCACCCACCACAATTGCGCGACCGATCCTGCGGCGGGGCCTGCGGGATCGAGCGCGGAAAAGTCGCCCGAGCAGCCTGCGGTCAGCGCCGCCAGGGCGAAGATCGGCATGCAGCGGAACCAGCGGCTCGGTTCGGCGCTTTTTTCGAGAAAGGGAGCGCCGCCATGAGCGAGGAAAACCAGCCCAACCCGGTAGATGAGGCGGTCGAGGAAAAAGATGTCACATCGGCCGTGGCCGTGGCGGGGCACCCCATCCATGCCATGAGCGTTCATTTCCCCATAGCCTTCGTCATAGGCACGCTGGGCGCCGATATGCTCTACTGGTGGACGGCCGATCCCTTTTGGGTGCGGGTGGGCATCTGGTCCTCCGGCTTCGCCTTCGTCAGTGGCGTCGCGGCTGGGCTTGCAGGCACTGCGGAACTTCTGCTTGTGGAAGGAATCCGAGGCCGCGTGGCGAGCTGGGCGCATGGCGTCGCCGCCATGATGCTGCTCTCCGTGGCGGGCCTGAACTGGGGTGTCAGGCTCGCCGAGCCCGCGGCGGTACTCCCCCACGGTCTGCTCCTCTCCGTTCTTGCGACCGGGCTGACGGGCTTGGCCGGATGGCATGGGGGCAAGCTGATCTTTCATCACGGCATCGGCCTCATGGTCTCATCCAAGGATTAAGATCTTCGAAGACGCGCCGAAGTGCTCCAGGTTCCGACATGGCGGCCGGCATCAGAAGGGCTGCATCCAGCGGGGGCTTCGCCAATACGAGGTAGAGAATACCCAGGATGAACGCCACCGTCAGCGCCGTCACCGCCACGAAGCGCCAGACGGGATAAACTTCCCCCTCCCGGAAAAGCCTGATGATGACCAGACCTGTCAGCGTATGCAGGAGCGCGAGGCCGCCCACAAGGGCAAGCTTGGCCGAGAGCCAGCCCTCAAAGACGCCGCGGGCGAAAATGAGAGCGATGCCGGTGCCTATGGCTAGGAAGGCCGCCGGGGAAACAAGCGCCAGATAGGCGAAGCGCACCATCCGCTGCAACCGGAAGAGCTGGTCGGCGTCCTTTACGTGAGCGCGCTGAACGTAAAGACCCGGCAGGCTGACGAGCCCCGCCATCCAGACGGCGATCGCGCCGATATGGACGAGCTTCAGCCATGCGATCAAGGCATGTCCCCCTTTTCACCATGAAAGGCATCCGCATCGGCAACTAAGTCACTAACCTACTCATTCAAGGGGAGTTGTTGCCGGAGGAGGAGTCCGCGGCGGCCGCCGGGCCGCCGCCGCAGAGGGCGTCATTGGTTCAGCGCGTTGCGCCAATAAGTTTCGACTTCGTTTTGCTCGATGGATCTGGTCTGGCTTGGGTCGACGAAGTTCTCCTGAGCGACATTCGGAGCCTGCTCCATCGTCGCTTCGTCGACAGGCAGCCGCGGGCGATGTCGAAATCCTCGACAATCTGGCCCCACAAGAGCCCCAAGGCCGAAGCCGCCATCAAGGCGCGCGGCGCATGGATACTCTTCCTGCCGCCCTATAGCCCCGATCTCAATCCGATCGGAATGGCTTTTCGCCGAGCTGAAGGCTCACCTTCGGGCACGCGCCATCCGCACCATCGACGGTCTCAGGAAGGCCATCGGCGACATCTGTGCCCTCTATTCACCCACAGAATGCCAGAACTACTTCAAAACCGCCGGATATGTCTGAATGCACGTTGCTCTAGTCCGCCGCCGAAAACGGTCGCCCCGCCGGAGGGCTGACCGACGCGCGGATCACAGCGCTGATCATAGGTCAGTAAACAATGCCCGCTTCCCGGCAGAACTGCAGCGAGATGCGGGACGGATCGGCTGCGTTTCACCGCCGGGGTCTTCGCCGGGGGGAGCGCCCGCATCAGCGCCTTCGCCGGCAGGTTCCTGTTCGCCGCCGTCCGACGCTAAGCCGTCGATGTCGATGGTCAGCAGGTCACGATCAATGACGGTCTCGCTTTCGGAGCGCGCATCCGGTGGCTCCCGCGCGGCCGATGGTTCGTCCCCCGCTTCTGCCGCCTCCGGTCGGTCCACGGCGGAGGGCGTCGTCTCTGGGGTGCTGGACGCTACTGTGGCGAAATCGTCCTCGGCAAGCTCGGCGCACCGCTCCAGGATGGCGGCCATGGTGTCGCGATTGCCGGTATCGAACTCCTGCTCGCCCAGATAGATGGGTTGAGCGAAGCTGGTTCCGGCGAGGCCGAAGAGCAGGACGAAGGATAGCTGGACAAGGCGCGACATAAGCTAGCCCTCAATGTTCGTTGGCAAGGTATTCGCGCATCTCCGCAATCTCCGACGCCGAAACGGAGCCCGCGTTCCTGTCCCCCGACTGGCGGAGGTAGGTCAGCAGGTCTGCGATCTGGTCGTCGGACAGCTTCCAGGCGAATGGCGGCATGGCAAGCACGCTTGGCGCCGCCTCTGTCGGTTGCGCGCGGGCGCCCCCGAGAATGATACGGATTGCTGTCGACGGGTCTTCGGCAAGCACCTTGTTCGAGGTTTCGAGCGGGGCAAAGAAATTGGGGACGCCCGAACGATCGGCCGCGTGGCAGGCCGCGTAGTTGTCGAAGTAGATGCCTTCCCCGGTCTCTACACGCGCGACGTCGGGCTGGTCTTGTTCCTCCCGCGGGTCGTCCTCGAGGCTCTTGAGGTACGTAGCGATCGCTTCCAGATCGTCCTCGTGCAGGAACTGCGTGGCGATGGCGACCACCTCGCCCATACGCTGCATGGGAGCGGTATGTCTGGCGCGCCCGTCTCCCAGGAACTCGACGATGTCGCTGTGCTCCCAGTCGACGATACCGCCGTTCTCGCCGCCGAGGATGTTCGGCGCGAACCAATTCTCCAGAACGCCGCCGCGCAGATACTCGTCGTCGTCGGCGGCGCCGAGCGCATTCTTGCCCGTGTGGCAGCCGCCGCAATGAAGAGGCCCATCAACAAGATAGCGACCCCGATTCCATTCCTCCGACCTCTCGGGGCTCGCCACGAACTCCTCGTCGTCGAAGAATAACAGTTTCCAGCCCCACACGGATTGCCGGATACTCAGGGGGAAGGGGAGATCGTTCTCCGGCAACTCCGACCTAACTGGTTCGAGCGTGCGCAAGTAGGCATAGATCGCATCCGTATCTTCCCGCGTCATCAGCGTGAAATAGGGATAGGGCATTGCTGGATAGAGGTGGCGCTCCTCCCGATCGATACCCTCGTTGAGCGCGTTGAAGAAGTCTTCGCGCGACCAGCGACCGAGACCCGTTTCCTCGTCGGGCGTCAGGTTGGATGAATAGATTGTGCCGAACGGGGTCTCCAGCCCCCGTCCACCGGCAAAAGGCCGGCCGTCATTTTCAAGGTCGGTGTGGCAAGCCATCAGCCGCCGGCGGTCGTCAGATAGCGGCCGCGTTCCACCTGCGAGTATGAGAGCTCCTGTGCCTGGGCCGCGTCCGCGCTGAATAACAGCCCCCCGAGCCCGACGGCCGTAGCGATGGAGAGGAATGTGCGCTTGGACGACCTCATGTCTGCACCAGTGGATCGCGTTGGCGGAGGTATTGGTTGATGATGGCGTCAACCGACCAGTGGGCCAGAGCTCCGACCGTGCCGGTGGGATTGTATCCGGCGTTTTGGGGGAACAGACCGGCACCTGTCACAAACAGGTTCGGTAGGTCCCAACTCTGGCAGTAGCGGTTGACTGCACTCGTCGTGGGGTCCGTTCCCATGATCGTCCCGCCAGTGTGTGCGTCGTCTGGTAGGGCACCGAATCGTACGAGCTGCGCCGCGCGTTGACCTTACCTCTCGTCCGCCCATTCCGCGTGCGATCTGCTCGGCGATGGGCGTTATATGCTGAGTCAGCCGCCGGTCGTTGAGCGTGAAATCATAGGTCATGCGCAAGAGCGGGCGCCCGTGGACGTCCGTGTAGGTCGGATCAAGATCGAGATAGTTGCTGCGGTGGGCCATTGATGCGCCGTGCACGCCGACGCTGGTGGTCTTGAGGAAGTTCTCGCGCACCGCGCGCTTCCATCGGCTGCCCCAGTTAGGAAGGCCATCGGGGACGGGGTGGCTCTCGAACCTCCGATCGCGTTTTTTCAGAGGAGGTCGAAGAAGGTTTTCGCCGAGACGCCGTCGAACTCGATCCTTTCCTCGTCCAGGCCGGTGAGGACCTCGTCCTGTCGCTCTGCCGGGAGTTCAACGAAGGGAGAGTCATGCTCGGTGCGGCAATACGCATCCAGTTCCGCGAGCGCGAGCCTGTAGAGCATCGCCGGCGGGTGTTCGCTCTGGTAGCCCTGCGTCGCGGCGGCTTCGCCTAACGGCCCCTTCATATACCAGTGCTGGCCACGCCCGTAGAAGCCGGCCATCTGCCGGTCCAGGAAGGTCACGACGTCGGCTTCCGTGGCGCCCGGCCCGTCGTCGTCGCTGGGAATCAGCCGGGCGCGGATCGCTGCGACGGCCGCGCGTTCGTCCCGAGTGAAAAAGCGATCGTGGTTGGTTCCGAAATAAGGAGTTTCTCCCTTCAGGGGCGACCACGGCATTCCCTTGCCACGACCGTATTCCGCGGCAAGCAAGCTAGGTGGTACCGCGAAAGCTGTGCTCCCAAGAAGCAAGAACTGCAGCACGCGGCGTTGAGTTTGCAAACAAGAAACATCCTCTCTTCCCGGGGCATAACCGGAGATATGGAGGTTCGTTCCTCTTCCCCACCCAAAAAATGGCTAGACGATCCGCTAAAAGGCTGGCCTGCACCGACAGGTCCTGCACTCGGACCCGTTGCGGAACCAACACACGCGCCAAGATGCCAGAGGCGGCGGCATTCCGAAATCTATGACTCTACTGCCAAGCAGGTCTTTGCCGCCCACGCGGCAGTGGCGGACGCGAAGGACCGAGCCGGAGGATGTCGTTGCAGCCATCTGGCGGAGTGACCGAGCCGGACTGCCCATTGCGCAGGCTGCACGCGCCGACGCGACGGCTTTTGCCGCATGACGGCAGGAGAAACCCTTGGGGTTAGATCGAGGCCCAGAAACACTTTGACTGAGCCGCGAGTTTTTCGCTTCGCCCGTAGGACCCGCCGGAATGGCGGAGCCCGCCCAGGCGCCGGCAAAGGCGTAAGCCAGCCGCAAGGGAACTGCTGCTTGTTTTGTTGCCGATCACGCTGTGCGGGCGGACAGTGGTGTAGTCCTTGCGCCATTCCTCCATCTTTGAGCGGGCATCGTCAAGGCTGAGGAACCAGTGGGCGTTGAGGCATTCGGCCCGGAACTTGCCATTGGACGACTCGATGAAGGCGTTGTCCGTGGGCTTTCCGGGGCGGGAGAAGTCGAGCTCCACACCGCGCTGATAGGCCCACAAGCCGGCGCCGGCGGCAGGCCTTAGAGCTTTCGCTTGAGAACGTCCTGCAGCATCGCCGTGTCGAGCGACAGGTCCGCCACGATCTTCTTCACCCGGGTGTTCTCGTCCTCGAGTGACGCATGCGCTTCACCTCCGACGGCGTCAGCCCGCCGTAGCGCTTGCGCCAATTATAGAACGTGGCGTCGGAGATGCCGGCCTTGCGACAGACCTCCGCCACCGGCGTGCACTCATCGCCTGGCGCAGGATGAAGGCGATTTGCGCTTCCGAGGACTTCGACTTCTTCATGGAATTCTCCCTCTCGCAATCCGCGGATCATAATCTGGAAAATTCAGCTCCGAACCGGTCCGAAAAGCGGGGAGCAGGCAGGACGCTTGACTTTCTTGTCTTATGGTATGACAAATGAGAGTGGATGTGAAAGGGAGGATATTCCATGTTCAAATCACTTTTGACGACCTGTGCCTTACTCGGCCTCGCAACGGCACCGGCGATCGCGCAGGACACAAAGACGATCCGCTTTGGCTTCTCATCGGTGAAGGATCTGGAAAACGACAATGGCGCTGCGGCCATCCTGTTCGAGCAGTACGTCGAGACCCACAGCGACACGCTCGAAGTGGAGATATATGGCTCGAGCGAGATTGGTGACGATCAGGACGTGATCCAAGCCCTGCAACTGGGTTCGGGCGCGACGATGCATATCGGCGGCACCGCGACCTACAATACCTTTGTCCCGAGGGCTGGCGTTCTCGATCTGCCGTTCCTGTGGACGGACTATGCCCACGCCGGACGGGCGCTCGACGGGGATGCCGGTGCGGAACTGGCCGCCGATTTCGAACAGGCCGGTTTCAAGGTTCTGGGCTATGGATTTTCCTGGGGCTACCGCAACGTCGTGACCAACGGTGTGGCGGTGACCGAGCCCGAAGATCTCAAGGGACTGAAACTGCGTACCATTCAGTCGCCGATCTATGTCGCGGCGCTCAACGCCATGGGCGCGAACGCGACCCCGATGGGCTTTGACGAAGTCTATACTGCTTTGCAGACCAAAGTACTCGACGGTTTCGAGCACGCCGCCTCGATGGTCTATTCCTCAAAACTCTACGAAGTGACGGATCATGTGGCTCTGACACGGCACCTGTTCGGCCCCACGGTCATGACCTACTCGCTGCCGCTCTGGAATCAGCTGGCCGAAGAGGAACGCCAAGTCGTTCAGGACGCCGCCGACTTCGCGCTCGAAATTGCCCGGGCCATGGCGCCGGGTCGCGAGCAGGAGGCTCTCGACAAGCTGGTGGAAGAAGGGATGACGATCACCGAGGTCGACACCAGTCCATTCATGGAAGCTGCTCAGCCGCTGCAGGATGAACTTGCGGGCACGATCGACGCTTCTGATCTGCTCGAACAGATTAGGGCCGCTGCTGAACAATAGGCTGCGGTGATCGGACGGCCTGTCGCGTGCGGGCCGTCCGGTCTTGCCTCAGGGAGGGTATCATGACCCGTATGCTCGACGGCATTGATCGGCTGGTCGAAGCGCTTGTCGTCATTTGCTTTGGTGCCATCGTCCTTGTGGGCGCGGCACAAGTGTTCAACCGGTATTTCTTCAACTTCTCACTTAGCTGGAGCGAAGAGTTTCAGCGCTACGGCCAGATCTGGATGATCTTTCTGGCGATCCCCGTCGCCTACCGTCGAGGCATGCACATCGGCATGGAGACCCTGCACCCGATTCTATCGGACACGGGCCGCCGTGTCTTTCTCGCCGTTGTCGATATTCTCTGGCTCGCGCTGGCCGTAGCGATGCTGACCGGACTTGAGCGTCT
This sequence comes from Chelativorans sp. AA-79, assembly GCF_029457495.1. Classification (NCBI taxonomy): domain Bacteria; kingdom Pseudomonadati; phylum Pseudomonadota; class Alphaproteobacteria; order Hyphomicrobiales; family Phyllobacteriaceae; genus Chelativorans; species Chelativorans sp. AA-79. The sequence continues at coordinate 1,696,284 of NZ_CP120361.1, forward strand.
GGTCCAGGTCCTGCAAATGCAACGAAGTCCCGGCCTGGGGCTGCCCATGCACTGGGTGTATGGCGGCATGATCCTGGGGGCGCTTTATATGGCGTTCGTCGCCGTGCGCCGACTGGCCGCCAACGCCATGGGCCAGAATCCCGATCGCAGAATCGAGCAGGCGTAAGCATCATGATGCTAATCGTCCTGTTTGCCGTCCTCCTGGCGCTTATCTTTCTGGGCGTTCCGATCATCCTGACGCTGGGCCTGATCGGCCTTGGCGGGATCCTGCTCGTTCCTGAACTGGTTCTGGCGCTCTACCCCCAAAAAATGTTTTCAACCCTCGACTCCTTCAGCCTCCTGGCCCTGCCTTATTTTATCCTGGCCGGCGAGCTCATGCTGCGCGGGGGGATCAGCAGGAAGCTCGTGGATTTCGCCGAGACCGTGGTCGGTCATTTGAGGGGCGGGCTGGCCCAGGCCAACATCGTCGCCAGTATGGTGTTTTCCGGCGTTTCGGGATCCTCCACTGCCGACACCTCTGCGATCGGCTCGGTGCTTATCCCGGCGATGAAGGAAAAGGGCTACAAGGCCGGATATGCCGCAGCGATCACCGCAACCAGCGGCACGATCGGCGCCATCATCCCTCCCTCCATGACCATGATCGTTTATGGCGCGCTGGCCAATGTCTCGGTGGGCGGGCTGTTCTTGGGCGGCATTGTCCCGGGAATCCTGATCGGTCTGGCGCTGATGGGTGTCGTTTATATCCAATCGCGCTCCGCGTCCCGATATCCGGAGATGCAGACCGGCGACGGCCAGTTCTCGGCGCGGGCGGTGCTGAGAGCCTCGCTCAAGGTCTGGGCGGCGCTGCTTGCGCCCCTTATCATTGTGGGCGGAATTCTGGGCGGCGTGTTCACGGCGACCGAGGCCGGGGTGGTGGCCTGCGTTTATTCTTTCCTGATCTCGTTCTTCGTCTACCGCACCATCCGGCTTGCCGATCTGCCCCGCATATTGCTCGCCGCCGCGATGACCACTTGCATGGTCTCGGGCATCATCGCGCTGGCGGGCGGGTTCGGCTGGCTGCTGGCCTATCTCAACTTCAACAAGGTCGTGCTGTCCACGATTCTCGGCCTCACCGATGAACCGATGGTCGTTTTCGCGCTGCTCATGGCGGCCATGCTGGTGCTGACTATGTTCGTGGACAGCATGGCCGTGCTCATCATCATGGTGCCGTTGGCCGTCTATATCGGCCAGACTTTTGGTCTCGATCAGTTCCAGCTCGGCGTGGCGCTGGTCATGGCCACCCAGATCGGCTCGACAACGCCGCCGGTCGCCGTGCTGCTGTTTGTGGCCTCCAGCATCGCCAAGTGCCGGTACAGCGAGACCGTGCGCTTCGTCTGGCCGTTCATCGCCGCCGAAATCCTGGTGCTGGTGCTCGTCATGCTCTTCAAGCCGCTTGCCAGCGCGATCCCGCAATGGGCTCTCGGCTAACAGATCAATCATACCCGCAAAAGGAAAGTTGGATGTATTCAGTTTCGGACAAAGTTGCTCTCGTTACAGGTGGTTCGCGCGGAATCGGGCTCGCCTTGTGCCGCCGCATTCTTGAGCAAGGCGGCAAGGTCGGCGTGAACGGGCGCAACGAGACCGAAGATGCCTTTGGTTTGCAGCGCGAATTCGGTAATGACCGGGTGGCACTGATCTGGGGCGACGTTTCCAAGCCGGACGAGGCTATGCGGACAGTCGAGGAGGTGGCCAAGGCCTTCGGCCGGCTCGATGTACTGGTTCACGCCGCAGGCGGGCCGGCGCCGGGCAAGATCACCGAGCTCTCGCAAGCGGACTGGATGGAGGCCTTTGACATACACGTGCATCCCGTCTTTCACCTGTTCAAAGCTGCGCACCCTCATCTCAAGAAGGAAGGCGGTGCGGTGGTGCTGGTGTCTTCGGTTGCCGGGTTGCGCGGATGCCCCGGCACAGTGGCATACCAGACCGTCAAGGGTGCTCTGATCCCGCTGGCCCGCGCGTTGGCATTCGATCACGGCCCGGAAAACATCCGCGTCAACGTGATTGCGCCCGGAATCATCCGCACCCGATTCCATGAGGCCATGACCGAGGAGGCCAAGACTCACAATATCGGCAGCCGCATTCCGTTGCGCCGGGAGGGCACGGTCGAGGACGTGGCGCGGGCAATTCTGGAACTGATCGAGAATGATTTCATCACGGGAGAGGTGCTCACCATTGATGGCGGCATGTCGATGCGGGTGACCGGCTGAAGAGAAATCACAGTTGCTTTGCGCCCTCCGATCTACTCTATAGGCTCGCGGACTTGGTGTTTTCGGACCTGGCGCGTAAGTCGCGACGCTCGCGCGGCGTCGTCAACAAGGAAGAGCAATGTCCCGAACGGCTGATCCCGGCCTCCAATTCGTGCCCTCGCGCAACCTCCATGCCCGCCTTGCCGATGAGCTGGGATTGGCCATCGTGCGCGGCGATTACCTGCCGGGAGAGCCGCTGCCGCCGGAGGTGCGCCTTTGCGAAACACTGGGAGTCAGCCGTACGGCCGCGCGTGAGGCGATCAAGGGGTTGATTGCCAAAGGGTTGATTGAAGCACGTCCCAAGACTGGAACCCGTGTCCGGCAGTCCATGGACTGGAACCATCTCGACCCCGATGTGTTGCGCTGGCGCCTGGAAGTGACCGATACCGACGCTTATCTTGCAAAAATGTTCCAGTTGCGCCGGGCGACGGAGCCGGCGGCCTGTGCGCTGGCGGCGCAGAACGCGGATGCCGAGGACCGCAGACGGCTCGAAGCCAATTTCCACGCGATGATCGACGCAGGCGACGACAACGCGGCATGGGTGGAAGCGGACCTTGCTTTTCACAAAACCATCTACCTGGCCACGCGAAACGAGTTCTTCTGGCCGATCGGACAGCTGTTTGGTTTTGGCCTCAAGCACATGTTCAAGATCGCGGCCACAGGGACCCATCGTCCCCGAGCTGTGGTCGAACATGGCACTCTCATGCGCGCCATCGTAGACGGTAACCCCGAGGCTGCAACGCAGGCAGCACTTGTTTTATTGGAGAACGCCGTTGCCGACATCGATCGCATCAGGGGGCGGTAGATCATTTTCTTCGGCAAGAAGTAGACAGAGACGTTTGATTTCTTTTGCGAACTCGGCCTCAAGCTCGAAGGGCGGCAGGCAGCCCTCCGGCATGCCGGCTTGCGCCGGACCTGCGCTGTTCCGGCAGGCGAAACATTTGATGCTCGCCATCGACAATGAAGCGAGCCGGGCGCCAATAATTACCTCGATAACAGCCTGCGGGAGGAAAGAACATGAAACAACTGGCTGCGGTATTAACCGCGGTTGTCGCTTTGGCACTTTCGATATCCACGCCGGTGGCACAAGAACAGCAACCCTATCCAGTCGATACGGTCACGATCGTCGTCCCGTACGCGGCCGGTGGCACCGGCGACACGGTGGGCCGTATCGTGGCCGAAGAGTTGAGCAAGCGGTTTACCGCCAATTTCGTCGTAGAGAATGTCGGAGGCGCCAGCGGCACAATCGGTGCCGAGCGCGTGGCGAGGGCAGCGCCTGACGGTTCGGTCCTGCTTTTGGCGGGCAATGCGATCATTACCACCGCTCCGCATTTGGCGCCGGTGGGCTTCGATCCACTGACCGATCTCGTCGCGATCGCCAATATCAGCGAAGCGCCACGCATGCTGGTTGCCTCCAAATCCCTTCCGGTGAGCAATTTCGAAGAGTTCGTCGCCTATGCCAGGGAGCACCCTGGCGAGCTCAACTTCGGCTCCGTCGGTGTGGGCTCGACGGGCCACATTGCCACGGTGGACATGCTCGCCAATATCGGCGTCGAAGCGAACCACATTCCTTATTCGGGTGCTTCGCAGGTGGTTCAGGCCGTTCTTGCGGGTGATGTGCAGTTCATGCTCGACGCGGCGGCCATTCCGCAAGCCCGACAGGATGCCGTCACGCCGCTGGCGGTGCCCGGGGACAAACGCTTCGATGATTTTCCCGATGTCCCGACACTGGCCGAGGTCGGCTACCCCTCCATCCGGGGCACGGGCCTGCAAATGATCATGGGGCCGGGCGGGATGCCTGAGGAAATCATCACGCTGCTTGAACGTGCATTGCAAGATGCCAGCAACTCACCCGAGTTCACCCGGCTTCTGGTCCGCTCCGGCGTCACGCCGCGGTTCATGAGTGCAAGCAGCCTCAAGGATGCTTTGGAGGTTGAGCATCAGAATTACGATCAACTGCTCACCAAGATGGGGCTGAAGCAGTAGCCTTTTCCGTGACATGGAGCCCCGGCAGCCTTGGCGGCTGCCGGACCTCCGCTTCGCTTATCTGCAAATCTGAGCACCTGCCACATGGTTACATTGAGCACGCAGCTGGCAGAGTGGAGCTTGACGTTTTCGCTCGAGCACGCTCCCAGTGAGGTGGTCGAGAATGCAAAGCTGCGAATTCTCGACATCATCGGGGTTATGATCGCCTCATACGATCATCCAACCGTCGGAGCTTCGGAGCGCGCGCAGGCCGATGCCGATGGGGGCGGTCGCGGTGCTCATGCACTCATGTCTCGAGGCGAAACTTCTCTTGCAGGAGCAGCTTTCATCAATGGAGTCGCCTCGGCCGTTCTCGAATTCGACGATACCCATATCGCCAGCAACATCCACCCTACCGGTGTGATCGCCGCCGCGAGCATTCCGGTCGCCCAGGCTCTGGGCCTTTCCGGCCGTCAATTGCTGGAGGCCCTCATTGTCGGCTCGGAAATTCTGTGTCGGCTGGGGCTGGTTTCGCCTGTGCGGATGCATGAGGTCGGGCTTCACCCCACCAGCGTTTATGGCGTGTTCGGAGCGACATATTCCGTTGCGCGTTTGCGCGGGCTTTCCCCTCGGCAGACCGTCGATGCCGTGGGAACGGCGGCGAGTCTTTCGGCAGGGTCGATCGCTTCGTTTGAGGACGGTACCTCGACCAAGACACTGCATGTGGGGTTTGCGGCGGCGGCTGCCGTCCGGTCAATGGCGCTGGCTGCGCAAGGGATTTCCGGACCGGGCAAAGTTTTCGAGGGCAAGTTCGGCTGGTTCAAGAGCTATATTCAATCAGAACCGGAGTTCAGGTTCTCACAGGTTGCGAGCGGGCTTGGAACACACTGGGAAGCACTTTCTATCGCGACCAAGCTTTATCCCTGCGCCTATACGCTGATGCCCTTCATTTCGGCCGCGCTGAAACTGCGTGCCGACAATCGGATCGACTTGGATCAGATCGCGGAGGTCCGTTGTGAGATCATGCCGCGCTCGTTTCACACCGTCTGTGAACCAGTCGATGAAAAGCGGCGCCCTCTTACTCCCTGGCATGGCCGCATCAGTCTTCAGCACACGGTGGCCGAGGCGTATGTGCTCGGTCGGTTCGACAAGAACGCCTACGCCGAAGCAAGCCTCACAGACCCTCGCATCAATGCGCTGGCAGACAAGGTCGTTCACATCGCCGACCCGATCGCTGCCGCCGATACGTCGCGATCGCGCGGCGTGGTCTCGATTCTCTTCAAGGATGGGCGCAGGCTCACCCACACGATCGAGGATATGCTGGGGACGGCGAAGAACCCGGCGCCCGCCGCGGTCTACATCGAGAAATTTCGTGCCAATGTCGATGGCGTCATCCCCGCCTCGCTGGCCGGCAGGATAATCGATGCCGTTCTCGGCCTTGACGATGTTTCCCATCTCGATGATCTCTTCTCCCCGCTGAGAGAAGCAGGGTTACGAGCTTGCTAAAAGCCGTGGCGGTAGCCCGGATCTAAAAGCAGCGCCAATCTCTTCGGACCCGGAGCCAGAACCGCTCCACAGATGGTGCTTACGCCGAGGGAAGCCCTAAACTGCGGCGCGGGCCTCAACCCTCAGCCGCTTCCTCGCGACCGCGGCGCACGAAGGACGTCGTCGCGAGGGCGAGAACCGAAAGGCCGAGCAGGACGAAGATGAGGCTGATCGGACGCTGAAGGAAAACCAGCGGATCGCCATGAGAAATGGCCATCGCGCGCCGGAAGTTTTCTTCGAACATCGGCCCGAGAATGAAGCCGAGGATGAAGAGCGCGGGACTGAGCCCCGCCGCTTTCAGCAGGTAACCGAGGAAGCCGAAGAAGATGAGCACGTAAATCTGGAAGGCAGACGTTCCCATCGTGAACACGCCGACACAGGCGAAGGCGAGCACGAAAACGTAGAGCCAGTGGTAGGGGACATTGAGAAGGCGCACCCAGAGGCCGATCAGCGGCAGGTTGAGAACGACCAGGAACAGGTTCCCGATCCACATGGAGGCGATCAGCCCCCAAAAGAGCGGCGCGTGCTCGCTCATCATCCGCGGTCCCGGCGCCACGCCATGTATCATGAATGCGCCGAGCAGCAGCGCCATGACCGGGCTGCCGGGAATGCCGAGCAGCAGCGTGGGGATGAACCCGGTCTGCGCAGCCGCGTTGTTGGCCGATTCCGGTGCGGCGACACCCTCGATGGCGCCTTCTCCGAAGCGCTCGGGTTGCTCGGCGATGTTCTTTTCGACCATGTAGGCCGAAAACGAGCTCATCGCGACGCCTGCTCCGGGCAGCACGCCAAGCAGCGCGCCGATGCCGGTGCCGCGCACGACGGCCGGCCAGGCCCTGCGGAAATCGTCTCTGGTCGGCCACAGATTGCCGATGGCGCTCGTTGCGATTTTTCCCTGCGGGCCGGAGGACGTGTTGCCGATGATCTCTGCTATGGCGAACAGGCCCACCGCCAGCGCCGCGAAGTCGACGCCGTCGCGCAGTTCGGGAATGTCGAAGGTGAAGCGGAAGACGCCGGTCATGACGTCCGATCCCGCCAGCCCGAATATGACGCCGAGCAACGCGACGCCGATCCCCTTGATCGCCCCGCCGCGGGTCATGGTGGCGACCATGAGCAAGGCGGCAAAGACCAGAGCGGCGTATTCGGCCGCGCCGAAGCGCATGGCGACGGCCGCCAGCGGCGGGCCAGCGAGGGCGATCAGCAGGGTTCCGACCGTCCCGGCGAAGAAGGATCCGAGCGCAGCCACGGCAAGGGCTACACCCGCTCTGCCGTTTTTGGCCATCTGGTGGCCGTCGATGCAGGTCACCGCGGAAGAGGCCTCGCCTGGCAGGTTGACCAGGATGGAGGTCGTCGAGCCGCCGTAGGAGGCACCGTAATAGATGCCGGCCAGAAGAATGATCGAGGCCTCTGTCGGCAGGCCGAAGCTGAGCGGCAGCAACAGCGCGATGGTGATAATGGGGCCGACTCCCGGCAGAACACCGATTGCGGTGCCCAGGCTCACGCCCAGCAGACAATAGAGCAGATTGACGGGATTTAGGGCGACCTGCATTCCCGTGGCGAGGAGAGAGACGAGGTCCATGGTCTCAGAACCCCCAGACGAAGAGGCGCAGCGGAAGGCCCAAGCCGTATTTGAAGATCGCGGTGACGAGGACGATGACGACGATCATCGCCCCGGCGATCTCCCATTTGGCTCCGCCCTTTTGAGCGAACCACCCGATCGCAACGAGCGCGACCAGCGCCGGGACGAGGCCGGTCGGCAGGATCAATACTGCAAAGGCGAGCACCGCGCCCAGGATCGACAGCAAGGGCCGCAGTTCGAAGCGGGAGAACGCCGGTACGGCGGCTGATGCAGCGCTTCGGACTGCACTGAGGAGCTGGACGACACCCAGCGCGCTGAGCGCCCCGCCGGCGACGACAGGCAGGGCTCCACTGCCCAATTGAGTCATGGTGCCCAGGCCATAACCCCAGCCGACAATCACGGTGGCCATGCCGAAAAACAGGAATATGGCCCCGGCGAGTGTGTTCGAGCTGACGGTCATGTCCGCTGTCCTGCTGAATAAACGTCGCGCATGTTTTCGTATCTCCTCCCGACGACTCTTCACGATCGTCCGAGACTTTGCGGGCGGGCGTCGGTCATACAATTCTCAAAATCCACCGATTCCGGCAGATGGAACATAGCTTGGCGGCCGTGGCTGGCCAAATCTCCTCGAGCAGCCCGAGTCCGCTCCTCGCCGGCGCCGGTATTGTGTACTCGTGCTTGAGCGCCGATGCGAACTTCGTACACGAGGCGAAGGACACCGAGCGGCATCTCCTTCATGACTGCCTGGGAACGGCCTCAGCCGTCGGGTGCTCCTCCATGAAGCGCGGAATGGCCACACCAAGGGCTTGCGCTCTCTCGCGCAGTGCATGCGCGACGGTGGGCGCGAGCTCGATCATTCCGTTGTTTTTTTCAAGCGCTTCCGCGCTTCGCTCCCCGGGCGTGAACAGGCGCTCGACGCCCTCGGCCCGACGCGATTGGCGCACCCGCCTGACCGCTTCGTCGGCCTCCTCAAGGAAGTCTGATAGCGGGCGGAAATGTGCGATATCGAGAACGATGAACAGGTATGATGATAACTGCGGCTTGGTTGTGTCGTCGTCGAGTTCCCCCAGCTTCGCGCCCCAAGCGCCACTGGAGAGCAGACCAGCCATCAGATCGATTGCGAACGAAAGTGCAAACCCCTTAGCTCCGCCCATCGGCAGCAGCAATCCCTTCATTGCCGCGGCGGGATCCGTGGTCGGTCTGCCATATGCATCGAGCGCCCATCCCTCGGGGAGGGTTTGTCCCGCGGCATGCGCATGGCGAATGCGACCATATGTTCCTGCGCTTGTGGCCATGTCCAGAACGATCGGGTGGTCAGTGGTCGGGATGCCGATGGCGATGGGGTTGGTGCCGACCAGGCGCTCGGCACCACCCGGCGCGGGCATGACCGGCTTGGTGTTGCCCATCGCCAACGCGGCGCACCCGGCTTCCGCGGCCATTCGAACATAGCGCCCCGCAACGCCCATGTGCTGGCCGCGGCGCACTGCGACGGCAGCGACTCCGTTGTCCTGCGCCTTCGCAATCGCGATCGCGATGGCTTCCTCTGCGGCGAGATGCCCCTCCATGCCGGCTGCATCAAGAACCACCGCCCCGCCGGACTCACTGATGATGCGCGGTTGCTCGGCCGTCGACATCGCACCCGCAACGAGGCGGGCGAGATAATTGTCGGCCTGCAGGACGCCGTGCGAGCTCCGTCCGGAGAGATCGGCTTCGATCAATGCGTCGGATACACGTTCCGCGGCCCGGACGGATAGACCCGCCGCCTCGAAGAGTTCCGCGACGAATTGACCCAAATCTTTCGCAGGAACGAGATGCTGGATCGTCATGATCGAACCCCGGATGGTGAGCGGCTATTTGGGCGCGACGCCGCGAACGCGTCGCGTCGGGCGCCGGCTAGTGCTACTGCGCCGTGATCCCGGCATGTTCGATCACCTCGGCGAACTTCTCGTAGTCGCCCACGATTATCGCCTTGAACTCTTCCGGGGTGCTGGCGTCGATCTTTGTCCCAAGTTTGGCGAAGAACGTCTTGGCCTTCTCTGTCTGGAGATATTCGGTAATCGCCTCGTTGAGCCTGACGATGATTTCGCGCGGGGTTCCGGCTGGCGCCACGAAACCGTTCCAGGCAGTGAGTTCGTAGCCGGGAATCTCTTCGGCCACCGTCGGCACGTCCGGTAGGATTTCGGAGCGTTCGGCGCTCGTGATCGCAAGCGGAATCAGCGCTCCGGATTCGATATGAGGTACCGCTGTCGTCAGGGTGTCGAAGGCGAACGGCACTTGGCCGGAGATGAGAGCACTGAGAAGATTGCCGCTGCCGGTGTAGGGGACGTGAACGGCCTCGCCATCCATGGCCTGTAGCAGCATCTCCATCGACAGATGCTGGCTATAGCCGATCCCTCCACTGCCATAGTCGAACTTGCCGGGACTCTCCTTTACCTTCTCGATCCATTCCGCAAGCGTGGATACCTCGAAGGAAGGGTGCACCAACAGCAGGTTGGGTGCAGACGACACCATGGCGATCGGTTCGAAGTCCGATACCGGGTCGTAGCCGACCTCTGGGTTGAGGGACGGCAGGATCGAGAACGAAGAAAATATGAACTGAATGGTATACCCGTCCGGCGCGGCCGACTTGACGGTCTTGGCCGCCAGTGCACCCCCAGCGCCCGGGAGGTTCTCGACAACGAATGTCTGGCCGAACTTTTCGGTAAGGGCGTCGGCGATCAGTCTGGAAACGGTATCGGCGGTGCCCCCCGGCGACGACCCGACCACGACGCGGACGAGATCGTTGGGATAGTCGGACTCTTGCGCGATCGCGCTGGACCCCAGCCCGGTCAGGGCCAAGGAGAACGATGCGATCAAGGATAGCAGTTTCATTGAGGTTCCTCCCGTTTGGTTTGTCAGATCGCGCCGGCATCGCGGAACGCGGCGACTTCTTCCGCCGAGTAGCCGAGTTCCGCGAGCAGCGCCTCGCTATGCTCGCCCATCCGCGGCGGCGGGCGATCCATCCGCGCGCCGCCATGAGCAAGTTTGAATGCCGCCTTGGGCACTGTGATCGTGCCGGGAATGCCCGGTTCATCGACAAAGCGATGAAGGATGTCGCGGTGCTCAAGCTGCGGATGAGCAAGGGTTTCCGGCAGGGTCCATATGCGTGCTGCGGGGATATGGTGCGCCTGGAACCAGTCCTCCCATTGCTGCGCGGTTTTCGTGAGCAGGATGCGCTGCAGGATTTCCCGCTCACGCGCAGCGTCCGATCGGCGCGCGTCATTGTTGGCCTTGACCAGTTCCGGATGCCCGAGCAGGCGCCAGAAGCGGCGCTGCTGCCGCATATTGATCGCGGCAATCTGGATTTGGCCATCGGCGGTGTCATAGAGTCCGACGGTCGCGAACTCGTGCCGATTGCCTCCCGCACTGGGATGGCGTCCGGAGCGGCTGTAGTTGGTCAGATGCGCGCCGAGAAGTATCAAGGCGGTATCGAGCATGGACAAATCGATATATTGCCCTCGCCCGGTCCGTTCGCGCTGCAAAAGGGCTGAAGCGACGGCGAAGGCGCCCATTGCGCCAGTCGCATAGTCGATTGCCGGCGTGCCGACCTTCATGGGCACCATGTCGGTGGTTCCGTTGACCATCATCAGGCCAGAGACGGCCTGGATCACCTGGTCGTAGCCGGTTTGCTTGCCCCGTGGCCCATCCTGTCCGAATGCCGACATGGACGCATAGATCAGGCGGGGATTGATCTCGCGCAGGTCCTCATAGCTCAACTCGAGCGCCTTCATGGCGCCGGGCCGGAAATTTTCGACCAGCACATCGGCGGTGCGGACCAAGCGTCGCAGGATCTCGCGACCATCAGGTGTCTTGAGATTGAGCGTCAGCGAGCGTTTGCCGCCGTTCTGGATGATGAAGTGCGTTCCGATCCTGTCGGACGAGAGCGCGGGGTCGCTGCCGTCGATCCGGGTCTGGTCGGGCTCTTGCGGGTTTTCGATCCTTATAACATCGGCACCGAACACCGCGAGTTGATAGGTGGCGAACGGCGCGGCAAGGACATGGGTTATATCAAGAACCCTTGTTCCTTCAAAAGGACGCATGGTCCGGCAATCGTCCATGGTTCACTCCTCGCTAAAGGCTTCTTCACGCCGGCGGGCGATGGCCGGAGCGGTCATGAGCAGCAACGCTGCTAACGCGACGATGAGGAAGGAAAGACTGATGGGTTCGGTGAGGAAGACGGTCGGATCGCCGCGCGACATCAGCATACTGCGGCGCAACTGCTCTTCCATCATGGGCCCGAGAATGAATCCCAGGATCAGCGGCGCCGGTTCACATCCCAGGCGCATGAAGACATAGCCGAGCAGGCCAAAGAACCCCAACTCGTACATGGAAAACAGCGTGCCGGAGGCTGAATAGATTCCAACGGCGCTGAAGGCCATCACAGCGACGACAAGCACCGGATAGGGCACTGTCAGGAACCGGACCCATAGTCCGACAAGCGGCAGATTGAGTAGGACCAGCATCAGATTGCCGATCCACATCGAAACGATCAGACCCCAGAACATGTCGGGTTGCTTAAGGATGATATCGGGCCCGGGCTGGACGCCCTGAATGATCATTGCGCCGATCATGAGCGCCATCACTGCGTTGGATGGCAGACCCAGCGTAAGCATGGGAATGAAGGCGGTTTGCGAGCCGGCATTGTTGGCGCTTTCTGGCGCAGCAACGCCTTCTATCGCACCCCTGCCCATTTCGTCGCGGTTTTTCGACACCTTCTTTTCGACGATATAAGCCGCAAAGGATGCCAACATCGCCCCGCCGCCGGGAAGGATGCCCAGAGCCGAGCCGATGGCCGTGCCGCGCAGGGAGGGCATGGCGATCCGCCTGAAGTCGTGAAGGGACAGCCACAATCCTTCGACCCTGCCTTTGAGAACTTCACGGCTTTCCGGGTTTTCCAGATTGCGCAGAATTTCGGCGATGCCGAACAAGCCGATCGCGAGCGCCACGAAGTTCACGCCATCGGCAAGCTCGAGCATCCCCATGTCCAAGCGCGTGGTGCCGGTATAGATATCGGTGCCGATGATCCCCAAGAGGAGACCGAGCAGGACCATGGCGATGGCCTTGGGAACCGAGCCATGGGCCAGCACGACGGAGGCGACGAGACCCAGCACCATCAGCGAGAAGTAGGAGGGGGGCCGGAAAGCCATAGCCACCTGTGTCAGGGGCGCTGCGAAAATCGCCACGATGATGGTGGCGACCGTGCCGGCGAAGAACGAGGACAGCGCGGCGGTGGCCAGAGCAGCGCCGGCACGCCCCCGCCTGGCCATCTGGTAACCGTCCAGGGTCGTGACTGCCGAGGAGGCCTCGCCGGGAAGATTGAGCAGGATGGCCGTTGTCGATCCGCCGTACTGGGCGCCGTAATAGATGCCGGCGAGCATGATCAGCGCCGAATCCGGCGCCATCGAAAAGGTCACGGGGAGCAGGATCGCGATGGTGGCGAGCGGCCCGACACCCGGCAGGACGCCCACGAGCGTGCCCCCGAGAACACCCACGAAGCAGAACAGGATGTTCTGCGCCGCAAGGGCGACCGAGAAGCCGAGAGCGAGATTCGAGATGAAGTCCAAGGCAGCCTCCTATCGCAGCCAGTCGCCGACGAGGGGCAGGTTCAGCCCGAGGCCAAGTTTAAAGATGCCGATGCAAAGCGTTGTGATGGCTGCGGACAAGACGGCAGCCCTGACCAGTGTCATGCCCTTGAGCGCAACCGAAGAGCAGAAGCAGAGCGTCAGAAGTGCGATTGCCAGGCCTAACGGTCGCATCACCGCGCCGAACAAGATCAGGCCAATCGGAAACAGCGCGATGGCCCGCCAGGGAATGCTGCGGAGCTTGATCATCGCGCCTTCGGCACGCCAGCCCTTTATCGCGATAAAAATTCCCATAGCGAAGAGGAGCCCGCCGACGAGAGCGGGAAAGAAGCCCGGTCCCATGCGAAACGCGTTGCCAAGTGCAAGGCCGGCGATGGACGTCGCACAGAACCAGCCGCCGAAAACCGCAAACAGCAGTCCCGAGGCGATGTCGGCGTTGAGTTTGAGTTTCTGCATATTCAGTGACGTCACCAGTCCGGTTGGTCGTGGTCGATGGGCAGCAACCATAGTCCTCAACCCGGTCTCCGGAATGCAAATCGAAGATGTGTTCCGTCTGACGAAATGCCCTGATGGCGGGAGACGGATATCTGCAGGAGCACGCCATAGTGGCGCATTCGCCAACAACTTCAGCGATCGCCACAGGAGCGAAGCACATCATGAAGATAAGCCGCATAACCTGCAGCGCATTCCGAATGCCTCTCAAGCAAGCGGTTTCATCCAGCCGCGTGACAATGACTCACCGCGAACTGGTCGTGGTCGAGGTCGAAGTGGACAATGGTGAGATAGGCGTCGGCTGGTGCACGACCGCCGGGGTCGGCGCAGCGGCGGTGCACGCGCTGATATCCGGGTATCTCGCTCCGATGCTTTTGGGATCGGATCCACGCAACACCGAGCAGATCTGGCAACGGCTGTGGATGGAGTGCCATGCGGCCGGTCCGGGCGGGATCACGACGCTGGCTATTTCCGCAATCGATATCGCGATGTGGGATATCAAGGCCAAGAATGCTGGCGAGCCTTTGTACAGGCTGCTCGGCGGCGCCCGAACCAGTGTCCAGGTCTATGCGAGTGCGATCAATCTGCACCTTTCGATGGAAGACCTGGTGGAACAGGTTCGCGCGCAATCGAGTGACGGCTATACCGCTTTCAAGATAAAGGTCGGTCGTCCCGGCCTCTATGAAGACCGCGAGCGCTGCCTCGCCATACGCAAGATCATCGGGGACAACGGTTGTCTGATGCTGGATGCCAATCAGAAGTGGTCGGTCGGTGAAGCGACCCAGCGCATCCGTATCCTGTTGGATGCTGCACCTCTCTTTATCGAGGAGCCGCTTTTGTCCGACGACGTTGGTGGGCACATGAAGCTTCGCAACGCTACGGGAATGCCGATCGCGGTTGGCGAGCAGCTATGCAACCGGTTCGAGTTCTGGAACTATGTCCACGATGGCGCTACCGACTACCTCCAGCCTGATGTCTGGAAGGTCGGGGGGATCACCGAGTTCCTCAAGATCGCAGCGCTAGGCGCCGCCGCCGGCCTGCCCATTTCCCCCCATGGCGCGATGGAGCTATCCGTCCATCTTGCAGCTGCACTGCCCAATGCGCTGCATGTCGAGAACATTTTTGGACTCAACCTTTTCGACTTTGGTGCGACGTCCGGACCCATGGCGATCGCGAACGGAAGGTATGTGCTTGGTTCGGGGCGCGGCCATGGCGTCACCTTCAGCGCTGCGGCGCTCGAGGAACATAAGTTGTCCTTGGGAGAGGCGATCGAGCGGGAGCCCCTTTACGCCTTCTCCTAGGTCCTGCGAGATTCAGGAATTCACTTCGGCGACTTTCGAGTTTGCGCGCATCCAAAGATAAAGCGCGTTTTAGATGTGAGTAGAACGTTTCGTCTCGTGGAACGCGCCGCGTCTCCGGTTCCGCGACCGCACGTAAGGTGTTTTGATTTCACTTAAAGAACCAGAAACCAGCCGGAATTGTCGGTGGGTGCCGGGTCGCGGTTCCAAGTCGCCGTTTCCATGAATTCGGAGCCACTTGGGAGAATAATCAGGGAGGAGAAGTGATGAAGAACCTATCGTCCATCCTTGCACTATCTGCGCTGATGGCGGCACCGGCGTTTGCTGCCGGCGGTGATGTCAAGCTGCCCGATACGCTTACGTGGACAAGTTTCGATGTGGGCGGAACCGGCTACAACCAATCGATCGCCGTCGGCAAAGCGCTTCAGGATGCCTACGGCATTTCGCTGCGCGTAATTGCTGTCAGCAACGACCAGGCGCGTATCGCACCGGTTCGAGAGGGCCGCATTCCATTCGCGCTGGCTGGGAGCGACGTGTTCTTCGCATTCGAGGGGGTAGAGGCCTATGCTTCACCTGAATGGGGACCGCAAAATCTGCGCGCCATCAACCTGGCGGGGGCCGAAAACTGCGTCAGCCTAGGCGTGGCGGCCGACGCTGGCATCGACACGCCAGCCGACGTGAAGGGCAAGCGGGTCGGTTGGGTCGTGAGTTCAGGTTCCCTGCAGGCCAACGTCCGCGCTTTCCTGGCATTCGCTGGTCTGACCACGGATGAGGTGGAATTGGTCGAACTCCCCGGCTATGCCCAGGCCTGGACGGCGATGATCAACGACCAGATCGATGCCATGACCGGCGTGACCACCAGCGGCGTTGTCGAGCAGGCGGCCGCCAGCGCCCGCGGCCTGAAATGGCTGGCCTTTCCTCATGACGATCAGGAAGGCTGGCACCGTCTGCGCGATGTGAACCCGCATTTTTCCAAGCGCGTGGCAACGGTTGGCGCTGCCTTCACCGGCCCGCTTGAGTGCGCGGGCGTCCCTTATCCGGATCTGATCACCTACCATGCTGAGGAAGATCTGGTCTACAATCTCACCAAGGCGCTGGATGCGCAGGTCGGCGTCTACTCGAAGGCCGATGCCGGCACCGCAGGCTATGCGGCGGAAAAGCAGATGTTCGACTGGGTCGTACCGTACCACGAGGGCGCCATCCGCTATTACAAGGAAGCCGGCGTCTGGTCCGACGACCTTGAGGCACACACCGAATCCTTGATCGAGCGGGCGGGCGTCCTTGCCGAGGCATGGAAGAAGATGGAAGGCAAAAGCGGCGAAGGCTTTGCCGAGGAGTGGATGAAGGTCCGCGCCGAAGCGCTCGAAGCGGCCGGTTTGCCGGTCTATTTCCGCTAGATCCGCTGAATCCATATGACGGGCCAGATACCCTCCATTCCCGACGGGGAGACCGTCCCCGTCAGGAACATCGGCACGGTGGCGCGCTGGGTCACGCGCATCGCCACCATCGCCTTGATTGTCCTGGGCACGAACCAGACCTTCAATATCAGCTCCAGGCTCAATTACACGATCATCGAGAACCAGTACCTCTACGGCATTCTGGCGCTTGCCATCCCGATGGTCTTCCTGCTGTTTCCGCTGCATGGCAAACTGACGGACAGCAAGCCGACCGTGATTGACTGGGCGCTGGCCGCACTTGCCTTCGGGTGCCTCGGCTATTTCGTCTACTACGCATATCCGATCGTGCTGTTGGGCTGGGAGATGATCCCGCCGCCTTCCGCCATCGTCATGGGGGCCATCCTCTGGGGGTTGATCATCGAGGCCGGGCGCCGCACCGGCGGAATCATTCTCGCCTGCATCGTGGCCTTTTTCTCCTTCTATCCGTTGTTCGCGGACAAGATGCCGGGTCCCATTTCGGCATTCTCGTCCCCGTTCTCCTTCGCCGCGGCCTACCATTCGATGAGCCTGGAGAGCATCCTCGGCATTCCGCTCAAGGCCTTTGCCAATCTGGTGTTCGGGTTCATCATTTTCGGCGCGGCGCTCGAACATACCGGCGCAGGCCGGTTCTTCATCAATCTCGCCTTCGCGCTTCTGGGGCATGTACGTGGCGGCCCGGCCAAGGTCGCCATTGTATCGAGCGGCCTGATGGGATCGCTCAGCGGCTCGGTCGTCACCAATGTGATGACCACCGGTGTGATGACCATTCCCGCCATGCGGCGCTCCGGCATGAAGGGCGTCACCGCCGCGGGGATCGAAACCTGCGCTTCCACCGGTGGCGTGCTGATGCCGCCGGTGATGGGTGCGGCCGCCTTCGTCATGGCCCATTTTCTACAGACGCCTTATGCCAATATCGCGATCGCGGCGGCCGTTCCTGCGTTCCTCTATTTCTTCGGTCTGTTCATCCAGATCGATGCGCGTGCCGCCCGCGATGGGCTCAAGGGTATGCCCGATGACGAGCTGCCTGAGCTCAGGCAAACGCTCAAGGAAGGCTGGCACCACATCTTTGCCATCGTGCTCCTGGTATTCATGCTCCTCGTGATGCGGCGGGAGTCGCTGGCGCCGTTCTACGCGACCCTGGTCCTGTTGGCGATCAATCAGATTTTTTCAAGGACCAATCGCTGGGGCAAAGCGGAAGTCCTGGCATTCCTCGACAGTCTGGCCAGGCTCTTCGCCATCCTTGCCGCTACGCTTGGTGCGGTCGGCATGATCGTGGGCGGTTTGTCTATGACCGGCCTCGCCGGCACGTTGGTCAACGACCTGTTGTTCATCGCCGGCGGCTCACCCTACCTGCTGCTGCTCATGGGCGCCGTCACCAGCCTGATCCTCGGCGTGGGGATGACAGCCACGGCTTGCTATATCTTCCTGGCCATTATGCTAGCGCCGGCACTTATCCAAGTCGGTCTCGACCCACTCGCCGTGCACCTGTTCATCTTCTACTGGGGCATGCTGAGCTTCATCACGCCGCCTGTGGCGCTCGGCGCCTTTGCCGCCGCGTCCGTTGCCAACACACCGCCCATGCGAACCGGTTTCGAGTCCATGCGGATCGGCTCCGTGATCTACTTCATCCCGTTCTTCTTCGTCTTCGATCCCGGGCTTATTCTGGTCGGTGAATGGCAGAACATCGTGTTCTCCATCGTACTAGCGCTGTTCGGGGTCTTCGTCTTCGCGTGCGCCATCCAGGGCTACATGGCGGGTATCGGCCCGCTGTTTTCCCGGAACGCATTGGGCACCCTGCTTCGACTGCCGATCCTGGTGGGCGCGGTGCTGATCGCGCTCCCGGGCGAGGCCATTCCGAACTGGAGCGACACCGATCTCCTGATAATCGGCCTGGTGCTGATCGTGCCGGTCCTGGCCATGGCGTATTTCCTGAACACGCGAGCGCGGGCAACGGTGGCAACAATATGATCGGAACCTTCCGGAGTGCCCCCGTGTCGAGCACCCGCCAGGTGCGGTGTCCGCTAGGTGATCAGAATCCGTATAGGCGGGCGGGGTTGTCGATGAGGATGGCGTTCCGGATTGCGTCGTCCGGCACCATCTCGAACAGCAGGTCGACGAGGTGTCCATCGTCGGGCATGGGCGTCGTCAATACCGGATGGGGCCAGTCGGTGCCCCACAAAATTCGTTGCGGCGCGATCTCCACAAGGGATTGCGCGATCGGGACCATGTCGGAGTAGGGTGCGCCTGTCTCGGATTCGCGCTCCGCGCCGGATATCTTCACCCAGGCCAAATCCCGCTCCATAATCGCGCACAGGTGGCGGAAATATGCGCCGCCGTAGTCGCGGCCGCGGAGGCGGCCCATATGGTCGATGACGTATGGTATAGGAAGCCTGTTGATCCAGTTCTTGAGTTCCGGGATCTGCTCGGCGTCGAAATGCAGCACCGCATGCCAGCCAAAAGGGGCGATGCGCTCCAGAACCCGGTCGATGGCCTTAAGGGGAGGGGCTTCGAGGATGCGGCTCATGAAGTTGAAACGTGCGCCACGCACGCCCACCCCGTCCAGCGCGGCGATCTGCTCTTCGGTACAATCAAGAGGGACGTTGGCAACGCCTCTCGTCGTTTCGGGGAAATCCTTCAGGGCGTCGACCATGGCGCTGTTATCAAGACCGTGACAGCTCGCCTGGACGATCACAGCGCGCGAAATGCCAAGATGCCGGTGCAGTGCGAAGAGCCTTTCTTTTGGCGCATCCGGCGGGTCGTAGGCTCGGTCTTGGCTATAGGGAAAACGATCGGCAGGCCCGAGAATGTGGCAATGGCTGTCGCACGCGCCCGCGGGTAGGAGGAAACGCGGCTTGCTGGGATCGGGATCGGGTGGCGGGCAAGGGATCATCGTGAAGCGTGCTCTCCGGATTGACAGGCTATTTGCCACTGGGTTCGGCAGGATATGAAGATGCGATCCGGAACGTTTTATTAGGCGGAATGCACCGCCGGCGAGAATTGACAGAACTTCGCCCATCCGGGTCTTCTGTCCGCGAGCCACCGGTGGAGAAAATTGCAGATGGCACCCGAACTCGAGAAACGAGTTGCACGAATGGCCGACCGCGAGGAAATTCGCGATCTCGTCAGCAGGGAGCGGTTTGCGCGCGATCAGGGGCATTGGGATGTGATGGCCGAGTGCTTCCATCCGGACGCCCATATCCGCACGAGCTGGTATGATGGCAATGGCGTGGACTATATCTCGGCGACAAAGAAGCTTCTGGAAATGGCGCCGGGCAGCAAGCATTGGGTGTTTCCCGGTTTCGTGCAGATCAACGGAGACAGGGCGACGGTCGAAAGCCCCGGATTGATCATGAACCGCGCTGTGCTGGAAGGCGTGGAGGTCGACTACCAGATCTTTTGCAGATACCAGTCCCGTGTCGAGCGGCGGGAAGGTGTGTGGCGCCTCCTCACCTTTGAAGTGATCTTCGAACGTGACGTCATGAGAACCGTCGATCCGTCCAAGCCGCTGCCGATCGACTGGGACCGTCTGGCGACTTACAGGCCGACCTATCGCTTTCTTGCCTATCTGCAGGATCGTAGGGGCTTCGATCTCAGCAACGATCTGCTGGGAGACGATCGGCCGGAAGCGCTGCAGAAGTTCCACGAAGGCGAAAGCCGCTGGCTTCACCAACTGGATTAGGTTCTTGCACGCGGGTGCGCAGCCTGCGCATCCCACTGCTGCACACCCTCGATCAAGAGGCTTGAGCCACGTCAGTCTTTGTTTCGCTGCACGGAATGTTGCAGCCATAGGTTTGTCGTGTGGCGAGCGTCGGCGTAGTGCAGGGTGGTAGTTCGCGGGAGGAAGGGCGACAGTGGCGATCACCTACCAGGTCATCAGGCAGGCAGCCCACGACCTCTACGGCTGGTCGCTCAAGAAGGTGCCGGATGACACGCAGAAAGCTCTGGCCGAAGCGGAGAAGAACGAGACCGGCGAAGCGTCACGGAAGACACTCCAATTCATGCAGGCCGCTGCCCGCGCGGCCGAGACACAAGATCGCCACGCCTGTTCCGATGCCGGTTTCCCGACCTATTTCGTGAAGATCGGGACGAAGCTGACTCTCGACGGCGACATTCGCCGCGCATTCGTTGACGGTTTCGCGGACCTGGTGGAAACCGTCGAGCCGCCGATCCTGAAGTTCATCACGCATCCCCTGACCTTGGAGCGCAGCTACGAGGGCAAGGATATGCCCATCCTCTCCTTCGACGTGATCGACGGCGCGGACTACATGGAGATCACGTGCTCGCCCAAGGCGCTGGGATCGGGCCGCTGGGCCGACCTGAAGGTTTTCAGCTATCCCAAGATCGCCGAGATCGAAGCCTATTTCATGGATTGCGTGCTAAAGGCAGGCTCGCAGCATTGCCCACCGGTCATCATCGGTATGGGCATCGGCGGATCGTTCGATCACGCCGCTAAAATGGCCAAGCTGGCGACCTTGCGGAAGATCGGCACGAAGCATTCTGATCCGATGATCGCGGCGATGGAGGAACGGCTGCTTGCGGCTGTCAACAAGACCGGATTCGGGCCGATGGGTACGGGGGGAGACACGACGGCGCTGGCCGTGCACGTGGACTATGCCCACGGCCACGGCTTCGTTCCCGTGGCGGTGTGCTTCAACTGCTGGATCAATCGGCGCACGGCGCTGCGCATCGATAACGATGGAAAGGTGACGAGGCTTGAGTAGGGCGACACAGCCGGACGTCCTGCGTCTGACATTGCCATTGTCTACGGAGGAGGCGCGGACGCTCCATCTGGGCGATATGGCACTGCTGGACGGCGAGGTGACGGTCACCGCGGGATTCGTCACGCATGAGCGCGTCATTGCAGCGCTGGAGAAGGGAGAAGAACTCCCGCTCGACCTGCACGGCCAAGCGGTCTTTCACATGGGGGGCAGCTGCCGGCAGGAGAACGGCAAATGGCTGCCCAATTACGTCAATCCGACCACCTCCACCCGGTTCGACGCTTTCATGCCGACGATCATCCGGCGGTTGCGACTGACGTCCGTCGGCGGGAAGGGGGGCATGGGTGCCGAATGCGTCGAGGCGATGCGGGAGACCGGCTGTGTCTATTTCTCGATGCCGGGAGGTGCCGCGCCGCTTTTGTCCGCCGGTGCCGTGGAGCGCTTGGAGACGGGTTGGGACGATCTCATCGAGCAGTTCCGCCTGGCTCGCTATAGGCTCGAGTCCTTCGGCCCCGTGACCGTCGCCATCGATGCCCACGGCAACAGCATGTATCGTAATCTGCAGCAGCAGGCGGCAGGCCGATTGCCGGACATTCTGAGGGAACTTGAGGCGGCGCGAAGCACACCGAAACCTGTTCGGCCTGGAGATGACGATGCCCCGCTTTCTTGAAGACTTCGAGATCGGCGAAACCTGGGTCAGCAGGCCCTATGAGATGACGCAGGAGGAAATCATCTCCTATGCGTTGCAGAACGATCCACAACCCATGCACACGGATCCGGAAAAAGCGGCCGCCGGCCGGTTCGGCACGGTGATTGCGAGCGGCTGGCAGATAGCCGCGCTCTCAATGCGTCTTTTCATCGAGGGCGGGGGCCACGGCGACACACCCGTTGTTGGGCTCGGCATAGACGAATTGCGCTGGCGCAAGCCCGTACGTCCGGGAGACGTGCTCAAGGTCACCCGCGAGGTGATATCGACGGAACGCTCCAAAAGCCGCCCCGAATTCGGTGTCATCCGCAGCAGGGTTACCGTTGCCAATCAGAACGGTGAGGCCGTCATGACGCTCGTCAGCCTCGGGCAGGTGCCTGCGCGTGCGGCCAAATGAGGCTCAGAGGTGCCGCCCTTCGTCGACATTGATGACGATCCCGGTGCTGCTGGTCAGATCGACGATGCCGGCGACGATCGCCCGGGCGACATCGTCGGGAGAGGTGACCTTCCGCAACGGCATCGCCCCGGCCATGGCCTCGAGCTGCTCTCGCGTGCGGCCGGCGACGAATTTCGTGTCCACCCCTGCCGGCGAGACCGAGATGACACGGATACGCGGCGCCAGGACTCTCGCCAGACCGATGGTGAGCGTGTCCAGCCCGCCCTTCGCCGCGCAATAGGCGAGATTGCTGCCGACCCCTTTCTGCGCCGAGAGCGATGACACGTTGACTATGGCGGCGTTCTCGCCTTTTTCCAGCAGCGGCCGCATGGCGCGGATGACGGCGAACGGCCCGCGCAGATTCACGATCACGATCCGGTCGAAGATCTCGTCGGTGAGTTTGTCGAGCTCGTTCAGCGGTATGGTCTGGCTGCTGCCGCCGCTGTTGACCAGCGCATCCAGCTTGCCGTAGCGTCTTCCGATGGCCTCCGCGGCGTCGCAGACGCATCGGGTGTCGTCGATGGCGATGCGCAGGGCCATGTGACCGCTGCCAGCCATCTGTGCGATCAGCGCATCCGCGTCGTCCTTGCTGCTGTGATAGCCGACGACGACCCGTGTCCCGCGTGCCGCCAGCCTGAGTGCGGTGGCGCGTCCGATGCCGCTGCTCCCGCCGGTGACGAGAGCGACGTCGGGATATCCGGTCGGCTCAGTCTGCTGGGCCACTGGCGTCCCCCCAATAGGGCTTCTTGAGTTCCTGTTTCAGGACCTTGCCGACGGCTGACCGCGGCAGTTCGCCCCGCAGTTCGATCCGCGAGACCCGCTGCATCTTGCCGAGACGCGCATTGACCCATTCGCGTATCTGGGCGGGTTCGATCCGTGCGCCCGGCCTGGCGACCACAACTCCGAGCGGGGTCTCGCCCCACTTCTCATTCGGTATCGCGATCACCACGGCATCCTCGATATCGGGATGCTCGCGCAGTTTCTCCTCGATGTCGGAGGCATAGATGTTGAAGCCGCCCGATATGATGACGTCCTTCTTGCGGTCGACCAGCGTCAGGAACCCGTCTTCGTCGAAGACGCCGATATCGCCCGTGCGGTGATAAAGGACGCCGTCCTTGTTGCGCCAGTAGAAGGCCTCGTCCGCGGCCGGGTTGCGAAAATAGCCGGACATCATCATCGCCGAACGGCCGATGACCTCGCCCCGCTCGCCGACCGGCACGTCGTAGCCCTCTTCGTCCACGACCCGGATCTCGTTGCCGGGGGCCGGCTTGCCGACCGTGTGCGCCTTGTCTGGATGGGCCGTCACGTCCAGCATGCAGGTGCACCCGCCCTCGGTCAGCCCATACACTTCGATGAAGCGGCCCGGCCATTCCTGGGCTACGCGTAGTTTGTCGGTAGCGGGCAGGGGAGCGCCGGTGCTTTGTTTCACCCGGAAATGCGTAAGGTTCCGGCCGGCGAAGCTGTCGGCCGAGAGAATGCGTTGATACTGCACGGGAACCAACATGGTATGGGTTGCCGCGTATTTCTCCGCGAGGTCAAGATAGCCCTCGGCGTCGAATTTTTGCATCATGACGACGCGACCCCCGTGCAACAGCGTCATCAGCAGTGGCATCAGCGTCGTGTTGGAATAAAGCGGCGTCGCCAGAAGCATCGTGCTGAAGGGATCGAGGTCAAATACACCGCGTGACGCTTGGCGGTAGCGCATGGCATGCGAATGGACGATGCCCTTGGCCGTTCCGGTGGTGCCGGAACTGTAGATGATATTGAACGCGTTTTCCGGCGGCACCTGCCGCGGTGCCGGCAGTGGGTGCGATCCCGCGACGAAATCGTTGAGTTCACCCGCCTCGCGATCCGGGCGAACCGTCACGATCTCCGGTGAGATGAACGGCTTCAGGGCCCCGAGATATTTGCCGTCGGCAAAGATGAGGCCAGGCGCGCAGTTGCCGATCATGCCGGCGAGGGCTTCGGGATGTGCCGACGTCTGCAGGGGGACGGCGCATTGGCCGGCGGCGATCACCGCGAGATAGGCCGTCACCAGCCCGATGCTCACGTCGCCGAGCAGGACCACACGATCGCCGGTCGATCCGGTTGCGGCAATCGCTCCTGCCATGGCCAGCGTTTCCGTGCGCAATTGCCTCCAGCTTCCTTGGGCATCGCCGCAGATCAAGGCGATGTCGTCGGGACGCTCGGCGGCATGCGCTAGAATGCCGTCGATCACCCGTCCGTCCTCATCCCTGTTCGGCGCAATAGCGAGGTTCATGGATTCTCGATCAACAGAATATGCCGGGCGACAAGGGCGGGTTTCTCCCTCCCTTCGATCTCGATTTCCTCGTCGAATTCGAGCCGCGTGCCGACCGCATGCGCGGCCGCGCGCGCCAGCGACTGCCTGAGGCGGATATGGCTGCCCACGGGAACGGGTGCCACGAAGCGTAAACGGTCATAGCCGTAGTTGAGGCCTCTTCCGCGTTTGCGGATGGCATAGATTTCACGCTGCAGGACCGGGACGAGCGAAAGCAGATAAAGGCCGTGCGCGATCGTGCGGCCCTCGGGCATCTCGCCGCGTGCGCGCTCGACATCGACGTGGATCCAGTGATCGTCGCCCGAAAGTCTGGCAAAATCGTCGATGGCCCGCTGGGTCACCGCGATCCACCCGGAGGTCCCGAGAACCTGGCCGACATAGGCCTTGAGCTCCAGGGCGTGTTCGACCGTGAGCGTCATGTGCACCCCCCGTTGCGCGCGGAACCCGGGCGCGTTTCAGCCAGCGACGTGTCGACGGCCAGCACCACTTTTCCGATCTGCTCGTTGCGGTCCAGAATGCCGTGCGCCTTGCGAACCTCCTCGAAAGGCAGGATCGCGTGGATGCGGTTCACGATGCGCCGGGCTTCGAGCAGTGGCCAGACCTCCCTGACCAGCGCCTCGGCCAGCCTGCCCTTGTATGCGGGAGGCTGCGGCCGGATAGTGGAACCCGAAAGGCTCAGCCGGCGCCGCACGATCTTGCGGATGTTCACCTCGGCCGTTTCGTCCTGGTGGCTGGCGATGAACACCAGACGGCCGTCGGCGTTCAGAAGATCGAGCTGTCTTTGCGTATAGGGTCCCGCCTGCGCATCGAGTATGACGTCGACGCCCTTGCCCGCCGTCAGCCTCAGGATTTCCTTGTCCCAATCGCCACGATAATCGACCGCCGCCTGTGCGCCCATCTCCAGGCAGATCCGGCGCTTCTCGTCCGTGCCGGCGGTGGCATAGACGGTGGCGCGGCGAAGCTGCCGCGCGATCTGGATGGCGGCCATGCCGACTCCGCTGGTGCCGCCCTGGACGAGGAGGGACTCGCCTTCCGCCAGGCGCCCGCCCCAGATGACGTTGTTCCACGCGGTGAAGAAGGCTTCGGGCAGAGCGGCGGCTTCGGCGAAGGTGCACCCGGCCGGCACGGGCATGCACTGCACCGCCGGAACGACGCAGAATTCGGCATAGCCGCCGCCATTGGTCAGCGCGCACACCGCATCGCCGACGGCGATGCCGCTCACCTCCGCGCCGACCGCATCGACGATGCCAGAGACGTCGAGACCGGGTATGGGTGACGCATCGGGCGGCGGCGGATAGAGCCCCCGTCGCTGCTGGATGTCGGGCCGGTTCACGCTGGCGGCGATCACGCGGATCACGACATCCGCCGGTCCCGGTTGCGGCTTCGGCTGTTCGGCGAGATGCAGGACCTCCGGGCCGCCTGCGCCACGGATTTCGACGACGCGCATCGATTCACCTCTCTTGGGAAACAGCCCGCATCGCACTAGGCCTCCCAGTCGTGCACGACAGGATTTGACAGCCGGCCCAATCCTTCCACTTCGATGTCGAGCCTCCCGCTGAGCTTGTGCAGATTGACCGACCGGTGTCCGTTGGGAAAGTTTCCGATGCCTTTTGCCGAAGTTCCGAAACAGATAACGTCTCCAGGCTCGAGGGTGAAGTAGCGACTGGCTTCCGCAACCACCTCTTCGACCTTGAAGCGGTAGCTCGAGGTGGAGTCGACGGCAAAAGGTTCGCCGTCGAACCAACCCTTCACTTCGAGATTGTTTGGATCTGAAACCTCGTCCGCCGTCGTCAGCCATGGTCCCATCGGCCCGAAGGTGTCCGTCGCCTTGGAACGGGTATGATAGACGAAATAAACGTCGCGATCGTCGTCGCCATGGCGCCGCCGCCACGCCAGATGGTGGGGACGGAGCAAGTTCGGTTCGCGGGTGGTGGCGATCGAATCCATGCCGAATTTCATGCCATGAGACGTGACGTCGTTGATGATGGAATAGCCGAAAATGGCCTTGCGCGCCTCTGACACGTCGATTTTCCGGCACTTCTTGCCGATCACGGCGGCAAGCTCCAGTTCGGGGATGGTCTCGCCGTAATGCTCTTCCATGACGATCGGCTTGTTGTGGCCGGTCAGACAGGACGGGGCTTTCAGGAAGAAGTTGGGCACGCCCGGGTCCACATGCGCCGATTTGCGGATGCCCATGTTGTTGAAGGCGACGCCCAGGATCTTCGAGGGGCGGTTCTGCGGGGCGAGCCAGTCGAGGGATTCAGGGTCGAGCGGCGCGGCCTCGCCCCTGCGAAGAGCCTCCTCCACCCGCGCACGTTCGTCCGCCCCGCCTTCGATCAGATCCTGCATCGTGCGTGGCGCTTCGCCGAGATCCGCGCTTTCACACAGTTCGGACAGGAGCAGGGCCGAATTGCCTTTTTTGACGACCAGTGCGGGTTTGCCCTGCCGGCTTATGGTGCCAAGTTTCATGTCGTCTCCTCTGACCTGGAACCGGCGCCGGCCGAGGCCGTCCGGTCGATGCCGCTGCGGCGGTATTAGGCGATGCCGACGAGTTTCGCCGGATTGTCTCGTATCATCACGCGCACGTCGTCTTCGGAGAAGCCGAGCGCCAGGCACAGTTTCACGGCCTGCCTGAGGCCTTCGACGGGGGAGGGGTTGTCTACCTGTCCAAGGTCGGAGCCGATCGAGGAATGCGTCACGCCCGCCGCCTCGATGTGTTCCCTGAGTTCTCCCGGCGCAAAAACGTTGAAGCGGCAATCCACGTAAAGGCAGGCGGACTGCTCTATCAGGGCCCCGAATTCCGCGAGCTCACGGATATCCTCGTAAGTGAAATGCAGCCCGTACATCGGATGGTTGACCAGCAGGCGCTTGACACCGCGTTTCTTCGCCTCGGTGAAAAGGGTCCATATCTCCGAAATGTGCAGATGTCCCGAGGACAGGATGGCGTCGAACTCGGCAATGGAATCGAGGATCTCCTTGACGACGTCGAGAAGTTCCCCATACGCGTCGACCACCGTGATGCCCGGTGACTTCTTCAGTTGAACGTTCGATGCAAGACGCGTCTTTCGGTGCGAGCTTCGGATGTGGTTCGCCGATTGCGCCGTGGGCATCCAGATGAGCTTGGCGCCCATCTTGAGTTGGGCGTCCACGACGAAGGGATTTAGCCCGCCGGTGGAGTTGTTCAGCACGAGCCCGCCGAACATCGCCACATTGTGATGGCCCAGCACGCGGTTCATTATCGGCAGAAAAGGAGCGACCGAATAGTGGTGATCCTTGAACAGGATGCCCCGCATGCCGGTTGCGGCCGCCTGTTCCACCGCTTCGAAATGGTCCAGCTGCCGGGGCATTGTCGAGGGTCCGGAATGGACGTGGAGATCGACCGCGCCCTGCAGCAGCTCGTCAACGATCGCATCGTCGATGTTCGCGATCAACGCGCGAACCTCGGCGCGGTTCTTTTCAGACATCTGCAGGACCCCTCGCTTCGTTTGGCCGGTTTTTGAATTAGAGCTTGACGGCTCGCGGCCACAATGTATCTAGCTGGCATGTTCCATCTGGCGGAATGAGGAGGAGCATGGGGGTCAGATCGGTCCAACGTGCGCTTGCCGTGTTGCAGGAACTGAACCTGCAGCCTTACACCTCGATCGCGCGGCTGCATGCGCGTACGGGCTTGCCCAAGCCGACACTGGTGCGCCTCCTCAGGACGCTCGAAGAAGCCGGTTTCGTGGAGAACGATCAGCGGCTCGGCGGCTATCAGGTGAGCGCGTTGGTGAGCTCCCTGAGCTCCGGATTCCACAAGGAACCCATGGTCGTGGAGGCCGGGCGGCCCTGGGCCATCGCCGTGACGCGCAAGCACCAATGGCCGGTATCGATTTCGCTCCTCGACAGGGATGCCGTTGTCGTACGGTTCTCTACTGTGCCGGACAGCGCGATCTCACCGTTCCATGCCACCGTGAACATGCGGTTGCCGCTCATCACCCGCGGCATGGGGCTGGCCTACCTTGCCTTTACCTGCGAGCCGGAATTCGAGCTGATCGTGGACATGCTGCGGGCATCGGACGACCCCGAGCACGCCCTGGCGCATCATTCGCGCGAGCTAAGGCGGCTCGTGGAACATGTCAGATCCGTGGGCTATGCAACACGTGCTCCGCATGTTGAGCCGAAAAATTCCAATACGATAGCCGTGCCGATCTTCGGCAGCGACAACAAGGTGAAAGCCAGTCTCGGGCTGACTTACTTCACCTCCGCCTTTAAATCCCAGGAGGAGGCCTGCGCGCGCTATGCGCCTGTTCTCAAGGCCGCAGCCTCCGAAATATCGCAAGACCTCGCTCGGCTCAATCGGGCGCCCTGACGCCCGGCACGCTGGTCCGTTTCGTTCCCGGCAGGAGACGACCGACCAACGACAGACTTGCAGGCAACCGCGCTGCCCTCCAGGTAAACCGTGCCATTGATGCGGATGCGCTGAAGCACCTGCTGATATCCATTGAGGCCCGTTTCCAACGTCTCAGGCACCTGAACGATTTCAGGGCGGCCAGAAACATCCGCAAGAACCTCATGGAGCACGCGGCCGGTGGCGGATGCCGGAAGAGGCAACCCCAACAGATGCAGGATGGTCGGGGTGAAGTCGCAGATTCCGGAGGGCACGTCCGACGATACGCCGCAATCCTGGAACGCTGACCCCGCTACCACACCGACTGCAGCGAGCTCTTTCGGATGAAGACCGCCGTGAACACCGAGGCCGGGGCGGCGGTCGCTATCGTACCAGGCGCCGCCAATAAGCCCGAAGTCATCGACTTCGTCGTCGGCCCGGAAGCAGAAATAAGCGTCGGGCGCGCGCTCGTGGTCCGCAAAGACTAGACTGCTCGCGAGGCTGCCATGGGCAATCCCTTCGACGGCATTGCGCGGGGTTGTGAAGATCGGGCCGCACCAGGGCGCTTCGGTCAGGACTTCCACTAGACGACTGAGGTTCTTTTCCGAACGCTCGGCCAGATAAAGCGCGCCGACCTGTCCGGGCACGACAACGACATCCACGCCCGCGGCAGGCGCTGGAGCAAGTGCGAAACCAGCACCCTTCAACTCGTCGATGACGGAGACGCGGCTATGAGCAGTGATATGGCCGTGATCGGACACGATGATGAGTTGGACGCCCCCGGCCTTTCCCTCAGCTTCCCACCAGTCGAGCACGCGGCCGAATTGGGCATCACAAAAGGAGATGATCTCGCGAGTGGCTTGTGCGCCTGTTCCATGAAAATGCGATGTGGTGTCCGGCTCCCCATAGGAAAGGATGGTGACGTCCGGCTTCAGCTTCGGCCAGACGAGATCGAGGAAAACCGAGGTAATCCAGGTCTGGCCGGTGAAATCGGGCTCGCCCTCCGGAGGTGCTGCCGGCAATGCGCCAAACTGCGCTTCGGCTTTGGCCAGCAGGTCGTTTGGGGTGCAGGTCTCTCGAAAATGCCCCGAAAACCGGAGATGTCCGAGCCCCTCGGCTTTGTGATTGAAGAGCCGCGTGGTCCCTGGCGTATTGGTTGCAAGCACTGCCAGGCTCTTGCCCGCGTTGTGGAGCAGTTCACCCAGCGTAGGGGACGTCATCAGGCCGCCATTGCTCTCGCGGTTCAAACGGTCGATGAGGGCCGCGTCGGCCGTGTCGACATAAAGCTGCGGCTTTGCGTTCCGTTCGACATATTTGTTTCCGACCATGCCGTGGGCGCTGGAGGTGGCGCCGGTGACCAGGCTCGGGAACGCGACACGTGTTTCGCTCGGATAGACTGTTCGATGTCGGGAAAGCGTAGCGCCAATCTTTTGTACGCGAACGATGTTCGGCGTGAGTTCTGGCCCGATAAGATCGGGGCGAAGCCCGTCGAAACTGGTAATCAGGAATTTCACTCTGTGTGAACCTGCAAATTGCGCTACGGCGCTTTAGCGGGTCCACGCAACAGTTCTGCAACAGTTGTCGATTAATGCGATTGTAACGTGCCAATTGTCGATAGATCGATTCACGGTGCAAAGGAGCATCTCGTTTGTGTCGGATCACCGAAGCAAGTCGGCATCAGATTCGACCGCATTATCGACGCATGCAGCAAACTCTTAAAGTAAGAGGCAGCATGAACCAGGGCAAGGGCCCGCTACAGACAAGTGCTGTGGTGATCGGCAATGGGCGCGACTTTCCCGACCATCATGCGGATTTAACGGCGAGTTCCGTTGATCCTTGCTGTTCCCGCGTCCGGACAGCGGCGAGGGGAGGCGATCTACGGTAGCATGCGGAACCGCAGCCCGTCTCCGGTTGCCGGATTCGGGCTGCCGTCCCGGCACCCCGAACAGAGATGTCGACAGGAATTCTCCCATGCCATTTCAGGCGGTCACCAATTGCTGTCAGCGTGTCCGCATGCGTATCACGGTCCATGACGCCTCTGGAAGCGTCACAACCACGGCGCTTCCGTGCACCTCGACGCCTGGCAGTTCCTCCGGGCGGACCCTGTCCGGCTCCCCCCTCGTGTTGGTCGCCTGAAGATCGGCGTTGTGCAGGGTGTGGGCGCGTTCAAGCGACAACTCGCCGAAGCCGCGCGCGGTAACGTTCATCTTCATCGGCTCGTCGAGATGCCGGTTCAGCGCGAAGAGCGTCAGCGTGCCGTCACCGTGGGTAGCGGCGAGCTTCAGGTAGGGCACCTCTGGCAGCGGGAAGCGCAGGTCGTCCTTGCCACGCGGGTCGTAGTAGGTCGCCGAATAGGTCGGGCAGTCGACCTGAGCCGTCAGTACCGTGCCGTGGCCGAGATTGGCGAAGTCGGCGAAGGGCCAGAAGATCGTCTGCCGCCAGGCGGCTCCGCCCGGCTCTGTCATGATCGGGGCGATGGCGTTGACGAGTTGCGCGAGACAGGCGGCGCGGACGCGGTCGGCGTGGTTGAGCAGCGAGATGCAGGCGCCGCCGAAGGCCAGAGCATCCTCCATCGTGTAGACTTCCTCGAGGATCGGCGGTGCCACCGGCCAGCCTTCGCGCACTCGGGTGTTGCCGCGGCGGGTGCGATACCAGACGTTCCACTCGTCGAAGGACAGCATGATGCGCTTGGAGGAGCGGCGCTCGGCGGCGACGGCGTCGGCGATTGCGACCACTTCCTCGATGAAGCTGTCCATGAGGTCGGGGCTGGCGAGGAACGCCGCCGTGTCCCCGGCATAGTTGTTCAGATAGGTGTGGAGCGAGATATACTCGACATGGTCGAAGGTGTGCTCGAGCACGACCCTCTCCCACTCGCCGAAGGTCGGCATCGTGCGGGAGGAGGAGCCGCAGGCGGCGAGTTCGATCGAGGGATCGACCAGCTTCATCATCTTGGCCGCCTCGGTCGCGACCCGGCCATACTCCGTCGGCGTCTTGCGCTCCATCTGCCACGGGCCATCCATCTCGTTGCCGAGACACCAGAATTTCACGCTATGCGGCTCCGGCCAGCCGTGCTCCCTGCGCAGATCCGACAGGGTCGTGCCGCTGGAGTGGTTGCAGTATTCGACGAGACGGCGCGCCGCATCGGGGCCCCGCGTGCCGAGGTTGACCGCGAGCATGGGGTCGATGTTCGCCAAGCGGCACCAGTCCATGAACTCGTTGGTGCCGAATGTGTTCGGCTCGGTCGATTCCCAGGCGAGGTCGAGGCGACGCGGGCGCTTCTCGACCGGGCCGACACCATCCTCCCAGTCATAGCCCGAGACGAAGTTGCCGCCGGGGTAGCGCACGATCGTAGGGCCGAGCTCACGCACCAGCTCGAGCACGTCGCCGCGGAAGCCGCGGGCGTCCGCACTGGGGTGGTCCGGCTCGTAGATCCCGCCATAGACGCAGCGGCCAAGATGCTCGACGAAGGCGCCGAACAGACGCCGGTCGGTCTCGCCGATGGCAAAGTCGCGGTGGAGAAGAACTTCGCTGTGGGGCATGGGATACTCCTTAAGCCTATTATGACCGGGGTCGCGCACGCGTATGGGCAACGGCATCCCCGTCCGTCGCCATGGCCGGGGGCGGCCCTTGGCCTGGCCGGCGGGCAAGGCCTAGAATTCCCTCGCCGATGGTGTCGGGCGAGAGGACCGAGTCCTTGAGCAGGATGGAGTAGGGGTGCTGCGGGTTGTCGAGAACCTGCCGGGCCGGGCCGCTTTCGACCACCACGCCCTTCTGCATGATGATGATGCGGTCGCTGATGTAGTAGGCGGTGGCGAGGTCGTGGGTGATGTAGATGATCGAGACGCGCAGGTCGTCGCGAAGTGTCTTGAACAGGTTGACGATCGACATGCGCAACGAGGCGTCGACCATCGACACCGGCTCGTCAGCGACAAGCAGTGACGGACCGGGGATCAGCGCGCGGGCGATTGCCGTGCGCTGGAGCTGGCCGCCGGACAGCTCGTGGGGAAAGCGGCCCTTCACCTCGGCGAGCGACAGCCCGACCTTTTTCAGGGCGGCATCGGTGCAGGCCTCGACCTCGGCCGTCGTCGCGGCGCCGGTGAAGCGGCGGGCGGTCATGAAGAGATAATGGTCGACCTGCTTCAGCGGATTGAACGCCTCGAACGGGTTCTGAAAGATCGGCTGGACATGACGCATGAAGTCCATGCGGGCGCGCGAGCCGCGGATCGTGGCCAGGTCGGTGCCGTGGAAGCGGATGGCGCCGGAGGTCGGCGCGATCAGGTTCAGGATCATTCGCGCCAGCGTCGTCTTGCCCGACCCCGACTCGCCGACGATGGTGAAGATCTCAGGCCGAGCGACCTCCAGCGTGAAGCTGACATTGTCGACGGCGTTGAATGCGCCCCGCGCGAAGAGGCCGCCGAAGGCGTAGCTCCTGGTGACTTTGTCAATGGCGAGGAGTTCGCTCACGGCCGCACCTCCGCCGTCGCGGCGGCCTCCCGGGCCTCGGATGCCGGGCGGACCTCGGAGCTTGCGGCGAAGCATGCGACGCGGTGGCCCGGCCCAAGGGGCGTCAGGGCCGGGTTCTCGCGCCGGCAGATATCCATGGCGAGCGGACAGCGCGGATGGAAACGACAGCCCGGCGGCGGATCGGAAAGATTCGGCGGCGCCCCCGGTAGCGCCTTCTTCGGACTGAGATCGCCGATCCGCGGCAAGCTCTGGATGAGATGGGCTGTGTAGGGATGCAGCGGATTGGTGAAGATCTCACGGGTCGGGGCCTCCTCGACAAGGCGCCCCGCGTACATGATGCCGAGCCGGTCAGCCATGTTGGCGTGCACCGTCATGTCGTGGGTGACGAACAAGACGGAGGAGCCCATCTCCTGCTGCACCTCGCGGATCATCGACAGCACATCCTTCTGCACCACCACGTCGAGGGCAGTCGTCGGCTCGTCGGCGATGATGAACTCGGGCCGGCAGATGGTCGCCAGCGCGATTGTCACGCGCTGGCGCATGCCGCCCGAGAGCTCGTGCGGGTACGCCTTCAGGACCGCCGGAGACAAGCGAAGCCGCTCGAGGTGGCGCTCGACGATGTCGAAGAATTCCCGCTCGGGCCGGTTGATGTGGCGGAAGGCAAAGTCGACGAACGACTTGCGGATCCGTCGGACTGGATTGAGAACATTCATCGAGCCCTGCATGATGTAGGACAGATGCTTCCAGCGCACCCGTGAAACCTCGTCCTCGCTCATCCTGAAGATGTCGCGGTCGAGGAAGCTGTACCTCGCCGATCCGCCAAGGACATTGAGCGGTGGGCGGTTGGCGGCGGCGATCGTCTTGATCAAGGACGTCTTGCCGGAACTCGATTCCCCGGCGATGCCGTAGATCTCATTCCTGTTGACGTGAAACGTGATGTCGTCGACGGCGCGGACCTCCCTAACAATGCCGAAATACTGCATCTGATAGTAGGCGCGCAGGTTGCGTACCGAGAGTACGGCGCCGGCGGAGAACATGGGATCGTTGGCCGCGGTCATCCCGCTCCCTTCCCCATGCGTGCGAGCCGGCTGCGCGGGTCGATGTACTCGTTCATCGACACCGCGAGCAGGAAGAGCGCAATGAAGGTCAACGTGATGAAGGCGGTCGGAAACACGAACCACCACCAGACCCCCGCGACCATGGCGCTGTGCTGGTTGGCCCAGAAGATCATGGTGCCGATGGTCGGGGTGTTGATGTCGGTGAAACCGAGCACCGAGAGCGTCACCTCAAGGCCGATCGACCAATTGATGTTGTTGAGCGTCGTGGAGAACACGATCGGCAGGACGTAAGGCAAATGCTCCCGGACGACGATCTCGCGCATCTTCATGGCCGAGAACACGCTGGTCCGGGTAAACTCGCGCGTCTTCAGGCTCATCATCACCGAGCGGATCAGGCGGGCATCGTAGGCCCAACCGAGGCAGGCGATGACGAGCGCGAGAAGCGCCCAGTTCATGTAGTCCCGCATCACGAAATAGAACAGGATCAGGAGCGGGAACAGCGGGATGACAATGAAGGTGTCGTTGATCGACATCAGCACGCGGTCGGTCAGGCCCCCCCGGTATCCCGCGATGAGCCCGACGATGAGCGAGAGCACCCGGCTGAGGATCGCCACCGCGAAGCCGAAGAGCAGCGTGTTCCTCAGCGCGAAAGTGAGCTGCCAGAACACGTCCTGGCCGCGCGAGCTCGTGCCGAAGGGGTGGGCCCACGATGGCGGCACGTCCGGCGGCACGACATAGATGTTGGCCGGCGGGTAGGGCGAGAAGGCCGACAGCGCCGCCATGCCGACGATCACCGCCATCAGCACGGCGCCGATCGCGAATTCGCGGTTGTAGCGGAACAGGTCGCGGAGGATCTTCAGCATCGGCGGGCCTCAGGCGAGTTGCACGCGTGGATCGAACACCGGGTAGAGGATGTCGATCAGGAAGACGGCGGCGGAGACCGCGATGATGGAGATCGTCGTCACGCCGAGGACGAGGCCGTAGTCGCCGGCATAGACAGCCGCGATCAGCAGCCGCCCGAGTCCCGGATAGCTGAAGACGAACTCGACGATGATCGCGCCGTTGAAGATCGCGCCGAGGGTCATGGCGAGGCCGGTGACCTGCGGCACCAGCGCGTTGCGCATGACATAGAAGGGCAGAATCCGGCTGCGCCTGACGCCGCCGAGCTCGGCGTAGGTGACGTAGTCCTCTGTGACGACGTTGGAGACGAGCGCTCGCATCCCCATGAACCAGCCGCCGAGGCCGACCAGAATGATCGAGACCGCCGGCAGGATCGAATGGCGCAGCACGCTGAGGACGTAGTCGGCGTTCCAGCCCCGCGGGACGTTCGCCGCCGCCCCACCGCTCGTTGGCAGGATCGGCCATATCAGGCCGAAAATGATCAGGAGCACGAAGGCGATGATGTAATAGGGCACCGGATGAAAGCCCATGATGATAACCCCGATCACTTTGAGCGCGCGGCTTTGGCGGAAGTAGCCGGCGAGGCCGCCCAGCAGGTTGCCGAGAACCCAGGCGATCAACGTGCAGGTGAGCAGGAGGCCGATGGTCCAGGGCAATGCCCGGCCGATGAGTACGGAGACCGGTGTCGGGAAGGCCGAGAGCGATGGCCCGAAATCGGCCGAGAGAATGCGCCCCCAGTAGGTGAAGTACTGCTCCATCAGCGGGTCGCCGGTGCCGTAGAGGTCCTGCAGCGCCTGGCGCATCATTGCGACCGACTGCGGGTCGCTCTGCCCCATGGCGGTCATGCCTGCGATCATCTGCTCGACCGGATCGATCGGTGACAGGTGCGTGATGAAGAACGTCAGCGAGACGCCGATGAAGACGACGAGGAGGAACTGCGCGAAGCGCGTGAAGACGTAGATGCCGTAGCTGCGCATCGGACCGTTTCGTTGGAGAACACAGGGGTGGCGGGACGGAAAGCCCGCCCCACCTGGTCCCACTCGGGTTACTCTTGGGTCGGCCGCAGCCTGACCATCATGTAGCGCGAGTTCCCCCAATTGGGAACGGGATTGGTATAGGGGTCCTGCGCTGTCGGGTAGCCAGTCCAGTAGGTCTCGTCCATCACGGTGAAGACGTTGTAGGCCATGAGCGGAATGGTCGGCATCTCCTCGACGGTGAGCTTGACGAACTCATGCCCGAGTTCGATCCCCTTCGGGCTGTCGAACTCCACTTGACGGACTTGTTCGATGATCTTGTCGAGCTCCGGCGACGACCAGCGCTGCCAGTTGCGCGGCGACTGGACCTCACCCGGCGGCGCGACGAAGTCGGAATGCCAGCTGTCGAGAAAGAATGACAGGTCGGGATGACCGCCCCAGGTCTCCACGCTCCAGCTGATCGCCGCCTCGAAGTCGCCGCCGTTGCGACGGGTGAAGAAAGCTGCCTGCGCGTTCTCGGGCGTCGCGTCGATGCCGAAGTCACGCCACTGCTGCGCGATCATGGTGCCGGCGCGGGTCATCACCGGACGGCCGTCACCCTCGACCATCAGCCGGATCGAGAAGCGCTCGCCGTTCGGCATGTACCAGTCGTTGCCTCGACGGGTGAAGCCGGCCCGCTCGAGGAGTTGCGCGGCCGCCTCGAGGTTCTGAGTCCACCAGCCGGCGCCGAAGGCGCGCATGATTTCATCCTGATCCTCCGGGATCTGGTCGCCCATGGACGGCCGCAGCATGTCCGCGATCTGCTGCCCTATGGTCGAATCGTAGGGCCGGATCACCTGCTGGCCGGTGTCGATCTCGAACTCGCTCAGCCATTCGGTCAAGGGTTGGTGGTAGTACTCGGGATGCGTGCCCGTGGGCGGGATCTGAATCGCCGATATGGTGGCAGCGCCGCGATAGGAGGCCATCGCCACCGCGCGGATGTCGATCGCCAGCGCCAGCGCCCAGCGCACGTCGCGATCCTGGAACTTTTCGTGCTGGTGGTTGAGGAGCACCGCGGGAAGCGTCGGATCGGGATGGGCGTAGGGAAAGCCGTCGAACCACGCCTTTGAGCTCGGCGCCTCGCGCGCGAGGGTGAACATGCCCTCGGGCGATACGTCGTGAATGATGTCGAGCTCGTGGTTCATCTGGGCGATGACGCGCCTGTCGGGCGGGCCGGGATCGACATAGGTCACGAATTGCGGGCCCGGCTCGCCGAAGCGGGCCAGCGTGGTGCGCTCCCAATCCTCGCGCTTCTGCCAGGTGAACCACTGCCCGTTCGGGTCGTAGCTGTGCAGCGTGTAGGCGCCGAGCGAAACGGGCGGGTTGAAGTTGAACTGCAGCGGATCCTTACCCTCGAAGATATGCTTCGGCATCATCCATGCCGCGTTCCAGCGGACCGTGAACAGGGAATGGAAGCGCGAGTTCGGCTGCTTGAGGTTGAAGACGACGGTGTAGGGATCGGGCGCCTCCACGCTCTCGACGTTGAGCTGATAGGTCGGGCTTCGCACCAGCCCGTTGTTGTTCATGTGCGTCTCGGCGGTGAAGACGACATCGTCGGCAGTGAATTCGACACCGTCGCTCCAGTAGATGCCCTCGCGCAGGCGCACTGTCATCTGCGTGAAGTCGTCGTTGTAGATCGGGGGCTCGGCCGCCAGCGAATTGTCCCAGACGCCGTCGAGGCCGTGGTCCGGGTCGATGTACCAGAAGGTGTCCATGGCGAGCTGGTGGAGCCCGGTCGGCTGGTTCGAGTTACCGGCCGGGGTCCAGATGTTGAACCAGTCCGGGTTGGCCATCGTCCCGTTCGGGTTCTCGACGATGAGGTTCTGGTTGCGTGGAACTTCCTGCCCAAATGCTGCGGTGCTGAAAAACACCGCACCTGCCAGTACGGCGAGCGATAGCCTCCGTGGCATGCTGCTTCCTCCCTGACGTTGCGGCGCGTGTTATGCGCCTTTTCAACGGGCGTCAGCATATGTCCGAGGAGTTCTGAAGTCAACGAACGGAGCGATATGTATCAATTCAAGTGATATAAATACCTTTTCCTACTTCACCGGCACGGCTTCCCCGTCCCCGTCGGCAACCACCGTCTCGTTCGGAGTTCCGCAGTACAAACGCATGATGATGTCCTGGTCATAGTTGCCGAAGCCGCGGCCGAAGATATTGACGCCCCCTGGGTTCTGCGCGTGTTCCTCGATTCCGACACGCATGCGGATCGAATGGTGCTCATCAATGGCCAGATCCGACAGAGCAACGCCGGATACGTTGGTGCCGTCGATGAAGCAGCCGCGGTCGGTAATCCGCCAGGTTTTCAACTTTCCGTACTGCGAGCCCTCCAGCTTCCACCAGCGCGGCGTGTAGGCTCCGTGGCGGTCCCCGTAGTCGCCCGGCGAAGTCCACGTCCCGACCATCACGTCATTGACCCACAGACTGATGTCGGAGGGCCAGTCCTCGTTGGTTCCGGGAACCTCGGACGAGAGTTCCATCGAAAATTCGAGCGCCGCAACCGGCGTGCCGCGGACCTTTGCGTTGTTGGGGAACTTGTATTCGACATAACCTCGCTCGAACCAGATCAAAGCCGCCTTCATTCGGCCGGGGTCGAGGAAGAAATCCGGCACATCCAGAAGCCCGATCACGCCCTCGGTCGAGCAAAGACCGCAAGGGGCGGACACGCTGCAGCTCGTGTAGAGGCCGAGCGGCATGGCGACCTCGATGACGCTGTCGTCCCTTCGGTCATCGTCCGTAAAGCGCAATACAATCTCGTCATAGCGCGCGGAGCAGATCTTCTGGTGGCCTCGGCTCGCCTTGATCGATTTCGTCGTGATGAGCCGCGCCCCTTCCAGGATCTGCACGTTCGTAGCAACCGTTGACTGCGGAAGATCAAGCGCCCGGGCTATCTCATTGACATTGAGGGGACCGCTACGGTGCAGTAGCCGGAGAATATCGATACGCATCGGGGAGGCGAGGCCTTTGATCGCTTCCGTATTGTGGTCGGGATGGACGGTGAGAAAGTTTCGTCTGACACTGGTGTCGCTCATGGAATTCGCTCTTTTGCCCAATTAGCGGAATTATATCAGTTGCTTTGATATTCTCCAGTTCGGGCTCTGCGTTTCATTGTTGTGATCGGAGACTTGAACACCCTTCCGCTTCCGGATTGCCGACGAAGCGTATCGGCGATCGCCGTCGGCTACGGCAGACCCTCGGTGTTCACAGCAACTCTCCGCCGAGTGACTGGCTGGAAGTTCACGGTTTCCGCGTCGGTTCCGAATCTCGCCCTCCAAGTCATGCCGCCGAAATATTGCGACAGGCGCCGCAACCCGGCGACGGCGACCGCCGTGTCGAAGGGCTACATCCAACGTGTCCAGTGCGAGCCACGAGCCCGACGCTTGCCGGCGCTGCGTTTCCGCGCGGCGGAACTTGCTGCAGGCACTATTTCTCCCGAATGGAGGGCATATGCATAAAAACAAGCGCGGCAGATCACCGGGGTCGATCAGCAATCCGCTTTCACATCGCAAGCAAATTGGCGGCGGCGAGCATGATCCTCCTGGTCGGTCCGCGCGACCTGGGACGGGGAGAGGAGGCTGCCAGCGCGACCGAGGGAGACGCGCACACCACGCGGGTACGCAACCCGTCGAGAAGGGTGCCCGAGAAGGGAGAGACAGGCATGAAGATCATCGGCAACACAATGCTCTTCACGGGAGGCAGCTCGGGACTTGGCCGCGCGCTTGCGCGGCGCTTTCACGACATCGGAAATGACGTGATCGTTACGGGCCGCTGCACTGCGGGGCTTGACGAGACCGTAGCCGGACGCAGTCGCATGACCGCCTACCATCTCGAATTTACCGATGCAGCCGCTATCGAGAGATTCGCGCGGCGGGTCGCGGCCGAACATCCGCGGCTCAACGTCCTGTTCAACAATGCCGGCATCATGCGGCGCGAGGACCTGACGATGGAACGGGACCTTTATGACGCTGAGAAGATGATCAAGGTGAACCTGCTCGGTCCCATACGGTTCACGAATGCGCTGATCTCGCACCTCACGCACCAGGCCGATGCCGCGATCGTCAACATCTCGTCTGGCCACGCCTTCGTGCCGCTCACGGTCACACCCACCTATTCGGCCACCAAGGCTGCTCTGCACTCCTATTCCGTTTCATTGCGTGAGCAGCTGAGGGGCAAAGTCGAGGTGATCGAACTCGTGCCGCCTGCTTTGCGCACCGAGTTGATGCCTCATCAGTCACTGCGCGCCGACTGCATGCAGGTCGATCAATTCGTGGAGGAGGCAATGCATCTCTTTCGCCGGCAGCCGACGCCGCCCGAGATCCTCGTCGAGCGCGTCAGGTTTTTGCGCGACGCGGAGGCTGAGAACCGGTTCAAGCGCGCTCTCGCGGCCGTCACTCTCGCGGAAGAGGAGCAATTGTACTGAGGTCTTTTCCATTTTAGGGGTGATGGAGGATTGCCTCCTGCTACTGTAAGAGAACAGAATGCGATCGAGGCACCATCATGCCCGAAGATCCGAAGATTACCGAAAACCAGCGCGACGGCATCTCGGCGATCACCGAGATGGAACGCATTCTCGACACGCCGCCGGACCTCGCTCCGGCGATTCTCCGCGGCGACACACGCCTCACACGTCGCTGGCGGCATGGCGCGCTGCATGATGCGCTTCCGGCGATGAGCGGTCATGTCGTGATGACGTACTACTCACAGCCACAGGATATCACGTGGCAGATGGGCCGTCAGCGGACCGTCGCCACCACGCGCTCCGGTACGATCACACTCATTCCCGACGGCACCGAAGGACGTTGGGACATTTCCGGCGGCATCGAAGTCTCGCATGTCTATCTCACCCCGGAGCGGCTCCAGTCGTGCGCGGATCCACTCACGGACGGCAAGCCCGTGGAATTGCTCGGGCGGGTGGGGTTCGATGATCCCACATCCGCGCGGATCCTCGAGCTTCTGGCCCGTGAGGCCGCCACGGACGACGCCTCCTCTCGATTGTTCGTGGAGCAGGCGCTCGATCTCCTCTGCACGCAGCTTGTTCGCGGCCACTCGAGCTTCCAAACACTGGCACCGCCAGCGCCCAGGCGTGGGCTGGCCGATTGGCAGGTTCGCCGCGTGACCACCTATATGCGGGACAATCTCGGCGAGGAGGTCGGCCTTAACGAGCTGGCCGCGATTGCCGGCTTGAGCCGGTATCATTTCTGCACGGCGTTCCGCCTCGCGACTGGCCAGTCTCCACACGAGTGGCTGACGCGAGAACGCATCGAGCGCGCCCGCGCCATGCTTGCCGTGTCCAACGCGCCAATTACTGAAGTCGCGCTCTCCGTCGGTTACAGTACCCCTTCAGCGTTCGCCGCAGCCTTCCGCCGGTTGACCGGGCAGACGCCCACGGAATTCCGCCGTCAGCTCTGAATTTCTCCTCTCGAAATCACATGGCCGAAACGTCGCGACAGTCGCCGCAACCCTGCGACGGCGGGCGGTCGCGTGAAGCACTACAACCAACCTGTCCAATGTGAGCTACGAGCGCGACACCTTCCAGCGCTTCCACCTCACGGGATCGCGCTTGAGTGTTCATCGCTCGTCGAACTCGGACGCCTTCAACCTCGACACTGAAAGGAAACCATTATGCGTAAGATCATGCCCGTCACTTCGACCCTCGTTGTATTGCTTTGGGCAGGCTCTGCCCTTGCCAGTAACGATTCCCCGCACCAGACACCGCAGGTGAGTGCGCCGGCGTTCCAGGCCAGCTCCAACGTCGCGCCTGGATTCTCCGCCGCGAACAGCTTTGGCCCGAGCGACCAAGACGACCTGCCGACGTCGCTCAGCCGCCGGCAGTTCGGTGGCATCGATGCCGGGGCCGCTACCCCCAGCACCTTCGGCTATCCCGTTGGCACGCAGATCGGTCGCACGGACCGGGTGTACAGGGGATACAACGCCTCGGATGACTTCGGCATCAGCGATCAGAACGACCTGCCGGTTCGGTAGCTCTGATGCCGAGATGTTTCATCTCCAGCACCGGGTGGGGAGGGTGACGCCGTTGCCCTCCCCACGTGCACATTCCAGAACCACGCACGCGCTGCGATACATTAGGATTCGCGTCCGGTCCCGCCGGCCGATTTTGGCGGACAGCGCGACCATGCCCTCGCCACGATCGGCAGCAGCCAGGTCCGTGCTCATCGCGAAGAAATGGCCGGGATTCTCAACACCGTCTGAGGTGTCGTGAGAGGTTATGCGGCGTTCGCCTGTTCTGCCTGAAGCAGCCCCTCCGCGCCGTTCCCTGACGTTTCTCGAAAGCGAAGGACGGAACGCTTGGGCGAGGCCTTGAAGAGACGGCCATATTCGCGGGTGAACTGCGAGACGCTTTCATACCCCACCTCGAATGCCGCGCTGCTTGCCGAAAAGCCCTCTTCCAGCATCAGGCGGCGGGCTTCGATGAGGCGAAGCCGCTTTTGATACTGCCCCGGCGTCAGCGAGGTCATGTGCCTGAAATGCTTGTAAAAGGCGGTGAGGCTCATCGCGGCGGCCGTCGCCAGGCGCTCGACGGGTATGCGCGATCGATATTCCTCCCTCAGGATCGCGATGGCCGCCGCCAGGCGACTCTCGTGGCCGTCGGGGGCGGCGAGGGCCCGCAGGGCCCTGCCGTGCTGTCCGGAGAGAAGCCAATAATGCAGCTCCCGCATAATCCCGGGGCGCAGCAGCGGCATCGCATCGGGCCTGTCGATCAGCTGCATCAGCCGCATTGCGCAATCCAGAACCGCGTCGTTCGTGTGTTCGGAGAACAAGGTGCGTATCTCCGAAGGACGCTGCGCGCGCGAGTCGCCCAGATGCGCTGCGAGTTCGCGCAGGGTCGCCATTTCCAGTTCGACAGCGATCGCTATGTAGGGCTCGTCCGGGCTCGCCTGCACGATCCGGCCCACGACCGGCATGTCAGCGCTCACGATCACCGACTGCCCCGCGAAGAAGACGTGCTGCTCCCGTCCCACGGTCATGCGTTTGGCGCCCTGCAGAACGAGGCAAACCAGCGGGCGGTAGATCGAATGCAGATCGCCGGGCGGTGATTCGACACACATCATGCGCAGGCCCGGCACCGGCGTCAGCGCCAGCCCCTCGTTGTTTGCATGGTGAGCCGCGTAGTTGCGAACGACATCCTTGAGCGCATCCATGGGATCTCTCCTGTAACCGCAACGACCCTAGCACGCGCGCGAGCAAATATCACCCGACCTGCAGGATCCGGCAAGTTTTGCGCATGCTTTGGCAAGCCCCGACACGCCCATGGGCGGTATGTGAGGTTGTGGCAAAAGCCAATTCTCTCGATGAGGAAGGAGACGACAATGTCTGAACAAAACAAGCTACCGAGACGGACGGTGCTGGCGGGTGTTGCGATCGGCTCCGCCGCACTCGCCATGGGGGCCGCGCACGCTCAAACGACCAGCCCGATTCCGGCGCCGACGACGAACGGCAAAGTCGCCCTGGTGACCGGCTCTTCAAGGGGCATCGGTGCGGCGACCGCCAAGCGTCTCGCCCGCGACGGATATGCCGTAACCGTCAATTGCGAGAAGAACCGCGATCTTGCGGCGGCGGTTGCGGGAGAGATCGAGGCTGCGGGCGGCCGCGCCATCTGGGTGCAGGCCGATGTCAGCGATCCAGCCGCCGTGCAACGCCTGTTCGATGAGAACGAGCGCGCCTTCGGCGGCGTCGACGTGGTGGTGAGCAATGCCGGCATCATGAACCTCGCTTCTTTCAGCGACATGAGCGACGCCGATTTCAGCCGCATGGTCGACGTCAACCAGAAGGGCAGCTTCTTCGTGCTGCGGGAGGCGGCGCGGCGGGTACGCGACGGCGGCCGCATCATCGCGCTCTCGTCGAGCATCATACAGCTGCGTACCCCGACCTACGGACCTTACGCCGCCACCAAGGCCGCGCAGGGGCTCTTTGCCAGCGTTCTCGCCAAGGAGCTCGAAGGCCGGATGATCTCGGTGAATGCCATGGCGCCGGGCGTCGTCAACACGACGCTCTTCACCGACGGCAAGACGCCGGAGCAGATCGCCGGCTTCGCCGCCCGCACGCCGCATGGCCGCATCGGCGAACCAGAAGACATTGCCGAAGCGATCGCAGCACTCTGCAGCGGCGACGGCACCTGGATCAACGGACAGACGGTCTTCGCCAATGGCGGCATCGTCTGATCCCTTTTGCAACAAGGAGCAAAGCCCATGAAAACAACAGGAAACACCATCCTCATCACCGGCGGCGGATCCGGAATCGGTCGGGAGCTGGCGCAGCACTTCTTCGAGCTCGGCAACACGGTGATCGTCGCCGGCCGCCGCATGGAGACGCTGGTGGAGACCATCGCCGGACGGGATCGCATGCACGCGATGATCCTCGACGTCGAGGACCCGAAAGCGATCAGCGATTTTGCCCGGCGCGTGACCGCCGAGTATCCGGCGCTCAATGTCCTGATCAACAACGCCGGCATCATGCGCCGCGAGGATCTGACCAGGTCCCGCGATCTGCGCGATGCGGAAGAGACTGTTGTCACCAACCTGCTCGGGCCGATCCGACTCACCAACGCGCTGATCGATCATCTCCGAGGCCAGCCAAACGCCGCGATCGTCAACGTCACGTCGGGCCTCGCTTTCGTGCCGCTCAGCAGCACGCCAACCTACAACGCGACCAAGGCGGCAATCCACTCCTACACGGTCTCGCTGCGCCAGCAGCTCAAAGACAAGGTGG
The DNA here is from genome assembly GCF_029457495.1 of Chelativorans sp. AA-79. Lineage (NCBI taxonomy): Bacteria > Pseudomonadati > Pseudomonadota > Alphaproteobacteria > Hyphomicrobiales > Phyllobacteriaceae > Chelativorans > Chelativorans sp. AA-79. The sequence continues at coordinate 1,741,189 of NZ_CP120361.1, forward strand.
AGGTGATCGAGCTTGCGCCGCCTGCAGTTCGAACCGAGCTTACCCCCGGCCAGTCGGCGCGCGAGGAGTATATGCCCCTCGACGCGTTCATCGACGAGGCCATGGCGCTCTTTCAGAAGCAGCCGACGCCCAAGGAGATCCTGGTGGAGCGCGTGGGCTTCCTGCGCTGGGCGGAGCGAGAAGGCCGCTTTGATCACGCGGTGGAGACGCTCAGCGCCCACTGAACGACGCCGTCGTTCAGTTGCTCGCGTAAACCGTCGGAGCCGCGCAACGGGATTTCCGGTTGCGCGGCTCTGCTTTCGTTTGCTTCCAATTGAGCCAGTCTAACGCCGTGCTGCAGTCGATACTGCCGCGCAACGCGATCATCGGCTGCGATAGAGGATCATCCCGGCATGGTGCAGGACGCCGTCGATGAAATCGCCGTCGGCCGTGAAGCCCGTGTCGTCCCAGTATTCGATATGGTCGCCGGTAATCTCGTAGCGGCCTTCATAGGCGCGCTCACGATTGCCGCGCGCCTCGACATAACGGCCGTTCGGCAGGAGCTCGTGGCGGATGTGGCCATCACCGGTTACCCACATGCCGATATAGGGATGGCTGGCGGCTTCCCGGGTCACTTCCGGTCCTCCGCCGTCTCGAAAAAAGGGGCGATTTCCGTTCCCAGTCAACGCGTCCGTGCCGCTTTGAAGTTCGAGGGGCGCCTTCGCACCTTCTTGCTCGCGGACGTTCTCCTGTCCGGAAAGGGGACCGGCATCGGCAACGAGCACCAGGCCGGCGGCAAGGACAGTCGTGTGACGTTTCATGTGTGGATTCCTTCTCGGGTCGGATTGGTTCAGTTGGGAGACGCCGTCGGCCGGATGGTGATCTCGCTGGTGTCGACGGTTTCCGGCGCCTCGATGATCTGCCGCACGGCCAGGGCGATGTCGGCGGGCTTGAGCGCGATGCGCCGCCATTCCTCCATGGCTTTCGCGGTTTCCGGATCGGTGATGGTCGAAGCGAGTTCGGATTCGACGACGCCCGGATTCACGCAGGTCACGCGGATGCGATCGCTCTCCTGGCGCAAACCTTCGGAGATGGCCCGCACGGCGAATTTGGTCGCGTAATAAACGGCGGCCGTGGGAACGACGCGGTGCGCGCCGATCGACGCGATGTTGATGATCTGGCCGGATTCCTGCCGCTCCATCGCCGGCAGCACGGCGCCGATGCCCCACAGCACGCCCTTGATGTTGACGTCGACCATCCGTTCCCATTCGTCCAGCTTCAGGGCGCCAAGGGGCGAGAGCGGCATTATGCCGGCATTGTTGATGAGTACGTCGATGCGTCCCCAGCGCTCAACGGCCCTGTTCGCAAAGGCCGCCATGGCGTCCCGGTCCGTGACGTCGAGCGCCATGGCTTCGGCGGTGCCGCCGACTTCGTTGATTCCCGCCGCCAACGCCTCGATCCGGTCGAGGCGCCGCGCGCCCAGCAGGATATGCGCTCCTGCAGCACCCAGTTCCCGCGCGAGTCCGGCCCCGATGCCGCTGGATGCGCCTGTGATCAATATGACCTTGTCCATTCCTGTCTCCATTCAATTGAGAGGGTCTGACACGACAGAGCTAGGCAAAGGGCATTGTCGCCGGTATCCTCTCATTCCTAACCTCAATGGTTAGCTCCGAGCGACAATGGCAATCGATCTGAACCTGCTGACCTTGTTTCTCGCCGTGGCCGAGGAGGCGAATTTCCGGGCCGCCGCCGACCGTCTCGGGATTACCCGCTCAGCCGTCAGCCAGGGTGTCCGGCGGCTGGAGGATGCCTGTGGGGTGGCGCTTGTCACCCGCACCACCCGCAGCGTGCGGTTGACGGAAGCCGGGGAGCGCCTCCACGTCGCCCTCTCCCGCCCGCTGGCGGAGGTGCACACAGCGATGGAGGAACTGGCGGGCGACACCGCCCCGCGCGGTCTGCTGCGAATCGCGGCGACCTCGATCGCCGAGCGCTTCCTTTCCGGGCCTCTCATCGCGTCGTTCGCGGAGGCTTATCCCGAGATCACCATCGACGTCACCGTGACTGACGACGAGTTCGACATCGTTGCCGCCGGGTTCGATGCCGGCGTCCGGCTCGGCGATGTGATCGAACAGGATATGATCGCCGTCCCCCTGACCGGCGATCAGCGGGAGGTCGCGGTCGCCGCACCGAAATATCTTGCCGTGCACGGATCGCCGGACCACCCTCGTGATCTCGTCAGTCACCGTTGCATCGGCTGGCGTCCCTCCCTCGGCGTCGCACCCTACAGATGGGAGTTCGAGGAAGACGGCCGTGCCTTCGACGTCGCGGTCGAGCCGCAGATCACGACAAACGACATGCTCCTGATGATCCGGACCGCATTGGCAGGCGGCGGCATCACATTCGGGATAGAGGAGACGTTTCGCCCCTATCTCGACCGCGGCGAGCTGGTTTCCTTGCTTGAGGACTATCTCCCGCCATTCACGGGCTTCTACCTGTACTTCCCGCACCGCCGGAACATGGCACCCAAGCTGCGCGCGCTCATCGAGCACGTGCGGCAATACCGGCAGGCCGGCCCCTTCTGATCGCAGCCTCTCCGAATATCCACCCTGTCCAAGCATTCGGACGAAGTGCCGATGTGCCAGCTCGAAACCCTGCACGGCAGGAATGTGCGTTTCCGAATCGCCGCCCTCGCGCCGATCGCGTTGCGCCAGGCGGGTCAATGCTCGGCAAGAAATGCCATCAGCTCCTGTGCGGCAGCGCCGCCTGCGCGATTGGCGCCGATGGTGGATGCGGAGGGGCCGTGGCCCACCAGATGTACACGTGGGTCCTTGGAGACCTGCGTCGCCAGACGGCCCGTCATCTTGATGCCGCCGCCTTCGCCGCGCAACATTAACGGCGCCAAGTGGTCGAGCGAGCTGCGGAAGCCGGTGCACCAGAGGATCACGTCCGCACGAAGCGTCGTTCCGTCCGGCCAGCGCACGCCATCTTCGGTGATCTCGCTGAATATGGGCAGCCGATTTAGGACGCCCCGCGCCTGCATCGCCTCGATAGCGGTCGTGACCGGAATCCCGGTGACCGAGACGACGGATGCCGGCGGCAGGCCTCGGCGAACGCGGTCTTCCACCAATGCCACCGCGGCGCGGCCGGCCTCGGCGTCGAAGGTACCCCGCCGAAACTGCGGAGGCCGTCGCGTGACCCAACTGGTCACAGTCACCTGGGAAATCTCATCGAGCAACTGGATCGCCGAGATGCCGCCTCCGACGACGACGACATGTTCGCCCCGGAACGCATCGGCGGTGCGGTAATCCTTCGTATGGAGTTGTCTGCCCCTGAACTGCTCGCGCCCGGGAACGTCGGGAATATAGGGGCTCTCCCAGGTCCCCGTGGCGTTGATGAGCCCGCGCGCGGAGAATTGGACGCGGTCCGTTTCGACCCTGAAGCGGTCGCCTCTGTCGCAAACGACCTTCACGGTCACCGGCCGATAGACCGGAAGCTCGAACCTCTTCTCGTAGGCAGCGAAATAGGCCGGGACGGCGGTGCTGGCCGGTAGCTCCGTGGCAGTCGTGTCGAGCGCTTCTGAAAAGGGCATTCCCGGCAGGTCGTGGATGCGGTTTACGGTGCTGAGCGTCAGCGATGGCCAGCGATGCTGCCACGCGCCGCCCGGCTCCGGTGACCGGTCGAGCACCACGAAACCTTTGTGCGGGGCCAAACCCCGCCTCTTCAGATGGTAGGCCGCCGATAGACCGGCCTGGCCGGCGCCGATAACGACGACCTGCACCTTGACGAGAGGGCTCGGTGCAGCGGTGCCGGGGCGGGCCTCAGACATGAACGATCCATCCTGCGCTTCGCATCAGCCGAACCTCAACCTTATCCATGCCGGTGCATGGTCGCTTGCGCCTTCCCTGGCTCTCACCTCCCGATCAACCCCCGCATCGACGAGGCGGTCGTGCAGGTTGGAACTCAGGAGCAGATGATCGAGCCTGAGCCCGGCGTCGCGTTGCCAGCGCATGCGCCTGTAGTCCCAGAACGTGTATATGCGCTCACCGGGGTGGACTTGGCGGACCGCATCGGTCCAACTTCGCCCGACGAGCCGCCGGAAGGCAGCGCGGCTCTCCGGCTGAATGAGCGCATTGTCGTCCCAGGATTTGGTCGGGTAGATGTCGATCTCCGTAGGCGCGACGTTGAAATCGCCTGCCAGCACAACCGGCGCACCGGTCTTGCGCAAGGTTGTCGCGTGCTTTCGCAGGCGCTCAAGCCAGGTGAGCTTGTAGTCGAATTTCGGACCGGGCTGCGGGTTTCCGTTCGGTGCATAGATGGATGCGATGAGAATGCCGTTCACCGCCCCTTCGATGTAGCGCGCCTGTGTATCGGTTCTGTCACCGGGCAGATGGGTTCGGGTCAGCACAGGCCGCCCGGAGCGCGAGAGGATCGCCACACCGTTCCAGGATTTTTGGCCCTTCCAGACAGCGCTATAGCCGGCATCCGCCATGGCATGCTCCGGAAAGGCATCATCAGCGGCCTTGAGTTCCTGGAGGCAGACCACATCCGGCTTCGACGCCTGCAGCCACTCCAGGAGGTTCGGCAGCCGCTTGTTGATGTGGTTGATGTTGAATGTCGCAATCTTCATCGGGAGATGATGCGTCCCACCCAGTCCCTTACGGCCTGGCCTCCGGGGTGGAGATCGTCGGCGATCGTCGAGGCGACACACCCGGCAACCGTACCGATAAGGGCGGGCTTCCTTCCTGGGCACGGCATTCGGGACGCCCTTTCTCCGTCAAACAGGCGGGGTGACCGATGGTGGCGCGGCATTGCGGGCATCGCGGCTGCTGTTGCGTGATCCCGGTGCTTCAACTTAGGATCGACGCTCATCATCCATGTAGCTTGGAAAATATTGATAGAGCCAGGTTTCCGTGAGCGCTTGGCCGCTATTGTCTCGGATATACATCCGCATGTCGATCGGATCCGTACCTTCGACGGTCGTATCGAAGAATGCACGATAGAGGCCTGGTTGGTCGACCACAGGATGAGAATCCGTGAGGCTGACCGTTCCGCGCGAGAGGTCGATGACGGGTTTTGCATCGTCACGGTCGAGGGTGCCGACCGCCTCGCCGCGAAAATCGATGACGAAACGCACTGCGTTCTTAGGTCTCGGCTGGCCGGGAACGCCACCTATCCCGGTGGATGTCATTACGACCTGCCCCAGGTCCGCCGGGTAGGGCTCGTCAGCGGTCCAGTAAAGCCGATAGTCGAATTCGAGCGGTCTGCCGGGTTCGACTGCGTCGTCAGGTACCCAATATGTGACAATGTTGTCGTGGATTTCGTCATCCGTCGGGATCTCAACGAGTTGAACCTGGCCCTTGCCCCATTTGTTGGTCGGCTCGATCCATACAGAGGGACGACGGTCGTAGAACACCCCGTCGTCCTGATAATGCGTGAACTCCCTGTCCCGCTGCAGGAGACCGAAGCCTTTCGGATTTTCGTCGAGGAAGGCGTTGGTCACCGTTGTCGGCGGGTTGTTGAGCGGTCGCCAGAGGCGTTCCCCATTGCCCATCCAGATGGCAAATCCATCCGAATCGTGGATCTCCGGTCGCCAGTCGACAGCCTGTCTTCGGTTGGTTTCCGAGTACCAGTACATGGAAGTAAGCGGTGCGATGCCGAGGCGTTCGATGGCCTTGCGCGGATAGAGCGAGCACGTGACATCCATCACGGGTCCGCCGGATTTCACGCAATCAAAGCGGTAGGCGCCGGCAATGCTTTGGCTGTCGAGAAGGGCGTAGACGAGCACGCGCCCCTCCTGGCCTTCCAAGCGTTCCAGCCATATCTGGCTGAAGCGCGGGAACTCTTCCGGCTTTTGCAGAGCCGTGTCGATGGCGAGGCCGCGCGCGGAGAGGCCGTACTGGTCGAGCTCTCCGGAGGAGCGGAAATAGGACGCGCCCAAAAACGCGATCCAGTCCGTTTCCTGTGAAGGGTCCTGCAGCCGAAATCCGGAAAAGCCGATGTCGTCAGGCAATTTCTGGGCAGGATGATGCGCGGGCAAGTCGAAATAGCTGCGCCGATAAAGGATTTCGCGAGCGGTACCGTTCTCGACCACATGAATCTTGACCGGTTCCTGAAAGTAGCGGCCCAGATGGAAGAGCTGAACCGGCGCACCGCCCTTGTCGTCGGCCCAAAGGGCGTGGCCTTTCTTGAACCGGATCGCCTGGAACGCATCGTAATCGATCTTCTCGAGGATTTCGCTGTATGGCGATCTCCCATCCTGCCACACCGTTTCTGCCATCTCCGCCGCACGTCGCTTCAAGGTGTCGAAGTTGAAGGGCTCGGGAGAACCGAAGGTCATCCCATGATCGGCCGCCGCGGCACGGGCGCGCGCCGGCAGGACAGCTGCCAAAGGAGACGAAAGGAAAAGCGACAGGATATCGCGTCGATTGAACTCAGCCATGGATGCACAGTCCCCTTGGTCATTCATGAGAGTTTTCGAATTGTGATTTCGGCAAGCCCGCCTTTCTTTCCTCAGCGGCCCGCTTGGCGTGCGCGCGCCAAAAGAGGATATTTGCCGAGGATGCTCATCCGCTCCCGGTACAGGGCCGGTATGGCAAGCGACCCGACGGCCAGCAGAGCAATTATCGTTTTGGTCCATTCCGTGAATGGACCATTGTGATATTCTAAGCCCTTCAGCAGATAGACGACGATCACGTGCCAAGCATAGACTTGGAGTGAATGGCGACCGATGAGGCGCAGTAACGACAGGCTGAATATGCGGCGAAGCCCTTTGCCCAAAATCCGAACCGCTCGATTGTCCGAGACTGAGCCGGCCATGATCATCCAGGCAACCAGATATCCCGTCGCCATGAAATTCACCAGATAGACGAAGCTGAACTCGACCCGGTTGTCGAGACCGGTGAAGCGTTCGGCCACGGCTTCGGGCAGGAAGCCAAAGGTGAAGCCGAAGCGTATGGTCATGAAGATCAGCACGAGCGCGAGAGCGGCCCATACCAAGGCGGTCTTTTCCGGCGTGATCACCTGTTTCCAATCGATCTCTTTGGTTGCAGACAGCGCGCCGAGCACGAGACCGGACATGAAGACGATCTGCCACCCAAGAACGTTGAAGGCCGAGCGGAACATCTCGCCTTCATGGATCCATTCCATGACGCTGTGCACGCCATTGCCCAGTGGAAGGTGTAGGCCGAGCTGCGCGGCGATCCACACGACGACCGAAGATACCGCAACCCACTTCCAGCGCCCCGTTACACATAACCAGATGAGCGGTGGCGAAACCAGCATGTAGAGGACGTACTGAGGCAGGATATCCATATAGGTGGGCTGGTAGAGCAGCAGCAGCGAAGCGATCGCATAGAAAGGGTCGTGGCTGGAAAGCTTCCAAAGCCAAGGCTCCCAGTAGACGGAAGACCTGGTCAAGACGAGGCCAAGGGCAATGATCGCGAGAATGGAGCCTGCCGCGTAGCGATATATTTCCATCGCTCGCTTGCGGATCTTGTGGGCACCCGCCGCATAGCCCTCCTTCAGCATGCGGCGCGCATAGACCATTCCGACCAGGAGACCTGACAGGAACACGAAACCCTGCGCGTCCTGCACATAGCCCAGTTCACCGTGATTGAACTTCACCAACAAGTATCCGCCGGTGAAGGTCAGGTGGTTCAGCATCATGAAAACGAGGAAATAACCTCGCATGCCGTCCAAGATTTCCAGGCGTCGCATGATCCCTTTCGTCAGGCTTGAAGCCCCCGGCGAGGAACGGAATTAGCACGAGCAGGTTCCTTGAACGGCATCACGATCTGTTCGGCACGTTTGCACCGCCGTTATGCGTCGGCGGGTCCTGGCTCGGTGGGAAGCATCGTGCCGATGCTACGGAGAGTTGGAACGCGCAGTCGTGATCGGCCCGATTTTCCGACTGTTGAGGAGCTGATCCTTAAGCCACTGATTGGCGACAAGACTGTCGTCGCAGGCAATGAGTTCCTCGTAGAGCGTCCTGCGCATCTCCGCGAGGCGTGACGCCTGCGCCTGCCGCCCTGCAAGGTTGACCAACTCGTCGGGGTCGTGTCGGAGGTCGTAGAGCTCATCCACGTCCGTGGCGTTCCAGATATATTTCCAGTCGCGCTGCCGCAGCATCCGCTGGCTGTAAAGGCCGAACTGTTGTCCGTTGTAGGTAGCGATCACCGATTGCCGAGGCGCAGCATCGGTTCCCCCCCGCAGGACCGGCATCAGGGATCTGCCATGCAACCCATCAGGCACTTCGAGACCCGCCGCCTCCAGCAAGGTGGGAGGCAGGTCCAGCATGTTGTAGACGAAATCGTCACACCGGTTCCCGTTGCGCCGGCCAGGCATGCGCACGATCAGGGGGACATGCACCACGTCATCGTAGAGAACGTAGTGCTTGTCGATCATGCGGTGCCCGCCGCACATGTCTCCGTGGTCGGAGGTGAAGATGACGACCGTGTCTTCTCCGGCTCCGGACTCTTCCAGAACGCTCAACAGACGTCCGAACGCGTCGTCCACTTGCGCGATGGTGTTGTAGTAGCGGGCGACGATGGGTGCCCAGTCCGCCCACTCATAGTCTTCGATCCGCCAGGTCACCAGCTGCTGGCGCTGGATGTAGGGCTTGTCGGCGAAGGTTTCCCGGAAGGATGTCCACTGCGGAACGTCGCCGGGGCCGAACAGGTCTGAAAACGGCTTCGCCGGCTGGCACGGCAGGTGCGGTTCCGAGAGATCGAGACGCACGAGCCATGGCTGCTTGGATTTTGCATGCCGACGGATCTCGTCCATCGACCGACCCGCCAGCCAGTGCGTCCGCGTGTCTTCGAGCGGGAGGGGATCATCTTCGCCGAAATATCCGTTCCGGTATTCGAGGTCCGGGTAACGCCCCTGTCGGAACGACTCGTAGTCCGACTCGCTGACATAAGTGGCAAATCCAAAGGACCGGGGATCATGGCGCGGGCTCACATGCCATTTGCCGACATACGACATGGCATATCCTGCATCGGCAAAAGCCTGCGTCCAGCTCCAGTGCGAAGGATCAATTGCCGGGATTTTCGGCCCGAGATCATAGTTCCAAAGAGTGCCGAGGGATTCCGCGCGTTTCCCGGTCAGAAACGACTGGCGGGCGGGGCAGCACGTGGGAATGGGGGTATAGGCGGACGAGAACCAGGTGCCCTCCGAAGCGAAGCGGTCGATATGAGGTGTGCGGACGGGATATCTTTCGGCAAAGCCGACACAGTCGAAGCGAAGCTGGTCGACGACGACCAGAAGGATATTCGGCGGGGCCATGAACTTTCCTGCGGCTGGACGGGGCGGCCGTACGGAGCGGCCGCCCCGGGTCATAGTCTAGTCTCGAAAGCGATCGACGGTACGTTCGACGTTGGCAATTTCGGCGTCGATGTCTCCGCCCTTTATGACGGACTGCATTGCGACGGCGAGCGCATCGAGCATCGAGGTCGCCTGAACGTCGCGGATCGGCAGTGGATTGGCGTGCTCCAGCGTGGCGGCGAAGGCCTGAATGTAGGGATCCTCTTCCATCTTGCCGGCATTGAGCAGATCGGTCCGCGAGGTGGTGAGCTGGTTCGAGGTTTCGTAGAAGAACTCGACTGCCTGCGGATCGCTGACGATGAACTCCAGGAAGGCCGCCGCGGCGGGATTGTCCTTCGCGTTTTCGGACAGAACCAGCATGTTGGAATTGTCGAGATTGCGCGGCGAATTGCCATCGGCCGACGGCATGTCGGCGACCCAGACATCCGCATCGGCGCCCATTTCGAGGGTGCCGCCCGAAAGATTTTCGACAAGACCGCGGACCCAAGGCCCTTCGAAGATGAAGCCGGCGCGTCCCTGGCCGAAAACATTCCGCGATTGCTGGATGTCGAAGAACTCCGGAGCACACCCGCTGTTGATCGTGTCCCGATACCAGCCGAGCACGGCCTTTGTCTCGGGCGTGTCGAACGTGACGCGCCCCTCTTCATCGACAACCTCACCGCCCTGCGCCCAGATCAGCGGGATCGCCCAAAGCCCGGTGACGGGCTGCTGGGCCGATCGCAGTGCAACGCCATAGACCTTGCCGCCATTGCGGTCGCCAAGCGCGCAGATCTTCTGCACCGCATCGGTGAACTCCGCCCATGTGCGCGGCGGCGAGTCCGGATCCAGGCCGGCTTCCGACATCAGGTCGCGATTGTACACCATGGTGATCGGACCGGGGATCCATGGCAGCGCCACCAACCTGTCGCCAAAGGACATCGCCTTGCGATATCCCTCAGGCACTTGTGCCAGCGTCTCTTCGGAGATGAGCCCGCTCAGGTCCGCGAGCGCGCCCATCCCGTTCAACTGCGAGACCCCGCCCGGATTGATCTGGATGATGTCGGGAGCATTGCCGCCATTGATCGCCACCACGGCCTGGTTCAGCGTCTGCTCGTTCGGCGTGCCTATGTAGCGCACCGTCATGCCGGGGTTCTGTTCCTCGAAGGAGCTGACGATGTTCTCCCATCCCGCCTTCTGGAAGTCGAAAAGTCCGACCCATCCCATGAACGTGACCTCCTGTGCGTGCGCAGAGGCGCCCGCCACGGCCATCGCGGTGGCAAGGACGGATCCAAACAGCTTCTTTCTCATCATGCTTCCTCCCTTTTGGCTAGCTCTTCACGGCTCCGGCCGTGACCCCTTCGACGAAGTTCTTCTGGAACGCCAGGAAGAGTACGAGTACGGGCACGCTCGCCGTGGTCGCGACCGCCATCATCTGGGGCCACTGGTACTGGAACTCCTGCAGGAACAGCAGCGCGATGCCGGCCGGCAGAGGCCGCATGCTGTTCGACGTGGTGAATGTCAGCCCGAAGATGAACTCGTTCCAGGAGGTGACGAATACGTAGATTGCGGCGGCCGTGAACCCCGGCTTCATCATCGGGATGATGATCGAGGAAACGATCCGGAGCAGACCCGCGCCGTCCATATAGGCGGCTTCCTCGACTTCGACCGGAAGACTGTCCGCGAACCCCTTCAGCAGCCATATGACCACCGGAAGCGTGAGCATCATATGCCCGATCACGACGGCGAGATACGTGTCCAGAAGGCCGAAGGTGGAGATCGTCAGGTAGAGCGTGATCATCAGGAGCGGCAAGGGAAAGGCCAGCGACCCCAGGAAGAAGACGAGCAGAAGGTCGGTCGTCCAATGGCGCATCCGCGAGATGATGTAGGCGGCGCAAGCGCCGATGAGTGTCGTCGCGACCGCCGTGACGGCGGCGATGATCATGCTGTTCAGGAAAAAGCGCAGCATGATCGGCGAGAACGCGTAGGCGAACGGCTCGAGCGTCGGTCGACGCGGAATCCAGCGCGGCGGCACGGCAAAAACTTCGCCAGGACTCTTGAACGCCGTGGCCAGCATCCAGGCGACCGGAAAGAGCAGGATCAGCAGGCTGACGATCATGACGAGATAGCTCGCCGCCGACGCCGCGCTTCGCCGGCTGTCGAAGGTTTCAAATGCCGCATCGTCGCGACGTGCGAGTCCCAGATCAGTCATAGCGGCGGCGCGTCAGTTGCATTGCCGTGAGCCCGAGAAGGCCGAGCAGGACAAGCCAGATCGTACCCGCTGTCGCGGCGAGCCCGTAGTCCCACTGCTGAAAGGCCAGCTTGTAGGTGTACAGGCTGAGGGTGGTGGTGCTGTTCACCGGACCGCCCTGGGTGAGAACCCAGGGGAGCGTGATCTCTTGGAACAGTTTTACGAGTTGCAGCAGGGCGAGCGTGACGAGCATGGGGCGCAGAAGCGGCAGTGTGATCCGCAAGAAGCGCTGCACGGGGGTGGCCCCATCCACATCGGCTGCTTCGAGGATTTCCGAGGGGATGCTCTGAAGGGCGGCGAGCGAAACCACCATCATGAAGGGAATCATGCGCCAGGCGAAGCCGAGCACCACCACCAGGCGGGCCGTCGTGCTGTCGGAGAACCATCTGACGTTCTCCGAGACCAGCCCGGTGCTCGTCAGCAGGTGGTTCACGATCCCGTAGTCGGCGTTGAAGATCCATCCCCACAGGATGGCGACGGAAATCCACGGCACGATCCATATCTGGAAAACGCCGGCGCGAAACAGGGTGGTGCCGGGCAGGCGTCGGTTCACCATCAGGGCCAGCGCGAGGCCGCCGACCATCGAAAGCAAGATCGCGCCTCCGACGAGGAGAGCACTGTTCCACAGGACGACGAAGAACTCGGGCGTGGAAAGAAGATACTGATAGTTGCCAAGGCCGATGACACGGTGCGTGGGCCTGAGCGCCGATGCGTTCGTGAAGCTGAGATAGACCCCGTTCAGGAGAGGGTAGAGCAGGAAGACCGCCGCAAAAAGCAGCGCCGGAGACAAAAGCAGTAGCGCTGTGCCCCAATGGCGGCGGAAGATATGCGTCATTGCTGCGCCGCCCGCCGATCGACATCGTCGACCGGACCCGGGTGACCCGATCGGACCCAGCAGGCATGGCGATCCATCCATCTCCTCCCAGAAAAGTTGCATCGTTATTACTTTTGTAGTGGAATGCTCGGCGGACGTCAACGGCCTTGACAGGCGGTCGGATATGCTTCGTGAGAATGGGCAGAGATCATGGCTGACGGACGCCCCACAATCAAAGATGTCGCCGCGCAAGCGGGCATGTCGACGCTCACCGTATCGCGGGTGATCAACAATCACCCTTCGATCAAGCTCTCGACACGGCTGCGCGTGGAGGCGGCGATGCGCGCGCTCAACTACGAGCCGAATGCCGCGGCTCAAAGTATGCGGCGCGGCTCGTCGCGCACCATAGGCTTCCTGATGCCCGACTTCGCACATGGTGTGAGCGCGTTTGTCGCCCAGAATGTCGAACGCGTGCTCCACAAAGCCGGATACACGGTCATGCTGGCCTGTTCCCACTTCGATCCGGCGACCGAATGCAATGCGCTGCGCACCTTCGAGCGCAACCGGGTCGACGCCGTCCTGCTCAAGACATGCGACGAAAGTTCGCCGGAGATCATCGAGCGCGTGCAGTCCATGTCGTGCCCGGTCGTCCTGGTCGATCGCGATCTTCCCGGGGCGGTCGATGCCGTGGTCAGCGATCACGCCGCAGCCATGCGCCAGGCCGTCCGCCATCTCTTGGAGCTCGGCCATCGGGATATCGCGCTCATCGCTCCGAGCAGCAAGATGAGGCCGGGACGCGAAAGGATCGCCGGGTTTCGGCAGGCGATGCAAGAGGCTGGCCTGACGGTACCCTCCGATCGCCTCGTGGACGGGGGCAACTCGGAGACCTATGCATATGATGCGATCATGTCATTGATGGACCGGAAGCGGCGTCCAACTGCGCTCATCGCGGCGGGCAACCAGATCCTGTTTGGTGCCATCGAGGCGCTCAAACGACTGCGCCTTACTTTTCCCGATGACGTTTCCCTTCTCGGAGCCGACCATCCGAGGCTCGGCAGAGTCATGTCTCCGACGATCACGATGATCGATCGTGAGCCAGCCCGCCTGGCCGAAGCGGCTGCGGACAGCCTGCTTGTCCGCTTGGCCGGCCGACAGGACGGCGACCGGCGTTACTCGGTCCTGTCGTCCCGGATCATTCCAGGAGACTCATGTCGACGACTGGAGGCGTGACGGCCAGCGACAAGGTCGCGCGCATAGCGGAGCTCGCTGCCGAGGGGGCTGTCTCGTTGCTGGGGCGGCAAAAAAGTACAGGAGCATGGTGAAATGATTGTGGTTGCCTGCCGGCGCTGATCCTACTTTCCTTCTTCTTCGTGGAGGATGAGATGGATAGACCCAATTACAAGATGACCGCCGTCGTCTGCCACGGCCCGCGCGATTATCGCGTGGAGGAGGTTGGGCGGCCGACGGCGGGTCCCCGCGAACTCGTTGCGCGCGTGGCTGCGTGCGGCATCTGCGCCAGCGACTGCAAGTGCTGGTCGGGCGCCCAGATGTTCTGGGGCGGTCCCAACCCATATGTGAAGCCGCCGGTGATCCCCGGCCACGAGTTCTTCGGCTATGTGGAGGAACTGGGCGAGGGGGCGGCCGAACATTTCGGTGTCGCCGAGGGCGAGATGGTGATCGCCGAGCAGATCGTCCCCTGCTGGCGCTGCCGCTTCTGCCGTTCCGGCCAGTACTGGATGTGCGAGGTGCACAACATCTTCGGGTTCCAGCGGCAGGTCGCCGACGGCGGCATGGCCGAGTATATGAAGTTTCCGGCCAATGCCGTCGTGCACAAGATCCCCTCGCACCTGCCGCTCGAACATGCGGCGATCATCGAGCCGCTTGCCTGCGCGGTTCACACGGTGACGCGTGCCGGCATTGAACTCGACGATGTCGTGGTGATCGCCGGTGCCGGTCCCCTCGGCCTTCTGATGACGCAGGTGGCGCGACTCAAGACGCCCCGGAAGCTCATCGTCGTCGATATGGTGGAGGAGCGGTTGGAGCTTGCCAGGCGCTACGGCGCGGACCTCGCCCTTAACGCCGGTAATGAGGATGTGGTCGCTGCCGTGAAGGACCTCACCGGCGGCTATGGCTGCGACGTCTACATCGAGAACACGGGCCATCCGAGCGGTGTCACGCAGGGGCTGGAGATGATCCGCAAGCTCGGGCGGTTCGTTGAGTTCTCCGTCTTCGGCTCCGAGACGACCGTCGACTGGTCCATTATCGGCGACCGCAAGGAGCTTGACGTCCGCGGCGCGCATCTCGGCCCCTTCAGCTATCCGATCGCCATAGATCTCCTCGTGCGGGGTCTCGTCACCTCCGAAGGCATCGTGACCCACAGCTATGCGTTGGAGGATTGGGATGAGGCGCTCAAGGTTGCGAATTCACTCGATTCCGTCAAGGTGCTGATGCGGCCGGGTTATCGGGCGAATGTCTGACCGGCATGATACTGCTCCAGCGACGGCTCTCGCGCTGGAAGGCAGTGAAATCCGCCTTCTCCCGCCAAACATGGAACCCTCCGAGCGAGCGGCTGGAAAAATGCGGCCCGCCGACACTGTTGCGCAGTAGTCTGATCGCTTTCCGTCTTTCTTGAGCGTTGACGATCATGCATGATGAAGCATCATCATGGCGGCGCGTCGTTTTTGAGTGCAAATCGTCTCCAATGCGCCGATAGTGGTGATGGGCTCCGTGGGAGGACGGAGGCCATCTGGAAAACGGCTTGAGCAAAGGAAGAGCACCGAGCGCACCGATTGGGAGGAGAGTATGGGGGCCGAACGAAAGCTTGTTCCCGACTACGAGGTGATCGTCTGCGAACCGTCGGAATCCTTCAGATGGTTCGTGCACGACTACCCGCACCACCTCGCCAAGTGGCACTATCACCCGGAATACGAATTCCACGTCATCCAGGCTTCCTCCGGCAAGATGATGATCGGCGACTATGTCGGCCCGTTCGAGGCGGGATGTGTCATCCTCACCGGGCCGAACCTGCCGCATAATTGGGTCAGCGACATCAAGGCCGGCGAGCGGGTTGCCGACCGCGACATGCTGGTGCAGTTCACGCCCGAATTTGCCGACAAGCTCGTAAGTCTTTCCCCGGAGTTCGAGGATCTGGGCGCCCTGTTCGCCGAAGCATCCTACGGACTGGAGTTCAGCGGCCTCACGGCCCAGGCCGGACGACGGCTCCTCGCGCAGATCGGATATGCCCGCGGTATCCAGCGTCTCCTCCTGTTCCTGGAATTGATGGCGGCGCTGGCGCGAAATCCGGCGGACCGGCGGACGCTTTCGCTCCGCCCGCCGCTACCGCCGGTTCAATCACCGGCACACGACAAGCTCGAGATCGCCATGAACTATATTCTCGAGCACTTCACTTCGCATATGCGGCTGACGACCGTCGCAAGGCTTTGCGGCATGGAGGCGCACGCCTTC
Source organism: Chelativorans sp. AA-79 (assembly GCF_029457495.1). Taxonomy (NCBI): domain Bacteria; kingdom Pseudomonadati; phylum Pseudomonadota; class Alphaproteobacteria; order Hyphomicrobiales; family Phyllobacteriaceae; genus Chelativorans; species Chelativorans sp. AA-79. The sequence goes on from NZ_CP120361.1 coordinate 1,756,995, forward strand.
TCCCGTTTCTTCAAGAAGCAGACGGGCCACACCTTTGCCCGCTACGTGAACCGGATGCGGGTTCATTCCGCCTGTACTCTTCTCACGCAGACCGACCGTCCGATCACGGATATCTGCTTCGACGTCGGCTTCAACAACATCGCCAACTTCAATCGGCAATTCGTAAAATTCTGCCGGCGAACGCCGTCGGACTACCGCCGCGAGGCATGGCGGATGAGCACGGCAGCACGACCGTTGGAAGCTTTGGAGATGCGCGCCTGGTGAGTTGGACGGGACTGTCGCCACCCGTCACGGGAACGCCAAGTCGCTCGCATCTCCCGGGCTTCGGCCAGCACTTCCCGTTGCCACGCCCGGTTTGCACCGTCTGGCCATTGTCAAAGAACTTGGGAAGCGGGGCGCACCGTTCACGCCACAAAATTAAATAAGGCGCTCCCTTTGGCCCTCCGCTTTCGCTCCGGGCGTTCGTTCGCTCGAAAAGCCAAATCGTTGGCTTTTCGTCCGCTGCGCGGACCGCTCCTCACCCCCGCCGGAGTCTGTCCCGACCTCGGCCGATCACTCGGACCCTTCTCCTTCCCGGCTGCACCCAATGAAGGGGGTGGTCTCTGCCGGGCCGAAGGAGAGCCCTAGCGGCTTCTCCGCGGTTTCCGCGATGCCGTCTCTCACCCAGCATCCGTTTTTCCGAGATGCTGTCTCTGACCCAGCACCCCGGCACCGCCGGCCTGTCGCGGGCCCTCGGATCCCCAGGTTCCGATCCTGGGGAGGGAGGTTTCCGCCGCCCTCCCGAACACCCGGTGCGCATCCGGTTCCCGCGAGAGCGATGGGGAAAGAATAAACCGGGCGGAGGCGGTGGGGAGAAAAATGGCGGCTTCAGCGTAAGGAATAGCGACCAAGCACTTGTTTTTGCTGTAGAGATTATTTGAGATGCGGTGAAATCTATCCCCACAAGCGGCTCGATCTGCAGCCGCCGCCCCGGTAACAGCATGAGGGCGGTTGCCATCCAACCGCTTCGCCCGGCAGTCGCCACCCTGATACCACCGCAGCCAGCAAAAAAGTACAGACGCCGCGGCGATCGGGCGTGGTGAGGCGGGGGAATGGCTCTTAAAGTTCAGTTGGAGCCTTGGCTGCAAGCAGTTGTTTGAGCAAGGATTCTGCTCCGAACCGAGGCAGGGCCCCGGCGGAGATTGGTCAAGATGTCGGACAGGCGTGCCGCACGCCGGCTTGAGGAGAAGCCGGCGGGGAAGGGACCCGCCCCACGCGCCGCCGACCTCGAACATGGGAGGATCACATGCATCACTTTACGAGGCTGGTTCTGCCCGCCGTAACGGCCGCCTTCCTGGCGGGAACGGCGGTCGCCAAGGCCGATTTCTGGGCCGATGCCGCAAAGGGGCTCGAAGGCGCGACGATCCGCGGCATTTCTGAAAGCACGCCGCCGTCCAACTATGTGAAGGACGTGCTCGCACCGGCCTTCACCGAGGCGACCGGCATCAATGTCGAATTCGAGGCGACGTCCTGGGACCAGATGTACGACAAGGCGATCAAGGACATGGAAGCCAATACCGGCATCTATGACTTCGTCTATATCGAGCAGGACATCATCTACAGCTATCTCGCGCGCGACTTCCTCGTGAATCTCACAAAGGCGCTCGCCGACAAGCCGAACCTGAAGGCGCCGGATTTCGAGGTTTCCGAATTCACGAGCTTCGTGGAAAATTTCCAGAATGCCGAGGGCGACTTGTTCGGCGTGCCGATGGAGGCCTTCATCAAGATCTACCTCTACCGCAAGGATCTTTTCGAGGATCCGGCGGCGCAGGAGGCCTTCAGGGCGAAATACGGCCGCGACCTCGCACCGGCGACAAACCACCAGCAATATCGCGAGATCGCCGAATTCTTCACGGCCCAGGGCCAGGAGAAGGGGGAGGAGCTCTGGGGCACGACGGTGCAGGCCGCGTCCGGTCACCCCGCCTCCGTCTATGAGTTCGTGGAAAGCATCCTGCCGACCTTCGGTGTCTACAATTGGGGTGTCAACACGGAGACCTATGGCGTTTCGGTCGAGAACGGGGGAGAGCTGAACAGCCCGGAGGCCAAGGAGGCGCTGCAGTGGTGGCTGGGCAACCTGGAGTTCGCGCCTCCCGAATCCACCTCCAGCACCTGGGACGAAGTGGCGGCCACCTTCGCTGCCGGCCGCGCGGCGCAAGGCCTCGTCTATGGTGAAAACGCAGCCTGGATCGCGACCGACGATACCAAGTCCACGGTCGTGGGCAAGGTCGGCGTTGCGCTTCCTCCGGTGGCGGAAGGCGTGATGGCGGAGGCGGAATCCGGCGAGGGCTATATCGGGTACTATGACGGCGGCGCCTTCGGCATCCCGCACTCCTCGAAGAACCAGGATGCCGCGCTCCTCTTCCTGCAATATATCGCGCAGGATGAGGTGCAGGCGGACTGGGCTCTGGCCGGCTCGCGCATCACCCATACCGCGACCTATGACGATCCGAAGGTGGTCGAGCAGGACAAGAAGGTCGACGGCTACTACACGCTCATGAAGGAACAGGGCCCGCTTTTCCGCGGCGCCCCGCCTTTCCCGTTCCACAATCAGCTCCGCGAGGCGATCGCACCGTTCATCTATCAGGCGATCATCGGTGAGATCCCGCCGGAGGACGCGCTCGACCAGGCGGCCGCGGCTGCCGACGCCGAGCTGAAGAATCTCGGCTACCGCAAGTAAGTCCTCCCGCTTGCGACGGAGCCGCCGCCACCCGAAGGGCGCGGCGGCTCCCTGCAGCACGGCGAAACGGAGAGTAGCGAATGCGATCGTCAGCGGTGGGTTGGCTCTTCCTCGCGCCGACGCTCATCATCCTCTTCATCTTCGGTGTGGTGCCATTCCTCTATGTGCTGGTGATCGGGTTCACGCAGTGGAACACCTTCGCCGCCGACCCGACGATGCAGTTCAACGGCGTCGAAAATTTTCGCCGGCTTGTCTTCGACACACCTTTCCTCCATTCGCTCTGGCTCACGCTCCGCTTCGCATTCTTCGTGGTGGCGAGTGAAATCATGCTCGGCTATCTGCTGGCCCAGCTCTTCATGCGGGACTTTCCGGGCAAGGGCTTCTTCCGCACGATCCACACGCTGCCGCTCGTGATCGCCCCGATCGCGGTCGGGGCCACCTGGCGCCTTCTCACCGTGCCCGGGCTCGGGCCGCTGCCCTATTATTTCCGGACCTGGTTCGGCTACGATCTCAACATCGGCCGCTATGTCGATCAGGCCTTCATGATGACGGTCGTCATGGATGTGTGGCACTGGACGCCGCTCGTCACGCTCACGCTGCTTGCCGCCCTTTCCTCCCTGCCGAAGGAACCCTTCGAGCAGGCGCAGATCGACGGTGCCAACCGCTTCCAGATCTTCTGGTATGTGACATTGCCGATGCTCAAGCCCGCGATCCTCGCCACCGTCTTCATCCGCATGATGGATGCGCTGCGCACGGTGGACGAGGTCTGGATGCTCACCGGCGGCGGGCCGGGCTCGGCCACCCGCTATATCGGGCTCTATATCTGGCGCGTCGTCTTTCCGAAGACGGATTATGGCTATGGCTCCGCCATGTCGCTCATCACGCTCTACCTCACCATTGTCATGTGCTGGCTGCTCTATGCCGCGCTCGTGGCGCGGCGGGATTTGAAGAGGGTGGAAGCATGAGAAAGCCTCGCCCGCTCCTTAGCCTGGCGTTCTGGATCTTCTCCAGCCTCGTCACGCTGTTCCCCATCTACTGGATGTTCGTAGTCTCGGCGAAGAACCGCGTGCAGCTCTTCGGCAAGCCGAACTTCCTCATCACCAGCTTCTTCACCGAAAACTACACGCGCACGCTGCAGGACCCGGCTTTCCAGCGCTACATGATCAATTCGATCGTGATCGCCACGTCGAATGCTCTGCTGTGCACCGTACTGGCGCTGCTGGCAACCTATGCGTTGTCGCGTTACAAGTTGGCGGGCAAGGAAAACGTCTTCTTCTGGACGATCACCAATCGCATGGCGCCGCCGGCGGTGTTCCTGCTGCCGCTCTTCCTGCTCTACACGCAGGTTTTCGTGGTCGGCGACTGGCGCATGTTCGACACGCGCATCGGGCTCATCCTGCTCTACTGCGTCTTCAACCTGCCCTTCGCGATCTGGACGTTGAGAAGCGTCATCGACGGCATTCCGCGGGAGCTGGACGAGGCGGCGACCGTGGACGGGGCGAACACCTGGCAGGTGCTCACCAAGGTCATCCTGCCTCTGGCAAGGCCCGGCCTCGCCGTTACCGGCATTCTCACCTGGGTCTTTGCCTGGAACGAGTATCTCTTCGCGGCCACGCTCACGAGCGTGCACGCGCGGACGATCACCACGGGGCTGGCGGAATTCGTCACGGTCACAGGCACCAACTGGGGCCAGATGGCCGCGACCGCCATGCTCACCCTGGTGCCCGCGCTGGTGGTGCTCGGGATCGCGCAGCGACACATCGTGGCCGGCCTCACCTTCGGCGCGGTGAAGGAGTAGCAGCAATGGACGAGATCGCGCGCAAGCCGGAACGGCGCGGCTTCCTGCCGATCCACACCAACGGGTTCGACCGCGGCTTCATCGCCGTCGTCCTCTTCGTCGCCATCCATCTCTTCTGGATGCGCTTCCTCGAACAGAACGTGCCGCTCTTCGTGGCGACCATCCTGTCGGTCATCATCGGCGCGATCATTGTCGCGCGCGGGTAGCTAGGGAGAATTCGCCGTGAAGGCGCTTGTGCTGGAAGAAAAGCTGAAACTGTCGCTCAGGGACTTTTCGATCGAAGAGAAGGTCGGCCCCCGCGACGTCCGCATCGCGCTCAGGACCGTAGGGGTCTGCGGCAGCGACGTCCACTACTACACCCATGGCGCCATCGGCCCTTTCGTGGTGCGCGAGCCGATGATCCTCGGCCACGAGGCGGCCGGCGTGGTGGTCGAGGTTGGCGCGGAGGTGAAGGAGTTCAAGCCCGGCGACCGGGTCTGCATGGAGCCGGGCATTCCCGATCCCGCGAGCCGCGCCACCCGGCTCGGCCTCTACAATCTCGATCCGGCCGTGCGCTTCTGGGCGACGCCGCCCGTCCACGGCGTGCTGCGCCCGACAGTGGTGCATCCGGCGGATTTCACCTTCAAGCTGCCCGACAATGTGTCCTTCGCGGCCGCGGCCATGGTGGAGCCGCTCGCGGTCGGGGTGCATGCGGCGACCAAGGTACAGGTGAAGCCCGGCGACATTGCCGTGGTGGTCGGTGCAGGGCCGATCGGCCTCGTCACGGTGCTCGCTGCCTTGGCTGCGGGCTGCGCGCGGGTGATCGTCAGCGATGTGGACGACGCGAAGCTCGACATCGCGAAGAAGCTCGGGCCTGTGACGCCGGTGGATGTCAGTTCGCAGGACCTCGTCGAGACGGTCATGAAGGAGACCGACGGCTGGGGCGCCGATATCGTCTTCGAGTGCTCCGGCAACGAGAAGGCGGCGGCCGATGTCTTCGATCCGCTCTGCCCCGGCGGCAAAGTAGTCTATATCGGCATACCGCTTTCGCCGATCGCCTATGACGTGTCGAAGGCGCAGATCAAGGAGGCGCGCGTGGAGCACGTCTTCCGCTACACGCATGTCTTCCCGCGCTGCGTGGCGATGCTTGCCTCGGGCGCGATCGACGTCTCGCCGCTCATCACCAGGACCTTCTCCTTCGACGAGAGCGTGGAGGCGTTCGAATTCGCCGCCAGGGCGCCGCGAGGGCAGGTGAAGGTGCAGATCGATATGCCTTCCTAGAAGTTCGCGCGCTTTCAGTGCCGGTCGGAAACGGCGATGTTCAGCTCCAGGACCGCCTGCCGGCGCTCCCGGCGGATCACCTCCAGGGCGCGCGCCAGCGCGGCCGGCAGGTCCTCGCCGTGTTCCACGCGCTCGGTGTGGGCGCGGCTTGCCGCCGCCACCTGCGTGTAGTCGGGTGAGGGCTCGAGCGAGGTGAGGGGCATGCGGTTGGCCTTGGCGGCGGCGCCGTCGGGATAGGTGTTGACCACCGACCGGCGCACGGCGTTCCACAGGCGGTTGTTCTTGATGATGGTGAGCACCGGCAGTTCCAGGGCTTCGGCGATCTGGTGACAGGCGACGGGATTGGCGAACATATAGGAGCCGTCGCCGATGCAGGCGATGCAGAGCCGCTCACGGTCGGCGAGCTGTGCGCCGAGGGCGGCGGGAAGGCCCCAGCCGAGGCCACCCGAATGCGGATTGTTGAAGATCTGGTTCGCCCGCTTCACGCTCATGGCGCCGGGCACGATGCCGAGCTCGCTGAAGACGACGGCGTGTTCGTCCATGACCTGCGAGATGCAGTGGCTCATCCATTCCGCGCTCATCGGGCTGGCGCAACCCTGCGCGGCGCGCTCGGCCGCGTTGCGCCGCCGCTCCTCGGCCGCCCGCGCGTGGAGGGCGCGGCGCTCCTCGGCGTGCGGAGACGCCGCCATTGCCTCGCCGAGGGCGGAAAGCGCCGCGGCGGCATCGCTGACGATCGCAAGGTCGGCCCGGTAGCCGCGGATCGGCATGCGCTGGAAATGGGGATCGGGCCCGATATGGATGATCTTCGTCTCCGGCGACGGACGGTGCAGCGATTCCATCCAGGGCACGGCGCTGTCGACGACGAGCACCACGTCGGCCTCGCCGAGCGGCCCCTTCACGTCATAGCCGAGGAACATCGGGTGGTCCGAGGCCATGACATTGCGGATCGTGAAGGGCTCGACCACCGGGATCGCGAAGCGCTCGGCCAGCGTGGAAAGAAAAGCGCCCACGCGCCCGTGGACGTCGCCGCGCTGGCAGAGGACGAGCGGCCTGCGCGCCTTCTCCAGCCAGCGGGCCGCCTCCTCGATCGCGGCGGGGTCGGGGTAGGGCGCCGTGGCGGGGGCCTGGGGCGAGGCACCGTGCGCGATAGTGGCGGGCACGGTTTCCATCAGCGCCTCACGCGGCAGGCTGAAATAGACCGGGCCTTTCGGTTCGCTCATGGCAAGGCTGACGGCGCGCGCGGCGAGCATGTCGCCCTGCTCGGGATACCGCATCTCGTAGTGGAACTTGGCGACGCCGCTGACCAGCGAGGACTGGTCGTACATCTCCTGCCCGTACTGGATCGGCGTGACGCGCGAACCGCGCCTGCCGTGCTCGGTGATCGGCGTGCGGCCCGACATCACCACCACGGGAATGTTGTCGCTGGCAGCGTTGATGACCCCCATTGCCGAATTGGCCAGCCCGACATTGACATGGACCATCGTCGCCTGCGGCCGGCCCGTGACGAGATAATAGCCGTGCGCCATGGCGACGCTCGCGGTCTCGTGGGGCACTGTGACCGGCACCGGCACCTCGTCCCCGTCGAGCGAGGCGAACGCCTCGATGATGGGCGGAAAGTCGGTGCCGGAATTGGCGAAGATATAGTCGATGCCGCTGCGCTTCAGGCCGAGGAGCAAGGTCTCGGCGCCTGTCGGGCCGTCGGCAACGGGCTTCGTCCGCGGTTCGGATCGATCGAGCGCCATCTGTTCCTCCTCAGAATTCTCATAAGCCGATCACATGCACCTGCCGCCCGGCGGCCGCTTGCGCGCTTGGTGCAAGCGGGGGCGCACATGTCAGCGCGGGCCCGATCAGAATGAGCTTGAAAAGTCCGTGATGGCAAGTGCATGATGGAACAATAATCTCATTCTTAGGGATTTTGTATCGTCTGATGGTGGACGGTACGGGAGCAGCAGCGGAGGAGAAACAATGAAACGCCATTTCGCTTCGGCCATGCTGATGGCCGCAATCGGCTTCAGTGGAGCCGCATCCGCCCAGACCGTGGGCATCGCCACGTCCAATCCGGGTTCTCTGTTTCACAATATCGGTACGGCGGTCGCCAACGCGGCCAACCAGGCGGGGCTGAACGCGACCATCCAGCCGGCCACCAGCCCGAACCAGTACATCCCCTTCGTCGCCTCCGGCGGCATCGAATTCGGTGTCGCCAACCTGCAGGAGGTCAACTATGCGCTGGAAGGCAAGGAATGGTTCGAGGGCTCGGCCAACCCGGACCTCAGAGTCGTCGGCCTCATCATGCCGCTGGTGGAGGCCATTTTCGTGCGCGCCGATTCGGATATCCATTCGATCGCGGATCTCCGCGGCAAGCCGATGGTGGACGGCTACACCGCCCAGAACACCATCCTGCCGCAGCTCGACGCGATGTATGCGACTGCCGGCATGACCCGCGCCGACATGCAGCCGGTTCAGGTGCCGAGCGTGGTGGCGGGCGCGGACGCCTTCATCGCCGGAGATTCGGTCGGCTTCATCTTCGCCCATGGCGCCGGCAAGGTGCGGGAGGCGGACGCCGCCGTCGGCGGCCTGCGAGCGCTGCCGATCGAGCCCACGGAGGAGAACCTGGCGCTGGCGCGCGAGCACTGGCCGGTGGCCTACTTCGTCGAACTCGAGCCGGGACCGAACACGCCGGGCGTGGAGGAGAAGGCAACCTATTTCGCCTATCCGCAAGTCGTCTTCACCCACGCCGGCGTCTCCGACGACGTCGTCTACGAGATGACGAAGGTGCTGCACGAAGGCAAGGACACGATGGCCAAGACCTTCCCGCCCTTCAACGCCTTCGACCCCGACGACATGGCAGGAGAGATCGCGCCCTCGGAATATCATCCTGGCGCCATTCGCTTCTACAAGGAAGCCGGTATCTGGAAAGAGTAGGCGTTGATGAGCACACCGGGGAATGAAGGGAAGGCCGGTTTCGGCCTTCCGCCCGCCCTTTGGCGCCCTGTCGCAAGCGTGCTGGCCATCTGCCTCACGCTTGTGGCGGTGGCCTGGTCACTCAACCTGCAGCGCAGCCTGGGACTGTCGCTCTATCCGCAGCAGTTCCTGGCGGCGGTGCTCGCCTTCACGCTGCCGCTGGCCTTTCTGATGCTGCCGGCAAGGCGCGGAGAGGAGCGCGCGACCGTGCCGTGGTACGATTGCCTGCTCGCGCTGCTTGCCTTTCTTGCCGTCGGTTATGTGGCGGTGCGCTACCCCCAGGTGGTCAATCTCATCTTCTCGAAGCCGCCGAGCGCCTACGTGCCCGGTCTCATCATCGTCGTCCTGGTGCTCGAAGCGCTGCGCCGGACGACCGGCTGGTCTCTGGTCGTCATCATCGCCGCCTTTCTGCTCTACGCGCTCTTCGGCAATCTCGTGCCGGGGCGGCTGGCCGGCCGGGCGCAGGACTGGCAGATGCTTTCGGGCTATATGGCCTTCGACGTCAACGGCGTCTTCGGCATTCCGATGAGCGTGGCGGCCACGGTGGTCGTCGCCTTCATCCTCTTCGGCAACCTGCTCGGCCTTACCGGCGGCTCGCATTTCTTCACCGATGCCTCCCTGCTCGCAATGGGACGCTTTCGCGGCGGCTCGATGAAGATCGCCGTGCTCGCCTCCGGCCTGTTCGGCTCCATCTCCGGCTCGGCGGTGGCCAATGTCACGGCGACCGGCATCGTCACCATCCCGATGATCAAGCGCGACGGCTATCCGGCCCACAAGGCCGGCGCCATCGAGGCCGTGGCCTCGACGGGGGGGCAACTCATGCCGCCGGTAATGGGGGCCGCGGCCTTTCTCATGGCCGAGTTCCTGCAGATATCCTATGCCGAGGTCGCACTCGCAGCCCTGGTTCCCGCGCTGCTCTACTATGTGGCGCTCTTCATCCAGGCCGACCTGGAAGCGGCGAGGCTCGGCATCTCGCGGGTTCCCAAATCCCAGATACCGCCCGCCAGGCGTATCGTCACCGGGCTGCACTTCATCCTGGCCTTCGTCGTGCTGATCGGCGCCCTGTTTTCGCTGAACTGGCAGCCCGAGCGCGCTGCGCTCGCCGCGGCGCTCTCCGTGATCGTCACCTCGCTGATCTTCGGCTACCGGTCGGTGCGGCCGAAGCTTGGATCGCTCTTCGGATCCCTCGAGCAGACGGGGAAATCCGTCGTAGAGATCATCGTCATCTCGGCCGCCGCCGGCCTGGTGATCGGCGTCCTCAACGTCACGGGGCTGAGCTTCAACCTCACCTATGCGCTGGTTCAGATCGGCGGCGGCAGCGCGGTCGTGCTGCTCGTGCTTTCGGCCGCCGTCTGCATCGTGCTCGGCATGGGCCTGCCGACGCTGGGCGTCTATGTGCTTCTGGCCGCCCTGGTGGCGCCGGCGCTCGTAGCGGTCGGCATCGAGCCGATCGCGGCGCATCTCTTCGTGCTCTATTTCGGCATGATGTCCATGATCACGCCGCCCATCGCCATCGCGGCTTTCGCCGCCGCAAGCATCGCCAGTGCGCCGGCGATGCAGACGGGATGGGCGTCCGTCAAGTTCGGCTGGGCGGCGTTCGTCGTGCCGTTCCTGTTCGTGTTCTCCCCGACGTTGCTCCTGATCGGTGCGCCCGTCGAGATCGGCCTCGCGGTGGTAACGGCGGGGGCGGGCGTGTGGCTCGTCTCGGCGGCGCTTGCTGGATATGCCGCCTCGAAGCTGTCCGTTCCGACGCGGCTTCTGTTCGGCCTTTTCGGTCTCATGGCGCTGGTCCCGGCAGGGGCTTTTACCGGGGCCGTCTATACCGATATCATCGGCGTATGCGGCGGGGTTGCCCTTTTGGGGATGGAAGCCTATCGCGCACGGGAAGAAAGGAGGAAGGCGCTGACGTGAGCGAAGAACAGGCGGCAAACAGCCTAAAACGCGGCCTTGCCATTCTGGAGGTCTTTTCCGAGGACCGGCTGGAATGGACGCCGGAAGAACTGATGGAGAAGCTGGGCTACAGCCGGCCGACGCTCTATCGCTATCTCAAGACACTGCGGGAGGCGGGTCTCCTAAGCTCCAACCCCAATGCCGGCTTCACACTCGGTCCCAAGGTGGTGGAGATGGATTTTCTCCTTCGTAAGTCCGACGCGCTCATCCTGAACGGCCAGAAGCACCTCAAAAATCTCACGGACCGATATACCTGCACCGCGCTTCTGGTGCGGCGCTACGGCGATCGCATCCTTTGCGTGGCCTCGGAGCGGTCCGCCGTAAACCCCCGCAGCAGCTATCCGCGCGGTCGGCCCATGCCGCTCGGCCGCGGCGCGATCGCCCGCTCGCTCATGGCCTTCCTGCCGCGGCGCCATCTCATTCCCATGATCGAGCACAGCATCGAGGATCTCAGCGCAATCGGCCTCGGCAACACGGTCGAGGAGATCTGCGACAGCCTGAAACGTGTGAAAAGGGCGGGCTATGCGGTGGCCTACGGCGAGGTGACGCCCGGCGTCGTGGGCATCGCCGCACCGGTTTTCGATGCCGGCCGGAGCCCCATCGCCAGCGTCTGCGTGACAATCGCCGGCCATCTCGTCAACGGCAACGCTATCGACGAGATCAGCGGCCATGTGCGGCAGGCGGCGGCCGAGATCACCCAGGCGCTGTCCGAGCAGCGGCACAATATCGCTGCTCAATAGTCTCATCTAGTGAGATGATTGTTGACTTTGCGGCGCTGCCTGCGCATCCTTCCCGCATTGATGGCGAGCGAGGATCCATGAAGAAGATCGACATTTTCAACCACATCTGGCCGAAGCCGTTTTTCGACGCGCTGATCGCCCATATCGGCGAGATGACCGACATCACCATGCGCTCTGGCGCGGTGCCGATGATGACCGAGCTCGACCGGCGCTTCGAGGTCATGGACATGTTCGGCGAGGACTACATGCAGGTGCTCTCGCTCGCCTCGCCGCCGCTGGAAAAGCTTGCGGGGCCGGAAAAGGCGCTGGAGCTTTCCCGCATCGGCTCCGATGCCATGGCCGAGCTGTGCGCAAAGTATCCGCAGCGGTTCCCGGCCTTCATCGGCACGGCGCCGATGAACAATCCGGACGCCCTGGTGGCCGAGTCAAGGCGCGCCATCGAGGAACTCGGCGCCGCCGGCATGCAGATCTTCACCAATGTGGCCGGAAAGCCGCTCGATCTGCCGGAATACGAGCCCTTCTTCGAATACATGGCCGCTGCCGGCAAGCCGGTATGGCTGCACCCGGCGCGCGGCGAGAACTTTGCCGATTATGAGTCGGAGAGGCGTTCGGAATACGAGATCTGGTGGACCTTCGGCTGGCCTTACGAGACATCGGCCGCCATGGCGCGCCTCGTCTTCTCGCGCATCTTCGACAAGTATCCCGGCCTCAAGGTCATCACCCATCACGCCGGCGGCATGGTGCCCTTCTTCGAGGGGCGTGTCGGGCCGGGCTGGGACCAGATGGGCAAGCGCACGACGGACCGCGATCTCGGCGCCGTCCGCAAGGCGCTGAAGCGCCCGCACCTTGAATATTTCAAGGATTTCTACGCCGACACGGCCTCCTTCGGCTCGCGCAAGGCGATCGAGCACGCCATCGGGTTCTTCGGCGAGGATCATGTGCTGTTCGCCTCCGACGCGCCTTTCGATCCCGAGGGCGGGCCGATGTATATCCGCGAGACCATCCGCATTCTGGATACGCTGGAGGTCTCCGAGGCGACGCGGCGGAAGCTCTACCAGGACAATGCCGTTCAGCTCCTGGGTCTGACGATCTGAGGGAGGGGACCATGGCGCTACCCGAGGCGAAGAACTACATCCGCGGCGAGTGGATCGCCGGTGGCCAGCTGCTCGACAGCCTCAACCCGGCGGACGGCGGCGTGCTCGGCCGCTACACCCCCGGCTCGCGAGACCTCGCGGACCAGGCGGCCGCCGTCGCGCGGGAGACGTTCGAGCGCACCGCCTGGGCTTCTTCGCCGCGCCTGCGCGCGGCGGTGCTCCACGAACTGGCCGACCGCCTGGAGGCGGCGAAGGAGGAGCTTGCCGACCTTATCGTCGCCGAGAACGGCAAGCTGAAGCGCGAGGCGCTGGGCGAGATGGCGGGCGCGATCTCCGAGACGCGCTACTATGCCGGCCTGGCGCGCACGGTTCTTGGGCGCACGATGGAGACCGCGCCCGGCAATTTCTCCATGATGAACCGCGAGGCCGCCGGCGTGGCGGCGATCATCGTGCCGTGGAACGCGCCGGTGACCCTGCTCGTCCGGTCGCTCGGGCCGGCGCTGGCTGCAGGCTGCACCGCGGTCATCAAGCCGGCGCCGCAGACGCCGCTCATCCACCGGCGCGTGATGGAGTGCGTGGACGACTGCCCCTCGCTGCCCCAAGGCGTGGTCAACTCCGTCAACGAGAACGGGATCGAGGTGGGGGAGGCGCTGGTCGTCTCCGACGACATCGACGTCATCAGCTTCACCGGCTCGAGCCGCACCGGCAAGCGTATCATGGCGGGGGCGGCGCCGACCTTGAAACGGCTTTCGCTGGAGCTTGGCGGCAAGGCGCCGGCCGTTGTCTTCGGCGACGCCGATCTCGACCAGACCTGCCGGGAACTGACCGGCGGTGCGCTCATGATGGCGGGGCAGATCTGCGTGGCGGCGGCGCGCTTCCTGGTGCAGAAATCCTGCGAGAAGGAATTCACCGACCGCATCCGCGCCGCCTTTGCCGAGGTTCGTGTCGGCCCTGGCGCCGATGCCGCAAGCCAGATGGGCTCGCTCATCGACAGGGACAACCAAGCCCGCGTCTGCCGCCTGATCGAGCAGGCGGGCGACGAGGGCGAGCTGGTGCTGAAGGGCGGCATTCCCGATGGCCCGCTGGCGCGCGGCGCCTTCGTGACGCCAACGCTCTTCCGAATGGAGGATGCGCATTCCGAGCTCGTGCAGGAGGAACTGTTCGGGCCGATCGTTTCCATCGAGACCTTCGAAGACGAGGCCGAAGCGGTGGCCAAGGCCAATGCCACGCATTACGGCCTGGCGGCGAGCGTCTTCACGCGCGACGTCAACCGCGCCATGCGGCTTTCACGGGCGATCCGGGCCGGCACCGTCTGGCTCAACTGCCATGGGCGGCTATTCGCGGAGGGCGAGACCGGCGGCTACCGCCACTCTGGCCTGGGGCGTCTGCACGGCGTGGAAGGGCTCAACGACTTCCTGGAGACGAAGCACGTCTATCTGGAAGCGGGGTCGATCTAGAACGGAGGAGGCGCTGGCTCCTCACCTTGCAAGAGCGGGGGAGGGAGGCACCGTTCGGGAGCGTCAAGAACTCGCAAAGGGCTGCGTGGAAGCGGAATGCAGGAAAAACAGGCACAGGTGCTGATCGCCGGCGGCGGGCCCGTCGGCATGGGGCTCGCCATCGAGCTGGGCCAACGCGGCATCCGCACCATTGTCGTCGAGCGCCATCCGGTGCCGCAGCAGGTGCCGAAGGGGCAGAACCTTACCCAGCGCACCATGGAGCACTTCCACTTCTGGGGCGCGGAGGAGGCGCTGCGCGCCGCCCGCACGATCCCCAGGGAATACGGCATCGGCGGCCTGACCGCCTATGGCACGCTGCTCGGCGACTACCATTACGACTGGCTGCAGCGCGAACTGGTGCGGCCCTACTATTTCACCGACAATGAGCGCCTGCCCCAATATGCGACGGAGGCTGTGCTGCGCGAACGCGTGAAGGCGTTGCCTTCGGTCGAGGTGCTCTATGGGTTCACCGCCGAAGAGGTGCGCCAGGACACGGCTGGCGTCAGCGTCATAGCGTCGGAAAGGGCAGGGGACCGCAAGATCGCCTTACATGGCGAATATCTCGCGGGCTGCGACGGCAGCCGCTCCATGGTGCGCGAGCAGGCGGGCATCACCGAAACCCGCTCGGACCACGACAGGCTCATGGTGCTTCTGGTCTTCCGCTCCAGAGGCCTGCACAAACTGCTCGAGCGCTTCCCCGGAAAATCCTTCTTCAACGTGCTCCACTCGGACCTGAAAGGCTATTGGCAGTTCTTCGGCCGCGTCGATCTCGGCGAGACCTGGTTCTTCCACGCCCCCGTGGCGCCCGGCACGACGAAGGAGAATTTCGACGCGAAGACCTATCTCCACCGCGCTGCCGGCGCCACTTTCGACGTCGAGCTGGAGCATGTCGGCTTCTGGGACCTGCGCGTGGCCGTGGCTGACACCTATCGAAAGGGGCGCGTCTTCATTGCCGGCGACGCCGCGCACAGCCACCCGCCCTATGGCGGTTACGGCATCAACACCGGTTTCGAGGACGCGCGCAATCTCGGCTGGAAGCTCGCCGCCGCGCTTCGGGGCTGGGGCGGCGACCGGCTGCTCGACAGCTATGACGCGGAGCGCCGGCCGGTCTTCCAGTCGACCGCGCGCGATTTCATCGAGAAGGCGATCGAAAGCGACCGCGCCTTTCTGGAAGCCTTCGACCCGGCTCGCGACAGGGCGGCCTTCGAGGCCGAATGGGCTGCACGCGGCGGCGGTGCGCGGACGGAGGTGAGTGCTTTCGAGCCGAACTACCGCGGCTCCCCCATCGTCTGTGGTCAGCCAGGGGCGGAGACGAACGCCATCGGCGGGCACAGTTTCGCGGCCCGGCCGGGACACCATCTGGCACCGCAGCCGCTGAGCTCCGGGCGGAATGTGTACGAATGCCTTGGCGGCGGCTTCACGCTGCTTTCGCTGGATGGCGATCCGGCCGACATTGCCGCGTTCAAGGCGGCTGCGGGCGCGCTGGAGCTGCCGTTCGATACCGTCGAGGACAGCCGCGAGGGCGGCCGCGAGCGCTACGAGGCGCGCTATGTGCTGGTGCGGCCGGACCAGTTCGTGGCATGGGCCGGCGAAACCGGACCGAAGGATGCACCGGCCTTGCTGCGCAAGACGGCCGGCTTCCGCTGATTTCCCGCCGGGCCGTCTGCATCAGCGGCGGCGTCCCGCGAGCTCGCTGAAGGTCACCGCAAAATCAGCTCCTCGCCGCAAGTGGCTTGCCACAGCGAATAAACATGATAGCTATTGTCATATTAAATGGCGGCCGGTCGGCAATATGCATGGCCGATCGCTTCTGAAATGCCATCGGAGAAGCCAGCCACGATGATTTGCCGCGTCAGACAACCCCGCCATCCTTCAGGTTAAGCGCGCAGGGCTTCCAGCATGAGCTATCAGCATTCGATGACCTGCTATACAGAAGGCATCCGGGTGCTCGCGCCTGTCAAATGGCGCGGCTTGAACGGCCTGATGAGCGTCTTCTGGGATGCGGAAGGCCAGTCCGGGGCCAAGGGATATTACCTGTCACCCGATCCGCGCCTTGTGATCTTTTTCAATGACGTGTCGCCCCACATCCGGATGACCAACCGGGAAGGAGGATTCGGACAGCATGACCGTCCGATGACGCGCGCGATCTATGTGCCTGCCGGCGTTCCCTTGTGGACCAATTTCACCTCCCCGCATCGCTTCTCCCATCTGGATCTGCACGTGCACAGGGATCGGCTATTGAGATTTCTGGCGCCCTCGGTGGGAGCGTCGGCTGCACTGACGGCACTGCGCCGTCCAGTGGAAATCCAGGATGTCGGTTCCATCGAAACGCTGGCCGGCCTGCTGGTCGAGGAAGTGTCGAACCCTTCGAAACATCCGGTCTATGCCGAGAGCCTCGTGGGCAGCATCCTAACCGGTCTCCTCGACATCCCCGAGCATGACGGCAAGCAAGCCAATGGCAGGCTCACCCAGGCGCAGATGAACAGGCTGATCTCGCGCATCGATGCGTGCGGCGATTGCCGGCTGACGGTCGCCGAGATGGCCGCGACGGTCGGTTTGTCCGAAAGCTGGTTTGCCAATGTCTTCAAGCAGACGACAGGAAAAACGCCGCTGCAATGGCAGCTCGGAAGACGCATCGAGCTTGCCCAAAAGCTGCTGGTGGAGAGCGATCTGACGGTGGCGGGCATCGCCGCCCAACTCGGGTTCACCGATCAGGCACATCTGACAAAAGCCTTCCGGCAAAACGTCGGTGAAACACCGGCGGCATGGCGCCGTTTGCGGCAGATCGGCTAATCGCCGGACTTGCCCCGCCGCAATGGCTGCGGGCGGGGCAGCCTCGTCACCAGGTGCGGCGTAGCGTTGCGTAGATCGCGCGGCCCGGATTGTACCAATCTGCACCGAACCCGCCATAGGCGACGTGCTTCTCGTTGAACAGGTTGCTTACATTGACCTCGAGAGAGGTGTTTTCCATGATGTCGTAGCTATAGGCGGCATCGAAGACGATGCTGCTACCCGTCGACTGCGTGTTCGCGTCATCGAAATAATACGAACCCATGTAACGCGCGCCTAGTCCGAAGGTCATATCGCCACGGCGTCCGCTTCCCTCGAGCGTATAGCGACCCCAGACCGACGCTATATGCTTGGGCACGAACTGCAGACGGTTGCCTTCGTTCGTGGACGCTCCGTCTTCGACGATCTCGGAATCGAGATATGAATATGCCGCCGTCAGGCTGAAATTGCTTGTCAGCTCGGCCTTTGCCTCAAGATCCAGACCGCGAACCCGAACTTCGCCGATCGTGGACGGAAGCAGGGTGATAGGATCCGTGACCGAGACATTCTTCTTGGTCAGATCGTAAAACGCAGCGCTAAAAAGCGCGGGGAATGCGTTGGGCTGATATTTGACGCCGACCTCGATCTGCTCGCCGCGCTCCGGCTCAGTGCCCAGGGACGGGGGAGCGACGGACTCGGCATAGCTTCCATAAACCGCCAACTGATCGGTGACCCGATAGGTCAGGCCCACGCGGCTCGTGAACTCGCTGAGATCGTCCCTGGACGACACGCCTGTGAGCTTGTTCGTCTCCTCCAAATCCAGCCAGTCATTCCGCAACCCGACGGTCGCGATCAATCTTTCCGAGAAGGTCAGATCCTGCTGGACGTAGATGGACTTGGTTTTCTGGTCGTTGTGCCTGCTGCTATAAAGCGGAACGGATGCGGGCGCGCCGGTATAGACCGGGTTCGTCCAGTCGATGCCCGGTGCAGCGCCAAAATACGAATCATTGTCGGACGAGGATTCATTGTATTCGACGCCAACCAGCGTGCGGCTGTCCACATTGCTGAAGCTGGTGTCGTATTGCAGGCGTGCGTCGATGATGAAGTTTTCCCTCGATGAATCGTTGGCGAAGTAAGCCCGGTCCGCAATGGTCGAGCCATCCGTCGGCGTGGCGGAAATATAGGCATAGCCGAAGTCGGTTTTCGTGTCGCTGTAGCGTGCGTTCGAACTGAAGCTCAGGCCGGAGCCGAAATCATGGTCGAACATGACGCTGACCGTGTTCCTGTCCGTGCCACGATAATTGAAGTCGGGTTCCCCGAAGAAGCGGCTTCTGTCGAAATCCGAGCCCAGCGGATGCCCGCCGCCACCGGGAACGTCATCGCGATTCAGGTGATCGAAGACGACGGTCAGGCTGGTCGCGTCGCTGGGACGCCAGGTGAGGCCCCCCATGAAAAATTTCTCGTCGTCCCGCGAATAATCGAATTCGTCATCGGCATCCTTGAACTTGCCGGTAAGACGATAGGAAAGCGTGTCGTCCTTGGTCAGGTTGTCCCCGAAGTCGAAACCGACTTCCTTGTGCTCATACGACCCGCCGGTAACGTAGACTTCGCCGAACCGCTCATTCTTCGGCCGTTTGGTGACGTAGTTCACCGCTCCGCCCGGGTCCGAGACGCCGAAGATGGTGGAATTCGCGCCCTTCAGCACCTCGACGCGCTCGAAGGCATAAGGCTCTTCCCGCACGCCGCCAAAGGGGCGGCCCAGTGTCAGCCCGTCACGATAGGCATAGGCATCGAAGCCCCGGATCTGGAAATAGTCGAAACGGTCGTCCGAGCCGTAGAAATCCGCGGTCACGCCGGCGGTGTATTGCAACACCTGCTCGACATTCTGCGCGCCACGCTCCTCGATCTCCTTGGCGGTGATAACGGACACCGAGGCGGGCGTATCCAGGATATCCGTCGCCATCTTGCTGCCGCTTGACGTCTTCGTCGCGACGATCGAGTTCGCATCGTCATCGGGATCGCCGCCCTCGACAACGAGGGTCTCAAGAACGGTGGCGGACCCTGAATCCACAACCTCTTGAGCCAGCAAACACGCGGGCGGGAAGGCGACGAAGGCCGTGCAGCCCAGTAGGAGCGCATTCCGGTAGCGGGCTCCTGCCCGCCTGTGGTTGCCACCTGTCGTTTCGATTTCCATGGTCAGGATCCGGACTTTCATGATTGCTCGCTGTCGGCTGACGCCGGCAGCAGGAATTGCCTACGGGCAGCCTTGCCGCGCCTACTAACTTGAGCTTGTTTATCCAGTATTGTAAATTTCACCGTTCTTGTAGAAGCCTGCGGAAACTTTGGCGCTCCACCGCAGACGCGCCGGCACCCGACTTGACGTCGTCAGGTGAACCTGAGACTGAAAGTCCACTTAAGCCTCATAGAGGGTACTGCCAATGCTGCGGTTCTTCCGTCTGACCGTGCCGCTTGCCGCGACATGCCTCTCATTCATTGCATTCGGTTGTGCATGGGCGGGGGAAACCACCTATCCCATCACCATCGAGCATGCGCTGGGCACGACGACCATCACCGAGAAGCCTGAACGGGTCGCGACGGTTGCCTGGGCGAACCATGAGGTTCCGCTGGCGCTCGGGGTCGTGCCTGTCGGCTTTGCCGCGGCCAATTTCGGTGATGACGATGGCGATGGGCTGTTGCCCTGGGTAGCCGAAAAACTGGCCGAGCTCGGCGCCGGCAAGCCGGTGCTTTTCGACGAGGGCGACGGCATCGACTTCGAGGCGGTCGCCGCCACCGATCCCGATGTGATCCTGGCATCCTATTCGGGCTTGAGCCAATCGGATTACGACACGCTCAGCCAGATCGCCCCGGTCGTCGCCTATCCTGAAGCCCCATGGTCGACCGACTGGCGCGAGATGATCCGCTACAACAGCGCCGGGCTGGGCATGGCCGCCGAGGGCGAGGCGCTGATCGCGCAGATCGAGGCCGAAATTGCGGAAACGGTCGCCGGCTACCCTGAACTTCAGGGCAAATCGGCAATGTTCATCACCCATCTCGACACGACCGACCTCAGCACCGTCAATTTCTATACCGGGAACGATACACGGGTGAAGTTCTTCACCGATCTGGGGCTGAAATCGCCGAAAAGCGTCATGGAAGCGTCGGAGGCAGGCCGCTACTCGGACTCCATCAGCGCCGAGCGGATCGATGCGTTCGACGATGTCGATATCGTCGTCACCTATGGCGACCGGAGACTGATCGACGCGCTGGCGGCCAATCCGCTCATGTCCAGGATGCCGGCCGTCGCCAACGACGCGGTGGTCCTTTTGGGCAGGGATCCGCTCGGCACGGCGGCAAATCCCACACCGCTTTCGATCCCGTGGGTGCTTAAAGACTACTTGGTTTTGCTTGCAAAGGCGGCCCAAAAATCCAGATGACGGCGCAGAGCATCGAGGCATCTGGTCGGGTGTCTTTCCCCGGAAGGTCGAACCGTAGCCGCACCCTCTGGCTGGCTGCGGTGATCGCGGCCTGTGCAGCGCTTTGCGCCCTTTCCGTGGCGGTCGGCACGCGCGACGTGGCCTGGACCGACATCGTCGCAGCACTTGGCGGTCAGGTCGACAGCATCGGCCGGGCCGCGGTTGCCGTGCGGGTTCCGCGGACACTGCTGGCCCTGCTTGCCGGGGCGGCACTCGGGCTCGCCGGGGCGATCATGCAGGGCGTGACCCGCAATCCCCTGGCCGATCCGGGTATCCTGGGCGTCAATATGGGCGCATCGCTTGCCGTCGTCGTCGCGGTCGCCTGGTTCAATATCACCTCGTCCCATGCCTATATCTGGACGGCCATTCTGGGGGCAGGGGCGTCGGCGGTCTTCGTTTATGTCATCGGCTCCCTGGGGCGCGGCGGGGCAACGCCCCTCAAGCTGGCGCTTGCCGGAGCCGCCACCTCGGTCGCCTTCTCCTCGCTGGTCATCGCGGTGGTGCTGCCGCGAAACGACATCGCGGGCGGCATCCGTGCTTGGCAGATCGGCGGCGTGGGCGGAGCGACCTTCGACCGCATTTCCCACGTGCTGCCGTTTCTTGTTCTGGGCTTTGCCATAAGCCTGCTTTCGGCACGCAAGCTGAACTCGCTGGCCTTGGGCGACGAGTTGGCGGCCGGGCTTGGCGAGCGCGTCGCCGTGGCCCGCGCGGTCGCCGCGCTTGGCGCCATCCTGCTGTGCGGAGCGACCACGGCGATCTGCGGGCCGATCGGCTTTGTGGGGTTGGTCGTGCCGCATCTGTGCCGCCTGCTGGTCGGGGTCGATCACCGGTGGCTGCTGCCGTTTTCGGCACTTGGCGGGGCATGCCTGCTTCTGTCCGCCGATATCGTCGGGCGCATCATAGCCAGACCGGCCGAGCTCGATGTCGGCATCATCACCGCCTTCGTCGGCGCCCCCTTCTTCATCTGGATCGTCAGGCGCCAGCGGGTGCGTGAGCTGTGACGATGCTTGCCTCCACCATCGATTCCCTCGTCGACAACCGCCGCCGCCGTACGCGCAAGCACAATTTCGTGGTCGCCGTTCTGGTGCTCCTGCTGGCCGCGACCTTCGCCCTGGCGCTGTCTCTGGGACAATCCTTCACGCCGCCGAACGACGTCATCCGCGTGCTCTTGGGCGAGGATGTGTCGGGCGCGAGCTTCACCGTTGGGCAGTTGCGGCTGCCACGGGCGGTTCTGTCGGTCCTTGCGGGCTTGAGCTTCGGGTTCGGCGGCGTGGCCTTCCAGATCATGCTGCGCAATCCCCTCGCCAGCCCGGACATCATCGGCATCAGCTCGGGCGCAAGCGCTGCGGCCGTCTTCGCCATCGTCGTGCTGTCGCTCAGCGGGCCGGTCGTCTCGATCTTCGCCGTCATCGCCGGCTTGGGCGTGGCGCTGCTGGTCTATGCTCTTTCGTGCAGGAACGGCGTTGCCGGAACGCGGCTCATCCTCGTCGGCATCGGCGTTTCGGCCATGCTGGAAAGCTTCATCGCCTACATCCTCTCCTACGCTCCCGCCTGGAGCCTGCAGGAGGCGATGCGCTGGCTGACCGGCAGTGTCAACGGCGCGCAGCTAGGCCAGGCGCTCCCGCTTCTCCTGGCGCTCGCCGTCCTCGGCGGGCTTCTTTTAAGCCGTTCGCGCGACCTGGAGACGCTGAGGCTGGGGGATGACGCCGCGGCCGCGCTGGGTGTCGGGGTTGCCGGCACCCGTATCATTGTCATCGTCGCGGCGGTCGGCATGATCGCATGCGCGACGGCGGTAACGGGGCCGATCGCCTTCGTCGCCTTCCTGTCGGGGCCGATTGCCGCCCGCATCGTGGGAAGCAACGGTTCGCTGTTGGTCCCCTCGGCGCTGATCGGGGCGACGCTCGTGCTGGTCGGCGATTACTGCGGGCAATTCCTTTTGCCGAGCCGCTATCCGGTGGGCGTGGTGACCGGCGCGCTGGGTGCTCCCTACCTGATTTTCCTGATCGTCCGCGTCAATCGGACGGGAGGCTCGCTATGACTGCTCATACCCTCACCGTCAGCCAGCTTTCGGCCGGTTACGGCGATGCCGACGTCCTGAGCGGGCTGGAGCTCGCCGTGCCGCCCGGCAAGATCACCGTGATCGTCGGCGCCAATGCCTGCGGCAAGTCCACGCTGCTGCGCGCGATGTCCCGGCTCATCGCGCCGCGCCGGGGGCATGTGCTGCTCGATGGCAAATCGATCCACCGGACCCCGTCGCGGGAACTGGCCCGCACATTGGGCCTGCTTCCCCAGTCCCCCATCGCGCCGGAAGGCATCACGGTCGCCG
Source organism: Chelativorans sp. AA-79 (assembly GCF_029457495.1). Lineage (NCBI taxonomy): Bacteria > Pseudomonadati > Pseudomonadota > Alphaproteobacteria > Hyphomicrobiales > Phyllobacteriaceae > Chelativorans > Chelativorans sp. AA-79. Next base: position 1,779,578 of record NZ_CP120361.1, read on the forward strand.
ACCTCGTCAGCCGTGGAAGGCACCCTCATCAGGGCATGTTCTCACGCTGGACGCGCAGGGACGACGAGGCCGTGGATGCCGCACTCACGGCAACCAGGACCGTGGAGCTTGCCGAAAGGCCGGTGGACGAGCTCTCCGGCGGGCAACGCCAGCGCGTCTGGATCGCCATGGCGCTGGCGCAGCAGACAGAGATCCTGCTCCTGGACGAGCCGACGACATTTCTCGACATCAGCCATCAGGTCGAGGTGCTGGATCTCCTGACCGATCTCAATCACACGCGCGGCACCACCATCGTCATGGTGCTGCATGACCTCAACCTGGCGGCGCGCTATGCGGATTACCTTCTGGCAATGGTGGAGGGGCGCCTGCACGTCTCCGGCAAGCCGGAAGAGGTGCTGACGGAAGAGAACGTGCGGCAGGTCTTCGGCCTCGAAAGCCGCATCATCACCGACCCGACCTCCGGCAGGCCGATCATGCTTCCCATCGGCCGGCACCGGATGGCAACGGGGCAAGTTCGTTGATTTCCGCTCCTCCGTTTGGCGGGCGTATCATCCCTGAATGCCAAGGCGCGGGTCTGTCATTCCTGACAAGCGACTTATTCATCCGATGAATGCTTGACGCGATTGCCTGAGATGCGATACATCCTACCAATGCGCGAGGAGGCGTATCGGGAGGATGGCCAGCGCCATGACTGGCAAAGTCAATTGGCAATCACGAACAGCCCATGCGGCGGCCGCGATCGGGAAGGCTATCGTGACGGGGCAGTTCCCCGAGGGAGCTGGCCTGCCACGAGAACCTGAGCTGGCGGCCGCATTCGGTGTCTCGCGCAACACGCTACGCGAAGCCATGAAGGCGCTGGCGGCCAAGTCGCTGGTGGAAATCGCCCCGCGCCGCGGGACCGTCGTCCTGCCCAGCGTGCGGTGGAACGTCCTCGATCCCGACGTTCTCGACTGGTCCGGCGGCGGCCTCAATCGCGATGCGCGCTTCATGCAGGAGTTGCTGACGACGCGTCAGGCGGTGGAGCCGATGGCGGCCGCCGAAGCGGCGCTGCGGGCGACGAGGATGCAAAGACAGGCGGTGGCGCGCGCATGGGAGGCCATGGCGTCGCTTGCCGACAGCATGGACATTCCCGCCAAGATCGAGATCGATCTGGCATTCCATGTGGCCATTGCCGATGCCTCCAACAACCGGTTCCTGATCTCGATCATGGGCTCGATCACCCACGCGTTGCGCGAGAACCTGCGCATGCTCAACGACGAGGGCGGAAATTACGAGGGAAACCTCGCGAACCATCGTCTTGTCTCCGAAGCGATCGCCCGCGGCGATGCCGAAGCCGCACGGGCGGCAATGAATTCGCTCGTCGCCCAGGCGAGGGCGGATACCAGCAGGCAGATTCCTGAACTCAACGATGTTTCAACGGACCCCGATGCGGTCCAGCGAGCACACCCAAGGGAGGACCGAAGATGAAGAAACTTTTCCTGGCACTGATCGCCACCAGCGCATTGGCCGCGCCGGCATTCGCCGAGTACCCCGAGCGCCCGATCACCATGATCGTGCCCTGGGCGGCGGGCGGCGGCACCGACGCGGTCGCGCGCATGCTGGCGCAGGAACTGCAGGCCCAGCTCGGCCAGCCAGTCAATGTCGTCAATCGCGAAGGCGCAGGCGGCATCGTCGGTCACACGGCGATGATCGACGCCGAGCCGGATGGCTACACGATCGGCCTCGCCACGGCCGAGATCACCACCTACGCCGCAATTGGTTCGTCGTCGATCAGCGCGGAAAAGATGACGCCCATCGCGCTCGTCAATTTCGATGCATCCGCCTTCAATATCAGCGCGGACAGCCCGTGGCAGACCGTAGAGGAAGCTCTCAAGGATATCAGCGCCAATCCCGGCCAGTATAAGGCGTCGGGCTTCCCCGTCGGCGCCGCCTACCATCTGGCTTTTGCCGCGTTCATGAACACGCATGGTGTCGATCCCAAGGCCCTGACCGTCGTGCCGAGCCAGGGTGCGGCGCCCGGCTTCCAGGAGCTCGTGGCCGGCGGCGTCCATGTCGTCCCCTCGTCGCTGCCGGAGGCCAAGCCGATGCGCGATGCAGGTCGCGTTCGCACGCTGGCTGTTCTTGCTGACGAGCGCCTCGATGCCTATCCGGACGTCCCGACTGCGGAAGAGGCGACCGGTACGGCATCGGTCGGCGGAACCTGGCGCGGCATCGTCGGCCCTGCCGGGCTGCCCGACGACGTGGTGGCCAAGCTCGAGGGTGCCGTGAAGACCGCCTATGACAGCGCCGCCTTCCAGGAGTTCATGGCCAACCGGGGTTTCGGGCTGAGGTTCCTTGGCTCGGGCGAGTTCGCGGAGTTCATGACCAGCGCCGCCGCCACCAATGCAGAGGTCATCGACAAACTCGGACTGAAGCAGTGACAACACGCACCATCGCCGCATCCCCCAACGGGGGTGCGGCATGAAGCTCAACGATGCCGTCTTCGGCTTCTTCTTCCTGGCGCTGGCGCTCGTCGTCATCTGGCAGGCCTGGAGCATGCCCCAACTCACGGGGCAGGGGTTCGGCGCCGGCACATTTCCGATGATCGTCGCCGTCATCATGGCAGGCTGCGGAATTTCTCTGGTGATCAGCGGTCTGCGCGCGCCGGCTGTCACGCCCTGGGTCGTTATCGATCCCTGGCTGCGCAAACCGGGTGCGCTGACGCGGATGGCGTCCGTTCCCGTGCTGGTGATCCTCTATATCGTGCTGAGCGGGCGCATAGGCTTTCCCATCCTCGTGCCGATCCTGCTGACGGGCATGCTTTGGCTGACCACGAAGCGCCTGCTGCTGTCTATCATCGTGGCAATTTCGACGAGCGCCTGCATCTGGTTCCTGTTCGTGCGCATCCTGGCGGTCCCGCTGCCGCTTGGTCTCCTGACGGAGGTCATCTACTGATGGATACCCTTGCGGCCGCAACGAGCATGGTTTTCCGTCCCGACGTGCTTGCCATCATCGTCGCGGCCTCGGCCTATGGTCTCTTCATCGGCGCCATACCCGGGCTGACCGCGACGATGGGTGCCGCACTTCTCGTTCCCATCACCTTCTTCCTCGAGCCCGTCCCAGCCATAGGCGCGATCGTGGCGGCCACCACCATGGCGATCTTCGCCGGCGACATCCCGGGCGCCATGCTGCGCATTCCCGGCACTCCGGCCTCGGCGGCCTATACCGAGGACGCCTACAAGATGCGTCAGAAAGGCCAGCTCGAGCTGGCGCTCGGTGCCAATCTCTTCTGCTCGGCCATCGGCGGTCTCGTCGGCGTCGCGGTGCTGGCGATCGCGGCACCCCAGATCGCCGAGTTTGCCCTCGGCTTTTCCAGCTACGAGTATTTCTGGCTGGCTCTGCTCGGCCTCACCTGCGCGGTTCTGGTGTCGAGCGCATCGGCGGTAAAGGGCGCACTTTCCCTCTCGATCGGATTGCTCCTGTCGACGGTCGGTATCGACGTGGTGATGGGATCGCGGCGCTTCACTTTCGGCGAGACCGAGCTTATCGCGGGAATCTCGATCATCCCGGTGCTCATCGGAATGTTTGCGATTGGCGAGATCCTGCGCCGCATCGGCGATCCCATGGCCATACCGCCTTTGCCGAAAGCCCGGATGGAAGCGATGCTCGCCGGTGTCGGCCGAACGCTCTGGATGTATCGCAACGGTGTCGCGCGCAGCTCAGCGATCGGCGCTATCATCGGTGCCCTGCCGGGTGCAGGAGCCGACATTGCCGCCTGGGTCACTTATGCCATTTCTAAGCGGTTTTCGCGTACTCCGGAGAAATACGGCTCCGGCCACCCCGAAGGTATCGTCAACGCCTCTTCGGCCAACAATGCCGCCCTGTCCGGTGCTTATGTCCCAACGCTGGTCTTCGGCATTCCGGGCGACACGATCACGGCCATCCTCATCGGAGTCCTCCTGATGAAGGGGATCACGCCCGGCCCGATGGTCTTCGTCATGAACGAGGGTCTGGTGAGCGCGGTGTTCGTGATCTTCGTCCTTGCCAACCTCCTGATGATTCCGCTCGGGCTCCTGGCGGTGCTGGCCGCGCGGCGCATCATGGGCGCGCCCCAGCCCATCCTGTTCCCCATCATCCTGGTCTTCTGCATCATCGGTTCCTTCGCGTCCAACAACACGCTCTTTGACGTCTGGCTGATGCTGGGTCTCGGCCTGGTCGCCTTCGTTCTCGAGGAGAATGCGTTTCCGTTGGCGCCGATGATCCTCGGACTGATCCTGGGACCCTTGGTGGAAGAGAACCTCATGCAGTCGCTCATCAAGTCTTCCGGCGGCTTCGCCGAATTCTTCGCCCGTCCGATCGCGGGGACGCTGGGTGTGTTCACGCTCGGCCTTTGGGCGCTGATGCTGTTCTTCGCGCTGCGTCGCCGCATGCAGGAGGCGCCGCAATGAAACAGGTCGTTGTCATCGGCGGCTCGGGCGGCATCGGCCGCGCAATCGCCCGGGGTTTTGCCGCGCAGGGCATGCTGGTGCTGGCGACCGGCCACGAGCCGGTCGCTGCCGAGGGCGGTATCGAGGACCGGGTCCTGGATGTTCGCGATACGCGTTCCGTCGAGGCCTTGTTCGCCGGTCTCGACCGGCTGGACGTGCTCGTCAACGCCGCGGGCATCATCCGGCGAGACGGTTCCGAGTTCACGCCGGACGGCTTTGCGGATGTCCTCGATATCAACCTGACCGGGACCCTGCGTGCATGCAGCGCCGCGCGCCCGCTGCTCGCCAGGCATGGCGGATGCATCATCAATATCGCCTCGATGCTCTCTTATTTCGGCAGCGCGGTGGCTCCGGCCTATTCCGCATCCAAGGGGGGAATTGCGCAGCTGACAAGGTCGCTGGCGATCGCGTGGGCGGGAGAGGGCATCCGCGTCAACGCGCTCGCGCCCGGCTGGATCGCCACCCCGCTGACGAGCGCGCTGCAGGCAGACCAGGCGCGCAGCGCGCCGATCCTCAACCGCACGCCGATGCGGCGCTGGGGAACCCCGGAGGACCTGGTCGGCCCAGCCCTCTTTCTCGCATCCGACGCATCCGCGTTTGTCACGGGCGTGATCCTGCCCGTCGACGGCGGCTATTCCGCCGCATAATGGAGACATCGATGAGCAAGCCCTACGCCGACGACAACGGCCTTTTCGCCCTGATGAAGGAGAAGCTCTTCACCGCCGTCATTGGTGACGTGCTCGATCAGATGGGCCTGATGAACCAATTCCTGCCCGCCGGCATCGGCCCGCTGCAGCGTGACACGGTGATGGCCGGCCGCGCCATGCCGGTGCTGGAGGCGGACGTGTTTCCCGGCGAGGCGCCCGACGCGGCCGGGCCGCTCACCATGAAGCCGTTCGGCCTGATGCTCGAGGCACTGGACAATCTTCGTCCGGGCGAGATCTATGTCGCAACTGGCGGGTCCATGCGGTATGCCCTGTGGGGAGAGCTGATGTCCACACGGGCCAGCTATCTCGGCGCGGCGGGTGCCGTCCTGAACGGCTATGTGCGCGATGCGCGCGGCATCGAGGCGCTGGGTTTCCCGGCATTCTGCCGGGGGGTCTATGCCCAGGACCAGGGGCCGCGCGGTAAGGTCATCGACTATCGCTGTCCCGTGGAGATCGAGGGCGTGCGCATTGCGCCGGGATCGCTGATCTTCGCAGACCGCGAGGGTGTCCTAGTGATACCACGGGAGGCGGAGGAGGAGGCGGTTCGCCGGGCACTCGAAAAGGCCGCGACGGAGAGCGAGGTCGAGAAGGCCATCCGTGCCGGCATGGGGGCCACCGAAGCATTCGACACCTTTGGCGTCATGTGAGCAGCGCAGAGATGAACAAGAACCCGACCGCCGACGAACTGGCCAGAATGCCATACCAGTTGCCGATGCCCACGGAAGCGGCCGCCGACCTCGTCGTGCCGCACGCCATTCCCCAGGACGATCGAATATGGGTGCCGCAGGCGCAGAACGTGTGGTTCCGCCCACTCTGTCTCAACATCTCCCATGGCTACTGGGTGAACCTGCTCAAGGTCCGCAAGGCCGGTGTGCTCAGCCGCCATCGCCATCCGGCGCCGGTTCATGGCTTCGTCCTCAAGGGCCGCTGGCGTTATCTGGAGCATGACTGGGTGGCCGAAGAGGGCGGCTATGTCTACGAGCCTCCGGGCGAGACCCACACGCTCGTCGTCCCCGAGGATGTCGAGGAGATGATCACGCTGTTCCAGGTCAACGGCGTGATGTGCTACGTCGATCCCTGGGGGAAGGTAACCGGCTACGAGGATGTCTTCACCAAGATCGACCTCTGCCGGAAACACTATGATGCCATTGGGCTCGGAGCGGACTACGTCGTCAACTTCATCCGCTGAGAAGCCGCCCTCGGCCCGACCGCCAACCGCTCCGTCTCCTTTCGTGCGGCAAACTCCGGTGTGTCCGCTTGGAGCGCTCGCCTATCTGCCTCGCGAGGCGCGTTCGCACTGGCGTTGTGGGCGCATCGCCGCTTTCGCAGATCCAGTACCCCGGCGGTGGAACACGACGGACGGTGTCGGTCTGTCAAGAATATCGGGCCGAGTCAGATCTATCCCTCACTCCCACTCGATCGTGCCCGGCGGCTTGCTTGTCACGTCGTAGACGACGCGGTTGATGCCTTTCACCTCGTTGATGATGCGGGTGGCGGCGCGGCCGAGGAATTCCATGTCGTAGTGGTAGAAATCCGCCGTCATGCCATCCACGGAGGTCACGGCGCGGAGCGCGCAGACATATTCGTAGGTGCGGCCGTCGCCCATGACGCCGACGGTCTGGACGGGCAGGAGAACGGCGAAAGCCTGCCAGATCGCGTCATAGAGGCCGGCCTTGCGGATTTCGTCGAGATAGATGGCGTCGGCGGAACGCAGGATCTCCAGCTTCTCGCGCGTGACCCCGCCGGGGCAGCGGATGGCGAGGCCCGGGCCCGGGAAGGGATGGCGACCGATGAACCGGTCGGGCAGGCCGAGTTCCTTGCCGAGTGTCCTCACTTCGTCCTTGAAAAGCTCGCGCAACGGCTCGACGAGCTTCATGTTCATGCGCTCGGGCAGGCCGCCGACATTGTGATGCGACTTGATCGTGACGGAGGGGCCGCCGGTGAAGGAGACGCTCTCGATGACGTCGGGATAGAGCGTGCCCTGGACGAGGAAATCGGCGCCGCCAAGCTTTTTAGCCTCTTCCTCGAACACTTCGATGAAGAGGCGGCCGATGGTCTTGCGCTTCTTCTCCGGATCGCTCTCGCCCTCGAGCGCGCCCAGGAAACGGTCGGAGGCATCGACCAGGATGAGCGGCACGTTGTAATGCTCGCGGAACATGGCGACCACCTCGTCCGCCTCGTTCCTGCGCATCAGGCCGTGATCGACGAGGATGCAGGTGAGCTGCTCGCCCACGGCCTCATGCGTGAGCAGCGCGGCGACGGAGGAATCGACGCCGCCGGACAGCGCGCAAATGACCTTGCCGGACCCCACCTGCCGGCGGATGGCCTCGATCGCCTGCTCGCGATAGGCGGCCATGGTCCAGTCGCCCTTCAAGCCTGCGATCTTGTGCACGAAATTGGAAAGGAGCTTGGCGCCGTCGGGCGTGTGCACCACCTCCGGGTGGAACTGCACGCCGTAATATTTCCGCTTCTCGTCGGCGATCGCCGCAAAGGGCGCGCCGGAGGATGTGCCCACCACCTTGAAGCCCGGCGGGATCGCGGTGACGCGGTCGCCATGGCTCATCCACACCTGGTGGCGCGTGCCGGGCGCCCAGACATCGGCGAAAAGCGCACAATCCTCCTCGATCTCCAGGAAGGCGCGGCCGAACTCGCGATGGTCGCTGCCTTCCACCTTGCCGCCGAGTTGGGCGCACATGGTTTGCTCGCCGTAACAGATGCCAAGCACGGGCACGCCGGACTGGAAGATGGCATCGGGCGCACGGGGGCTGCCGATATCGACCGTCGAAGCCGGGCTGCCGGAGAGGATCACGGCTTTCGGCTTCAGGCGCAGATAAGCTTCCTCGGCGGACTGGAAGGGGGCGATCTCGGAATAGACGCCGGCTTCGCGCACGCGCCGGGCAATCAGCTGCGTGACCTGGCTGCCGAAATCGATGATGAGGACGGTGTCGGGGTGGGTCGTGGTGCTCATGGCGAGGCTTTAAAGAAGGAAGCGATTCCGCGCAACAGGCCGGACAAAGGTTTCGCCGGATTCTTTCATGTTCGATGCTTCACCCCGCCGTCGAACATGACGCCTCGAGAAACCGTTCCAGGACGTCATTCCGGCCGTCTGTGATCACCACTCCCGTCTGGTCCAGACCGGCGCGATCTCGCTCCGCAACCCTGCACGAGTGCGCGCTCTTCAGGCCTGGCTCAAGATGAGCTGGACCTTCATCGCTCTTGCGCGGTCACCCGCAAGATCGAACGCTTCCTTCGCCTGCTCGAGCGGAAAGGTCCGGGTGACCATTCCCGAGAGGTCGACGGCACCGGACGAGATGAGGCCGACGGCCAGTGAGAATTCATCATCGAAACGGAAGCTGCCCACGACGTCGAGCTCTTTGGTGACGACCGAGGGCAGGGGGAAATCCAGCGATCCGCCCAGTCCCACCGCGACCAGTTTCCCGCGCGGACGCAGGCACTCGACCGCGGTGGCGAGCGCCTGCGGATGCCCGGTGCAGTCGAAGGCGACGTCGATGCGCCCCTTGCCTTCCTTGCAGGCGTCGAGGGCGGCAGGCCGCGTGCCTACGTCCAGGCACTCGTCGGCACCCAGGCGTTCCGCCAGGCGAAGCGGCTCGGGAACCACGTCGCAGGCGATGATCCGTCCCGCACCGGCGTGGCGCGCGGCCGCGATCGTCAGGCAGCCGATCGGGCCGCAGCCCGAAACGAGCACGGTGGCGCCGAGGAGGGAACCTGCCCGCTTCACCGCATGAAGGCAAACGGCGAAAGGCTCGGCGAGCGCCAGCAGTGCCGGGTCGGCCGGGGCGCCGGCGCGGACGGCCTGGACCGCGGGAACAACCATGCGCTCGCGGAAGAGCCCTTGCGCGTGGGGGAACCGCATGGCGCTGCCGCTGAAGACCATATCGAGGCACTCGTTGCGGAGGCCGCGCCGGCACTCCTCGCAACGCCCGCAGGGCTTCGAGGGGTTCACGGCCACGATATCTCCAACCGAAAGTTCTTCGACGCCGGCACCGACTTCTTCGACGACGGCCGACGCCTCATGGCCCAGGATCATCGGCTCGCGGATCCGGACCGTGCCGAAGCCGCCGTGGTGGTAGTAGTGCAGGTCGGAGCCGCAGATCCCGCCGGCGAGGATACGGAGGCGGACCTCGCCTGCGGCAGGGTCGGCAGGTGTCTGCCGCTCCTCGACGCGCAGATCATGGGCGGCATGGGCGACAAGGGCGCGAATCATAAGCTTTTTCCGTGCTAGAGGACCGACAGCATGCCGCCGTCGACATAGATGATCTGGCCGTTGACGTAGTCCGAGGCCGCGGAAGCGAGGAACACCGCGGCACCCATCAGCTCTTCCGGCTTGCCCCAGCGCCCGGCCGGCGTGCGGCCTTTCACCCAGGCATCGAATTTCTCGTCGTTGACGAGCGCCTCGTTCATGTCGGTGAGCATGTAGCCAGGGCCGATGGCATTCGCCTGGATGCCGAATTTCGCCCACTCCGCCGCCATGCCCTTCGTCAGGAGCCGGATACCGCCTTTCGCGACGGTGTAGGGTATGACCGTCGCACGTGCGAGCTCGCTCGTCAGGGACCCGATATTGATGATCTTGCCGTGGCCGCGCGGGATCATCCGCTGCGCCGCTGCCCGGCCGGCGAGGAACGCGCTGGTGAGATTGGTGTCCATCACCCGCTGCCAGTCGGCAAGCGCCAGCTCCACCAAGGGCTGGCGGTGCTGGATGCCGGCGTTGTTGACGAGGATGTCGATCTCTATTCCCTCTTCATCGAAGCGGCGGAAGGCAGCCTCGACTTCCTCCTCCTTCGCCACGTCGAAGGCAGCCTCGACGACGTCGTATCCCGCCTTGCGCATTTCGTCGGCAACGGCGGAAAGGGCCTCGGCGTTGCGGCCGTTGAGGACCAGCCGGCCCCCCGCGTCGCCGAGCCCCCGGGCAATGGCCTGGCCCAGGCCGCGCGAGGAGCCGGTGATGAGGGCCGTGCGGCCGGTCAGATCGAAGAGTTTGGACATGCTGGAGCTCCCCTTCAGATTTCGCTCTTGCGGTGCGTCAGGTCGGGGCGTTCAAAGACCTGCGGCAGCAGATCCACGCCAAGGCCCGGCCCTTCCATCGGGTATACGTAGCCGTTTTCGATCTTCGGAACGGCGGTGACGAGTTCCTTGTACCAGCCGGTATAGAAGGCGCGGACCGATTCCTGGATCAGCGTGTTCGGCTGGCTGAAGGAGGTGTGGACGGCCGCCGCGAAGGCTACCGGGCCGGTACAGTCGTGCGGCGCGAAGGGGCGATGATAGGTGTCGGCGAGCGCCGCGATCTTGCGCCCCTCGGTCAGGCCGCCGGTCCAGCACAGGTCGACCATGGCGATGTGCGTCGCGTCGCGCTCGAGCATGTCCTTGTAGGGAAAACGCGAGCCCAAGGTCTCGCTGGCGCAGACCGGAACGGTCGTCGAGGCGGCATACTCGGCGAGCGCCTGGGGCGAGTTCATCCGAATGGGGTCTTCGAACCATGCCGGGTCGTAGGGCTCGAGCGCTTTTGCGATCTTTTTCGCGGTGGGCAGGTTCCACAATGAATGGAACTCCACCATGATCTCCATCTTGTCGCCGACGACTTTGCGGATCTTCTCGAACGGCTCGATCGCGGCCTTCATCTCTTCGGCGGAGATGAACAGGCCGCGATTGCGGATGCCTGCTGGATCGAAGGGCCAGATCTTCATGGCGGTGATACCGCTTTCCAGGAGATTCTCGGCCAGCGCGCCGGCATCCGACATGAAGCCGGAGAGATCCTCGTAAGGGCCGTCGCTGGCGCCGATGTTCCAGGTATCGACGGGACGGATGTTGCGGTTGCGCACATAGCCGTAGCCCGCGCAGGTATTGTAGACCCTGAGCTTCTCGGCACAGAGACCGCCGAGCATCTGGTGGACGGGCTGCCCGCACACCTTCCCGAACAGGTCCCAGAGCGCGATGTCGATCGCCGAGGCGGCGCGATATTCGGCGCCGGTGGAAGCCTGGGCGAGCGGCAGGTCCACCATGGTCCGGTTCAAGGCCTCGATATGCAGCGGGTTTTCGCCGAGCAGCCGCGCGGCGAGCGTATCGTGGATATGGGCCTCCACGGCGCCGGCGCCGTAGAAGGTCTCTCCCAGTCCGATGACGCCAGCATCCGTGTGCACACGCACCCACAGCACGTTCGAAAACTCGTCGGTGCGCAGCGTTTCGATCGCCGTAATCTTCATTCAGTCTCGCCCTCTCTGGAGTCCTCGCCGGCGGAAACCTCCAAACCGGCAGCGTTGACATGTCAACATATTCCGTGAAATATCACTCGGCAAGTCATGACGGAGTTGAGACTGAATTGCGGAGGACGGGCTCTCCCCCCGATGCGGACAGAACCACTCCCGCCGCCATCGAAGGCGGTGGAGGGGCGGGGGATTCGCGCATGTTCGACGCGGGGCTCGACCTGACCTCGCAGGCCTATGAGCGCATCGAGGAGCTCTTCGTGGCGATGCAGCTCGCGCCGGGCGCCTTGCTCAGGACGCAGGACCTGCAGGAGATGCTGGGCCTCGGCCGCACGCCTGTGCATCAGGCGGTCATGCGCCTTGCCGCGGAGACACTTCTGGAGATACGCCCGCGCAACGGGCTGCGCATCGCGCCGATCGACCTCGCGCGCGAGCGGCGGCTCACAACCGTGCGGCGGGACCTCAACCGCTTCGTTACCGAAGCGGCAATGCGCAACATGACGCCGAACGACCGTGCGCGGCTCCTCTATCTGCGCCGGTGGCTGGAAGAGAACCGGCGGGATATTTCCGTCGAGGCGTTCAACGAGGTGGACAAGTCGTTCGATATGCTCATGATCCGGGCATCGGGCGAGCGCTTCCTGGAGCAGGCGCTACGCCCCCTCCACGCCATCGCGCGGCGGATCGGCTATCTGCACCTTACCCAGATCAGCGGCAAAAAGGGGCTGCAGGCCACCATCGACCGTCATCTGGCGATCATGCATCAAATCCAAAAGGGGGACGAGGCGGCCGCGTGCTCGGCATCGGACGATCTCATCACCTTCAGCATCGCAATGATCGACGAGGTTGGGGACTCGATCAATCCCGCCCTTTTCGATACCACTCTGCCGACGGTAAGAGCCGTCCGGCCGAGCGCTTCCTCAGCCAGCAGCACGGGGACAGCGTAATAAACGTGGCACCGCAAGGACCGCGGTTGCCGAACAATAACACCTACCCTTCGGGAGGACTGTCATGAGACGTCTGTTGATCAATGCCTCGGCCGCGCTGGCGGCCATCCTGCTCGCCGGCACCGCCTGGGGGCAGGAATTCACCTTCCGCTTCCAGTCCTCGGACCCGGCGGGAAATCCCAATTTCGAGTATCAGAAGGGCTGGACCGAACTCGTCGCCGAAAAGTCGGGCGGGCGGATTCAGATCGAACTGCTGCCGGTCGGCTCCGTGGTCGAGTACAACGAGACGCTCGATGCGGTCGCCGCTGGCATCCTCGACGGCCAGATCTGCGACAGCTCCTACTGGGCCGGCAAGGATCCGGCCTTCGGTCTGATCGCCAACCCCGTCGGCGCCTGGTCCGATCCGGAGCAGATGATCGACTTCGTGGAGAACGGCGGCGGAAAGGAACTGATGCAGGAGCTCCTCGGCTCCTACGGGCTGCACTTCATCGGCGTGTCGACGCCAGGCCTCGAGGCCTTCGTCTCGCGCGTGCCGCTCGAGGGCGTGGATGATCTCAAAGGCGTCAAGGTCCGCTCGCCCGAAGGGCCGATCGCCAACGTCTTCGCAGCCGCAGGTGCTGCTCCGGTGAACCTGCCGGCCTCGGAAGTCTACACGTCGCTGGACAAGGGCGTGGTGGATGCGGCCGACTACTCGGTCTTCTCGGTGAACCAGCAGCAGGGTCTGAACAAGGTTGCGCCGCACCCGGTCTATCCCGGCTTCCACTCGCTGCCGCTCGTGGAGGTTTCCATGAACCAGGCAAAGTGGGACGCGCTGCCCGATGATCTCAAGGCGCTGCTGGAAGAGACGGTGAAGGAATTCCAGCAGACCCAGATCAATGGGTTGAAGGAAGCCGACCAGGCCGCCCTGGCCGAGGCCGAGGCCGACCCCGCGATCACCGTCCACAACTGGCCCGAAGAGGAACGTGCGAAGTTCCGCAAGCTCGCGGTTGCCGAATGGGAGCGCATCGCACAAGGCTCGCCGATGGCGCAGAAGGTGTTCGATACCCTCACAGGGTATTTGCGTGAAAAGGGCCTTCTGCAATAAGGCTCACGACGGCCGCCATCGCGCGGCCGTCGCACTTCTGGCTGCAGTTCGGGTGGTACGATGAAAGACGGGCAAGACACTTTCGAGGCGGCCGATCTCGCCCCGACAAGCGAAGGCGTCGGCAGCATGGCTCCGGAAGCGGGCGTCATGGGGCGTATCGTGGACAAGGCAGGCTATCTGTTCGCCGCGGGCATTGTCGCCGCGGCGATCATTCTCCTGATGGAGGTCTTCCTGCGCTATGTTTTCAACAGCCCGACGATCTGGGCGCATGAGACCACGGTCTTCCTGTGCGGCATCGCCTTCACCTTCGGCGGCCTCTACTGCACCTGCCGCAACAGCCACATCCGTGTCGTCCTCCTCTACGACCTGTTCCCGCCACGCGTCCGACGGATCGCCGACGTCCTGATCTCGCTGGTATGCGCGGTGGCGAGCGCCTTCTTTGCCTATGCCGCCTACCATATGGTGGAGCGCGCCGTTTTTGCTCCTTCCGGTGAGATCCGGCTGGAAACGACGGGCAGTGCGTGGAGCGCGCCGACGCCGGCGCTGATCAAGGTCTTCATCTTCGTGATCATGATTCTGCTCGTGCTGCAGTTCCTCATCCTTGCGTTCAACTACGCCCGCAAACGTCCGGGATCCCCGCGATGACCGATTTGCTGGATCTCGGCATCAATCTTCAGGCGCTCGGCATCGGCTGGGGCACCATCGTGATGTTCGCTTTGCTGGTGGCATTGCTCCTGACAGGCATGCCACTCGCTTTCGTCACCCTGCTCGTGGCGCTGATCTTTGCGCTGGGATGGTTCGGCCCGATGTCGATCCCGCTCATCACGAGCCGGGTCTACTCGTTCGTGATGAACTTCGTGTTCGTCTCCGTGCCGATGTTCGTGCTCATGGCTGCGATTCTCGACCGTTCGGGGATCGCGCGGGACCTCTTCGACGCCATGAAGCTGTTTGCGGGGCGTATCCGCGGCGGTGTCGCCGTGCAGACCGTCTTCGTCTCGGTGATCCTCGCGGCGATGAGCGGCATCATCGGCGGCGAGATCGTGCTCCTGGGCCTCATCGCCCTGCCGCAGATGCTGCGGCTCGGCTATGACAAGAATCTCGCGATCGGCGTCGTCTGCGCCGGTGGCTCGCTGGGCACGATGATCCCGCCTTCGATCGTCCTCATCATCTACGGGCTGACGGCGAACGTCTCGATCGGAGACCTGTTCACGGCCTCCTTCCTTCCCGGCTTCATGCTGGCGATGTTCTATGTCGCCTATATCCTGTTCCGCGCCTATTTCACCAAGGGCGTGGTGCCGGACGTGGAGCAGGAGCCGATTCCTGCGGCGGAAAAGCTGCGGCTGCTCAAGGGTCTCGCGCTCCCGATCCTCGTGGTCGTCGTCGTGCTGGGATCGATCTATGGCGGTATCGCTTCGGTTACGGAAGCATCGGCCATCGGCGTCGGCGGGGTGATCCTCTCCACGATCCTGCGAGGCGAATTCTCCTACACCCTGATGCGCGACGCGGCGCTTCAGACGCTCGCCACGGTGGGGATGATCGTTTGGATCGGCATCGGCGCCACCGCCATCGTCGGCGTGTACAACCTGATGGGCGGCGTGAACTTCGTTTCGGACCTGATCACCGGCATCTCCGACAACCCGACGGTGATCGTACTCTTCATGATGCTGATCCTGTTCTTCCTCGGGGCGTTCCTCGATTGGGTCGGGATCGCGCTGCTCACCATGCCGATCTTCGTGCCGATCATCAAATCGCTCGGCATGGATCCGGTCTGGTTCGGCGTTCTGTTCTGCATGAACATGCAGGTATCGTTCCTGTCGCCACCCTTCGGCCCGGCCGCCTTCTACCTGAAGAGCGTCGCGCCGCCAGATATCTCCCTCGGCACCATCTTCAGGTCGCTCCTGCCTTTCATCTGCCTGCAGATACTGGCCGTCGGCCTGCTCGTTGCCTTCCCCGGCATCACGGGCCGCTAGCGCGGGCGAAGGGTGAACCGCTCTTAAGGGGCGAGGTTTGGTCCTCGCCCCGTATCGTCAAAACCACTAGAGCCTTTCAGGTTTTGGCGGAAGCGTATCCTGCATTGACGAAGTAGTTGCTGCATTCACTGGGCTGGATTGAGGAGACGAGGCCGCCGATATGACGCCATGTCTCCTCATGGTTCACTTTTTGGGCCGCGCGCATCCAGTGCTTGATCTTGGCGAAAGCCTGCTCGATGGGGTTAAGGTCTGGGGAATAAGGCGGCAGGTACCAGAGCCTTGCGCCGGCGGCTTTGATCATCTGCCGGACGGCGGCCGACTTGTGCGAGCCGAGATTGATGGGGTGGACGCCCCCTCACGGCATCGCTGTGCCAAAGTGGTGTCGTTGATCATCACTTGAACGGAGGCGTCCATGTTGGAAGTTAACACAATCGGATTGGACCTGGCGAAGAACGTGTTCCAGGCGCACGGCGCAGATGGGTCGGGAGCTGTGCTGTTCCGGAAGAAGCTTCGCCGCGATCAGGTACTTCGCTTTCTTGTCGATCAGCCGGCCTGCACGGTTGCCATGGAAGCGTGCGCCGGCAGCCATTACTGGGCGCGGGAGATCGCGAAGCTCGGGCACGAAGTCCGGCTGATCGCTCCGGGATACGTCAAGCCATTTGTGAAGCGTCAGAAGAACGATGCGGCTGACGCCGAAGCAATCTGTGAAGCTGCGCAACGGCCGACCATGCGGTTCGTGGCGGTGAAGAGCGAAGAGCAGCAGGCTGCGGCAATGGTGTTCCGCATCCGCGATCTTGTGGTTCGCCAGCGGACCCAGACGATCAATGCAATACGCGGCCATCTTGCGGAATTTGGACTTGTGGCTGCGCAAGGCCTCTTCCACGTGGCCAAGCTCATCGCGACGATTGAGGATAAGGGTTCCGCCATCCCCGAAGCCGCCCGCCCGATCCTGTCTCTACTCGTTGAGCAGTTACGGGCGCTGGATACGAGAGTGGCCGAACTAGACCGAGAGGTCGCTCGGCGCGCCAGAGAGGATACGGAAGCCAGGCGCTTGATGACCATTCCCGGTATAGGACCGGTCACCGCGACGGCGCTTGCCGCGTTGGCCCCGTCCGCTCAGACCTTCGAGAGAGGCCGAGACTTCGCGGCATGGCTCGGACTAACGCCGCTGCAACGTTCTTCGGGCGGCAAGCAGAAGCTCGGCGAGACGACTCGAATGGGCGAGCGAACCCTGCGACGGCTGCTGATCATTGGGGCCAGCGCCGCCGTGCGCTGGGCCATGCGGAAGGGATCGACCGGGGATCCGTGGCTTTCGCGGATGCTTGAGCGCAAGCCACCCATGCTGGTCATCGTCGCCTTGGCCAACAAGACGGCGCGCATCGTGTGGGCATTGATGGCCAGAGGCGGAACCTATCGAACGCCGGCCATAGCAGGATAGTCCGCTCTATACCGCTCCTCGAGCGGGCTGCCATGGTGTGAGAAGGTCGAACGGAGAGTATGGCGCAACGGTCAACGAGACGGGATCGGGAAAACCAGATCATGGATACGTGCCTTGAGCACGCGAGATTGAATTGGACCCGCTCCGCGAACTCCCATACGGGCCCGCGGCATGTAGAACGCCGCATCAGAGGCCGGACACATGTCAGCACCTGACCACGCTCCGCGCTCTTCGAAAAGATTCTTCTTGCACCAACGGGGGCGTCCACACATGTCCATGACGACGATGTCGCCCGGTTCAAGCACCGGCACGAGCTGCTGCTCGACATAGGCGCGGAAGCACTGGCCGTTGATCGGTCCATCGAAGACGCAAGGCGCCGTCAGCCGGTCATGGCGCAAAGCGCCGAGGAAGGTCAGCGTGCGCCAGTGGCCGTGCGGGGCAAAGCCGCGCAGGCGCTTGCCGCGTGGTCCCCAGCCCCGCAGCGGCGCCATGTTGGTCTTGATCCAGGTCTCGTCGATGAACACCAGCCGTGTCGGATCGAGACCGGACTGCCAAGAACGCCAGCGTTGCCGCCGGCGGGCGATGTCGGCACGAGCCTGCTCAAGGGCGAACAGCGTTTTTTTGAACCGAAGCCCCTCGCGGCGCAGGAACCGCCACACCGTATCGTGCGACACCTTCACGCCGCGCGCCGCCAGCTCTTCCTTCAGCTTGTGCAGCGACAGATGCGGCGTCTGGCTGATCCGCTCGGCGATGAAGGCACGGTGCGGCTCCAGCACGCGCTTGCGGTGCCCGCCCATCTTGCCCGGCGCCACAGACCCGCTCGCACGGTAGCGCTGAGACCACTTCACCGCCGACGAGACGGCAACGCCGAAACGAGCCGCCACCGACCGGCAGCTCTCGCCGGCCTCGACCGCCCCAACAACACGTTCACGCAGATCATTCGAAAGAGGTCGCGTCATCCCATGCTGGCCTCCACTCCAGCCAGCATCTTGAATCACAAAACCTCCGAAATCGGAATCCCCTCCGATTCAGACACAACCTGAACCGCTCTAGCTGAAACTTAGCTGACGATCGCCCTGCTCGTCGCGAATGCGGGTCGTCAGGCCGAGCTTGCCGAGAAGATCGAGGAAAGGCCGCGGCGGCAGTTCCTCCACATTGGCCATTTTCCCGACATCCCAGGTTCCCTGCGCGATTAGCATGGCCGCTGCGACGGGCGGCACGCCGGCCGTATAGGAAATCCCCTGGCTGCCCACTTCCTGATAGGCCTCGCGGTGGTCGGCCACATTGTATATGAAGACCTCGCGCCCGGCGCCGTCCTTCCGTCCCTTGATGAGATCACCGATGCAGGTCTTGCCCGTATAATCGGGTGCCAGCGAGGAAGGGTCCGGCAGCACTGCCTTCACCACCTTCAAAGGCACGACCTCGAGTCCCTCCGCCGTCTTGACCGGCTGCTCGGACAACAGGCCGAGATTCTTCAGCACCGTGAAAACGGTGATGTAGCGCTCGCCGAAGCCCATCCAGAAGCGGATGTCCGGCACGTCCAGATTGCGGGAGAGCGAATGAATCTCGTCATGGCCGGTCATGTAGGTCGTGCGGTTGCCGACGACCGGCAGGTCCCAATCCCTGCGAATCTCGAACATCCTGTTGGAGGTCCACCGGCGGTTCTGCCACGACCAGACGACGCCGGTGAATTCACGGAAATTGATCTCCGGGTCGAAATTGGTGGCGAAATAGCGCCCGTGATCGCCGGCATTCACGTCGATGATGTCGATGGAGTCCATCGAATCGAAATATTCGTCCCGTGCAAGCGCGGCGTATGCGTTGACGACACCGGGATCGAAGCCCGCGCCGAGAATGGCCGTGATGCCGGCCGCCTCGCACGCTTCTCTGCGCTTCCATTCGTAATTGCCGTACCACGGCGGAGGCTCACAGATCTTGAGCGGGTCCTCATGAATGGCGGTATCGATGTAGCTGGCTCCCGTGTCGATACAGGCGGCCAGCACCGACATGTTCACGAAAGCCGATCCGACATTGATGACAATGGAACTGCTCGTCCTCCTGATCAGCGCCTTGGTGGCCTCGATATCCAGCGCATCCAGTCCGTGGACACCAAAGAAACCGGGCGTCTTCATGCTCTTCTTTTCATGCACGGACGCGCGTATCGCGTCACATTTCGCCACCGTGCGCGATGCGAGATTGATGTCGCCGAGCACATCGTTGTTCTCTGCGCATTTATGCGCCACGACTTGCGCCACACCTCCAGCGCCGATGATGAGGACGTTCTTCTTCATTTCCTCGGGAACACTCCTTCTCTAGCCCCAGGTTGAGTTCAGGAAAGACTTCTCTCGTAGTCTGCGAATGTGAATTCGCGCACCAGGTTAACGCTTCCGTCAAGCTCGCGCACTGCGATGGACGGCATCTGCACGCCGTTGAACCAGTTCTTCTTCACCATGGTGTAGCCAGCCGCATCTTCAATCGAGATGCGGTCGCCGATTTCCAGGGGGCGGGGAAACCGGAACTCTCCGAAAATGTCTCCTGCGAGACAGGATTTGCCACAGACCACGTAGCTGTGGGCCCCCTCATCCGGGGCGATATGCGCACGCTCCCGATAAATGAGCAGGTCGAGCATATGCGCTTCGACCGAACTGTCCACGACGGCGATTTCCTTCTGGTTGGAAAGCCTGTCGAGGACCGTCACTTCCAGCGTCGTGCTGTTCGTGACGGCGGCTTCGCCCGGTTCCAGATAGACCTGTACGCCGTACTTGTCGGAAAACTCCCGCAGCCGCCGGCAGAAGATGTCGAGCGGGTAGTCGGGTCCGGTGAAGTGGATACCGCCTCCGAGGCTTATCCATTCAACCTTTTCGAACAAATGGCCAAACCTCTCTTCGGTCTTCGCCAGAAGGTCGCCAAAGAGCTGAAAGTCCTCGTTTTCGCAGTTGTTGTGGATCATGAAGCCGTCGATGCGGTCGATCATGGCCTCCACCTTCTCCGCGTCCCATTCGCCCAGCCGGCTGAAGGGCCGCGCGGGATCGGCAAGATCGAACCCGGAGGAGCTGACACCCGGATTCAGCCGAAGGCCGCGCGGGATGTCCGCCGCCTGCCGGCCGAAGCGCTCGAGCTGCGAGATCGAGTTGAAGATGATCTTGTCGGCATGGCTGATGACCTCGCCGATCTCGCCATCGGAAAAGGCGACGCTGTAGGCATGGGTTTCGCCGCCGAAGCGCTCCCGCCCGAGCCGCACCTCGTTCAGAGATGATGAGGTCGTGCCGTCCATATGCTCGCGCATGAGATCGAAGACGCACCAGGATGCAAAGCACTTCAGCGCCAGCAGCACCTTCGCGCCGGATTCCGATCTGACCTTGTCGATCTTCTCCAGATTCGGGAGGAGCTTTCCTTTGTCGATCAGATAATAGGGTGTGCTGATTTCGGACATCTGGCAGCCTTTGTTCGTCAGGTGGCCGTGGTGTTAGCAATACCCGCAGAATTGATCTAGGCCTGTGCTGACCATGCGTGTCGCCAGGTTGATGTTCGGAGGACCAAATATTCAGCGGGACCAGTGCGAGGCGCGGCGGTGACTTGTCACGCGCTCGCGAGTCCGGAGTTGTCTGGCCTCGTCTGCCGGTATATTGCTCTCCAGCGAGGCTGATGCTCCGGGTACCGCGTTGAAGAAGATCGTCGTCAGGGGGCGCTGGGTTCTCGCAGCCCTCCTGCTCTCCGCGCTTGCAGTACTGATCGCAGTGGAGGGTGGCGCCCTCGCCACGCGCGCTTATTTCGGCGAAGCGTATACGCGCGGCGAGACCACCTTGCGGCTGGCAGTGGCAGCGCTGCGCGGGCACCTCAACCGCTACGAGGCGCTTCCGGCACTGATCGCCGATCATGCGCTGATAAAGCGGCTGGTTATCGACCCGCAGGATTCCGGCGACCGCGCCGCCGCGAACGCTTATCTTAGCGCCATCAACACGCTGCTCGAATCCTCGGACATTTACGTGATGCTGACCGACGGCACCACAGTCGCGGCCAGCAATTATGACGGGCCGGCGAGTTTCGTGGGCGAGAATTTCAGCTACCGGCCCTATTTTCAGGAAGCGGTGCAGGGCCGGCAGGGGCGCTTCTTCGCGCTCGGCACCACGTCCCTCAAGCGTGGCTACTATTTTTCGGCACCGATCGTGGTGGACGCGGCAGTGCGGGGAGTCGTCGTCTTCAAGATCGATATCGACGCCATAGAGGCCTCCTGGCGTGGCGGGGACCACGAGATCATCGTGGCCGATCCCGAGGGCATCATCTTCATGACCGGCCGGCCGGAATGGCTCTACACCTCGCTTCTGCCGCTCACGCCCGACCGGCTCGCCCGCACCGAAGCTTCCCGTCGTTATGCGGATACCCGGCTGGAGCCGCTGTCCTTCCGGCAGGCGGCCGACCAGGGCTATGACCTGATGCGGATGCCCATCGATGGGCG
Source organism: Chelativorans sp. AA-79 (assembly GCF_029457495.1). Taxonomy (NCBI): domain Bacteria; kingdom Pseudomonadati; phylum Pseudomonadota; class Alphaproteobacteria; order Hyphomicrobiales; family Phyllobacteriaceae; genus Chelativorans; species Chelativorans sp. AA-79. The sequence continues at coordinate 1,800,861 of NZ_CP120361.1, forward strand.
GGACAGGGAATTCCTCGTCCTTTCGGAACAGATGCCGGAGGCCGGCTGGACGGTGCGCGTGCTGCTCGATACGGCTTCCGTGCGCTCGCAGACGTTCACCAGCGTCATGGTTGCGCTCCTGCTTCTTGGCCTTGCGACGCTCATCGGTTTCGTCGTTCTGCAGCGGCGGGCGCGTCTCTACGAGCGTATGCAGATCCAACGCCAGGCGCGCGAAGAGCTGGAACATCGGGTGGCCGAGCGCACGGCCGACCTTGCCGGAGTGAACAGCCAGCTCGAGAAGGAGGTGGCCGAGCGCCGCGCGACCGAAAGCCAGTTGCGCCGGACCCAGGCGGATCTTGTCCAGGCCGGCAAGCTTGCAGCCCTTGGGCAGATGTCGGCGGCCCTTTCCCACGAGTTCAACCAGCCGCTGGCGGCGGTGAAGACCTATGCGGACAATGCCGCCATCCTGATCGACCGCGATCGGCTGGCGGAGGCGCGCGACAACGTCACCCGGATTTCCAGCCTCACCGACCGTATGGCCACGCTCAGCCGCCATCTGCGCAATTTCGCCCGTAAGCCCAACCAGAAACTCCAGCCGGTGGCGCTTGCGGATGTCGTGGAGGATGCGCTTGAAATCGTCGCATGGCGGCTGAAGGCGGCGGGAACAGCCGTAACGGTCGATCTCGGGCCGGTGCCGCTTGCCGTGCGCGCCGGCCCGGTGCGCCTGCAGCAGGTGCTTGTGAACCTGCTCTCCAATGCCGCGGACGCGGTGGAGGCGCTGCCCGAGCGCAGGATCGTGCTCACTGCCCGGCAGGAAGAGCACAAGGTGGTGCTCGCCGTGCACGACAACGGCTCCGGCGTCGCCGCGGCCATCCGCGAGCGTATCTTTGATCCATTTTTCACGACCAAAGGTGTCGGCAAGGGGCTGGGGCTGGGCCTGTCGATCACGTACAACATCGTCAAGGACTTCGGCGGCGAGCTTTCCGTCGCCGACGATCCGGAGGGCGGGGCGGTCTTCACCGTCGTCCTCGATGCCGCCCGCATGCCCGCGCGAGAGGCTGCGGAATGACTGCCGGGACGATCCTGCTCGTGGACGACGAGGAGGAACTGCGCCGCTCGGCCGCGCAGTCGCTCGATCTTGCCGGCTTCGAGGTCAGGAGCTTCGAGGGCGCCGAGCGGGTGATCGATCATGTCGGCTACGGCTTCAACGGCGTCGTCGTCACCGATATCCGCATGCCGGGCATGGACGGCATGTCATTGATGGGGCGCATCCGCGAGATCGATACGGACATCCCGGTCATCCTCATCACCGGTCATGGCGACGTCCAGCTTGCGGTGAAGGCGATGCGGGAAGGCGCGTATGATTTCATCGAGAAGCCGTTCACCGCGCATGCCCTGGCCGATACGGCCGCCCGCGCGCTCGATCGCCGCGCGCTGGTGCTCGAGAACCGGCGTTTGCGCGCGGCTGCGGGCAAGCGCGACGATGTGGAGGCGCGGCTGCCCGGCCGGAACCCGCTGATGGTGGATTTCCGTCATCGCTTGCGCGCCGTGGCGGGAACCGATGCCGACGTGCTCATCATCGGCGAAACGGGCACGGGCAAGGAAGTGGCGGCCCGTGCCCTGCACGATGTCAGCCCGCGCGCCGACCGGCCCTTTGTGGCGATCGACTGCGCCGCGCTGCCGGCCACCCTGATCGAGAGCGAGCTTTTCGGCCATGAGGCGGGCGCCTTCCCCGGCGCCATGCGCGCCCGCTACGGAAAGTTCGAACATGCGCGCGGCGGAACGGTGCTGCTGGACGAGATCGGCTCGATGCCGCTCGACCTGCAGGCCAAGCTCCTGCGCGTGATCCAGGAGCGGTCGATCACGCGGCTCGGCTCCAACGAGGCGGTGTCGCTCGACGTGCGGTTCATCGCAGCCAGCAAGACAGATCTGCAAGCGGAGGTGGCGGCAGGCCGCTTCCGACCGGACCTGCTCTACCGGCTCAACGTGGTCACCCTGCGCCTGCCGGCGCTTGCCGCGCGACGGGGGGATATACCGCTTCTCTTCCTGCAACTCGCGCGCGAGGCTGCCGCGCGCTATCATCGCGAGGATCTGGAGGTGCCACCCGCCATCGTGGCCGACGTGGCACGGCGCGACTGGCCGGGCAATGTGCGCGAATTGCGCAATGCCGCCGATCGCTATGTGCTGGGCCTTGGAATGGACATGGAGGCGGTCGCCTCGCAGCCAGGGGAGGAGGGACGGTTAGCCGAGCGCGTCGCCGCTTTCGAGAAGAGCGTGATTGCCGCTGCTCTCGATGCGCATGGCGGCAACCTGAGGCCCGTCTATGAGGAACTCGGCATCTCCCGCAAAACGCTCTATGAGAAGATGCAGCGCTACGGTCTCGACAAGCGGGAGCACAAGACACTGCGTCTCTAACAGTGTCCGATGGGCGGCATCTCACACATCCGTCCCCCCTTTTGTTACGATTTCCACCCATCACAGTTCGTCCGTCATCGAATTTTCCCGGCTCGGGCCTATGTGTGCTTGAAAAGCCCCGTACTCGTGCTGCCATAGGATACCGGTCCGACTGCGGCAGGATGCTGCGGTCGAAACGGCACATTCGTTCGCACTCAGGGAGGATTGCCATGCGCATGCTCGTTTTGGCCGCGTTGAACGCGGCAGCACTCGCCCTCGCCGGGCCGACGCTCGCCCAGGACAGGGAGGACTGGCCGTCGAGCCTCACGATAGGCACGGCAAGCCAGGGCGGCACCTATTTCATCTACGGCACGGGTCTCGCCGGCATGATCTCCAGCGATCTCGGCATCAACGCCTCTGCCGAAGTCACGGGCGGCCCGGTGCAGAACGCCACATTGGTGGAAACCGGCGACCATCAGATCGGTCTCGTCACGATGGGACCGGCCTACGAAGCCTGGACGGGCGAGAGCGAATTGGCTCCGGGCGTGGAGCACAAGAGCTTGCGCGCGCTCTTCCCCATGTACCAGACGCCCTTCCAGGGTGTGGCGCTCAAGTCCTCCGGCATCGATTCGGTCGACGACCTGGACGGCAAGCGCGTCTCCGTCGGGCCAGCGGGCGGCACGGCCGCCACCTATTGGCCGCGCTTCTTCGAGATCGTCGGCGTCAGCCCGGAGGTGAGCTATTCCGGCGCCAACGATGCGATCGGGCAGGTGAAGGATGGTCTCATCGATGCCTTCGCCTTTGCTGCCGGCGTGCCGATTGCCGCCTTTGCGCAGATCGCGGCCGAGAACGACGTCAACATCTTCGGCTTCACGCCGGAGCAGCAGAAGGCGATCCTGGATGCACGTCCGGAACTTGCCGCCTTCGAGGTGCCTGGCGGCCTCTACGAGGGCTTCCCGGACCCGCAGCAGACGGTCGCGATGTGGAACTTCGCCGTGGCCCATGAGGACATGCCGGAGAACCTCGCCTACGAGATCACCAAGCTGGTGATGGAAAACAATGATCGCATGAAGGCGATCCATGCCAGCGCGGCCGAGACCGTGTCCGAGAATATCGATAAGAACACCTTCCTTCCCTACCATCCCGGCGCGGTGCGCTATTATGAGGAAAAGGGCGTCACGATCCCCGACGAGCTGAAGGGCCAGTAGAAGCATCTCGCTCGTCAGGTGCAGGCGGCGGCCCGGCTGCCGCCTGCCCGTCCATCCGGCGACAGGGAGGAAGCCATGTCCGGTGCCGAGAAAAAAGAGGCCAAGAACAGCACCACGGTCATCGCCAAGGGCGTGGACGAAGAGCCGCTGGCCACGAACCAGCGCAGCCACAGGGGCTCCCTCGGCTATGCGGTGGCGGTGATGGCCATCGTCTACACGGCCTTCCACATCTTCGTCATGAACCTGTATCCGCTGGAGCCGTGGACCTATCGCATGCTCCATGTCTGCGGCGGACTGCTCCTGGCCTTCCTCGTCTATTCCTCGAGCGATGTCGTTGCCGAGGCGCCGGCAGATGACCGTCGCAATCCGCTCGAATGGCCGCTCCTGGCAATCGGCGTTGGCGGGATCGGCTATGGGGCCGCCATGATCGCCTATGCCTGGGCCGGATGGTGGACAGCCGGCATCGCCCTGCCGCCAAGTTTTGTCTTTTCCACCTTCGGAATCCCGCTCCTTGCGGGAACTGTCGCATCGGTGCTTTCGGCCTGGTTCTTTCCACTGCGGGATGCGGAGCGCGCGCCGTGGCACGATTACATGCTGGGTGTGGCCTCGCTCGCCGTGCTCGGCTACATCCTGTTCAACGTCACCGCCCTGCGGCTTCGGGCGGGAACCGCGCTGGCGCAACCCGGCGACTTCTATGCAGCGCTGGTCGGTGTCATCCTGATCCTCGAAGTAACGAGGCGCGTGGCTGGGCTGGCGCTGGTCGCCATTGCCGGCATCTTCATCCTCTATTCCTTCGCCGGGCCTTACCTGCCGGGCTTCCTCACCCATCGCGGCTATGACGCGCAGCGGTTCTTCACCTACATCTTTACCGATCAGGGAGTCCTGGGCGATCCGATCGCGGTGTCTTCGACCTACATCATCCTTTTCATCACCTTCGCCGCTTTCCTGCAGGCTTCGCGCGTCGGCGACTACTTCGTCAACTTCGCCTTCGCCGCGGCGGGCCGGGCGCGCGGTGGACCCGCAAAAGTAGCCGTCTTCGCCTCCGGCCTGATGGGCATGATCAACGGCACTTCGGCCGGCAACGTGGTCTCCACCGGCTCGCTCACGATCCCTCTGATGAAGAAGGTCGGCTATCCCGCCCGCAGCGCCGGCGCCATCGAGGCCGCCGCCTCCTCCGGCGGGCAGATCATGCCGCCGATCATGGGGGCAGGCGCCTTCATCATGGCCGAGGTGACCGGCATCCCCTACACCGATATCGTGATCGCGGCGATCATCCCCTCGATCCTCTATTTCGCTTCGGTCTATTTCATGGTCGACCTGCAGGCGACCAGGCTCGGCATGAAGGGGCTGCCGAGGGAGGAATTGCCGATTTTCAAGGAACTGCTCAAGCAGGTCTATCTCTTCATCCCCATCATCATCCTCGTCTACGCCCTCTTTGCCGGCTATTCGGTGATCCGCGCCGGCACGCTCGCGATGATCGCCGCGGCGGTGGTGAGCTGGCTCACGCCGGACCGCATGGGCCCCACTGCTCTCGCCAGGGCACTGGACATGGCCGCACGCATGTCGCTGCAGCTCGTCGCCGTCTGCGCTTGCGCCGGCATCATCGTCGGCGTCATCGCGCTCACCGGTGTCGGAGCGCGCTTTTCCAGCCTCCTGCTCGCAATCGCCGCTCAGAACCAGCTTCTGGCGCTCTTTTTCGCCATGTGTATCGCCATCATTCTCGGCATGGGCATGCCGACGACGGCTGCCTACGCCGTGGCGGCCGCGGTGGTCGCGCCGGGACTGACCGCACTCGGCATCCCGGTGCTGACGGCGCATTTCTTCGTCTTTTACTTCGCGGTGATGTCGGCGATCACGCCGCCGGTGGCGCTTGCAGCCTATGCCGGCGCGGCCCTTTCAGGTGCTGATCCCATGCGCACTTCGGTCGAGAGCTTCAAGTTCGGCCTCGCCGCCTTCGTCGTCCCGTTCATGTTCTTCTACTCGCAGGCCTTGCTAATGCAGGGCGAATGGCTGGAGATCCTGCACGTCTTCGTGACCGCGAGCCTCGGCATCTACTTGCTGGCCGCCGCTGTGCAGGCGTGGTTCTTCGGACCGCTCAACGTGGTGCTGCGGATCGTCCTGCTCATCGGTGCTCTGGGCATGATCAAGGGCGGCTGGCTGACCGATTTCGGGGGCCTCGCCGTCGGGCTCGCGGTCTTTCTTTACCAGAAGCGCTTCGCCAGTCCGGGCATGATCGCACGCGGGGCCGACTGAACGCGCTCGACTTGATCGGACTTCAGTTCTGCGCCCTATCTGTGATGTCCGGCCATGCCCTGTTCAATATTCATCGTGCAGTCGGACCCAGCTCATGGTGCCATCACCTTCGTTGCGGCCCTTGGGGGTCAGGTCAAGCCAGTTGAAGGCGCCCATCAGCAGCTCGGTGCCGCGGTGATAGGTCGAATAGCTGTGGAAAATGTCGCCGTCCTCGTCCTTCACGAAAATGCTGACGCCGAACATGTCCGGGCTCTTGCGGATGGGCGTGAGACCGAAATTGTAGGTCGCACGGCCGGCGGTGCGATCCTCCTCCGTGAACGACACGCCGAAATCGTAGTTGAAGTCGCTGTCGCCCGAGGAAACCCAGGGGAAGGTCCAGGCCATCCGTTTCTTGACCTCATCGATCCGCTGGATCGGCGCGCGCGACACCGCGGCGAAGGCCAGGTCCGCATGCTCGAAATGCTGGCGTGCCGCGTCGACATGGTCGGCGGTGTACGAACAGCCAGGGCAGAGATGGTCCGAACCCGGCGTCAGCATGAAATGATAGATGGCAAGCTGACTGTGGCCGCCGAACAGGTCGCCCAGCGTGCATTCGCCGTCGGGCCCTTCGAAGACGTAGGGCTTCTCGATCCTCACCCAGGGCAGCTGCCGGCGCTCGGCGCGCAGCGCGTCGAGCTCGTGGGTGATGGCGCGCTCCTTGGCGAACAGCGCCTTGCGGGCGGTCAGCCACTCTTCCCGCGAAACGATCGGATGGTTCATGGTCGGTCTCCTTTGGTTATCGGTTCGATGCGCGCCCGGCGGTGGAAGCAAGCCTCAGCCAGGGCGGCAGGTGGAAGAGGCTCATCAGCAGGTACATCGCGGTCATGCCGTCGACCGGCAGAATGCCCGAACCTGCGGAGCAGAGCGCGATCCCGGCCGCATCGTGTGCCGCGATCAGGCCCATGAGGGCGAAGGTCGGCGAGGCGGCATAAGCGAGCCAGCCAGCCGTTGCGGTTCCGTTGTTCGCTGCTGACATTGCCATTCTTCGGCTCCCGGTCGATCGCCATTGCCTGCCGTTGCAGGATCGAGCGGGAATATAAAGCCGAGCGGTGGCCGGGTGAGAGTGACAAGTGTGACGGGATTTCGCTTTGCATCCTCCAGTGCCCGTCAGTTTTCCGCGGCCGTTGCCGCGGCGTCCTGCCGGACCAGAGAGTGGAGGCCTCGGCGCCGGTCACGTCCTTTTCGGTCGACTATCCTTTCGTCCCGGGATGGCCGTGGATACGGGTGGCGCCAGCAGCGCGCGCAAGTTCGATCTGTACCGGATCACCTGCCGCCATTGCGGAACGAACGGCCGGCGCATCGAGATCGTGTTCAGAAAACATAGCGATCCCAGCTTCCATAGTGTTCGCTGCTCCGCGTTCCAAGCGGCAGGCTGAGTGCGATTGCGAGAAGGCCGCAGATCACGCCGTTCCAGGCCGCCCCGGCAGTCGCGCCCGAAAGCATCCATGGTGCCGCGATGAGCCATAGACCGAAGAAGACGTTCAGGAACCGCAGCGGCCGCGCGACCTCGGCCATGGCAATCACCGCGACGGTGATGATCATCGCGCCCACCAGGTGATCGCTGTCGGCCATCGCGCCCTCGGTGCCGAAGACGAGGCGGGAGAACATGAGCCAGGCGCCGAGGACCGAGCTGGCGACCAGCGTCCACGGCACCGTCACGCCCAGCACGGATGCCTCGGCCTGCCTGCGCAGCGGCTCGCCGAAGCCGGCGCGGTCGTCCGCCTTGCCTCCGGCATCTGGGCCGCCCTGCAGGAAGGTGCGGATCAGCGGCCGGCCGGCGCGGTGGCTGCGCATCATGTACTGGCCCATGGCGACGACCTCGTCGACGGTCAGCGGAATCATCACCAGCATGGCGAAGGCGGCGATCAGGCAGAGCGTGCAATAGGTGCCGATCACGATCGGCTGAATGACGATGAAGAAGATCGAGACGCCGCCGAGCGGCACCACGAGAATGAAGAAGAACGCAACCATCCAGGGCATGGTGCGCCAGCGCTTGGAGGAGCCCATGACGCCCATCAGCGCTTCGATCATGTAGCTCGTCGCTCCCAGCCCGGCATCCGGGATCGGCCAGGCGCGCGAGACGTCGGAGGTGATGATGGATTCCGTCCCGTTCTGCGTGCCGTCGCCGGAGAAGAACGGCTCCCATATGTGATCCACATGGCCGAGCTGGTAGGCGGCCAGGTATCGGGCGACGAAGAAACCGAAGAGGCCGAGCGCAATGATCGGCAGGCGCTGGAGCCAGGAGGAGGGCGAATAGGTCCAGCCTGCCGGCATCTCGCTCTCGTCCATCATGCCTTCATGGCTCATGCCTGGCATCATCGGCACCAGCACGGAGAAGGTGATGGCCAACGCACCGACGATCGTGTCGTTGGCGTAGGCTGCGGCGCTCGGAGTCCAGAAGAAGAGGGGCGCAAAGAGCAGCCACAGGCCGACGATCGTCGTGCCCCATTGCGCCCACTGCAGCCTTGGGTTCAGCGCAAGCGAGCCGAACAGGATCAGGAGAAGCCCGCATACGATCTCGTTCCAGCCGGTGATGGCGTTGCGCAGAGCCGGTTCCCACAAGCCGCGCTCCTGCGTGACGTCGTGGGCCACGCCGGCAGCGATCTCCGGGTTGAACAGCGCGAACTGGAACGGGCTGGTCAGGAGCCAGACCCCGAGCGCGACGACGAGGAAATGCACCCAGAGCATGTGCAGCCGCATCTCGGCCATTTCGTGCATATGCCCCTGCATCGCCTTGCCGTCGCGGCCGGGATGCCCGGCGACCGGCCGGCCTTGCCCGGCGACCTTGGATGCGTTCAGCTTGTTTGCCCGGTACCAGCCATGCGGATCGGCCTTGAGGGCTTCGATCATCCCGGGCAGGGTTTCGCGCAGGGAGTGGGCCGGCTCCCAGCCGAGCAGCGTTCTGGCGCGGGTGATGTCCAGCGCATAGTGGTCGTCGGCTATGTCGACCATCCACGGTTTGATAAAGGAATCCTCGTCCAGGACTTCCTCTTCCATCCAGACCCCCGTCTTTGCGAGAGGCTTGGGAACATGCCAGGTCTCCCACGGCTCTTCGTGGATCAGCCGTCCGATCTCGCGCTGCATCTCGCCGTAGCCGATCGTTTCCGGCTCGCCCAACAGGAGCGGCAGCTCAGGCGGAAGCTCCCCGCGTCGCTCGACGAGCCGCAGAATCGCCTCGGCAAAATCGTCAAGATGAAGGAATGACTGCCCGGTCTCGAGGTCGCCTGGATAGGCGCGCGCCTTGGGACTCCGCTCGTAGATGCGGGAGATTTGGTGGGCAAGGAACGGATTGCTGCACCGGTTGTCATAGACGCCGGCCGGGCGCAGATAGACGACGGGAATGCTCCCGCGCCTCTGCGCGATCATCTCCTCGGTCTCCACCTTCGACGCGCGATAGGGCAGCTTCGGATCGAGCGGACGGCTTTCGTCGATCTTCTCGCCGGGCCGGGCGGCCTGATGCACCAGCATGGTGCTGGCGAACACGAACTGCTCGACCTCGAAGCTCTGTAGCCCGTCAAGCAGACGCCCGGTACCACGCACCGTGATCTCGTCGTATTTCGTGTTTTGCTCCCCCGTGAGGTCGAAATAGGCGGCGAGATGGATGACGGATGCGATGCGATTCCCGGCATGCTCGCGTACGCGTTCGAGTGCCGCTTTCACGCTGTCGTCCGAGGTGAGATCGATCTCGACGAAAAGCCCTGGCTCCGGGCCGCCCTTCGCGGCCTTCAGATCGAGTGAGACGACATCGAATTGCCGACGAAGCTTCGCGACAAGCGCACGGCCGAGAAACCCGCTGCCCCCGGTGATGATTACGGTATCTTTTTTCTCCGCCATCTTCGCTCCTTCGGACGGAAGGCCGCTTCGTGGTCAGCCCGTTGTCCTCGATCAAGATCGTCAGTTCCTCCTTACGGGCTCTCCTCGTCGAGAACTCGAACGTGGCCGGGGTGTTCCGGTGACCTGCTGGTTTCGATGTCCGCTTCCTGGAGCCGGGTTGCGCGCGTCTTGAAGGCTCACGCATGTCCGCGTGCCGTGCGTCCGCATGGACGCACGTCGCGCTAATCGCTCTCACGTTCGACACGGCTGGAGAGCCATTGATAGAGGCCCAGCGCCACGAGTGCCACCATCGCGGAGGCAAAGAGGGCAGCCGGGTAGATCACCTCGGGGATCTGTTCGCGGCTCGTCTTGAAAACCATCACCAGCGCCTCCAGGCTGGCGGCGATGACGATGATCGTGATGAACTTCGTAATCGAGCGCCGCGACTCTCTTGTGGAGCGCAACTCTCTTTTTCGGAACAACTCTTCCTCCGCAATGAAGGTGGCCGCCTCCACCACGGCAAAGCCGATAATCATCAGCCCTATGCCATCCAGCAAACTGCGAACGCGATCGACTATTTCGGCGTCGCTCGCAAAAACGCTGGCAGCGACTTCCCAAACCGCAAAGCTCACCAGGAGAATGGCCGAAAGCAGCAAAGTCGTCGTGGCCAAAGCGAAATACCCCAACGCGACCGTTTCATAGACTTTCTTCATTATACGCCTCTCATGCCGGCAATTCTCCATGGCAGCGTCGCACGGTCAGCACCGCGCCTTTCGAGGACCAGAGTCGATTGGTCGTGCCTTCAACAGACGGGAACGTTTCCGCTTAGCCGACGTTCCCCGGCCGCGTTCCAGCGGCGGGGCGACATTGCCTCGGCGGCGAGAAATCGCAGCCCGTCTCCTTCAGACAGACCGCATCCCGAAATGACCAACAGAATGGGATCTATTCCGCCTGCTTGGTGCCGAGGCTGTGCCGCGCGTCGAGCGTTCGATACACTGCGAGGCCCTCCGTTCGACGGTTTGCAACCGCGGCGATGATGCCTTCGGCAATCGCGACAGCGGAGGTGATGGAGTTCGGCAAAAGCCGTCGGTTGGAATGGGCGTAGAATATCTCGTGCGCATGTTTTGTCAGCGGGCTCGTCGGACGGTCGGTGATGCAGATCACCGAAGCGCCTTTCTGTCGCGCGATCTGAGTGATTTCGATCGTATCGGCGGAGTAGTGGGGTAGGGAGCACGTGATCACGAGGTCGTTTTCGGTGCAGTGCAGCACGCGCCGGATCGCTGTGTTGCCATTGCCCATAGGGCCGATATTGGTGGCATTGCCGCGGCAATAGGGCTCCAGCCCGTGCATGAGCACGCCGATCGCATGCTGGCTGAGCCCCGCGCCGAAGGCAAAGACGCGGTCCGACTTCAAGATCAGATCGACTGCGCGCGTGCAGGTCCCCTCGTCGAGACCGGAGCTTGTCGCATGGAGGTTGCTGAGGTCCTGTTCAAGTCCGTTCCTGACCAGGTCGAAATGCGAGGCCGCCGAGTCGATTTCCCGGCTGAGCTTGTTGGCATGGGACAGATCGTTCCGCATGGCGTTGATCTGCGATTCCCTGAAATCAGCGAAACTCGCGAATCCGATAGCACGGGCAAAACGGGTCGCGGTGGCGGTCGAGACCTGGCATCGGGTGGCCAGTTCCACATTGTTCATGGTGGCAGCTTCAGTCGCGTTTTTCAGTATGAAATCAGCAATCTGACGGTGTCCCGGGCTGAGTGTCGCATACGCCTTGGAGACCCTTTGGGCCACGTCTGAGTAGAAGGTCCTGACCATTCCGACCGGGCTCCTGGCCGCTATTGATGTTTCATACATTTCATTCTACTGTAATAAATGTTGCAATGACAACAAGCGTCTAACCAAGAACACACGGGGAACGGTAGAAGGAGGATGGATGTGATTCATCGACAACTCAGTGCATGTGCTGCTATCTCGCTCGCGATGGCGGTGTTTCCGGCGGCTGCGGAGGATCTAACGATTGGGCTCGCATCCGAGCCCACGGCGGTCGATCCGCACTACCACGACGTTTCACCGAACAACGCCCTGGCCATGCATATTTTCTCGGCGCTCGGCGAACTGGATGCCGACCAGAACGTCCATCCATCTCTCGCACTCTCCTGGGATACGGAAGACGACAATACCTGGGTATTCAAACTCCGCGACGACGTGACCTTCTCGGACGGGTCGAAATTCGACGCTGACGACGTGATTTTCACATTCTGCCGGGTGATGAACAATGAGGGCAGCGTTGCCGCGACCGCGTCCTCGGAGGTGACCAATTTCGCCTCCGTCGAGGCGCCGGACCCCTATACGATCCGCATCAAGACCAAGAATGTCGAGCCCCTGCTACCCGAATTGCTATCGCAGATTTTGGTTCTCAGCGATGGGATCGTGGAACACGGGGACCTGTCCTTCGATCTGGAGAACGATTGCGGCGTGACCGGCGCCTGGCCGACCGTGGATGACTTCAACAATGGCGATGCTGCGATTGGCACCGGCCCGTTCGTGCTGGAGAAGTTCAGCAAGGGTGCCGGCATCACCATATCGAGGAACGAGAATTATTGGGGGAAAGCACCGGAATGGGACAAGGTCAGCTTTGTTCCGGTGCCGAGTGCTGGTCCCCGTCTGGCCGGTCTTCTCTCCGGTGACTACGATCTGATCGAGAACCCGGCCGCACGCGACATAGGCCAGATCGAGAAGAGGGACGATCTGGAATATACCGCCGCCGCGTCCAACCGCGTGATCTTCCTGCAGATGGACATCGGCCGCGAGGACAGTCCTTTCGTCGAAGCGGACGACGGCTCCAACCCGTTCCAGGACGAGCGTGTGCGACGCGCCGTGTCCCTGGCGATCGACCGGCAGGCCATTGTCGACCGGATCATGGACGGCTTCGCCCAGCCTGCCTATCAGTTCGTGCCGGACGGCATGTTCGGGGGGATCGAGAACCCCGAGCCGCTGAACTATGATCCCGAGCGCGCCAAGGAGCTGCTGGTCGAGGCAGGTTATCCGGACGGGTTCAAAATAACGTTCCACGCCACGAATGACCGCTACATCAACGATTCGCAGGTTGCGCAGGCAATTGCACAATTCCTCACCCGTGTCGGGATCCAGACCGAACTGGATGCGATGACCCGCTCGATCTTCTTCACCCGCCGCAGCAACAAGGAATTCAGCTTCTCGATGGGCGGCTGGGGGTCCAGTGAGGGCGGGGCGGCGTCGTTCCTGCGCCAATATGTGACCACGGAAAATGATGATCTGGGCGTCGGCGCCTCAAACTATGGCGCCTGGTCGGATCCGGAATTCGACGAGGTCCTGCTGAAAGCGATCACCACGATCGATGAAAACGAACGCAAGGCGCTGCTCCAGAAGGCCGAGCAGATGGCCGTGGACAAGCTCGGCTTCATCCCGATCCACTTTGAAAGCTCCATCTGGGCTCACCGGAAGGGGCTGAATTACGAGGGTCGGAAGGACCAGTATACGCTGGCCTACAAGATCACGTCGGACGCGGGCGAGTAAGCCCGCTCCGATCCGGCAGTCTCGAGTTCCGGTTTGTGGCGGGCCGGCGCGGCCCATCTCAGGACACGTTCCGATGACCCTTTTCATTACGCAGCGCATGCTGCAGAGCATCGCCGTGCTCTTGGCCGTGTCGGTCGCCGTCTTCCTGGCCGTCTATGCGGTCGGCAACCCGGTCGATCTGCTGATCAGCCCGGAAGCGACGCAGCTCGAACGGGAACAGATGATCGCGCGCCTCGGGCTGGACCGTCCCATCTGGGCGCAGTATCTGACTTTTCTGGGTAATGCGCTCAATGGCGATCTCGGCACCTCCTTCGTGCATGGTCAACCGGCGCTGAGCCTCATCCTCTCCCGGATGCCGGCCACATTCGAGCTCGTCGTCTGCGCTCTGGCTCTGGCCAGCATCGTCGGCATTCCGATCGGCCTCTGGGTCGGACTAAACGATGGTAGCATCGCTTCCCGCATGGTGATGACCGGCTCAATTCTCGGCTATTCGATCCCGAGTTTCTGGAAGGGTATGGTGCTTATCCTCCTGCTCGCGGTCTGGCTGAACTGGTTACCTGCTTCCGGGCGGGGCGAGACGGTGGAGGTTCTCGGTGTCCCGTTCAGTTTCCTGACGCTTGACGGCCTGAGGCATATGGCAATGCCGGTCGTCAATCTCGCCATTCCGAACATAGCGCTGCTGATCCGGCTCACTGCGGCCGGTGCCTCCGAAGCCGTTCATCAGGACTATGTGAAGTTCGCCCGCGCCAAGGGTGTCCGTCGCCAGACGATCGTCCGCCGTCACATCCTGCGCAACATTCTGATCCCCATCGTTACGGTGCTCGGTGTCGAGTTCGGTTCCCTCATCGCCTTCTCCACGATCACCGAGACGGTGTTTGCCTGGCCCGGCATGGGAAAGCTGCTGATCACATCGATCTACCAGCTCGACCGACCCGTGGTGGTCGCCTACGTGATGGTTGTCACCTTCATCTTCGTCACGGTGAACCTGCTCGTCGATTTCGCCTATGCCGTCCTTGATCCGCGCGTCAAATTGGTGGAGCGCATGTCATGACGCAATCTTCTTCCGTTGTTCCGGCGCGTCGGCCACCGATCACCGATACGCCATCTCGCCGCGCCATGCTGCGCAAGGTGAAGCGCCGGCCCAGCATCCGGGGCTCGATGATCGCGCTGCTGGTCATCGTGGCGATCGGGTTTCTGTTGCCCTACCTTGCGCCGCAGAATCCTTATGACCTGACCGCCTTCAGTGTCATGGACAACCGCCTGCCGCCGGGCTCGGAGAGTTTCGACGGCACCGTCTTCCTGCTGGGAACGGACCAGCAGGGGCGCGATATGGTCTCCGCGATCTTCTATGGCATGCGGGTGAGCTTGATGGTGGGGCTGATCTCCACCGCGATCGCGCTGGTCATCGGTATCTGTGTCGGGCTCGTCGCGGCAGTGCTGGGCGGCCGGATCGAGGCGCTGCTGATGCGGCTCGTGGACTTCATCCTGGGTTTCCCGACCATCCTCGTTGCGCTCGTGCTGTTGGCGATGATGGGGCGGGGCGTGGACAAGGTCATCATCGCCATCGTGATGGTGCAATGGGCGAACTACGCGCGGATCATGCGCTCCGCCGCGCTGTCCGAACGCGAAAAGGAATATGTCGAGGCGGCTTTCAGCCTTGGCTATACGAAAGCGCGAGTGATGTTCCGCCACATCATGCCCAACAGCCTGAACGCTGTTCTCGTGGTCGCCACCGTGCAGATCGCGTCTGCCATAACGCTGGAGGCGACGCTCTCCTTCCTTGGGGTGGGGGTGCCGGTGACCGAGCCCTCGCTCGGATTGCTGGTGGCCAGCGGCTTCGACTATCTGATGAGCGGAGATTACTGGATCAGCTTCTATCCCGGCGTCGCGCTGGTCATCCTCATCTTTTCTCTCAATCTCGTCGGCGACCGTCTCCGCACGGCGCTCGATCCGAAACGCTCATGACACGTCAACGGACAACATCGCCGGTGCTCGAAGTCCGCGGGCTGCAAACCGTCTTTCACGACGTCGAGGGTGCATGGCCCGCCATCAATTCGCTCGATCTGACCGTTCACGAAGGGGAGATTCTCGGCCTGGTGGGAGAATCCGGGTCGGGGAAATCGGTGACGGGGTTTTCCATTCTCGGGCTGATCGATCCGCCGGGGGAGATCACCCGGGGAGAGGTTTGCTTCAAGGGCCGCGATCTTCGCCGGATCGATGCGGAATCTCTGCGACAGATCCGGGGCTCGTCCCTCGCGATGATCTTCCAGGATCCACTTACGACCTTGAACCCGGTGCTGACGATCGGACAGCAGATGGCCGAGGCCATCACCGAACATGAAAAGGTCGAAGCGGCCGAAGTGCGCCGCCGCTGCATCGACGGTCTGAACAAGGTGGGCATCACGTCGCCGGAAAAGCGCGTGGATCAATATCCGCATGAGCTCTCGGGTGGAATGCGGCAACGCGTGGCGATCGCGATCGCGCTTCTCAACAGCCCGGACCTGATCATCGCGGACGAACCGACCACGGCGCTCGACGTTACGATCCAAGGCCAGATCATCGCCGAGGTACAGCGCTTGCAGCAGGAGAGCGGCGCCGCGCTCATATGGATTTCGCATGATCTTGGCGTGGTGGCCGAACTAGCCGACCGCATCGCCGTGATGTATGCGGGTGATATCGTGGAAATGGGGTCCACCGACGACGTCCTCGATCGTCCGCGCCATCCATATACGCGCGGACTGCTTGATTCCGTTCCAGGCGACGTCCCGGCAGGGGAACCGTTGCGCCAGATCGAGGGTGCGGCGCCGCCGCTCTTCGCCCGACCGGCGGGTTGCGGCTTTGCTCCCAGATGCGACCATGCCACTGAACTTTGCCGCCGCGAGGAGCCGCTGCCTGCGTTTGACGAAAAAGGGCGAAGCTGGCGCTGCCACCATCCGCTCTCCGTCGAGGAGACCGTGTGATGCTGATGGCCGCCGATATCCCCGGTGAAGCAGAGGTCACGCCCGTACTGGAGCTGCGCGGGCTGGGTCGGGAATTCACCCGCAGGCCGGTCTTGGCCGAGCGCTTTCTCAGCCTCTTTGGACGCAAGCCGGAGATTCCGGTCCTGAAGGCGGTCAGGTCGGTAAATCTTGCCGTGCAAGAGGGCGAGGTGCTTGGCCTCGTCGGCGAGTCCGGCTGCGGCAAATCCACGCTTGGCCGGATGATCGCCGGGATCACGCCCCCGTCCCACGGCGAGATTGTCTACAAGGGCGAGCTTGTCTCGGATCTTTCTCGCGAGGCGCTGAAGGAGTTCACGCTTGGGGTGCAGATGATCTTTCAGGATCCTTATGCCTCCCTCAACCCGCGCCAGAAGGTGGGGGATATTCTTGCCGAACCGCTGCGCGTCCACAGGATGGCGACGAGCAAGGAAATACGAAGCCGCGTGGACGACACGCTTCGCGAGGTTGGGCTGGATGCCGCTTACCGCAGCCGCTACCCCCACCAGTTCTCCGGAGGGCAGCGGCAGCGCATAGACATTGCCCGCGCCCTCATCGTGGAGCCGCAATTCCTCGTTTGCGACGAACCGATCGCAGCGCTCGACGTGTCGATCCAGGCACAGGTGATCAACCTCTTCCTCAAGCTGAGGGAAAGCCGCAAGCTCACCTATCTTTTCATCAGTCACGATCTGTCGGTGGTGCGCCACATCGCTGATCGCGTGGCGATCATGTATCTGGGTGAGATCGTGGAACTGGCCCCGACGAAGGAGTTGTTCGCCGATCCGGCACATCCCTATACGCGCACACTTCTCGAAAATATTCCATCGGTCAAGAACCGGAGGCGCAAGTTCGCGGCAGTCAAAGGGGAGATTCCGTCGCCGCTCAACCCGCCCTCGGGCTGTGCCTTCCACCCACGTTGCTCCTTCGCGACGGACCGCTGCCGGGCCGAAGCCCCAACGGGCCGTCAGATCTCACCCGGACGCACCGTTTCCTGCCATCTTTTCTAGAATATGAGGCTTGAATGATCCTTCAAACACTCCTCGAGCGCGAGGGAAAAAATGCGATTCCATATCGTTTCCACGGACAGCCGGGCAAGACAATCACGCTGAATTGCTACACTTCCGCCGGCTACAAGCCCGGCAACGACGTGGTGTTCGTTCAGCACGGAATGATGCGCAACGGCGACGACTACCGGGACTTCTGGATCCGGGCCGCCGATCAGCACGATCTGCTGATCGTCGCACCCACCTTCTCCAGAGCCGATTTCCCGGAGGCAGAGAACTATAACAATGGCATCGTCCTGGATACCGAGGGGAATGTGACTGCGCGGGACAGCTGGATCTACCACGTCCCCGCTCGCGTTGTCGCCGATCTGGTGGCCGCGGGTGTCATGGAAGAGGGCCGAGCCCGCATCTACGGTCATTCCGCCGGCGGGCAGTTCCTGCACCGGATGGTTTCTCTTGTCGGCGTTGGGCCTTTCAAGTCGGTGATCGCTGCGAATGCGGGCTGGTATTCCCTGCCGACGCTCGACACGGATTTCCCGGCCGGTCTTGCCGGGATCGGCCTGGGCGAGGCGGATCTGCGCGAGTTGCTGGGAGCCGAACTGTGGATCATGGCGGGGCAGATGGATTGCGAAGCGAATGCCGACAACCTGCCGTCCCAGCCGGAGGCCCTGGAGCAGGGGACGGGCCGTCTGCACCGCGCCCGCAACTACATGGCGAATGGGAAAGCCGCTGCAGAGGCCCTTGGCTGCGCGTTCGGCTGGCGGCTTACCGAGGTTCCGGGTGTGGCGCATGACGGGTGCGCGATGTCCCAGGCGGCGGCCGGTGTGTGGTTCGAAGGCGGGCTGCCTTCCGCCGAAGTGCTGGGAGCGGGAGCGGGCGCCGTGAACGCTTGACCATCGGCGGGCCTCGGCCTCAGCTTCCATTCTGCAGCCAATTCCCGCGTATCTGCCGTTCTCCCTGACTGATATTGGAAAGATCAAATGACCTACGATGTCGCCAGCATCATCGCTTCCGACGCCTTCAAGAAAGCGCAGTTCATCCTGCGCGAGCAGCACGACCTCCTGGTGGAGCAGATCATCGAGCTGACGGAAATTCCCGCACCGCCTTTCAAGGAGGAACGTCGCGCGAGAGCCTATGAGCAAAAATTCCATGATCTCGGTCTGGAAGACGTCGGGCGTGACGACATCGGCAACGTTCTGGGCGTGCGCCGGGGCCGTGGCAACGGCCAGATGATCGCCGTGGCCGCACATCTCGACACCGTCTTCCCGGAGGGCACCGATTGCTCGGTGCGCCGCGAGGGCACCAAGCTCTTCGCGCCCGGCGTGGGAGATGATACGCGGGGGCTGGCCGTCCTGCTCGCCTTCATCCGCGCCCTCGATGGGGCAGGCATCGAAACGGAGCAGGACCTGCTCTTCGTCGGGGATGTCGGCGAGGAGGGGAAGGGTGACCTGCGCGGCGTGCGCCATCTCTTCACGGAAGGGAAATATCGTCACCAGATCGCCGGCTTCTTCACCGTGGACGGGCTCGAACTGGAGAAGGTCACCACGACCGCCGTCGGATCCTACCGCTATCGCGTGGCATTCCGTGGGCCAGGCGGACATTCGCTGGCGGCATTCGGCACGGTGAATCCCGCCTATGCGCTCGGTACGCTCCTGGAGGGCATGTCTCGCTTCGAAGTTCCCGAAGAGCCGCGCACGACCTATTGTGCTTCTACCTTCGGCGGCGGCACCTCCGTCAATGCAATTCCAGAGGAAGTCTGGGCCGAGATCGACCTTCGCTCGGAAAAGCAGGAGGAGTTGGATCGGATCGACGCCCAGCTGCACGAGCAGATCGAACGGGCTGTCGCAAAGGAAAACGAGCGCGCCGACACCTCCAACGGGCCGATCACCGCTGACGTGAAGCGGATCGGCGACCGCCCGGCAGGCGGTACACCGCACGACACCCGCATCGTCCAGGCAGCCTTCGCGGCTTTGCCCGCCTTCGGCTTCGAGCCCACGACGGGGTCGAGTTCCACCGACGCGAATATCCCGATGAGCCTCGGCGTGCCGGCGATCCGACTCGGATCCGGCGGAACCGGCGGGCGGGCCCATTCCGTGGATGAATGGATCGATGTGGAACCGGAGGAATCGCTGCGTGGCCTCTATGCTGGCCTGGCAACCATTCTTGGCACGGCGGGGATGGCGCAGGACGCCTGATCCTGGCGCGCGCTTGGGTTCGGCGGTCTATGGCTGAATTGGGACCACGCGGGATTGAGGCGCCGCAGGTGCTTCACCTTCCGCCCATGGCCGCCTTCACCGCTGCGACCGTGTTCTTGTCCGTCGCCCGGCGAGAGGCCGCATCGAAGCCCAGTTCCAGGATCTTTTCCCCCGCTGGGCCTCGGGCCAGCCCGCCCGAGGCGTGCAGTTCGCGTACGCCGAGTCGCGCGATCAGTTCCGCAGCGTTCTCCGCCTTCACGCCTCCGCCGGGCATGATCGAGATCCTGTTCCCCGCAAGCGCGACAATGCGCTCGAGCTGATCCAGGCCTTGCAGCACCGTGGGCGCGCCGCCGGAGGTCAGGATGCGCTCGAAGCCGAGTTCTACGGCAATTTCAATGGCATCGGCGAAACTTGGAACCAGATCGAATGCCCGGTGCAGCGTCGTGCCCAGCCCCTGCGCATGCATACAAAGCCGCCTCAGAACGGCTGCATCGAGCCGCCCGTCAGGCAGGCTGGCGCCCAGCACCACCCCGCTGAGACCGCAATGGCGGGCATGGTCGATGTCGGCCAGCATGATTTCGATCTCGGTTTCCGCGAAGACGAAGTCGCCGCTGCGCGGGCGGATCATCGCATAGACCGGCACGGGACTTCCTGCCGCAGCGGCCATCAGGCCGGGGCTCGGAGTCAAGCCGCCGACCGTGAGCGCCGCACACAACTCGATCCGGTTCGCGCCGCCCGCAATGGCCGCATGGAGGCCGGGCGCGTCGTCGACACAGACTTCAAGAAGCCGCTCGTCCATATGAGGTTCCTGTTCATTGCTGGGACGCGAGCACCGAGACCCCCACGAGCCCGCCGTCGGTGATATGGCGCCCGGGCAGGACCAACTGCTCGGTGTAAGCGTTGAGCGTGCGCTTGCGCACGGCGCGGTCCAGCGCATCGATCAGCGCCGGGCGCGTCGCAAGTCCGCCGCCGACTGGGACCATGGATGCTCCGGTGATGTTGATGGCATAAGCGAGTGGCTCGCTGAGAAGCTCGAGATAGACGCAGACGGTCCTGCCGGCCACGGGGTCGCCCACCTCCCACGCGTCAAGAATATCGTGGCTGGAGCGGCGATGTCCGGTCAAATGCCGATGCAGCCGCTCGATGCCGCGTGCCCCGCCGATCGTGTCGGTACAGCCGCTTTGCCCGCAACCGCAGGCAAAGCGCGGCACGACGATCTGCTCGCCCGAGCCGGGGAGGGTGACGCTGGTCTGCACGATGGAACCATGCCCCCATTCGGCGGTCACTCCGCCTGCCCCCTGCACCAGCCTGCCGCCCGCAACGAGACCTCCACCCACTCCGGTCCCTAGGATGATGCACATGACGACCTCATGGCCGCGTCCGACCCCGATATTGGCTTCGGCCAGCGCAAAGCTGTCGGCGTCGTTGGCAATCAGGACCTTGCGTCCCAGATAGCTCGACAACTCGGTAATCAGGTCGTGGTGCATGAAGCAGGGAATATTGGCAGCCGTGACCCGCCCGGTCCGCGTATCGAACAGGCCTGCGATGGAAATGGCAAGCGGCAGCGGCCGGCTCTCCGGTCCATGCCGTTCGAGGAGCCCGGCCAGGGCGTCCATGAAGCCCTGCCACGAGGCGACCGGCGTGGGGACATGTTCCTCGACCGAAACATCTCCCGGCCCGTAAGCCCGGCCGAACTTGATGAACGAACCGCCGATATCGGCGCAATATGCGACGGGTTCGGCTTGAGATGCGACCCGCGCCCCGGTTGCTTGCGAAATCATTTTCTCGGATCCAGCAGGTCTCGCAAGCCGTCGCCGAGAATGTTGAATCCGAGCACCGTGATCATGATCGCCAGCCCCGGGAACAGCGACATCCAGATATTGACGCCGAGATAATTGCGTCCCTGGCTCATCATCGCGCCCCATTCGGGGATCGGCGGTTGGGCGCCCAGACCGAGAAAGGAGAGGGATGCCGCCGAAAGGATGACGGTTCCCGCGGTGAGCGTGGACTGAACGATGATCGGGCCAACCGAATTTCGCAGGATATAGTGGACAAGGATGCGCCGGCGGGGAACACCGAGGGCGATCGCTGCTTCGATGAACTCCATATGCTTCAACCCCAGCGTGACGTTGCGACTCAGGCGCGCATAGACCGGAATAGCAAAGAGCGCGATGGCGATCATCAGATTGAAGAGGCTGGGGCCGAGCACGCTCACGATGAGAATGGCCAGCACGATGCCGGGAAAGGCGAACAGAACGTCCATGATCCACATGATCGCCTGGTCGACAAGGCGGCCCGACATCCCCGAAACAATCCCCAGAGGCACGCCGACCGCGGTCGCGATGCCCACGCTGAGCACCACTTCGAGTAGCGATATCTGTGCACCGTAGATGACGCGGGCGAAAATGTCCCGGCCATTGTCATCGGTGCCGAACGGGTGCTTCCAGGACGGAGGCTCGAGCGTGTTGGCGAGGTTCTGGGCATAGGGATCGGTTCCGGCGATCCATGGCGCGAAGATCGCCATGAGAAGGATAAGGCCGACAAGGACGGCGCCGATCACAATATTGGCGTTCTGCCGCGACCAGGCCCAGGCTCGACGCAGGCGGCGGCGATTGCGAGAGGGCGCTGCTGAGGGAGACGAAGCACTCACTAGCCGAACCTGATTCTTGGATTGAGGGCTGCGATGACCATTTCGGCGGCGAAGTTGATGATGACGACCCCGAAGACCGCAACCATCGTGACGCCCTGGATCACCGGATAGTCGCGGTAGCGCACTGCATCCACCAGCAGCCGGCCGATGCCCGGCCAGTTGAACACGGTCTCGGTCACCACCGCGCCGCCGATCAGGCCGCCGAAGTTCAAGCCGACGATGGTGACGATGGGGATCAGCGCGTTACGAAGGGCGTGGCTCCAATAGACGCTGGAGTTCGGCACGCCTTTGGCGCGCGCCGTACGGATGTAATCCTGACTGAGCACCTCGATCATCGAGGAACGCGTCATTCGGGCGATGACCGCCATCGGCAAAACCGCCAGCGTTATCGATGGCAGGATGTAGCT
Source organism: Chelativorans sp. AA-79 (assembly GCF_029457495.1). Lineage (NCBI taxonomy): Bacteria > Pseudomonadati > Pseudomonadota > Alphaproteobacteria > Hyphomicrobiales > Phyllobacteriaceae > Chelativorans > Chelativorans sp. AA-79. The sequence continues at coordinate 1,823,333 of NZ_CP120361.1, forward strand.
TTGCCAGGAACTCGCGCCCAGCAGGGGAAGCCAGCCCAGATGGACGGAGAAGTAGTTCATCGCCATTAGCGCCAGCCAGAAATTGGCGATGGAGGCTCCCGCGATCGCCAGCACCATGACGATGTAGTCGGGCCATCGGTTGCGGTAGATCGCGGCCAGCATACCCGAGGGGACGCCGATGCCGATTGCAAAGATGTAAGCTGTAATGGCCAGGGCGACGGTATAGGGAAGACGGTCGGCGATCTCGTTCCAGACCGGTAGGCGCGAACGGATGGATTCCCCGAAATCGCCCCGCAGCGCATTGGCGGAGAAGGTCAGGTATTGCTCGGGGATCGAGCGGTCGAGGCCGAGGCGCACCGTCATCGCATCGACGGCTTCCTGGGTGGCTTCAGGGCCGGCCATCACACGGGCGGGCTCGCCCGGCAGCATGCGGATGGCAATGAAGACGAGAAGAGACACACCGATCAGGATGAACGGCAGCGAGATCAGCTTGCGGAGGATGTAACGGTGCATGGCGCTCCCAAAAGGGCTGGGCCGGCACCCGTGGAAGCCAGCCCAGACGATGCGTCGTGTTACTGCTTGGTTGCTGCGTCCACGCGGACGAGACCGCCCGGGATCATCCAGACGTTCTCGACACCTTCACGCGTGGCATAGAGATCCTGGGAGACGTAGAGCAGGACATGCGGGGCGTCCTCGTTGATCATTTGCTGCAGCTTGCCATAGATCTCGTTGCGCACATCCACATCGACGGTGGCGGCAGCTTCGTCCAGAAGCGAGTCGAATTCCTCGTTGTGATAAAAGCCGAGATTGGCGCCGGCCGGTGCGAAGCTCGACGAGTGGTAGAGTGGGCGGAACTGGAGATCCGGTCCGTTGACGCCCGACGACCAGGAAGCGATCACCGCATCGACATCCTCGGCAGCTTTCTGCTCGATATCGCCGAAGGCCGCCGCGGACCAGACGCCGCTCTCCATGCGCCGCACATCGAGTTCGACGCCGATTTCAGCCCACATGGCCTGCAGCACTTCTCCGATACGCGCTTCCTGTTCCTGGACGATAACGGACATTTCGAAGCCGTCGGGATAGCCGGCCTCTTCGAGCAGTTTGCGTGCCCGGTCCAGATCGAGCGGATAGGGGTCGAGGTCGGGATCATATCCCTCGGCCACGGTCGCGAGCGGCGAATTGGCGGGTGTGGCATAGCCGGACATGATGGCGTTGATGATGCCTTCCCTGTCGGTGGCGAAGTTCAGAGCCTGACGCACGCGAACGTCGTCAAGCGGTTTGGCCTCGGTATTGAGCGCCACCCAGAATACCGCCGCACCGTCGGAAACGTGCAGGTTGAGTTCCGGATTGGCGTCGATCGCCGCGGCAAAGGCGGGCGGCACCGGGTTGATGACATCGGCGTCCCCTGCTTGAAGTGCCATGTTCAGCACCGACGGCTCGGACGACCAGGTCCAGCGGATGGCTTCGACGCTGTCCGCGTTGTCGCCCCAGTAATCGTCGAATTTCTCCTGAAGCACATACTCGCCCGAACGGTATTCGGCCATGCGGTACGGACCGGTGCCGACCGAAGCCGCACCGAGGTTTCCTTCCGCGTCCGCCGTGGGGCTGACGATCTGACCGGCATTGGTGGTCAGGATGTTGAGGAATGCGGGATAGGGTGCCTTGAGCCTGAACCGGACGGTCTCGTCGTCGATCTTCTCGACACTGTCGAGGAAGGTGCGCAGGCGGCCCGATGCGGCCAGGCCGCGACTGGTGTCCAGATGTCGTTCGAAATTGTAGACGACGGCATCGGCATTGAATTCGGTCCCATCGTGGAAGACGACGCCGTCACGCAGCGTGAAGGTCCATTCGGTGCCGGTTTCATTGGCGCTCCACTCGGTGGCCAGACCCGGCTTGAGCTGCATGTCGGACCCGCGCAGCAGCAGGCCTTCATAGACCGGGGCCAATAGCGCGTTCGTGAAGGTCGCACTCTGATCGCCCGGATCCATGGAGCGGGGAGCTTCGCTCTGCATGACGGTCAGCGTCTCGGCGGCGGTGGCGGTTGAGAAGGCGGCTGCACCGATCAGGACGGTAGCCAGCACTCCCCTTCGCAAAGCAGACAGAAATGGCATGAGATTTCCCCTCTTTTGGATGCCGGATGAGTTATTAGTTCTATTGGTGAACTAAATGCGCTTGATTAATTCATTGTGCAGACTTAGTGTCAACCCATTTTGGGGAGACCGGTGCTGACACTGACCCATCGCCAAATACTTCGCTTCATCAGTGCGGCCGGCTCGATGACCCGGGCCGACCTGGGCGCGCGCATAGGGCTTAGCAAAGCTGCCATGAGCGGGCTCACGCGCGAATTGCTCGATAAGGGTCTGCTGCGCGAGACCAGCACCGTCCAGCGCCAGGGCCGTCCTTCCACACTGCTGGACCTGAGGCCCGAGGGTGCTTATTTCATCGGAGTATCGATGATGTCGGACCCGGCGCTGATCGCGCTGGTCGACCTCAAGGGGGGCATTGTCGCCAGCATCGAGGTCCCCCGCAGCATCGATCCGGACGCCTTCGCCCAGACCGTGGCCGATTCCCTGCCCAGCCTCACCAGGACCGGAGGCGTTGCATCCGAGCGTGTAGCGGGCATGGGCGTTTCGCTCTCCGGCCTCGTCGACCAGGAGCAGGCAAACTGCATCAAATCGACACTGTTGGGCTGGCAGGATGTGCCGTTGGCCAAGCTCATCCGCACGCGCACGAACCTGCCCACCTTCATCGAGAACGACGCCAAGGCCCTGGCCGTCCGCGAGAAGCTGTTCGGTGAAGCCCGCGACATGCACGCCTTCACCCTTATCTGGCTGGGCGATGGCATCGGTGCAGCACATTTCGTTCACGACCGGCTGTACCGGGGTGCGCATGGCGGTGCCGGCGAAATCGCCCATTGCACGGTGGATGTCGACGGGCTGCCGTGCCGCTGTGGCAAGATCGGCTGTCTGGATACCGTCGCCTCGATGATCGCGATCCTCGATCAGGCGCGGGCCGACGGCATCGAGGCCGAAACGCTGCGCGATGTCGAAGCGGTTGCGGCCAGCGGCTCCTCCAGCGCCATCAGGCTGCTTCACCGCGCCGGCAGCGCCCTTGGCCTCGCCATCGCCCAGATCATTCAGATCAACGATCCGCAGATGGTCGTCGTCACCCACCGGGAAGAAGCGTTCGACGGATTGTTCGCGACAGTCATGCAGCAGGCCATCGAGGCCAATGTGCTGCCCCGGCTTTCCGGCGACACGCCCATCCGCATGCGGCGTGTCGCCGACGACGCGTGGGCCGTGGGCGCAGCGAGTGTTGCGACCCAGAGTTTCTTGAACGGAATCATTTAGTCCGGAGGTCCTCATGCGCATCGCCGTCGGCGGTATCCACATCGAATGCAGCACCTACAATCCCGTCCTGACGCGGGCGGAGGAGTTCCGTGTGCTGCGCGGCGCTGAACTGCTCGAGGCACCCTATTTGGCTTTCCTGGCCGACTATGATGCGACGTTCCTGCCGACCATCCACGCGCGCTGCATCCCCGGGGGGCCGGTTGCGCGGGAGACCTACGAAGCGTTCAAGGCCGAATTCCTGAACAGGCTCGGGGAACTGCTGCCGCTGGACGGTCTCTACCTGGCCATGCACGGGGCCATGAATGTCGAAGGCATGGAAGACGCCGAGGGCGATTGGATCACGGCCGCGCGCGAACTGGTAGGGCCCAATTGCATCGTTTCGGCCAGCTACGATCTGCACGGCAATCTTTCGCAGCGCATCATCGACAGCCTCGACATCTATTCGACCTATCGCACCGCGCCCCATATCGATGTCGAGGAGACGATGCGCCGGTCGGTGTCCATGCTGATCAGGGCGCTGGAGACGAAGGAGATCCCGCATGTCGTCTGGGCGCCGGTGCCGGTGGTGCTGCCGGGCGAGCGCACCAGCACGGTCGACGAACCCGCCAGGAGCCTCTATGCGCGGCTTCCCGGCATCGATGCCAAGCCAGGTATCTGGGATGCCTCGCTCAATGTCGGCTATGTCTGGGCGGACGAGCCGCGGGCGACCGCTGCGGCCATCATGACGGGAACCGACCGGGCCGCGCTGGAAAACGAAGCAAAGGCGCTGGCTCAGGCCTATTGGGATGCGCGCGAGGGCTTCGTCTTCGGCCCCGAGACCGGCTCGATCGAGGAATGCGTCGCCAAGGCCGTCGCAAGCGAGACCGGGCCGGTGGTGCTTGCCGAATCCGGCGACAATCCGACCGGCGGTGGCGTCGGCGACCGGACCGAACTGTTCGCCGCGCTGGTCGCCGCCGATGCGAAGCAGACCATCTTCGCCGGTATCGCCGACGCTCCGGCGACCGAAGCCGCCTACAGGGCCGGTGTCGGCGCAAGGCAGGAATTCGCCATCGGCGCGACGCTCGACCGCGGCAGCAGGCCGTTTTCCGGCATATTCGAGGTCGTGTTCCTTGCCGAGGCCGGGAATCCCGCCGACCGGCAGGCCGTTCTGCGCATCGGCGGGGTCGACCTCGTGGTGACCGCGCGCCGCCGGCCCTTCCACGCCATTGCCGATTTTACCGCTCTCGGTTTGGATCCCAACAGCGCGAAGATCGTCGCGGTGAAATCGGGCTATCTCTCGCCCGAACTGGCCCCCATCGCCAATCCCAACCTGCTGGTGCTGTCTCCGGGCGCGGTGGATCAGTTCATCGAACGCCTCGTGCGCAGTCGCAAGCAGCATCCCACCTATCCATTCGACAAGGACTTCGACTTCACCCCGGCGGCCTTCGTTTCCGCCAGGGCGGCGCGCAACACCTGAAGAACCGAGGGAGGGGGAGCCATGACAGAAGCAGTCGCAGACCTTTCACAGCCGGTCCTTTCCGTCAGGAGTCTGACCACCTCCTTCCTGAGCGGCGGGGAGTGGAACCCGGTGGTGCGGAACGTGTCGCTCGACGTCATGCCGGGCGAAACACTCGCGATCGTGGGGGAGTCGGGCTCCGGCAAGAGCGTGACGTCGCTTTCGATCATGCGGCTCCTGCCCAGGACGTCGAGTCGGATCGAGGGCTCCATCCTGCTCAACGGCCGCGAGTTGCTCGCTCTGGACGAGACGGAGATGCGCAAGGTGCGTGGACGCGACGCGGCCATGATCTTCCAGGAGCCGATGACCAGCCTCAATCCGGTCTTCACGATCGGCCGCCAGATCTCCGAAGCGCTCACATGCCATAAGCCCCTTTCAGCCGCAGAGGCGAAAGCCGAAACCATCCGGCTCCTGGAAAAGGTTCGCATCCCCAACGCCGCCGAGCGCCTCAGGAGCTATCCGCACCAGTTCTCCGGTGGTATGCGGCAGCGGGTGATGATCGCGATGGCACTGGCCAGCCGTCCCAAACTCCTGATCGCGGACGAGCCGACAACGGCGCTCGACGTCACCATCCAGGGGCAGATCCTCGACCTGATCAAGGCTTTGCAGGAAGAGGAGGGCATGTCGGTCCTCTTCATCACCCATGACATGGGTGTGGTCGCGGAGGTCGCGGACCGCACCGTGGTCCTGTATCGCGGCGAGGCGGTGGAAACGGGGACGACCGCGGAAATCTTTACGGCGGGAAAGCACCCCTATACGCGCGCGCTGCTTGCAGCCGTGCCTCGCATGGGCTCGATGACGGGCCAGCCTCGTCCTCTCCGCTTCGCCGTCGTGGACAAGCAGACCGGCATTCCCGGTCCTGAAACGCCCCTTGCAACGGCTGTCGATCGCGAAACGCCGATTCTTTCCGTACGCAATCTCGTGACCCGATACGGGATCGGCGGCGGACTGTTCGGCAAACATGCCGGCGCCGTACACGCCGTCGAAAACGTCTCGTTCGACATTTTCAAAGGCGAGACGCTGTCTCTCGTCGGTGAATCGGGATGCGGCAAGTCCACCATCGGCCGCTCGATCATGCGGCTGACCAGTTCCGAAAGCGGCGAGGTGATCGAAGGCGGCGAGATCATCATCGACGGGCGGGACGTACGTTCCTTGAGACGGAGCGAGCTCAACGCGCTCAGGCGCTCGACGCAGATGATCTTCCAGGACCCCTTCGCGAGCCTCAACCCGCGCATGACCATTGCCGAAGCGCTTACCGAGCCCTTCATCGTCCACAGGCTGGGCACACGCAAGCAGGCGAAGGAAAAAGCGGCCGAACTCATCGAACAGGTCGGGTTGAGCCCGGACATGCTGAAGCGCTATCCGCACGAATTCTCCGGCGGGCAACGCCAGAGGATTTCGATTGCCCGCGCTTTGACGCTTGATCCGAAGATCATCATCGCCGACGAGTCGGTCTCCGCGCTCGATGTCTCGATCAAGGCGCAGGTGGTCAATCTCCTGCTCGACCTGCAAGAGAAGCGCGGTCTTTCCTATCTCTTCATTTCCCACGACATGGCCGTTGTCGAGCGGGTCAGCCACCGTGTCGCCGTCATGTATCTGGGGGAAATCGTGGAGATCGGCCCGCGCCAAGCGCTTTTCGCCGATCCCCAGCATCCCTATACGAAGAAGCTGATGGCCGCCGTGCCGGTGCCCGACCCGGAAAGGCGTTCCCTGCGCCGGGCGATCAGCAGCGACGAGATCATGAGTCCCATACGACCTGCAGGATACGAGCCGCCAGTCCACACTTACCGGGAGGTGAGGCCAGGTCATATCGTGCGGGTCGAAGATCAGGCTGCCTGAACATCACCACAGCGCATATCACCCGCAATCACGGCTGCATGATTCATGCCGTGGCGGTGGATGAGGTCTTCAAGCCGCAGCCGCAAATGGCCGACGGGACGATAACTCACTTACACCTTCACGCTGCGCGATGGGCTCAAGTTCCACGATTGCAACCCGGTGACGGCAGCCGATGCGGCCACCTCGGTGAAGCGTTGGAGCGAAGGCGATTCCGGCAGTCGGCTTGCGCTGGCTGTGATCGAGACACCGCTGCCGATCACCGTGCAGCTCACGCCCGACGAGGAGGTTGCCGCAAACGATCGAGCCAGGTTTTCGCTGCGAGCCCTTCAGGCCGTTTCCCGGGGTAGGGCGTTTGCGATCGCCTCCATCCAGATGGCGACGGCAACGGCGCCCCCATCGGGAACGCCGATCGCGCGCTCGCCGAGATAGCTTGCGCGGCCGAGCCGCGGGCGCATCGACGCGGTTTCGAGGGCGCCTGCGCGCGCGGCGGCAGCGGCCGCATCCCACGCTTCCCGAGGCGACCGCCCCTCCGCCGAGGCACGCTCCCAGCCAGCAACTGCAGCCGACAATGCGTCGAGCATCGTGCGGTCGCCGGGTTTGGCGCCCCCGATATCGGCAACGGACTGGACCGCCTCGGCAAGCGCTGCCGCCCATTCATCGGCGGTCGGTGCCGCCCGACCGGAGAGCCGGCGCGCCGCCCGCATCAGCGCAGTTGCATAGAAGGGGCCGGAACTGCCCGCAATCGCGCGCCGCAGCGTGTTGGCCATGGCGACCAAGAGCGATTCCGGCGTGGCGAAGGCTGCGGGTGGAAGCGCGCGCAAGGCGCGCGCGCCGCGTTCCATGCTGGCGCCGAGATCGCCGTCGCCGGCACGGCTGTCGAGGTCGGTCAGTTCCGTCTCCGCCTCCTCCAATGCTCCGGCGACGGCGAGGACGACCGATTTCAGCACGTCCGAGATCGGTCCGGGCTCGAGTGTCTCCTGCTCCGCGTCGATCGTGGGACGCGGCGCCTGCCTCGTCTTGCGGGCATCGGCAACAATGCCCGGCCCGGGCCACGCGGGGGCCTTGGAAGCCGCATCGAGAAGTTCGCGGCGCTCCGCATCGAGAGGAAGCAGCGATAGGGAGCAGCCGGGCATTTCAAGCGCGGTCATGAAGTTCCCGGTCCATCCCCGCTCAACCTTGATGCCTCTTGCACGCAGGACAGCCAGGGCACGCCTGGCGACGATCGTCAGTTCCATTGGCGTGGTTGCGCCGAGTCCGTTGACCAGCAGCGCGACGCCCGCGGATGCACGAGGGCCAAGCTCGGTCAAAAGCGTTTCCAGGATCGCCTCGACGATGGCATCCGATTTCTGGATCGGGGCTCGCCGAACGCCTTTTTCGCCATGGATGCCGAGGCCGAACTCGATCTCGTCCTCGCCGAGCGTGAAACTCGGCTTGCCGGCGGTGGGAACCGTGCAGGCACCCAGGCCGATTCCCATCGTCACGACGTCGTCCGCTGCCGCGCGCGCGACGCGTGCGACATCCGCCAGCGGCATTCCACGCTCGGCCGCCGCACCCGCGATCTTGTGCACTAGGATCGTGCCCGCAATGCCGCGCCGGCGCGCCGGCTCCACCGTGTCGCGAAGAGCGGCATCGTCGGCGACCACCACGATTTCAGCGGGAATTCCGTCCTGCCTAGCCAATTCAGCGGCAAGGGCGAAGTTCAGCCGGTCACCGGTGTAGTTCTTGACCACCAGCAGCACCCCGGCCGGACCGGCCGCCGCGGCAATGGCCGCGTAGACCGCGTCGACGCTTGGCGAGGTGAATACATCGCCCACCACGGCCGCGGTCAGCATGCCCTCACCGACAAAACCGGCATGGGCCGGCTCGTGTCCGCTCCCGCCGCCCGAGATCACGGCCACATTCCTGTTTCCGGAAGCAGGAATGCCGTCGCGCACAACCACATTCTCGTCATTGAGGAGCACGAGGTCGGGCGACATGTCGGCCAGCCCCTCGAGCATTTCGCGAACGGCTTCACGTGGGTCGTTGATGAGCTTCTTCACTCCATCCCTCCCGGTTATATTCCGAATTGTGGAATTAGTGCTACCTAATAATCGCTTCTTGTGTCACTAAGTTATGAGGTCGTCAACGGCGCCGGGTAAATCCCGCCATCTCGGTCATCGGTGCGTTTCTGCCCGGTGGAGATCTGGTATGCGGGAGCTGGCAGGGCATGGTACCTTTCTCATGTCGGCAGGAACAGGCGAATCTGGGCGTGCAGAAGAAAAGATCGAGCGGAACGATGAATGATATGAGCGAAAAGGCACACGCCGCGGATGTCGACGGCGAGCAGGGCCGCGATGGTGGTGCCAAATCTTTCTACAAAATGGCAGCGGTGCTCGACTGCTTCACCCGTGCGAAGGGTCAGCTCTCGATCACGGATATCGTGGAGAAGACGGGCATGCCCCGGACGACGATTCACCGCATCGTCGCATCCCTGCGCGACATCGGCCTGATCGATCAGGACGGCCGGCGACACGATTACCGGCTGGGCCTGAAAATGTTCTATTACGGCAGCGTGGTTCTGGCGAATCTCGACCTGAACCGGCATGCGCGGCCTCACGTCCTGCAACTGCACCAGATTACCGGCGAAATCGTGCATCTCCACATGTTCGACGGGAGTCAGATGGTCTGCATCGAGCGGGAGGAAATGGGCGAGGCGCGGCTCACCACGCTCACCACGATCGAGGCCGCGCCGACCTATTGTACGGGCGTGGGCAAGGCGTTTCTGGCTTTCCAGGATGAAATGCTCATCCGGCGCATCGCTGCTGAAGAGGGCTTGCGTGCTCGCACCGAGCGGACCCTGACGACCATCGAGGCGCTGCTTGCCGACCTCGAGGCGGTTCGCGAGCGCGGCTATGCGATCGACGACGAGGAGAACGAGATCGGCATCCGCAGCGTCGGCGCTCCGATCCGCGATTCGCGCGGGCAGGTCTTCGCTTCCGTCAGCGTTTCCGGCCCGACGGAACGCATGCCGCACAGTCGGATCACGGGGCTCGCTCCGACCGTCATACAGACGGCAGATGCCATCTCACGGGAACTGAAACGTCACGATAGTCGGTAAGCTCAACGCGTCCACCCTTTCTTATTCCGGAATATGGGATTGACATTGCAGGCCGGTCGCCATAGTTCTCGAATGTCATCTTGAAGACTGGGAGGAAGTCGATGAACGTCCCGCGTATAGCTGCTGCAACGCTTGCCCTCACCGTCGCCACAGCGGCACCGTCCCTGGCGGAGGGGTTCTTCACACGGCCGCTGACGATCGTCGTTCCGGCGGGAGCCGGAGGCGGCGGCGATACCACGACACGCATGTTGGCCCGTGAACTGGAAAAAGGGCTCGGCCAGCCCATTACGATCGTCAATCAGGGCCAGGGCGGCGGGGTTGTCGGTCTGACGACGATCCAGAACGCCACGCCGGACGGGTATACGGTCGGCCTGCTCTTTCCGTATGCAGGCTACAAGATTACCGGCCAGGCAGATTTCACCGCGTCCGATTTCACGCCCATCGCGAATTTCAACGGCGATTCCTCGTCGCTTCTCGTGAGCGCGGATTCACCCTTTTCCGATCTGAAGCAGGCGCTGGAGGCGCTCAAGGCCGACCCCGCTGCTTTCAGCATCCACTGCAGCGGCGGCTGCGGCAGTGTCTGGGATGTGCCTGTCGCGGGTATGATGCTGGACTACGGGATCGACGTATCGAAAATCAACTGGATTCCGGGGCAGGGAGCGGCAAGCGGGCTGACCGAGCTTGCCGCCGGAGGCGTGGACTTCCAGACGGCCTCTCTTCCCGAGGCCTCCTCATTGATGCAGGCCGGTCGCGTGCGGGCATTGGCGGTCCTCAGCCCAGAGCCTGTTCCAGGGTTTGAGGAGGTGCCCCTTGCGGGTTCCACGATCGGCAAGCCCGTGGATGGAGGCACGTGGCGGGCCATCGGCGGTCCGGCCGGCATGCCTGCCGAGGCGGTCGACGCCTGGGAAAAGGCCATCGAGAGCGCCGTCGCCTCACCCGATTTCCGTGACGCGATGCGCAAGGCGAATTTCGGCGTCCGGTGGATGGACTCCGAAGCGCTCGCACAACTGATGGCGCAGCACGAGCGGGACACGGCCCGTGTCATGTCTGCGCTCGGTTATGGCAAGTAGCGGCGCACGGCACTAACCACGGTTCCGGCAAAGATCGGCGGGGAAAAGACAATGAAGGTGCACGACATCTTCGTCGGCATGGTTCTTCTCGGGGTAGGCGTGTTCGTCGCCGCCTATTCCCAGACGCTCACCGCGCCGCGAAATCTGTCCTACGGACCGGGCTTTTTCCCGATGCTCGTCGGAGGGGGGCTTGCCCTCTGCGGTGGCGCGCTGGTCCTCCAGGGATTGAGCAATCTGAAAGCTGCGCCGCTTGCCGTCCTGCCGGACTGGACCGGGGATGCCAGGAAGGCGGTCCGGTTCTGGATTCTGCCGGCGGCCATTCTTTTCTATGTCGTGTTCGCGGATGCGCTCGGCTTCCTTGCTACCGCAACCCTCATCGTGGCGACCGTCGTCGCCGTGAGGGGCGCTTCCAAGATCCGGGCGCTGGCCGTGGGGTTTGCCGTCGCCTTGGTCATGAATATCGGCTTCGCGTCCTTTCTGCATGTGCCGCTGCCCTGGGGGCCGCTCACCTCCGTTTCGGGGTGGCTGATATGGTAGATTTCTCCGCCGTCCTCGAGCAACTGGCCGATCCGCATTTGCTGTTCGTCATCGTGCTGTCTGCGATCTACGGGCTTGTGATCGGCGCGATCCCGGGTTTGACCGCGCTTATGGCGAGTGCGCTCCTGGTGCCGTTCGTGATCTTCATGGATCCGCTGCCGGCCGTATCGTCCATCATCACCGCCTCGGCCATGGCCATCTTCGCAGGCGACATTCCCGGCGCTTTGTTGCGCATGCCGGGTACACCGGCTTCGGCGGCCTATACGGAGGATGCCCACCGGCTCACCCTCAACGGAAAGGCCGCCGTAGCGCTGGGAGCCGGCCTGTTCGCCTCGGCGATCGGAGGTCTCGTCAGCGCTCTCGTGCTGACGCTGGCCGCCCCTTCGCTGGCGCGCATCGCACTGGCCTTCTCCAGCGTGGAATATTTCTGGCTGGGGGTTCTGGGGCTGAGCTGCGCCACTTTCGTGGCCGGCCCTTCGCTGCTCAAGGGTCTTGCCTCTCTGTTTCTTGGGCTCACGCTTGCCACCGTCGGCATGGACCCGATTTCCGGAATCCCACGCTTTACCTTCGGCTCCACGAATCTGATCGGCGGCCTGGGACTAATCCCGGTGCTGATCGGGCTCTTCGCGATTTCCGAACTGATGCGCAACGCGAATGCCGATTTCGACGGCAGGGCCGATATCCGCCGAATGGGACCCATAGTCACCACAGCAGGCGCACGGATCTGGCCGCACAAGCTCGGGCTTCTCCGCGGCGGTCTCCTAGAGCACGTCCGGCTTAATCCGGGTCATATCCAGCAGCCCTGAAGTAGTTTGCGCATTCTGCGGGAGTGAACTGGTCGAGGAGTGCGCCAGCGGTATCCCAGAGCGCTTTGATGGTGCGCTCGGCTTTTGCCCGCAGGAGCGCTTTGAGCTTTGAGAAGGCATTCTCGATGGGGTTGAAGTCCGGGCTATAGGGCGGCAGGAACATGAGGGTTGCACCGGCTTGCTCGATCGCGTCGCGGACGCCTGCTGCCTTGTGTGCCGGCAAGTTGTCCATGATGACGACATCGCCGCGCCTCAGGGTGGGGACCAGGACCTGCTCGACATAAGCGAGGAAGACGGTGCCATTCATGGCGCCATCGTAGACGAAGGGCGCGGTCATGCCGGACAGGCGCAGTGCGCCGGTGAAGGTGGTGGTTTTCCAGTGCCCATGCGGCATGCCGGCTCGGCAGCGTTCGCCGCATGGCGCGCGACCCCGCAGGCGGGCCATCTTGGTGGACAGGCCGGTCTCATCGATGAAGACAAGCCTGGCAGGGTCGAGGTCGAGTTGGCCTTCGAACCAATCCTGCCGGCGCTTCAGGACATCAGGACGGTCCTGCTCCAATGCATGCGCGGACTTTTTTGAACGTCCAGCCCCGCCCGCGCAGCCAGGCGCTCAGGGCACTGCGGCCGATACACACGGAGCGCTCGGCTGCGAGCCGCTCGACCATCTCGTTCAGCGTCACGTCCTTGTTCGCCTCGATCATGGCAACAACGAACGTCTCGTGCGCATCCAGGCGTGAGCCCCGCGGCTTGCCCTGACGCCGCGCCGAGCGTTCCCCGTTCTCACGCGCCCGCCTGATCCAGACAATTGCCGTCGAAACGCCGACGCCAAACCGTGCCGCGACGGAGCGCGCCGAAGCGCCTGCCGCTGCAGCATCCAGAACCCGCATCCGAAGATCCTCACCGTAAGCTCGAGCCATCGCCATCTCCTGCAACGGCGACGGTGAATCATAAAACCCAATCCGTGTCATCAACGCTACGACTCGGAGTTCAACGGACGTGCTCTAGGGACGCTGGTGGGCGCCCTTCCGGGGGCGGGCTCGGACATCGCCGCTTGGATATCCTATGCCATTGCGCGCCGAGGCTCGCGCGTCGGCCGGCGGGATGACGAGCAGGGCTCCGTCGAGCGGATCATGTCTGCAAGTGCCGCAAACAACGCAAGTTTGGGTGGTGCCTATATCCCCGCGACGGTCTTCGGGATTCCAGGTGACGCCATCACCGCGATCGTGATCAGCGTCATGTTCATCAAAGGACTTAATCCGGGTCCGACGCTCTTCCTGAACAATCCGGAAACCATCTATACGATCTTTGCGATCTTCTTCATCGCCAATCTCCTGCTCGTTCCGCTGGGCATCCTGTGTATTCGCGGCTTCGGGCTCATCCTGCGGCTGCCGTCAAGCTACGTCTCGCCGGTCATCCTCGTCTTCTGCATCCTGGGCGCCTTCTCCGTCGAAAACACGCTGTTCGCTGTGGGGCTGGTGGCGGCGTTCGGGCTGCTAGGCTACCTCATGGAAGCCAACGACATCCCGCTGGCGCCCGCGATTCTCGGCCTCATTCTGGGCCCGATGATCGAGCAGACCTTCATGACGACCATGCTGAAGTCGCAGGGAAGCCTTGCGATCTTTTTCGAGCGGCCCATCGGCGCTGCCATCGGAGTCGTGACGATCCTCACATGGCTGACCGCGATTGGCGTGAAGGTCTTTTCGCGCGGGGCCGAAGAAGGCCGTGCAAGGAAGGACGTGCAACCGACCTGAATTCACCCTCGCTGCTCAGGCAATCCGCACTTCGGGATACATAATATATTTAGTGGCAATAATTCTTTATACTGGGAGTTATGTCTTGAGACAGCGGCTTGTTGTCTGTATGGTGTAGAATGCTGGAGGCAACAATGCTTATTCCAATTATCGGAACATGGAGAGAGAAATGACCTTCACCAGGCACGTCATCATTGCAACAGCGGCTCTTACGGCAATCTCGGCAGCGGCGGGGCCTGCCTTCGCCCAATGGCCTGAACGGCCCGTAACTTTGATTGCGGTGGCCGGTGCGGGCGGGGGCAGTGACTACACGATGCGTCTCCTGGCCCGCGAGCTGGAGGAGAATACGGGTCAGCCGTTCACCGTGGTGAACCAGGCCCAGGGCGGCGGCATCGTCGGCTACACCAGTTACAGCAGCGCGAAGAAGGACGGCTATACGCTCGGCCAGCTTTCCCCCTTCGCTCAGTTCCGCCTGCTCGGTCAGGCGGATTTCACGGCCGAGAGCTTCACGCCGATCGCGCAGTTCAATGCTGATCCCGCGGCCGTTCACGTTGCGGCCGATTCGAAGCTGCAGTCGATCAACGACATTATCGCTGCTTTGAAGGCTGATCCGGAGAGCCTGAAGATTTCGTGCGGCGGCACCTGCAGTGCAAGCTGGGACATCCCCTTCGTTTCGCTGATGCTGGAAGAGGGAATCGATGTCGCGAAGCTGAATCTCATCCCCGCTCAGGGCTCGGCTGCCGCCCTTCAGGAACTCGCATCCGGCGGCATGGACGTGGTGCTCTGCTCCGTGCCCGAGACCGACTCGCTGACTTCGGCGGGTCTCGTCAAGACGGTTGCCGTGCTCAACGATACGCGCTTGGAGAAGTATCCGGACGTGCCGACGGTCGAAGAAGAGACTGGAAAGGCCGTTGCCGGTGGCACCTGGCGCGGCATTGCCGGTCCTGCGGGAATGGATCCCGCCCTCGTCGCCGAGATCGAAGCCGAGCTTAAGAAGGCGTTCGATTCGGAGCGCTTCCAGAGCGGCATGAAGGACCGTGGCTTCGGCGCCGTCTGGCTGGGAACCGATGCGTTTAGCGCCTTCGTCGAGAAGCACGAAGAGCAGACTCAGCGCGTCATGGACGCGCTGGGAACAAGCGCGGCTGCGCAGAAGTGAGTTTTCGTGGCCGCGGTAGCGCGCGGCCACCGATCCCGGCGCGCGACATGCCCAAGGCGTCCGGCAAGAAAGACAGGGCAACCAAGGAAAGACCGATGTCCCACAGACTCGAAGGTATCATCCCACCCCTCGTGACGCCCTTCAAGGCGGACGAGACCATTGACGAAGCCGCTCTGCGTGAGAACGTGCGGTTCATGCTGCGCAAGAATGTCCACGGCATCTGCCTTGGCGGAAGCACCGGCGAGGGCCATACCCTGTCGACGGAAGAGTTGGCGCGCTCGGTCGAGATTGCCACGGAGGAGGTCGGCGGCCGTATTCCCGTGATTGCCGGTATCATCGCCAACAGCACGCGGAGCGCCATAGAAAAGGCCAAGGCCGTGGGCCGCTTCAACGTGGCCGCGCTGCAGATCACGCCCGTACACTACGTCTTCAAGCCCGATGACGACGCCACCTACGCCCATTTCGAGCGCCTGACGCGCGAAACCGACATTCCCGTCATCATCTACAATGTCGTGCCGTGGAACTATTTGAGCCCCAAGCTCCTGGTCAGGATCATGAAGGGCCTGCCGGGCGTCATCGGCGTGAAGCAAAGCGCCGGCGACCTCAAGCTGATGGCCGATCTCCTGGTCAGCGCACCACAAGGCAAGCTGGTCCTGACGGCGGTCGACGCGCTCCTTTATCCCTCCTTCGCCATCGGCGCCCACGGCACGATCGCGGCCAATCCAGCCGCAGTGCCCGGCGTGTGCGTGACGCTGTGGAACGCGGTCAAGGCGGGCGATCATGCCAAGGCGCAGAAGATCCACGAGGCGCTTCTCAAGTTCTGGAACACGATCTCGGCCGACAATCTTCCCGCCAATGTGAAGTACTGCCTCGGCAGGCAGGGAGTCCCCGGCGGGCAACCGCGTATGCCGATGCCGGCCATTTCCGCGATACAGGCGCGAGCGATAGACGAGGAACTGCAAAACGTTCTGCAATGGGACGAGACACAGGCTGCCTCGCAAGCCGCGTAGGATCGCAGGCATGTGGTCACCGGCGCCTGCACGCGTGCGTGCGCCGGTTCCGTACCGCTCAGTTCGGCTCGAACCGGCTAACTTCCAGACCCGAGCCGACCGGCAGGAGCACGCTCGTCATTCCCGGCTTGGCGCGGACGGCTTTGCCGTATCGCGCCACGTTGTCGCCGCCCGGATGCAGCATGTTGTCGGCGACGATGATCGCGCCGGGATTGAGCTTCGGATAGAAGGCTTCGAGGCAGGGTACATAGAGATCCTTCCAGAGATCGACCAACACGAAATCGAGCCCGCTCTCCAGCCGGTCGATCATCTCCAGGGCATCGCCCACCTTGAAGTCGATATGGCCGGCAAGCCCCGCTTTGACCGCCATGTCGCGCGCATAGGCGGACTTGTCGTCCTGCAGTTCCATCGTGATCAGCCGGCCGCCGGTCGCCCGCGCCGCTTCGGCCAGCCAGATGCCGGAATAACCGTAGGACGTGCCAAGCTCAAGGATGGTAGGCGTCGTCAAGCTCTTTGCGAGGATGTTCAGCAAGCGCCCAGTCTCCGGCCCGACGGCCAGCAGCCGGTGCTCGCGGCCACTCTGCGCGGCGATGCCGCCTTGGCCCTGCCGCTCCTGCCGGATCATCTCGTGATAGGCGTCGAGTACCGCCGTGATCTTGTCGTCCATGCGAACTCCCTGAATGGCTGATGCTTTCGGAGCTTAGGAGCGACGCCAGCCGATTTTTCAGATCCTCGCGGAAGGTAAAGCGAACCAGATGGCGTTCGATAAGGCCAGGGGCGGAAACCGCCAGTGTATGCCTTCCGTCGATACAACGGAAATCAAGATATATCGGATGCATCTATGTTTTCCGGTTCCTCCACAGAGCGTCCGCCGTCTCGACCGCTGCGGCGCGGCGGTCCTCGCCGCTGCCGGACAGAACCTGCAGGGCCGCCGCGGTGGTCGCCACGATGATCTCGCGGGCCCGCTCGTCGCGTACCCTGCCGTGCCACATGGAATCCCAATATTCGAGGCTGGACAGCGCGGTGCGTGCCTGGCCTCCGGGATCGCGACGCGACGGGATGACGCCGTCGCTGCAGACGCCGTCGACGAGGCGGTAGACCGGCGTCATGCGGAAGGGTGTCGCCTGCGCTACGTCGCGCCTTGTGCCCAGGATGGCGAGCTGCCGCCATCCCAGGATCTGGGCGGCATCACGGTGCTGTGCCGGATAGGAGGGGTTGGACACCCCGAGAAGGCTGGCGGAGGCGCCGAGCGGATTGAGCAGGTGGACGAGCATGTTCAGCGGCGAGCGGATTTCGAACATGCTGTAGAGCGCCAAGAGCGCCCGGATCTGCGGAGCGAAGGAGCCGACCGGAAGGAAGGCGATCCGCCGTTCGGCGAGCGCCTCCCGTGCCTCGGGGATCGTTTCGCAGACCGGGATGCCTGCCGCCTGGACGGCCATGTCGAGCCAGCCGCTCCCGCCATCCTGGCCATGCAGCAGGACCCTTTGGCCGGATTGGGCGACGAGCCGTGCTGCGTGCAGAAACCAGGGCGGCGTTCGGGACTTGGGTGACAGATAGGCCGGCCAGTCCAGGTCTGCGGCGTCCGATTCCAGGGGCAGGGCGCAGCAGTGGCGCCGGCCGGCGGAGACCAGCCCGGCGAGTTCATCGGCGGTGAGCCCGCGATATTGCAGGACGATGAGCAGGGCGCCGATCTGGATCGGATCGGCCTCTCCCTCGAGCACGATCGAGAAGGCCTCTTCGGCTTCCTCGCGGGTCAGCGGCCGAGAGCGTCCGGCCCCGCCGCCCACCAGCGCGATGGCCCGCGCCAGCCGGCGGTGCGGATCGGCGTCGTTCTCGATATCGGTGAGCTTCCTTGCGATGTCCTCCGGCAGCGGCTGCCCCTCCAGAGGCAGCACCGGCCGCATGGCCAGCGGCGGAGACTGGACGATAGGGCGGCTCCGTTCCACCGGGGCACGGCGTGCCGTGCTTTCATGCAAAGGCGGCGGCAGGCCTTCCAGGAGCGCTTCCGCTTCGCAGGCAACGGCGCGTACGCGCTGACGGATCGATTCGGCGAATGTCGTCGGTACCATCCCCTGACCCGTGCGGATGAGGATGGGATCGCCGTAGACGGCACGCAACTGGGCCAGCAGCCGGCTCATTGCCGGGGTGCCGAGCCCCATCCGGCGGGCGGCCCTTCCGACGCTTCCTTCCACAAGAAGCGCGTCGAGCGCCACGAGCAGCCGAAGCCTGTTCAACCCGGCCCCCGCACCGTCGACGGTCACATCGGCGTCTTCGGCTGCCGACCGGGCCTCAGTCCTGCATTCAGGTCGCATGTTGCACTTTCGTGAATTTGGAATCTCTCTGAATCATCGCCGTTGACTGAAATCCGCGTTTTAATAGGACACCATTACTCAAGTTTGTTTCGAGGGCAACACCGGCGCCACGCGCCATGAGGGGCGATCGTTCCGAAGCCGGCGCAAGGGGTGCCGGCCCGACCGGTGCGGGCATGTTCGATCCAGATCCGTCTTGAGACGTGGCGGCTGATGGCCGCCGCCAGAGGCAACATGCGTCCGGAGCCAGCCGCCGCCAGCCGACGCGATTTCAGGGGAGTTTCGATGTCACGATATTCGTTTGGCGGCAGTGGTTTGACGGCGCTTGCGCTTCTTCTGTCCGCGCCGACCCTGGCGCAGAGCCAGGACGGCGGGGAAACGGTCCTCGAGCGGCTCACGGTGCGGGCGGCTTCCGAAGAGCTCAAACAGTCGCTGGGCGTCTCCACGATCACCGAGGAGGATATCGAGAATCGGCCGGTGGCGAACGACATCTCCGAAATCGTCCGCCGCATGCCGGGCGTCAATCTCACCGGCAATTCGTCCACCGGCATCCGCGGCAACAATCGCCAGATCGATATCCGCGGCATGGGGCCGGAGAACACGCTGATCCTGATCGACGGAAAGCCGGTGCTTTCCAGGAATTCAGTGCGCTACGGCCGCAGCGGCGAACGCGACACGCGCGGCGACAGCAATTGGGTGCCGGCGGAGGCCATCGAGCGGATCGAGGTCATCCGCGGTCCCGCCGCGGCGCGCTACGGCTCGGGCGCGTCGGGCGGCGTGGTCAACATCATCACCAAGCGGCCGGAGACGGCCACATACAGCTTCTCGGCATTCGCAGAGATACCCGAGCACTCGGAGGAGGGCGGCAGCCGGCGCGCGAATTTCCTGGTGGGCGGGCCGATCAACGACATGTTTTCCTACCGGATCTATGGCGGTGTTGCCCAGACGGACGCGGACGATCCGGACATCAACGACGGCGCGGCCGACACCACGGATTCCCCCGCCGGCCGCGAGGGCGTCAAGAACTACGACATCAACGGGATGCTCTCGTGGGAGATCAACCCGCAGCACCGCATGGATTTCGAGGCCGCCTACAGCCGCCAGAGCAACATCTATGCCGGCGACACGCAATACAGCAGTGCAACCGACATCATCAACGACCTTGCCGAAGAAGGCGCAGAAACCAATCGGATGACGCGTTACTCGCTCTCGGCCACCCATCACGGGGAATATGACTTCGGCAGGTCGCTGAGCTTCGTTCAATGGGAAAGCACCACCAACCGGCGCCTTCTGGAAGGGCTTGCCGGCGGCGGCGAAGGGAGCATCAACACGAGTGAGGAATATGGCGAGATTTATCTCGACAACATCACCGCAAGATCGGAATTCGATATTCCGCTCTCGCTCCGCTGGGAGCAGACCCTTACGCTTGGCGCAGAATATCGCGGCGAGTTCATGGAGGATGACGTCTCCATCGGGCAAACCGCGGTCGACGGCGTCGACATAGGCACGCCGGCAGACCCGGAGGAACGCGACCCGAAGACCTCCGCCAATCTGTTCGCCGTCTATGTCGAGGACAACATCGCCGTCACCGACAGGCTCACGGTGACGCCGGGCCTGCGCGCGGATTACCATGACAAGTTCGGCTTCAATCTGAGCCCCAGCCTCAACGCTTCCTACGACGTGACCGAGGAGATCACCGTCAAGGCCGGTATCGCACGGGCGTTCAAGGCGCCCAACCTTTACCAGCTCAACCCGAACTACGTGTACTACACGCGCGGATACGGCTGCCCTCCGGGTTACGGCCAGGTCGGCGGCGTCGGATGCTATATCGTCGGAAATCCCGACCTCGATCCCGAGATCAGCATCAACAAGGAGATCGGTGTCAGCTACTCCGATTTTCGCGGCTGGAATGCCACGCTCACTTATTTCCACAACGATTATGAGAACCGCATCGCGCCGAGCAATGTACCGATCCGCTATGCGGACGAGGAAAACCAGCGCGGCCGCCTGTTTCGCTGGGAGAACAGCGGTCCAGCCGTCATTTCCGGTCTGGAAGGCAGCCTTACCGTTCCGCTCGCCGAGGCCCTGACCTGGTCCACGAACGCCACCTGGATGCTGCAAAGCGAGGAGAAGGAAACGGGCCAGCCGCTTTCCCTGGTGCCGGAATACACAGTGAACACCGCCCTGCGATGGGAGCCCGTGCAGGATCTCGGCCTCACGCTTTCGGCCACCCATTACGGCGAGATCGAGCCGCGCAGCGCCAGCATCACCGGCGAGGACTACACCGATCCGGAGGATCTCGAGACCCGGGAGGCCTATACCATCGTCAATCTCGGCGCCGACTACCGCTTGAACGACAATCTGAAGTTCACCGCCGGCATCAACAACCTCTTCGATGAACGGCTGTTCCGGACCGGCGAGGGCGCCAACACCTACAACGAGCCCGGGCGCTCCTACTACGTCTCCCTGTCGGGGCGCTTCTGAAGATGCCCGCCGCGATCGCCCGTGTCCCAACGCTCCACGGACGTTGGCCCAACCGAAAGGATGAAGCAATGTTGACCACAATGATCCGACGCCGGACAGCCGTTGCAGGGCTGCTCCTCGCATCCCTCGCATTCGGTCTCCCGCAGACGGACGCCAATGCGCAGGAGATCACCGTGCGCCACGCCCAGGGCGAGACCAGCGTGCCCGCCAATCCCGGAACCGTTCTGGTCCTCGATCTTGCCGCACTCGACACGCTGGATGCGATTGGCGTCGAGGTCGGCGGCGTGCCCCAGGGCCCCAAGCCGGAACGCCTTTCCAAATACAATTCCGACGATTATCCGAAGATCGGTTCCCTCTTCGAACCGGACTACGAGGCGGTGAACGCCGCCGAGCCCGATCTCATCATCGCCGGCGGACGGTCGAGCGCGAAATATGCCGATCTCGCCAGGATCGCGCCGACAATCGACCTCTCCGTCGATCCCGAGCACTATCTCGATAGCGCCAAGGCCAACGCGGAGATCCTCGGACGCATTTTCGGGAAGGAAGACGCCGTCGCCGAGCATCTGCGGAAGCTCGATGCGTCCATTGCCGTCCTGCGCGAGAAGGCGCGGGGGATCGGCAAAGGCCTCATCATCCTCACCACCGGCGGCCGCATGAGCGCCTACGGGCCAGGCTCGCGTTTCGGCGTGCTGCATGATGACTTCGGCATCCAGCCGGCCGTGCCCGATCTTGACGTCGCCACGCATGGACAGTCGGTCTCCTACGAGTTCATCCTGGAGACCAATCCGGATTGGCTCTTCGTCATCGACCGTGATGCCGCCATCGGCCGGGAGGGCGAGGCAGCTCGCCAGATGCTGGACAATGATCTGGTCAACCAGACAACCGCATGGAGGGAAGGCCACGTCGTCTATCTCGATCCGTCCGACTGGTATCTCGCCGGCAGCGGACTGCGTGCGCTGGAGGCCACCGTTCAACAGCTAAACGACGCGATCGGCGGCTGAACCATCACTCTCAGCGATACACGGCCGCTCGCCATCCGGTGAGCGGCCGGAACCACTCGCCCGACCGGACCCTGCGTTCTTGACTCGCCTTCTGCCTGCCATTCTTCTCATCCTGCTCCTGCTGCTCGCCAGCCTCTTCGTCGGCGTCAGCCATGTGTCGATCGCCACGCTGACGGGGTCGGGCGAAGGCGGCCACGCCCTCCGTGTCCTGGTGGTGAGCCGCATCCCGCGCACCCTGGCGCTGTTCCTTTCAGGAGCCGGATTGGCGATCGCCGGGACCATCATGCAGATGCTGGCGCGGAACCGCTTCGTGGAGCCTTCGACGGCCGGAACTGTCGAATCGGCCAGCCTCGGCATTCTCTGTGTCATGCTCGTGGCGCCGGGCACGCCGGTCCTCGGCAAGATGCTCGCGGCTTCCGCCTTCGCGCTGGCCGGAACGGCCCTCTTCCTGCGCATCCTGCGTCAGGTGCCGTTGCGCTCGGTTCTGCTCGTCCCGCTGATCGGCATCATGCTCGGCGGCGTCATCGGCGCCATCACCACCTTTCTCGCCTATCGCTACGATCTGCTGCAGTCGCTCGGGGCCTGGACGACCGGCGATTTTTCCGGCGTGCTCATGGGCCGCTATGAGCTCCTTTGGCTCAATCTATTCTTCACTGCCGTCGCCTATTTCGCCGCGGACCGTTTCACGGTCGCGGGAATGGGCGAGGATTTCACGACAAATCTCGGGCTCAGCTACCGGCGGGTCGTTTCCCTCGGCCTGGTCATCGTCTCGCTCGTCACGGCGGTCGTCGTGACCACCGTCGGGGCCATTCCGTTTCTCGGCCTCGTCGTGCCCAATCTCGTGAGCATGATGATGGGCGACAATATGCGGCGCTCCCTGCCCTGGATCGCGCTCACGGGTGCGGGGCTCGTGCTGGTGTGCGACATTGTCGGCCGCCTCGTCATCCATCCTTACGAGATACCGATCGGAACGGTGTTCGGCGTGGTGGGAAGCGTCTTCTTCCTTTACCTGCTCTTCAGGAAGCGCTCCCGTGTCGCGTAAGCCGCGCCATCCGCGTCCGGTGGCGGTGCTGGCCGTCCTGGCCGCCTGTGCGGCGTTGGCGGTCGCGGCCTTCATGACGGTCGGGGCGAGAGGCAACTGGGATTTCGTGCTGCCCTTCCGGAGCGGAAAGCTGATCGCGCTTCTTCTCGTTGCCTATGCCGTCGCGGTCTCCACCGTGCTGTTCCAGACGGTCACGGGAAACCGGATTCTGACACCCTCTATCATGGGCTTCGACGCGCTCTTCGCGCTGATCCAGACCTGGCTCGTCTTCTTCGTCGGCGCGGCGCGCGTGTCGGCCATCGACCCGCATCTGCTGTTCGCGTTCGAGGCGATGGTGATGATCGGTTTTTGCCTTGTGCTCTACCGCTGGCTGTTTTCCGGTGGTGCGCGCAGCCTGCACCTCCTGCTCCTCGTCGGCATCATCTTCGGCGTGCTCTTCCGCAGCCTTTCGAATTTTCTCCAGCGCATCATCGATCCCAACGAATTCGTCGTCCTTCAGGACAGGCTTTTTGCGAGCTTCAACACGGTGGACACCGGCCTGGTCGGCTTTGCGCTCGCCATCGTCGCGGCGACAAGCGTGGTCGGCTGGCGCATGCGCCATGTCTTCGACGTGCTGGCACTCGGGCGGGAGAGCGCGATCAATCTCGGCGTCGAGCACAGGCGGGCCGTGACCGTGATCCTCGTCCTGGTGGCCGTCCTCGTCTCGATCTCGACGGCGCTGGTCGGGCCGGTGACCTTCTTCGGCCTGCTCGTCGCCAATCTCGCCTACCAGCTCATGCCGACGCACCGGCATGCCTGGCTGCTGCCGACCGCCACGCTCATCGCGGTCATATGCCTGGTGGGCGGCCAGGTCGTCCTGGAACATGTCTTCGGCTTCGACACCGCGCTCAGTATCATCATCGAGTTCGTGGGGGGAATTGTCTTCATCCTGCTCGTCTTGAAGGGGGCCGCGCGATGATCGAGATCGACGATCTTGTCAAAACCTATGACGGAACCGTCGTCGTGAACGGCGTTTCGCTGCAGATCGCGGCGAAGGGCGTCACGGCGATCATCGGCCCAAACGGGGCCGGGAAATCGACCCTGCTTTCGATGGTCAGCCGCCTGATCGCCATGGACCGCGGAAGCGTGAAGGTGGACGGGCTCGACGTGACGAAGGCGCCCGGCGATGTTCTCGCCCGCCGCCTCTCCGTTCTGCGCCAGGAAAATCATATCGCCTCGCGTCTCACCGTGCGCGATCTCGTCGCCTTCGGCCGCTATCCCTATTCCAAGGGACGCCCGACCGTGGAGGACGCCCGCCATGTCGACGAGGCACTCGGTTTCCTCGAATTGTGCGAGCTTGCGGATCGTTTTCTGGACGAACTCTCGGGCGGCCAGCGCCAGCGCGCCTTCGTGGCGATGGTGCTGTGTCAGGACACCGACTACATGCTTTTCGACGAGCCGCTGAACAATCTCGATATCCGGCATGCCGTCTCCATGATGGGCCTGCTGCGCCGGGCCGCGCGCGAACTCGGCAAAACCGTCGTCGTCGTCCTGCACGACGTCAACGCCGCCTCCTGCTACTCCGACCATATCATCGTCATGAAGGATGGGCGGATCGCCGCGCAGGGGGCGCCGGAGACGATCATCGAACCTTCGGTTCTCACCGCGATCTATCAGGTACCCATCAAGGTCCACGAGATCGACGGGCAACGGATCGCCACCTATTTCCGCTGATTTTCCGGGGAACCGAGATGCACTTCCCAAACCGACGGATGCTCATCGCCGCCATGTCGCTTTCCTTCATCCCTTCAGCCGGTTCGCAGCCCGTCATTCCCGAAACGAGCCTGGCCATTTTCGACGCGCCGCCATCGACACACAGGCTCGACAGGTTCTTCGTCACCGGAAACGGCGGGAGGCGCTATCAGGTCTTTCGTGCGCTGCCGACGGGGGTGCCGCCCGCCGGAGGTTTTCCCGTCCTCTATATGCTCGACGGCAACGGCGCTTTCGACTCCCTCACTCAGGCCCTGTTGCAAAGCATGCCCCAACTCGCCGTGATCGGTATCGGCTACGACACCACGCTCAGATACGCCGTCGAGGAGCGCTCGCTGGACTACACGCCGCCGGAAGGCAGCGATGGCCCGACACCCGATCCGGACCGGCCCGGACGCATGATCGGCGGCGCGCCGGACTTCCTGGATTTCCTTACCGGTGACCTTCGGCGCGCAGCGGAACGCGGCATCGCGGTCGATCCATCGCGCAGGTTCATCTGGGGCCACTCGTATGGGGGGCTCTTCGCCCTCTTCGCCCTGTTCGCGCAGCCGTCCGCGTTTCACGGTTATGCCGCCATCAGCCCTTCCGTCTGGCGGAGCGCGGGTGCGTTGCGGAGAAGGCTCGACGACGTGCGGTGGCCGGACGGTCCGCGCCTTCGCCTGCTGGTTGCGTTGGGGGTTAGCGAAAGGCGGTCCGGCGGCGCTCCCCTCGGGCCGGCCGCGAACACCATGGCGCTGGTGGACCGCCTGGACGAGGTGCCGTCCCTTGCCATGCAAGTCGAGGTGCTGAAGGGGCTCGGGCACGGCGCCACATTCGCGGCCTCGTTGCCCACCACCCTGGACTGGATCAAGGGCGAGGGGCCGTAGGTGCTGCAGCTGAAGTCCCGGCGTACAGGACGATGCTTTTGGGCTTTCGCGGCAGCGCGATCTCGATAATGTACCGCGAAACCTATCCTTCCGGAGAAGCGGGGCATCCATGCGAGACGGAGACATTGCACCTGGGGCGAGCGCCCGGACCGGGCGGTTCCGGTGCGCAGCCGTGATGGCCTGGATCGTCGCGCTTGCCGCAACGGCGCTTTTCCTCCCGGCAGCAAACGCCGATGCCTCGGCGGATTGCCGGGTGCTGGAGGCGAATGCGACGGAGCAGTTCCAGGCGGACACCGCGGGCGCCGATCTCGTCTGGATGGTGGACGGCGTTCCCGGAGGAGCGCCGGAGATCGGAATGATCAGCGACCGCGGGCTCTATACCGCCCCGGCGAATATGGGTGCGGAACTGGACGTGACGGTGACGGCCGCCTCGGCCAGCGATCCTTCCGCAGCGACCCACTGGAGCGTGTGCAACAGGGCTTTCGACCGGCCGGGGAACGCCTATCACGTAGCCATCGACGGATCGGATGCCGGCGATGGGACGGCCCAGGCGCCATGGCGCACGATCCAGCATGCGGTCGATCATGTCGAGCCCGGCGATACGGTTCTCGTGCATGGGGGCATCTACAACGAGACCGTGACGATCACGCGGTCAGGCTCCGCCGAAGGCGGATACATCACGCTGATGGAGGCGCCGGGCGAAAACGCGGTCATCGACGGGGCCGGACTGGTCGATCAGCCCTATGGGAGGCGCGGGCTGATCACGCTCTCCAATGTCGGTTACGTCCGGGTGAAGGACTTCGAGATCCGCAACTACAAGTCGGATTCCGAATTCATCGTGATCGGCGTTCTCGTCAGCGGTGCGGGCGAGCGCATCGAGATAAGAAACAATGTCATCCACCGCATCGAGGCCAACAACCTGCCCGCCAGGGGCAATGCCAACGGGCTCGGGATCGCCGTCTACGGCACGGAGGCCGAACCCCTGCGGAATGTGATCGTCGACGGGAACGAGCTCTACGGCCTTAGGACGGGCACCGGAGAGTCGCTGACGGTCGGCGGCAATGTCGAGGGCTGGCAGGTCACGAACAACAGCGTGCACGACAACAATTTCATCGGCATCGATGCGATCGGCTATTACCACACCGGCACCGAGTCCGACCGGGCCCGCCGCGGATGGATCGCCGGAAACACCGTCTACAACCTCTCGACCGCCGGCAACCGGGGGCTCACCTACATCGCCGCCGCGATCGGAATCTATATCGACGGCGGGCGGGACATTACGGTCGAGCGCAACCTTGTGGAGGGAAACGACGGCGGCATCTGGATCCTCAGCGAGCATCCCGGCAAGGCCACGAGCAATGTGATCGTCCGCGACAACGTGGTGCGCTTCAACCGGGATGCCGGCATTCTGGTAGGCGGCTACCATCCGACCCGGTCTGGCGGGGCGGACAATTGCACCATCGTCAACAACACGCTCTTCGAGAACAACACCCGCGATGCGCCCGGCATCCATTCGGGCGAACTGCAGATCGGCAGCAATGCCACGAATATCCGCTTCCAGAACAACATCCTGCACGCGGGCAGGAAGGGCTACGTCATCACCAAATTCTCCGAGGACCGTTCGGATTCGGTGAGGATCGGGCACAATCTCTATTTCTCCTCCGCCGGGGGCGACCAAACGCGCTGGTTCTGGGAAGGTCGGAACTTCTACAATGAGGGCAGGCCGGGAGATGACTTCAAAGCCTTCCGGTCCGTCAGCGGCGATACCGGCAGCATGGTCGCCGATCCCGGCTTCGTGGATCCGGAGACGGGGGACTTTCGGCTGCGCGCCGATTCACCGGCCCGCGACAGCGGGTTCATGGGGCCGGGCATTGGCGTGCGGGACGGTGCCGTGAAACCGAGGGTGCAGGCGCCGAAGGTGGATCGCGGCGCCCATGAAGGCGCCGAATAGCAGGGCGGGGCCGCCGCAGCGGCCCCCGCGCATTTGCATCAAAGCTGCACCTGGATGCGCTCCTGCTCGGCCTTTCCGGCGCCCTTATAGGCCGTGACCTCGATCTCCACCTTGAAATCGGGCGCGCCGAGCGGCGCGCAGGTCACGGTGCTCGCCGGGTCGATGCCACGGAATCTCTCGCCGACAAAGGCCATCACAGACGCGGCATCCTCGCGATAGGGGATGACCACGCGCGAGCGGACCACGTCCGCCAGCGTGGCGCCTACCGAGGCCAGCGCACCCTCGATGTTGGCGAAACACTGCTTCGCCTGCTCGACGGCATCCGTCGACATCTCGCGGGTCTTGTAGTTGCGGCCGGCGGTGTTGGAGACGTGAACCCAGTTGTCGACCATCACGACGCGCGAGTAGCTCTCCTTCTCCTCGAATATGCTGCCGGACTTCACTTTCACGACCTTGCTCATCGTTCATCCTTTCAGAGCGGTTGGGACAAAAAGGGGTCCGTCCGCCGGGCCCGGCGGGAGAGGACCGGTTGGAAATGACGGGCGTCAGACGGCCATGCGGTAGATCGCTTCGGCCGTGCGGGCGTCAATGCGGTCCTCGGCCAGGTCACGGGCGATCGCCTCCCGCGCCCGCTTCTCCGGCGCGCCGTAACCGCCGCCGCCGGGTGTGACGATCTCCACGATCTGTCCCGGCATGAGCGCCACGGTGCCCTTGAAGTCCTCGCGGCCGTCGCCGAAGTCGAAGGCCGAGGGCAATCCTGCCCCTCCGCCGGCGAGGCCCCACGGGCGGGAATGGACACGCGAGCCCTCGACGCTCAGCCGGCATTCCGCCTCGGCGCGGTAGACGCGCCGCAGGCCCATGCCACCGCGATGCGTACCGGCGCCGCCGGAGCCGTTCACCAGCTCATAGCGCAGGAGCGTGAGCGGATATTCGAGCTCGAGCGCCTCGACGGGAAGGTTCGAGGTGTTGGTCATGTGGACATGCACGCCGCTCAGGCCGTCCTTGGTCGGCCGCGCGCCGGCGCCACCGCCGATCGTCTCCAGATAGACCCAGAGACTGCCGTCGGGGCGCGTGCCGGTAAAAAGTGCGCCGGTGCAGCAGCCATTGCCGGCCGCCGCAACCTTGTCGGGCAGGGCCTGGGCGAGAGCGCCCTGCACGAGGTCGGCCACGCGCTGGCAAGCGGCTATGCGGCCGTCGACGGCGGCCGGATGCTTGCAGTTGAGGATCGAACCCAGCGGCGCTTCGACCGTGATCGGCCGCGCGAGGCCGGCATTGGGGAGCACGGTCGGGTCGATCACCGCCTTCACGGCGTAATAGCAGGTGGCGAGCAGCGCGGTGTAGATGATGTTGAGGCCGGCAGCCACCTGCGGCGGCGCGTCGAAGGCAAGATGCATGCGGTCGCCGGTAACGGTGATGTCCACCTTCAGCTCCATCTCGCCGTCGAACTGGGTGCTGTCGAAACGGTCGGTGAAGCTGTAGGCCCGGTCGGGAATGGCGGCGATGCCGGCGCGCATCTTGCGCTCGGCATAATCCTGCAGCGCATCGCCCGCGGCGAGCACCCGGTCCGCGCCATATTTGGCGCAGAGCGCCTGCATGCGCTTCACGCAGAGCCCATTGGCCGACATCTGCGCGCGCAGGTCCGACAGACGCTCGTGCGGCACCTGGCAATTGAGCAGGAAAAGGTCCTGGATGTCCTTCTGCAGCTCGCCGCGGCGATAGAGCCTGACGGGCGGGATGCGCAGGCCCTCCTGGTAGATATGGGCATGGCCACGGTCGGCGAAATCGGCATGGTGGGCAGTGTTCACGGCCCAGGCGATCAGCCGGTCCTCGAAGAAGATGGGTTCGGCAAGCACGATGTCGGGCAGGTGGGTGGCGCCGCCCTCATAGGCATCGTTGCCGATGAAGACGTCGCCAGGCTGGATGTCCTCGCGGGCATAGCGCTGGCCGATATGCGGCAGGATGCCGATGAAGCTGCCCAGATGCATGGGGATGTGCTCCGCCTGGCAGAGCGTGTTGCCGCGCCAGTCGAAGAGGGCGGTGGAGCAGTCGCGCCGCTCCTTGATGTTGGTGGAAAAGCTCGCCCGCACCAGCGCTTCGCCCATTTCCTCGACGATCGAGGCGAGCGCGCTGCCGATGACTTCCACGGTGATCGGATCGACCTCGGTCATGGTCACACCTTCAGGATGAGGTTCAGATAGGGGTCAACGGCAGCGCTCATGCCGGGAAGCACGACCGTGGTCGTGTCCATCTGTTCGACGATCGCCGGGCCGTCGATACGGTTGCCGGATTTGAGGCGGTCGCGCTGGTACACGGGACAGACGACGAAGGCGCCGGCCTCGGGGAAATAGACTTCGCGCTCCGCGATCACCGCCTGCGATGCGTCGGGTCCGGCATCGGGGAGGGGGGCGAACTCGGCCTTCTTCACCAATCCCGCCGCCTCCACCCGCAGCGTGACGATCTGCACCGGGGCGCCCTCGGCGGCGAAGCCGAAGCGCTGGCGATGGGCTTCCGCGAAGCCTTCCGCGAGGCGCTCGAAGGTGCCGGCGTCGACCGTACCGGCCGGTACGGGCACCGAAAGTTCGTAGTTCTGGCCGACATAGCGCATATCGGCGGTGCGGGTGATGCGGCGCCGGTCCGGAGGCGTGCGTTCCGCCTCGAACCATTCTACCGCTTGGCGTTCGAGCGTTGCGAACCCCTCCGCCACCGCCGGAAGCGATTCCGGCAAAAGCTCCATCAGCCGGCTCACGGCGAAATCGGCGCGCAGGTCGGTGAGCAGCAGGCCGAGCGCGCACAGCGTGCCCGGCGTGCGCGGCACGATCACATGGGAGATGTCGAGCTCCTTCGCGAGCCGCGCGGCGTGCAGCGGGCCGGCGCCGCCGAAGGCCATCAGCGCATAGTCGCGCGGGTCGTGCCCGCGCTGCACGCTGATGACGCGGATGGCTTTCGCCATATTGGCGGTCACCACGGAGATGATGCCCTGTGCCGTTTCCATGAGATCGAGGCCGAGTTTGTCCGCCAGTCTCTGCACGGCGGCGACGGCGAGCTCGCGCTCCACCTTCATGCGGCCACCGAGGATCTCGACGGGGTTGAGCGTCTGGAGCACGACGTTGGCATCGGTCACCGTCGGTTCGGTGGCGCCGCGGCCGTAGCAGACGGGTCCGGGATCGGCGCCGGCGCTCTGCGGGCCGACTTTCAGCAGCCCGCCGCTGTCCACATGGGCAATCGAGCCGCCGCCTGCGCCCACGGTGTGGATGTCGAGCATCGGCGCCTTGATGGGATAGCCGTGGACGCTCGCCTCGCCGGTGAGCTTGCAGACGCCGCCCTGCAGCAATGCCACGTCGGAGCTGGTGCCGCCGACATCGAAGGTGATGATGTTCTCGAAGCCCGCCATGCGGCCGATCGCCTGGGCGGCTACCACGCCAGTGCTCGGGCCGGACAGCACCGTGCGCACCGGAAGTTCGGCGGCAGCCTCGAAGCCGATGACACCGCCATTCGATTGGGTGAGTTGCGGCGCGACGGCAACCCCCAACTCGGCCAGGCGCTTTTGCAGGCGCCGGATATAGCGCTGCATCACGGGGCCGAGATAGGCGTTCACCACCGTGGTGGAGAGCCGTTCGTATTCGCGGAACTCGGGCGCGACGGCATGGGAGGCGCTCACGAAAGCCTCCGGCAACTCCTCGGCCACGATGCGGCGCGCGAGCACCTCATGCTCGGTGTTGAGGAAACCGTAGAGGAAGCAGATGGCGATCGCCTTCACGTCGTTCCGGGCCAGAAGGCGTGCGGCCTCGCGCACGGCATTCTCGTCGAGCGGGACATCGACGCTGCCGTCGCTCTTGAGCCGCTCCGGCACTTCGCGGCGCAGGTCCCGGCTTACCAGGATCTCCGGCTTGTCGGCGTTCATGTCGTAGAGGCTCGGCCGTTTCTGCCTGCCGATCTCCAGGAGGTCGCGGAAGCCGTCGGTGACGATCAGGCCGGTCTTCACGCCGCGCAGTTCGATCAGCGCGTTGGTCGCCACCGTCGTCCCGTGGCCCAGGAAGCTGATGTCGGCCGCCTTGGCGCCGACCTCGGCCAGCGCCTCTTCGGCGCCGTTGGCGATGCCGCGCGACGGATCATCCGGGGTGGAGGGAACCTTCCAGATCTCGAGGCGGCCCGTTTCCTCATCGAAGAGGCAGAGATCGGTGAATGTGCCACCGGAATCGACGCCAATTCTCCACGCCATGTTTCTTCACCCTCCGGTCTGTCTCGCGAGCACGCGTTCGGCAGTTTTTCTGGCTTTTGCGAAACGGTCAAAGCGGAAAGGCTGCGGGTCCACACAGGGCGTGCGCCCGAGCACGAGGTCGGCCATGAGGCGCCCGGCGCCCGGCCCGATGCCGAAACCGTGGCCGGAAAAGCCGCTTGCAAGATAAAGGCCGGGCAGGGCGGCGACGGGGCCGATGACGGGAACGGCATCCGGCGTGACATCGATGATGCCCGACCAGCTATAGGTGATCCTCGCCTCCGTGAAGGCGGGGAAGGCCTTGACGAGATTGGCGAGCCCCTTGCGGTTGAAGTGCTCGATCGGTACGGGATCGAGGACACGCACCCGCTCGAACGGACTTTCCTTCTCGAGCGACCAGCGGCGTGGCGTCTGCCATTCCTCGATGAACCGGCTGCCGACGCGCAGCTTCAATTCGCGCCACTGCTTGACGAGCGAGGGGATGAAATCGGCGAAGAGCCGGAAACTGTCGGGTACTATCGGCGCGATGTTGGCGTTGCGCATGGCGACCGAAAAGCCGCCGTCGAGACGCCTGCGGAAGGAGAAGTTGGAAGCGCCCACCGGCATGTCCGGCACGCCGTCGGCTGCACTTACACGGGCCACGGAGCCGATGATCTTCAGTTGCGGGAAGTCGATGCCGAGATTGCCGAGGAAGAGGCGCGACCAGGCGCCGCCGGCGAGCACCACGGCGTCGCAGGCGATCGGTCCCTTCTCGGTGACCACCCAGCCCGGCTTTCCCGCCTTCATCTCGATCCCGCGGACCGCACAGTCGGTGAGGATGTGCGCGCCGGCTTTCTGGGCCGCACGGGCGATGGCCGGGGCGGCCTTGGACGGTTCTGCCCTGCCGTCGCTCGCCGTGTGCAAGCCACCCTCGAATCGGCCGGCCAGGCCGGGCAGGAGACCGGGAAGCTCGGCGGAGGAAACCAGCCGCGAAGGAAGTTGCCATTGCCTGGCATGGGCGAGCCACGCTTCATACTCCGCCATGTCGCGGCGGCTTTCGCAGAGATAGGTGATTCCGGTCAGGCGGAAGCCTGTCTCGTCGCCGATGCGCTCGTTCATCGTCGACCAGAGCCGGACGCTTTCGAGCGCCAACGGGATCTCCTGTGGATCACGGCCCATCTGGCGCACCCAGCCCCAGTTGCGGCCCGACTGCTCGCCACCGATGCGGCCCTTCTCGCAGAGCGCGACCCTGAGACCGCCCTCGGTCAGGAAAAGGGCGGTGGAAACCCCAATGATCCCGCCGCCGATGATGACGACGTCCACTCTTTCGGGCAGGCGCTCGTGGCCTTGCACCTGGTCCAGGGGGAGGGAGGTCATCGCGGTGTCGTCTTCATCGAGATGTCTGCGCGCAGGCCCGTGGCGATCACAGCATGTCCTCGAGGCGGCAATTGACCAGGAGCTCGGCCACCGCGGCATTGTTGGGAAGCTCGATCGCCGTTCGCACCAGCTCCGCCATCGTCTCGGGCTGGATCATCTCCTCCGGCGTCACCTTGCTGGTGTAGGCGCTCATCTCCGTGCGCACGAAGCTCGGGCAGATGGCCGTGGCGCGGATGCCCTTCTCCCAGCCCACCTGGCGCGTGGTGTGGGTGAGACCCATGACCGCGAATTTCGTCATGTTGTAGCCGACGAAGCTGTTGCGCACGCGCTTTCCCGAAAGAGAGCCGATGTTGACGATGCGTCCTCTTCCCGTCGCCTCGAGGTGGGGCAGGCAGAGGCGCGTCATCCTCAGCGGCGCCTTGACGTTGACCGCCCAGAGCCGGTCGAGCGCCTCGTCGTTGTCTTCGGTGAGCTCGACTCTTTCGGCGAGACCGGCATTGTTGACCAGCGCATCGATGCGGCCGAAACGAGCGACGGTGGCATCCACCCAGTCGCTCGCCGTCTTTGGCTCGTACGCGTCGAACCGGCAGCACAGCACGCGTTCGGCATGCGCGCCGAAAGCGGCCTGCAGCGCATCCGTGTCGCGCGCGCCGAGGCTCAGCCGATAGCCGTGTTCGAGCAGATGCTCGGCGATCGCACGGCCGATGCCGCGATTGGCGCCTGAAATGACGACGACCGGCTGATCGTTTGTGGCGGACATCTTCTTCCCCTTCGCTAAACTGCGGTTCCCCATCTAGGCGCAACCAACCTCCGAGCAATGCTGCGACCATCGGAGACTGGCAATACGTGCGTGTATATGATCTTTTTTGAACGTTTTTGATAGATACTCAAGACCCTCTTCGCGATCAAGCCTAAAATCCCGGTGAAAAGAGGAGGGCAGCGGCTCGAAAGGAACTTTGTGACAGTTTTTCGACCGAATGATTGACATGTTGTGGTAGATTGCGCATCATCCGAATGCGGATCGCGCAGCTTGATGCAGATCCTGCCAATAAAAATGAACGTTTGCGGGAGAGTCCGGGACGTCGAAGAAGCAACGGCACCGTTCTAAGGGGAACCGGAGATGAAAATATCACGACGCACACTGCTGCAGATGGGTTCCGGCCTGGCCGCAGGCTCGGCTCTTGCCGGAATGGGCGGTACGGGCTTCGCCCAGACGCCGCAGCGCTGGGACATGGCCGACGAGTATGGGGAGAACGCCCTGACCGGAAAGGCGAGCCTCTACTTCATCGACGAGCTCAAGAAGCGCATCGGCGACGAATTGGACATCACCTATCACGGCGGCGGCGCGCTGGGTTACCGCTCGGTGGATCACTTCGATGCGGTCGAGGACGGCGCGGTCCCCCTGGCAGTCACGCTTGCCACCCAGCTCGGCGGCATCGACCCGCTGTTCGACCTCACCTCGCTGCCCTTCCTGGTGCCGACGCCGGACGAGGCGATGCGGCTGTGGCGGATCGCCAAGCCGGAATACGCCAGGATCTTCGACGAGCACAACATGGTGCTGCTTTGGGCCATGCCCAACCCGCCGAGCGGGATCCACGGCAAGAGGCCGATCGACGCGCCCGACGCATTGAAGGGCCTGCGCATCCGCACCTACGACGTGAACGGCACGCAGACGCTGGTCAATGCCGGCGCCGCTCCCTTGCAGATCAGCTGGTCCGATCTCGTGCCGCAGCTCTCGACGGGCGGCATCGACGCGGTGCTGAGCTCGGCCGATGGCGGCGTGCAGCTCAGCATCTGGGATTATCTGACGGACTTCACCGAGCTCAATTACGCCATGGGCCTCTTCATGGCACATGTGAACAAGGACGCCTACGAAAGCCTGTCCGACAGCGCGAAGCAGGCGATCCAGGAAGTCTCGGACCTGACGGACGAGTTCAACTGGAAGGCGATGGTGGCGACCATCGAGGACAGCTACGGTATCATGCGCGAACACGGCATGACCGTCACGCAGAACCCGCCGGCCGAGGTGTTCGATCACCTGAAGGCGGCAGGCGAGGGCGTTCATGCCGCCTGGGTGGAGCGTGTGGGAGACCGCGGCAAGGCCATTCTCGACGAATTCGAGAAGGGGCGTGCCTGACGTGAACGGGGGACGAGCGATGGCGGTGACGGAGCGGAGCGAAGTCGACCACCAGGCGCTCCGGATCGAACCGCGATGGGTCGGCTTCGTGGCCACGGTCTCCTCGGGGCTGAACAGGCTTGCCGCTCTCGCGGCCGCCTTCCTCCTCGTCCTGATGACCTGCCACATCCTCCTGGAGATCGTGCTGCGCTTCTTTTCGCGCTCCACCTATATGGCGGACGCGCTGGTGGGCTACGGCGTCGCGGCCATCACCTTCCTTGCCCTCGGTTGGGCGCTCGAGAATGGCAGCATGATCCGCGTCAGCGTGCTGACCCAGCGCATGCCGCGAAGGCTCGCCTGGTGCGCGGAGATGTTCGCGGTGCTCGCTACCGGCTGGCTCATGTGGTTTCTTGCGGGCTACCAATGGCGGTCGGTCTCGCGCGCTTTCACGCGCGGCACGGTGAGCGAGCACTACCTGCCGATCCCGCTCTGGATACCGGAATCCTTCTTCCTCATCGGGCTCCTCCTGATACTGCTTCATCTGGTCGTGCGCTTCCTCCGCCTGATCACTGTCGGGCTCACGGAGGAATCGAAGCTCGTCCTGTAACAGCTTAAACGGCAAAGGACTTTGCCATGACAGCCGTTTATTCCAGCGCCGTCCTGCTGGGCCTGGTCTTCCTCTTTCTCGGCGCCGGCGTCTGGATTTTCTCCGGCCTCATCCTGGTGGCCATCGGCTCGCTCTGGATGGTGCTGGACTTTCCGCTCGCGCGCATCGGGCCCATCGCGACACGGGTGATCTCGTCCAGCGCCGTTTCCTGGGAGCTCGCCTCCATTCCGATCTTCATCTGGATGGGCGACATCATCTTCCGCACGGACATCGCCCAACGGCTGTTTCTCGGCCTCGCGCCGCTGGTCAAGCGCATCCCCGGCGGCCTGCTGCACACCAATGTGCTGGGCTGCACGCTCTTTGCCGCCGTGAGCGGCTCCAGCAACGCGACCACGGCGACCGTCGGCAAGATCACCATCCCGCAGCTTCTGCAGCGCGGCTACGGCCATGACCTTGCGTCGGGGTCGCTGGCGGGGGCCGGCAGCTTCGGCCTCCTCATCCCGCCTTCCATCGCCATGATCGTCTATGGGGTTCTGGCCGAAACCTCGATTGCCCGCCTCTTCGCCGCAGGCATCCTGCCGGGGCTCATGATGGCGGGGCTCTATATGGGCTATATCGCAGCCGCCACGACGCTGCGCCCGGACCTTGCGCCGCGTGACGACACACCGGTTTCGATCAGGGAGATCGGCCATGGCCTGCTCAACCTGATCCCCATCGGAACCCTGATGTTCATCGTGCTCGGCTCGATCTATTCGGGGCTGGCGACGCCGTCGGAGGCCGCCGCGGTGGGGGTGTTCGCAGCGCTCGTCATCACCGTCGTGACGGGACAGTTCAGCCGGGAACTCTTCGTCTCCTCCTTGATGGCGACCATCCGCATCTCGGCCATGATCTGCATGCTGATCGCCGCCTCGGCGTTCCTGTCGGCGGCGATCGCCTATCTTCACCTGCCTTCCGCGATCTCGGCGGGGATCGCGGCCATGGATCTCTCGCCCTATATGCTGCTTCTCATCCTGGCGGGCTTCTACATCGTTCTCGGCATGTTCCTCGACGGGACCTCGATGACAGTGATGACCGTCCCGATCGCGCTTCCGCTTGTCATGCACGCGGGATACGATCCGGTCTGGTTCGGCATCTACCTGATCGTGATGATCGAGATGAGCGCGCTCACGCCGCCTGTGGGTCTCAATCTCTATATCCTCCAGGGACTCACCGGCGAGGATCTCGGCCGCACTGTGCGCGCGGCCCTTCCGTTCTTCCTGCTCCTGTGTCTGGGCACGGCCATCCTCGCGGTCTTCCCGCAAATCGCGCTTTGGCTTCCCGACCTATTGTTCGCGCGCTAGCGAAATGCGACATCTCGCGCAGACATCAGGCAGAGTCAGGAAGGAGACCGCGTGAGCGAGCACGGGCCGAACCAGACCCCGATGCAGGCCGAGGATATGCTGCCGGCGGAGAGGAGGCAGCGCTTGCAGGAGTGGTTCACGCAGAACCTGGCCGCGTCGAGCCAGGATCTCGCGCGCATTTTCAACACGTCCGTTTCCACCATACGCCGCGACCTCGATTATCTGGCATCCCAGGGCCTTGTCCGCCGCACCCATGGCGGCGCGGTGCGCATCCGGCGCCGGGCGACTTTCGAACCCACCACCGACGAGGCCCGCCAGACGGCGGTCGAGGAGAAGCGCGCCATCGCCGTGGAGGCGGCAAAGCGGCTGGAGCCGGAGCAGAGCATCCTGATCGACACGAGCTCCACCCTGCACCATTTCGCGCATGTGGTGGCGGGGCTTACCATCCCGCTCACCGTCGTCACCAATGATGTGCTGGTGGCGAGCCTCTTGAGCAACAAGGATCACATCCGCCTTATCGTGCCCGGCGGCTCCTGCCGGCACGGCGCCTATGCGCTGCTTGGCGAGCCCGGGCTCTCGTTCCTGAAGGATGTCCGC
This sequence comes from Chelativorans sp. AA-79, assembly GCF_029457495.1. Classification (NCBI taxonomy): domain Bacteria; kingdom Pseudomonadati; phylum Pseudomonadota; class Alphaproteobacteria; order Hyphomicrobiales; family Phyllobacteriaceae; genus Chelativorans; species Chelativorans sp. AA-79. The sequence continues at coordinate 1,861,078 of NZ_CP120361.1, forward strand.
TGCGATCACTTCTTCCTGTGCTCGCAGGCGGTGGATTTCGACTGCGCTTCGGATACGGCCATCGAGCTCGTCCAGCTCAAGCGGGCGATGATCGATGCGGCGGAACGCACGACGCTTCTGGTCGACAGCTCGAAATTCTCCAGCCGCGCCATCTACAAGGTCGCATCGCTCGACAGGATCCATGAGATCATCACGGACGAGGGACTGGGCAGCGAAGAGCGGGAGCGCTACGAGGCCATGAGCGTGAAGATCACCTGCGCTCCCATGGGGGATGCGGTCTCTGCTGCATCCGACAGCATCGCCGGTTGAGCAGGCTCGGCCCACCGCTAGTGTCCGCCCTCTAGGCCTGCTTGCAAGATGCAAAAAAAGAGCCGGGCGTAGGCCCGGCTGAAATGAAGGTAAAAACCTCCAGAGGGGAACGCGCCGGAAAATGGGAGGAGATACCGGCGCAGCACTTACCTAGAGCACGTCCGGCTTAATCCGGGTCATATCCAGCAGCCCTGAAGTAGTTTGCGCATTCTGCGGGAGTGAACTGGTCGAGGAGTGCGCCAGCGGTATCCCAGAGCGCTTTGATGGTGCGCTCGGCTTTTGCCCGCAGGAGCGCTTTGAGCTTTGAGAAGGCATTCTCGATGGGGTTGAAGTCCGGGCTATAGGGCGGCAGGAACATGAGGGTTGCACCGGCTTGCTCGATCGCGTCGCGGACGCCTGCTGCCTTGTGTGCCGGCAAGTTGTCCATGATGACGACATCGCCGCGCCTCAGGGTGGGGACCAGGACCTGCTCGACATAAGCGAGGAAGACGGTGCCATTCATGGCGCCATCGTAGACGAAGGGCGCGGTCATGCCGGACAGGCGCAGTGCGCCGGTGAAGGTGGTGGTTTTCCAGTGCCCATGCGGCATGCCGGCTCGGCAGCGTTCGCCGCATGGCGCGCGACCCCGCAGGCGGGCCATCTTGGTGGACAGGCCGGTCTCATCGATGAAGACAAGCCTGGCAGGGTCGAGGTCGAGTTGGCCTTCGAACCAATCCTGCCGGCGCTTCAGGACATCAGGACGGTCCTGCTCCAATGCATGCGCGGACTTTTTTGAACGTCCAGCCCCGCCCGCGCAGCCAGGCGCTCAGGGCACTGCGGCCGATACACACGGAGCGCTCGGCTGCGAGCCGCTCGACCATCTCGTTCAGCGTCACGTCCTTGTTCGCCTCGATCATGGCAACAACGAACGTCTCGTGCGCATCCAGGCGTGAGCCCCGCGGCTTGCCCTGACGCCGCGCCGAGCGTTCCCCGTTCTCACGCGCCCGCCTGATCCAGACAATTGCCGTCGAAACGCCGACGCCAAACCGTGCCGCGACGGAGCGCGCCGAAGCGCCTGCCGCTGCAGCATCCAGAACCCGCATCCGAAGATCCTCACCGTAAGCTCGAGCCATCGCCATCTCCTGCAACGGCGACGGTGAATCATAAAACCCAATCCGTGTCATCAACGCTACGACTCGGAGTTCAACGGACGTGCTCTAGGTATGCCCTTCCCTCATTGCATGGTGCCATGGGCCCGGACCGGTTGGTCCAGATGAGAGTGCCCATATTTGCCGGCCATCTCCGGCCGTGCTGAGCGCGAAGGTCGGGATCCGCTCCTCAGGCTGTTCTGGGGGTCGGCGCCGGCAATGACGAGCGCGTCATGGCCGCGACCCCCGCAAACACCACCACCGGTATGATACCGATGGCTACGGCAATCCACAGCGTAAGCGGTACGCCGACCAAACCCATGACAACCGCCATTGCAAAGGGGGCGACCGCCGAGGCGACCTGACGCGCGGAGGACAGCCAGCCGAGCCGGGTACCGTACCGTTCCCGGCCGAACAGTTGCAGAGGCAACGACCCCGAAACGATGCTGGTGAGGCCCGAACCCAATCCGAACAGCAGGGCAAACAGTACAGCGCCGGGTATGGAAGGCGCCGTCAGAACGAGAACCGCCGTACCGAACGGCAGCAGGACGGCGGCGACGATGGCGAGAGACGTCGCCGGGAAATTCTTGCCGAAGACCATGTTGGTCAAGCGCGACAGCACCTGCGCCGGACCGAACACGCTGGTGATCAGCACCATGCCGCTTCCCAGCCCCAAGGTCGTCAGCAGCGGCACCATCTGCAGCGTGACGGCCGACATGAGAACGCCTTCGAATGCGAATGCCGCGAGAACCAAGGCGAATCCGAAGCTGCGCCGGCCCGGCGGGAGGCTGCCGGCAATCTCCTCACGGCGGCTGTCGTCCGTCCCGGCCCGCTCCGTTTCGAGCGCGGGTCGCGGAATCCTGCCGAGCCAAAAATGCAGGGGCGCGCAAACGAGGACGTTCATCGCGGCAAAGACCAGATAGACGGTGCGCCAGTCCATCCATGACAGCAAAGCGGCGGTGAGCGGCCAAAAGATCGTCGAGGCGAAACCGGCAATCAGGGTCAGATGTGTGATGCTTCTTTGCGCATCGCGGCCGCCCAACTGCACCAGTGCGGCAAAGGCGGCGGCATAGAGCACCAGGGTGGACGTCGCTTCCATGAAGATCAGCGCGAATGCGAAGAGATAGCCATTCGCCGCAACCCCCATCAAGACCAAGGCAAGACCGACCACAAGCGATCCCACCGTCATCGTGGGGGCTGCGCCCCATTTGTCGACCATGTGCCCGCTTAGCGGCGAAACAAGCCCGCCCGCCAGGAGGGCGATCGTGAGTGCCCCGAACGTCCATTCCGGGGTCCAGTCGAAGGTCGCGCCGATGGCAGGCGCCAGAACGCTGAAAGAATAATACAGCGTGCCGTAACCGATGATCTGGGTGAGGCCGAGCGCCCAAATGGCGCTGGCCGGGATGCGGCCCGTCATGAAGGCTTCCTTGTACGCGGACGCCCTCAGGCGCAGCATTTCCCCGAGGAGGCGGGCGCGCAGCAACTCGTGACCGTATCTTCGCGCGCCCTGTGACGTGGTTTGCAGATGGCGGGGCGAGGCGCAAGCTTGAGCACCGCGGCATCGCCTTCGAGCGCCACGCCGGCAACATCGAAGATCTGCATGGGTTCGTCCGGCCGGCTCACCTCGAACGTCATGCGCGCGCCCGCTTGAAGCTGAATCTGGCTGTCGACCTTGGCCAGGATGCCGCGGAACTTGCCGACCGACATGAAGGTCTGCCCTTCTTCCCTGGCCGGCATGTCCTCGACCTGCAGCACGGTTTCTTGCCAGGCATCCGGCCGCCCGCCACAATCGAGCGTGACGAAGGAGCCCGCCTTGACCTCTGTGACATGATAGCCCGGCTGAACACGCCGGCCGGCATAGTCGATGACGAGCGGTTTGCTGTCGTGCTCCGCCAGGGCAGCCAGGAGCTGATCGACGGACGTGTCGGCGGGAAAAACGGGGGTGGCGTGCCGGTTCATGATCGACTATCCTTATTTCAACGACTCATGAGATATTGAAATGAAACTCGACGAACATCAAGCCCTCGATGCATTTGCCGCGCTGTCTCAGGAAACTCGGCTGAGGATGGTCCGGGCGCTGGTCATTGCCGGGGAGCAGGGCATGCCCGCCGGTGCCGTCGGCGATGCGGTGGGGGCGTCTTCTTCAAGCGCATCGTTTCACCTGTCGCACCTGGAGCGGGCGGGGCTCGTCACGTCGCGTCGTGAGGCGCGTTCGATCATCTACACGGCCAACTATGACAGCCTGTCCGGATTGGTGGAATTCCTGATGCGGGATTGCTGCCAGGGACATCCCGAAGTCGTGGCCGGGGTCGCCAAGGCCGCAGAAGCTTGTTGCGCATCCGCGGGGCGGGGAGCGCGGGTGCGTCGCTGATGGGCTTGCCCGATGTCTCTCCCGGGCCATACTTTAGGTTAGACCGGCCGGAAGGAGCACCCCAATGCATATTGAGTCGGCATTCATCTTCGATCTCGACGGCACGCTCGTCGACAGCGTCTACCAGCACGTGCTCGCTTGGAAGGAGGCGCTCGATGCCGAGGGCATCGAACTCTCGATCTGGCGTATCCATCGCAGGATCGGCATGAGCGGCGGGCTCTTCACCAATCAGCTTCTCCGTGAGACCGGGCTCGAGATCAGCACGGCGCATGTGGAGCGATTGCGGCAAGGCCATGCGGAAGCCTACCGCCGCTATGCGGGGCAGGTCCGTCCGCTGCCGGGCGCGCGCGAACTGCTCGCCTGGCTGACGGATGCAGGGATCCCCTGGGCGATCGCCACCAGCGGGCGCATGGAGACGGCCGCGGTCAACATCGCCGCGCTCGGCGTCGATCCTGAGCGCGTGCCGGTCGTGACGCGCGACCAGGTCCGCTACGCCAAGCCCGATCCAGACCTCTTCGTTGCTGCCGCGGACAGGCTCGCGGTACCGATCGAGACCGCCGTGGTCGTGGGCGACAGCATCTGGGACATGCTGGCGGCGACGCGCTGCCGCTCCTTGGGCGTTGGCCTCCTGAGCGGAGGCTATGGCGCGGAGGAACTGCGCCAGTCAGGAGCGATCCGGGTCTACGAGGATCCCGCCGACCTTCTGGAGCACATCGACGAGGTGGGCGGCCGGCGCTAGGGCGAATCGCGCTCGGTCTGACGAATCGGGCAGGCAGGCGCCCCTTCGCGCCGCCCGGGCCAGCAGGCGTGCGAAGGGCGCTGACATCTCATCATTCGATTCCGTCTGAAAATCGCAGGAGGTCATGGGGCAGGGCGCTTGCCCGATATCCGGTCCCGGCATTTCCTCGCGGGCGGCACCCGAATTAACCATTCGTTAACCATCGTTCGAATAGACGTAAACAACAGAAAATTAACCAAGATGACCAAAGTGCTAACCGAAACCCGGCCAATCCGCCTCAAGGGGCGCTCCTTCCTCGCCCTCGTGCTCACGCCTGAACTGCCCTTCGACGGCTGGCTCGCGCGGCTCGACGATCTGGCCGCCCGCTCGGCGGGCTTTTTCCTGCGGCGTCCGGTCGTGCTCGATGTCGAGGGGCTTGAGGTCGACCGGACGCAACTGAAGGAGCTGATCGACCAGCTCGAAGCGCGCAGCGTGCGAATCATGGGCATCGAGGGCGCGCGTTCGTCGCTGCTGGGCGTCGACATGCCCCCGGCGATGGCGGGCGGTCGCCCGGCTCCGGATTTCGAGACGCCGGCAGCGGAGGAGGCGGTCGAGACGCCGCCCCGCGACGATGCCAAGCCCGCAGCTCCCGCGCGCGATCCCCAGCCGCAGATGGTCAGAGTGATGCCCTCCGTCATCATCAACCAGCCGGTGCGGTCCGGGCAGGCGGTGACCTTTCCGGAGGGCGACGTGACCATTATCGGGTCGGTGGCCTCGGGCGCGGAAATCGTCGCCGGCGGCTCGATCCATGTCTACGGGACGCTGCGCGGGCGGGCCATGGCGGGTACGATGGGCAACGCCTCGGCGCGCATCTTCTGCCGCAAGCTGGAGGCGGAGCTCGTTGCCATCGACGGCTACTACAAGACGGCCGAGGACATGGAATCCCGGCTTCGCGGCCGGGCCGTCCAGCTCTGGCTCGAAGACGATGCGATCATGGCGGAGACACTCATCTGAGCCGGCTGCCGGCCAGTAGACAGGAGAGGGAAATGGGAAAAGTTATCGTGGTCACATCGGGTAAGGGCGGCGTCGGCAAGACGACGTCCACCGCCGCGCTCGGTGCCGCACTGGCGCAAAGGGGCGAGAAGGCGGTCGTCGTCGATTTCGACGTCGGGCTGCGCAATCTCGACCTCGTGATGGGCGCCGAGCGGCGGGTCGTCTATGACCTTATCAACGTCATCCAGGGCGATGCCAAGCTCTCGCAGGCGCTGATCCGCGACAAGCGCCTGGAGACGCTGTACCTCCTGCCCGCCTCCCAGACCCGCGACAAGGACAATCTGACGGCGGAGGGCGTCGAGCGGGTGATCTCGGCGCTCAGGAAGTGCTTCGACTGGATCATATGCGACAGCCCGGCCGGCATCGAGCGGGGCGCGACGCTGGCGATGCGCCACGCCGACATCGCGGTCGTGGTGACGAATCCGGAGGTCTCTTCGGTGCGCGATTCTGACCGCATCATCGGCCTGCTCGACGCCAAAACGGCCAAGGCCGAGCGCGGGGAGCACATGGAGAAGCACCTGCTGCTCACCCGCTACGATCCCAGCCGGGCCGAGCGCGGCGACATGCTGAAGGTCGACGACGTGCTGGAAATCCTCTCCATTCCGCTGCTCGGCATCATTCCCGAGAGCATGGATGTCCTGCGCGCCTCCAATCTCGGTTCGCCGGTCACCCTTGCCGACAGCCGCAGCGCGCCGGCGCTCGCCTATCTCGACGCGGCACGGCGGCTCACGGGCGAGAGCGTACCGGTCACGGTGCCCGGCGAGAAGCGCGGCCTTTTCGGCAAGATATTCGGAAGGAGGGCAGCATGAACATCTTCCGCTTCTTCGGCAAGCAGGCCTCGGCGCCCATGGCGCGCGAGCGGCTGCAGGTGCTGCTCGCCCATGAACGGGCGTCGGCGGGGCACTCCGATCTGGTGGCGCTCCTGCGCGAGGAGATCCTCGCCGTCATCGCCAAGCACGTGCAGATCGACCGCGACAAGGTCAATGTAAAGATGGAGCGCGGCGAGCAGGTCTCCATGCTCGCGGTCGACATCGAAATACCGCTCCAGGCGGACATGCGCGCAGCCTGACGGCGCCCGTTTCTCGGAACATGGCCGCGATCCTCGCGGCCGCCGATCGGACACAAGGAGATGGTCATGACCCGGCTCGCACTTCTCGAACGGCTCAAGCAGCTCCAGCAGATGCCGAAATTCCACACGCGCGACATCACCACCGTCAGCGCGATGCTGTCCAACGAGGCCCTGGCCAAGCATGTGGAGCTTTGCGAGGAGGCTGTGGGCGCACCCGGCCGCCCCGCCTCGCGCGACGAACGATCGCCCGGCCATGAGAAGGGCGTTCCTTCGGGCCGTGCCTGAGACTGCTCTCCGGCCATATCTGCGTTAGCGTGCGGACATTTGGCCATGCCAGCCGCCGCTCCGGCGCCTTTCAGGCCTCCCCGAGCAGCCAGTCCGTCAAGGCCCGCGCCGCGCCGTCCGGCCTGTGCGACACCAGCCAGTAGCCGAAATCCCTGCGCTCGACCTCCGGGGCGACCGCGACCAGCGCGCCGGCGGCAAGGAAGGCGTCGACCAGGCCGATCCATCCGAGCGCGATTCCCTGTTCCGCAAGGGCCGCCTGGATCACGAAGCCGTAGGTGTTGAGCCCGAGATCGCCCTGCGCGGGCTCGCGCGTCACGCCGTGGGCGGCAAGCCAGGTCGTCCATGTGAGCCAGCGCGGCTTTCCCGCCGTCTCGAGATGGAGCAGCGGCGCTCTTGCGAGCGTGGCGGGCTCGTCGAACGGGCCGAACCGGGCCAGGAAGCCGGGCGTGCAGACCGGAACGACGCGCTCGGGCATCAGAAGCCGGGCGTGTTGCGGAAAATCGTCCCTCCCGCCGAAGAGCACGGCCGCATCGATATCCCCCTCCGATTCGTCCTCCAGGCTTTGCGAGGCCACAATGTGCACCTCCACCTGCGGGTGCAGCCGGCGGAAGTCGGCCACGCGCGGCATCAGCCAATAGGCGGCGAAGCCATAGTCGGTGAAGATGCGGATGGCCGGCGCCCGCGCCCTTCGGCGGATGTCGCGCGCGGCTTCGTCGATGCGCTCCAGCCCGGAATGGACGGCACGGTAAAGCGCTTCTCCAGGCTCCGAAAGCCGGCTGCCGCCCTGCGAACGGTGAAACAGCGCCACGCCGAGCTGCTCCTCGATGCGCCGGATCTGATAGGTCACCGCAGGTTGCGAGAGGCCCAGCTCTTGCGCGGCTTTCGTCAGGCTCCCCAGGCGCCCGACCGCATCGAAGATGCGCAGCCAGCCAACGTCCAGCGGTCTGTCATTCATAAATAGACTCTATGGCGATGATCGAAAATCAGCGGGTTTAAAGATAACCCCATATGCGGATTTAATGGAAGCGGCTCGGTACGCATCACTTGAATTACTTGAAAAAAGGGGAACTCCGCCATGACACACCGTTGCTTCCGCCTGGCAGCGGCCGCCTTCCTTATCGTCAGCGCTCCGGCGCTTGCCGCCGATCCCGAGAGCTGCGAGACCATACGCCTCTCCGATCCCGGCTGGACGGATATCAGCTCGACCAACGCGATCGCCTCCGTCCTGCTCGAAGGGCTGGGTTACGCGCCGGAGGTTCAGACCCTCTCCGTGCTCGTCGGATACCAATCGCTGAAGAACCAGGACATCGACGTCTTTCTCGGCAACTGGATGCCGGCGCAGCAGAAATTCGTCGACGAGCTCAACGAGGCCAATGCGGCCGAGGTGCTGGTCAAGAACCTCACCGGGGCGAAGTTCACGCTCGCGGTGCCCAATTACGTCGCCGAGATGGGGGTGCGCGACTTCAAGGATCTCGATGCCCATGCCGACGCCTTCGACAGCCAGATCTACGGCATCGAACCCGGCGCCCCTGCCAACGAGAACATCCAGCGCATGATCGAGGCCGACGATTTCGGCCTGGGCGACTGGAGCGTGGTGGAATCGAGCGAGACGGGGATGCTCTCCCAGGTGGCGCGCGCCGAAAGGGGGAAGGAGCCGATCGTGTTCCTGGCCTGGGCGCCGCACCCGATGAACCGGAATTTCGACATCACCTATCTCTCGGGAGGCGACGATTATTTCGGCCCGAATTTCGGTGGCGCGGAGGTGTTCACGCTGGCGCGGACCGGCTGGTCCGAGGAGTGTCCCAACGCCGCGCAGTTCTTCCGCAACCTCGTCTTCACCGTCGACATGGAGAACGAGATGATGGCCAAGATCCTGGACGAGGGGAAGAGGCCGGAAGCGGCTGCCGCCGAGTTCCTCAAGGCCAACCCCGATCTGCTGGAGCCGTGGCTCGCCGGTGTCACGACGCTCGAAGGCGAGCCAGGACTGCCGGCGGTAAAGGCCTCGCTCGGCCTTTAGAGCGGCAGGCGCAGATCGGTCCAGATGGCGCATTCTTCGCCGGCGCGGGCGGCTTTGGCCGCCCCGCACACGTCCTCCAGTCCTCTCCAGGGAGCCCGTCGCGCATCATGAAGCGCCCGAACATCCTCATCCTCATGGCCGACCAGCTCAACGGAACCCTCTTTCCGGACGGCCCGGCTCCGTTCCTGCATGCGCCCAACCTCGCCGCACTCGCCGCGCGATCGGCCCGCTTCGCCAATGCCTATACGGCGAGCCCGCTCTGCGCCCCCGGCCGTGCGTCCTTCATGTCCGGACAACTGCCGAGCCGTACGCGCGTCTACGACAACGCCGCCGAATTCGCCTCCGACATCCCCACCTACGCGCATCATCTGCGCCGGGCCGGCTATCACACCTGCCTCTCCGGCAAGATGCATTTCGTCGGGCCGGATCAGCTCCACGGTTATGAGGAACGGCTGACGACGGACATCTATCCCGCGGATTTCGGCTGGACGCCCGACTACACCCGCCCCGGCGAGCGCATCGACTGGTGGTATCACAATCTGGGTTCCGTGAAGGGTGCCGGCGTCGCCGAGATCACCAACCAGCTCGAATATGACGACGAGGTCGCCTATCACGCCGCGCACAAGCTCTATGACCTGGCACGCGGGCGCGACCCGCGCCCCTGGTGCCTGACGGTGAGTTTCACGCATCCCCACGATCCCTACGTGGCGCGCCGCCGCTTCTGGGATCTGTACGAGGATTGCTCCGCGCTCGATCCCGCCGTTCCCGCCATCCCCTTCGAGGAGCAGGATGCGCATTCGAAGCGGCTGATGCTCGCCAGCGACCATGCCGCCTACGAGATCACGCCGGAGGACGTCCGCCGCTCCCGCCGGGGCTACTTCGCCAGCATCTCCTATATCGACGAGAAGATCGGCGAGATCCTCGGCGTGCTGGAGCGTACGCGCCAGGCGGAGAACACCATCGTCGTCTTCCTCGCCGACCACGGCGACATGCTCGGCGAGCGCGGCATGTGGTTCAAGATGAGCTTCTTCGAGGGCTCCGCCCGCGTGCCGCTGATGATCGCCGCGCCCGGCCTGCCGGCGGGGCGGGTGGACACGCCGGTCTCGACGCTCGACGTCGTGCCCACACTTGCCGAGATTGCCGGCGTCGACCTTGCCGAGGTGCTTCCCTGGACCGACGGCGAGAGCCTGGTGGATGTCGCGTCCGGTGCCCGCCGCCGCGCGCCGGTGCCGATGGAATACGCGGCAGAAGGCTCCCATGCGCCCCTGGTCGCGCTCCGGGACGGACGCTTCAAGCTCGTGCTCTGCGAGCTCGATCCGCCCCAGCTTTTCGATCTCGATGCGGACCCGCACGAGCTTTCCAACCTCGCCGCACGGGCCGACCATGCCGACACGCTCGCCGCGATGGTGGAGATGGCGGCGGCGCGCTGGGACCTGAAGCGGTTCGATGCCGAGGTCCGCGCGAGCCAGGCGCGCCGGCGCGTCACCTATGAGGCGCTGCGCAACGGCGCCTACTACCCGTGGGACTACCAGCCGCTGCAGCGCGCCTCCGAGCGCTACATGCGCAACCACATGGACCTCAACGTGCTGGAGGAAGAGAAGCGCTTTCCGCGCGGCGAGTAAGGCGGGAGTCCGCTGCGCCGGCGCCGCCGCTCACAACGGCTTCAACTCCTGTGCGATCGTCGGCAGCAGCTCCGATACGTTGGGGTGGATGTGCACCGCCCGGCGCAGTGTTCGCGCCGGCGCCTTCGCATACATCAGGTCGAGCACGCAATGGACGGCCTCGTCACCGCCGGGGCCGAGCACGGAGCAGCCGAGAATCTCGTCGCTCTCCGCGTCGACCAGGATTTTCATGGAGCCCTGGGCCTCGCCCTTTTCCACCGCCCGGCTCACCCGCGTCATGGGGCGCATGCCGACGAGCGCACGCCGGCCGGACTTGCGCACCGCGGCTTCCGTCATTCCGGCGCGGCCGAGCGGCGGGTCCGTATAAAGCGCGTAGGCCTCGATGCGATCGCTCACGCGGCGCGGATCGTCGTCGAGGAGATTGGCCGCGACGATCTCGAAGTCATTGTAGGAAGTGTGCGTGAAGGCACCCCTGCCGTTGCAGTCGCCCAGCGCCCAGATGCCGGCCACATTCGTTCTCAGCTGGTCGTCGACGGTCACGTGGCCGCGCGAGTCCGTTTCCACACCGGCCTTATCCAGGCCGAGATCGTCGGCGTTGGCTTGCCGGCCGACCGCCAGAAGCACATGCGTGCCGATGACCGAGCGGTCACCGCTCGAACAATCGAGGCCGACGGTGACCCCGTGCTCATGGGGCTTGAAGCTGATGCACTCGGCTGAAAGCCGGATGCGGATGCCTTCGCCTTCGAGGATCTTCCGGATGGCGTCGGAGACGTCCTCGTCCTCGCGGCTGATCAGGCGCGGACCTTTTTCGACGACCGTCACCTCGCTGCCGAAGCGGCGGTACATCTGCGCGAATTCCAGTCCGACATAACTGCCGCCGATCACGACCAGATGACGGGGCAGGTGATCCAGCTCCATGATCGTCGAATTGGTGAGGTAATCGATCTCGTGGATGCCGGGCAGGTTGGGGACGGCGGCGCGGCCGCCGACATTGATGAAGATGCGTTCCGCAGAGAGGAGATCGTCGCCGACGCGCACCGTCCGCGCCGATTCGAAGCGTGCATGGCCGCGCAGCAAGGTGCAGTTCTCCATGCCGCCGATCCAGCTTTCAAGATTGCTGCGCGATTTTCCGGCGATCGCGTCCTTGCGCGCTTTGACCGCCTTCATGTCCACCGTCACGTCGCCGCCGAGCCGCACTCCGTAGTCGCCTGCACGCCGGGCCATGTGAGCGGCATAGGCGCTCGCCACCATCGCCTTGGTCGGCGTGCAGCCGGTGTTGACGCAGGTGCCGCCGACGAGATGCCGCTCGATCAGCGCCACCTTCATGCCGGTCGCGCTCAGGCGGCCTGCGAGCGGCGTTCCGGCCTGTCCCGTCCCTATGACGATGGCATCGAACGCTTTCGCTTTCATGGGACCGCTCCCGCTATCAGGAAGCCGCCGAGTACGGCGACAAGATCTTTCTGCTCCAAAGACAGAAGGGCAGGCTAACACATACGCTGCCGTTGGCGAGCCGTTTAGGCGGATCGGTATCGCGGCGGCTCTCTGTTCCGCCCTGCCTTCAAGCGCAGGTGGAGATCGCAAGCGCGCCGAGCAGGGCCGCGTCGTCCGGCCCGTGAACGGCGGCGAGGCCGAAGAGCGGCGCCACACGAACGTAGCGCTCGTTCAGCCCGTCATTCCCGACAATGCCGATCGTATCGCCGGCTTTGAACCAGCCCTGCTCGCGTGCCTCCGCGAATTCGTGCGCGATAATGAGCCCTGAGACATAGTCGCGGATCTCCTGCGCCTTCAGCCTGCCTGCGAGCATGCCCGTGCGGGCGGAGAAGAGTTCGGAGAGAAGGGTCGGCGGCTGCCTCTCCGCGGCGAGTGCCGCCCCGCGGTCGAACGCGTTCCAGTCCGGCGGGCCTTCCGGGGCCGCTCCCGCGCTCCTGGCGATGAAGGAATGCCTGGTCAGCAGCGCATAGAGCTCACCGGTGACGAAAGTCTGGAACGAGGCGATCTCACCGCTTTCCACGCGCGCCCATTTGCTATGGGTGCCAGGCAGCACGAGCGTGATGTCCGTGCTCAGCCCAAAGCCCACGATCTGCGTTTCCTCGCCGCGCATCACATCGGGAAAGGGTGTGCCCCGCGGGTCGGTGAGGCCGGGCAGGAAGATCAGGTCCGAGCCGTTGGGGAGCAGGCGGCGCATCGTGCCCCTGGCGAGGGCCGCGACGTTCGCCGGGCAGGGCACATAGGGCACCTCCACCCAGCCGTTGCGGCTCGTCACCATGCCCAGCGCGATGACGGGAAGTTTCCCGGCGCTCTCCAGCCAGCCGCCGATCGCCCCCACCAGGCTTTCCTCGAAACGCCCGTCCGCAATGAACTGGATGCCGCCGCTCCCGGTCTTCTTCTCCGCCAGCACGACGCCGTCGCGCGTCACCAGATAGGCGCGCAGCGACGTGGTCCCCCAGTCGACGACGATGGCGTGGGCATCTTCCTGCTTCTCGGGCATCTGCGGCACTCTCCCTGCTGATTGGCTCTTGTCATAAGCGGATCGGGCTGATAGTGTCAATTCATGAAACATAGTATCACTATTTGGACATACTGATGCATCAAGACCTGAGCGGGATCCTGCCGGTGCTTCCCACGCCCTTTACGGAAGAGGGCGGGGTTGACGCCGCTGCCATGCGTCGCATCCTGCGCTTCGCGCTTGATGCGGGCGTTGACGGCGTGGTGTTTCCCGGCTTTGCCAGCGAGGTCGAGACGCTGTCGGCGGGCGAACGCGAAACCTTGCTGCGGGTCTGTGTGGAGGAAGTGGGAGACACCGTGCCGATCGTGGCGGGCGCCAGCGCGCCGACCGCCGAAGAGGTGATCGGCCACGGCCGTCAGGCGGTCTCGATGGGTGTGCGGCATCTGATGATCCAGCCCCCGAAGACGCTGGGGAGTTCCGCCGAAGCGGTGGCCGGCTTCATGGGCGAGGTGAGCCGTGGCTTGCCCGAAGCCCGGATCATTCTCCAGAATGCGCCGGCCCCGCGCGGCAGCGACCTTTCTCCGGAGACGATCCTCGCCGTCGTCGGGCAGATTCCCGCGATCACCTATGTGAAGGAGGAGACGCTGCCGGCCGGTCCCGCCATCTCCCGCATGCTCGAGGATGCGCCGTCGCATCTTGCGGGCGTCATCGGCGGCGGCGGTGCGCGCTACATCCTCGACGAATATGCGCGTGGCGCTTGTGCGGCCATGCCGGCATTAGAGATCGCCGCGCATCATGTGGCGCTCGACCGCGCCTATCGGTCAGGTGATCGCGAGCTGGCACGGGAAATCTATGTGAGAACGCTGCCGCTGCTGGCGCTTCAGGCAGTCTACCGCATGCGGCTCACCAAGCACGTGCTGATGCGGCGCGGTGTCTGCGAGAACACCATCGTGCGCGCGCCGACGCCCGAGCTCGATGCCCAGGCGATTGCGGACATCGATGCCTGCCTCGCCGAGATCGATGCGCTGGCGCTCCCCACAGGAGCAGCTTCCAGGATGGCGGGAGCCATCGGATGACCGACCGCGTCGCCAGCGTCGAGGTTTTCACCCTCACCATCCCGCGCGAGACGCCCTATCTCGGCGCTTCACGGCCGGGGGAGGAGCCGAACGCGCGCGGCTATCTCGTGCGCAAGGGCAACAAGACCGTTTATCCCACCTTCGACCGCAGTGTGCTCGTGCGAATCCGTACAAAGGATGGTGTGACCGGCTGGGGTGAGACCTACGGCCTCGTGGCGCCGGGTGCGGTGATCGCCATCATCGAGGACCTGCTAGCGGACTTCACCATCGGTCGCGACCCGGCCGCTCCCACCGCCATCCATGACGATCTCTACGACCTGATGCGCGTGCGCGGCTATACGGGCGGCTTCTATGTCGATGCGCTCGCGGCCATCGACATCGCGCTCTGGGACATCGCGGGAAAGATCGCTGGCAAATCTATCGCGGAAATGCTCGGCGGACAGGCGAGGGCGCGCATTCCCGCCTATGTCTCCGGCCTGCCGGAAAAGACGCGAGAGGCGCGCGCCGAACTTGCGCAGCATTGGCGCGAGCGCGGCTTTTCCTCCTTCAAGTTCGCCCTGCCGGTGGCGGACGATGGGCCGGGCGCGGAGTTCGCCACCTTGCGTGACCGTCTAGGCCCGGATGTGCGGATCGCCTGCGACATGCATTGGGCGCACACGCCCGAAGAAGCGATCGCGCTCATCGAGGAGATGGTGCCGCACGCCCCCTGGTTCGCCGAGGCGCCCGTGCGCACGGAGAACATCGCCGGGCTCGCACAGGTCTGCGCAGCGGTGAATGTGCCCGTCGCCGTGGGGGAGGAGTGGCGCACCGTCTACGACATGCACCACCGCGTACCGCAATGCGCCATCTCCATCGTGCAGCCGGAGATGGGGCACAAGGGCATCACCGAATTCATGCGCATCGGCGCCTATGCCGGGGAGCACGGCATGGAGGTCATCCCGCACGCCACCATCGGGGCGGGCATCTTCCTGGCCGCCAGCCTGCAGGCGAGTGCTGCGCTTAAAAACGTCGCCGCGCACGAGTTCCAGCACTCCATCTTCGAGCCGAACCGCCGGCTGCTTGCGGGCGACATGGATTGCCGCGAGGGCGCCTACACCGCGCCCGGTGGCCCGGGACTCGGGGTGGAACCCTCGCAAGAGGCTCTAAGACTGTTGAAAAGAAACTGAACCGGACTGTGGAGGAGAAACGAACATGCGTCTGATCAGAACCGCGGCCGCCGCGACTCTCGCCGGCTTCCTGGCGGCAACCTCGCTCACGCCGGCCTTCGCCGCGACCCTGAAATTCGTCTCGTGGCAGAAGGACGAGAAGGGCGTGGGCGACTGGTGGGCCGAGCTCATCAAGACCTTCGAGGAGCAGCATCCCGGCACCACGATCGAATGGACCAAGGTGGAGCGTGCGGCCTATGCCGACACGATGACCACGCTCTTTGCCGGCGGGCAGCCGCCACAGATCGTCCACCTCGCCTCCTTCGAGTTCCAGACCTTCGCCGACAATGGCTGGCTGGAGGATCTCGGCCCCTGGATCGAGAAGGCCGGCATCGACATGAACGGCTGGGCGGGGCAGGACACCTGCCGCTGGAACGGCGAGACCGTCTGCGTGATGCTGCTCTATTTCGGCTACATCATGGGCTACAATGAGGAAATCCTGAACGAGGCCGGGCTCGAGGTCCCCACCAGTTGGGAGGAGTTCGAGGCGGCGCTCAAGGCCACCACCAAGGACTTGAACGGCGACGGCATCGTCGACCAGTTCGGCACCGGACACGAGACCAAGGGTGGCGCCGGCCAGTACCTCTCCGAGATGCTGAACTATGTGCTGGACGCCGGCGCCTACTGGACCGACAAGGAAGGCAACATCACCATCGACACGCCGGAGATGGTCGAGGGCCTCAGGCGCTGGAAGGAAGTCGTCTCGCAGAACTATACCCCGCGCGACATGTCGGCGGGCGAGGTGCGCAAGCTCTTTGCGGACGGCAAGATCGCGCTCAAGCTCGACGGCCCGTGGCTCTATCCGATCATGGAGGAGGGGGCGGCCTTCGACAAGCTTGCGCTTGCCATGCCGGCCTTCTCCCCGCCCGTCGGCGGCTCGTCCAACGTGCTGGCCATGGCGAGCGAGATTTCCGACGAGGAAAAGCAGCTCGTCTGGGATTTCATCGCGCTCGCCATGTCGCCGGAGTTCCAGTCGAAATACGCGACCGTCGCCAATTCCACGCCGCCGAGCCCGAACGCGGATGTGACGGGCGCCGAGGAGACGACGCCCCATTTCGATCTCTTGGTGAAGGCCCAGAAGGCTGCGGCCGCCGCCGGCGTGGACCGCATCCCGACCGGCCTTGAGCTCCAGTACAACGAGTTCTCCAAAATGGTGCAGGAGGAGGCGCAGCGGATGATCATTCAGGATCTCGATCCCGCCGAAGTCGCCAGGACCATGCAGGCCAAGGCCGAGGAGATCCAGGGGCAGTGAGCTGAAGAGAAGCGTGCGCCGGCCGACCTGCCGGCGCGCCCTTGCTTCCGAGGAACGGTGAGGACAGCACGCGTGAGAACCCCCTCTCTTGCAAATTCCAAGGACTTGGGTCTCGCCCAAACCCAGGAATTTGCCTTCTCCCCCGCCAAGCGGGAGACAGCGATTTCAACACCTTGTATCAACGGCCCTTTGCTTCGACCGTTTTTCTGGCTGGACCGTTCAGGCATGGATCCTCGGGTCAAGCCCGAGGATGACGAAGTGGGGAGGTTTCCGCAAATCTCGGGCGTTGGCGATTGGCGGCAAAGTCCCATGTCGTCGTCATCCTCGGGCTTGACCCGAGGATCCATGCCTGAACATCGACACGTCGCCATCGGTCAGGGGGCAAGGTCGTTGGTGTCGGCCGGAGCGACCCGAAGGAGGGAGTGGAGGCCAAGTGATGGATGCGGCGGGTCGTCCGTCCCGCCGCATCACTTGCCATCTGCACACACAGATAGGCGCGGAGGAATGCCATGCCGGAATCGGCGATGAACATCACCGAGACGAGCCATCTCCCGGCCGCCCAGACGAAGGCGAGGCGCCGCGCGTTCCTCGATCTCGCCCGCCCCAGCCGCCAGCATTGGCTCGGCTATATCCTGCTTGCGCCGGCGGTGATCCTCGTCGCGGCCATCATCGTCTATCCGCTGATCATCTCCATCGACCTCTCGTTCCAGGACGTGAAGCTGCCGCGCATGGGCGCGCCGCGCAAACCCTTCACGCTCGAAAACTACCAGAGGTTGTTCTCCTCACCCGAGTTCTGGCAGACCTGCTGGGTAACGCTGAGGCTGGTGGTCGTTGTCACGGCCGCCTCTCTCGTCGTCGGGCTCGGCACCGCACTTCTTGTGAACAACCGCTTTCGCGGGCGCAGGCTGGCGCGGCTCGCCGTGGCGCTCCCGTGGGCGGTGCCGGAGGTGATCGCGACGGTCATCTTCGCCTGGATCTTCGATTCCTCCTTCGGGCTCATGGGCTGGCTCTTCATCAAGCTCGGCCTTGCCAATCAGATGGTCGCCTGGTTCTCCGATACGACAGCCGCCTTCTGGGTCGTGGCCACAACCATGGTCTGGAAGGGCTATCCCTTCGTCTCGATCATGGCGCTGGCCGGCCTCCAGTCCATCCCGGAGGATTTCTACAACGCGGCCAAGGTGGATGGCGCCAACGCCTTCCAGCGCCTGCGCTGGATCACCATTCCCTCGTTGATGCCGGTGCTGGGCGTGACGATGGTGCTCGTCACGCTGTGGGTCTTCCGCGATTTCTCCATCATCAAGGTGCTGACGGATGGCGGGCCGCTCAAGGCCACGCAGACGCTCTCGATCATGACCTACAACGAAGCCTTCGGCTTCTTCAAATTCGGCTATGCCTCGGCCGTCGGCGTGATCACCCTTCTCCTGTGTGTTGTCGCGAGCCTTGCCATGCTCGGCCGCGGCAGCAAGGCCATGTATTGAGGGCCACCCGATGAACCGAACCACTTCCCAGAACATAGCGCTCTATGCCGGCGTCATAGCCGTCTGCGCGTTCCTGCTCTTCCCGATCTATTGGCTGTTCGTCACGGCGCTGGCCACTAGCGCGGAGCTGACGCAGCTTCCGCCCACCTTCTGGCCTGAGAGCCCGCAATGGGAGACCTTCGCCAAGGTCTGGGCCGAGCGGCCGATCCCGCTCTGGCTCCTGAACTCCACCCTTGCCGCGCTCGGCTCGGTGATCCTCTCCATGTTCGTCTCGGTGCTCGCGGGCTACAGCCTGTCGCGCTTCTCCGTGCGCGGCGGGCACAGCCTCGGCCTCTTCATCCTGACGGCGAAGATGCTGCCGGCGACCCTGCTCGTCATCCCCCTCTTCAGCATCTTCCGCAGCGTGGGGCTCGTCGGCAGCCTGTGGTCGCTCGTGATTGCTCATTCCACTTTGATCGTTCCCTTCACCACCTGGATGATGAAGGGCTATTTCGACACGATCCCGCGCGAGCTGGAGCAGGCGGCGATGGTGGACGGCTGCTCTCCGCTTTCCGCCATGGTCCGCGTCATTCTGCCGGTCGCCACGCCGGGGCTCGCAGCCACTGCACTCTACGCCTTCGTGCTCTCCTGGGCGGACTACGCCTATGCGCGCACCTTCCTTACCAACGAGCAGGGAAGCTGGACCGCCAATCTCGGCATCACCACCATGAAGGGCGAGTACGTGACCGACTGGAACGAGATCGCCGCGGCCGCCGTCTTCATCGCCATTCCCATCATCGTAATCTACCTGTTCCTCGAGCGTTACCTGGTCGGCGGCCTCACCGCCGGCGCGGAGAAATAAAATGGCCAGCATCAGCATCCAGAACGTCTACAAGAACTACGGCACGTTGAACGTCCTCAAGGCGTTCTCGCTGGAGATCGAGGACGGCGAGTTCGTCGTGCTCGTCGGCCCCTCCGGCTGCGGCAAATCCACCATGCTCAAGATCCTCGCGGGACTGGAGCCCGCCTCCGGCGGCCGCGTCCTGATCGGCGGGCGGGACGTGACGGACCTGGCGCCCGGCGACCGCGATATCGCCATGGTGTTCCAGAACTACGCGCTCTATCCGCATCTGACCGTGCGCGACAATATCGGCTTCGGGCTGAAGATGCGCGGCATTCCCGCCGCCGAGATAAGCAAGCGGGTGGATGAGGCCGCGCGCATCCTCGCCGTGGAGCACCTGCTCGACCGTCGGCCGAAGCAGCTCTCGGGCGGGCAGCGCCAGCGCGTGGCCTTGGGCCGCGCCATCGTGCGCGAGCCGCAGGCCTTCCTCATGGACGAGCCGCTGTCGAACCTCGACGCCAAGCTGCGCGTCCATATGCGCGCGGAGATCAGCGCCCTGCACAAGCGCATCGGCGTCACCACCATCTATGTCACGCACGACCAGATCGAGGCCATGACCATGGCCGACCGCGTCGTGATCATGAAGGACGGCCTCATCCAACAGATCGCTGATCCCGACACGCTGTTCCAGAAGCCGAAGAACCTGTTCGTGGCCGGCTTCATCGGCTCGCCGGGCATGAATTTCCTGTCCGCCGTCCCGGCCGACGGCGCCGCCATCAGGCTCTTCGGCAAGGAAGTGCCGGTCAATGTCAGCGCCGACCGCCTGCGCCAGGCGCATTCCAGTGGCGGCATCGTCGCGGGCATCCGCCCCGAATACATCTCGACTGACGAGGGCGGCACGGAATTCATCGTCCGCCCCAGTCTGATCGAGAGCCTCGGCTCGGAGAAATACGTCTATTTCGATGCGGGGGAGCATGCTTTTAGCGGCGGCCTGAGCGACGATGAGGCCCGCAAGGGCCTCATCGCCAGGCTCGCGCATTCGAGGCCGCTTGCGGAAGGAGAAGAACTGAAACTCTCCTTCGACCCCGCCCAACTCCATCTTTTCGAGGGGAAGAGCGGCGAGGCGCTGAACTAATGGCCTTCCTCGTCACAGGCTCGGCGGGCCGCGTGGGGCGCGCGACGGTCGAGGCACTTCTTGCACGCGGGGAAACCGTTCGCGGTTTCGACCTGAATCCTTCCGGCAACCCGTCGCCCCGCTACTCGGAGGTGATCGGCACGTTCGATGACGCGGAAGCCTGCGCGCGGGCAGTGGAGGGCGTCAACACGATCCTCCACCTCGGCGCTTTCATGTCCTGGAAGCCGCAAGACCGCGACAGGCTCCTCCGCGCCAATGTCGAGGGTACCCGCATCCTGCTGGATAGCGCGGCAGAAGCGGGCGTGCGGCGCTTCGTCTTTGCCAGCTCCGGCGAGGTCTATCCGGAGAACAAGCCGGAATTCCTGCCCATCACGGAGGAGCACCCGCTCAACGCCAACTCCCCCTACGGGCTGACAAAGCTGCTGGGGGAGGAACTCGTGCGCTTCCACCAGCGCTTGGGGCACATGGCGACGGTGATCCTGCGCTTCTCCCACACGCAGGATGCTCGCGAGCTGCTCGATCCGGACAGCTTCTTTTCCGGGCCGCGCTTCTTCCTCCGTCCGCGCATCCGCCAGCAGGAAGCCTTCGGCAACAAGGCGGTGGCTGACCTTCTGCGCGCCGCCGATCCCGGCCGGGAAGCGCATATCCTCGCCTGCAACGAGAACGGCCGTCCGTTCCAGATGCACATCACGGAGACTCGCGACATGGTGCGGGGCATCCTGCTTGCGGCGGACAAGCCGGAGGCGGCGGGAGAGATCTTCAATCTCGGCGCCACCGACCCGGTCGATTTCCCGAAGCTGCTCGACGCCATGTCGGCGGTGACCGGATTGCCGGTGGTGCGGGTCGATCTCCCCGGCCCCGGCGTCTACTATCACACGTCGAACGCGAAGATTCGCAGCCTTCTTGGATATGAGCCCGAATGGTCGATCGAACGGATGTTGAGCGAGGCGGCGGACGCATGGCGGTCGAGGACGCACTGACCGCCCGCGACGAGCCGGACGTGCCCGCGGGTACGGCCGCGCTCGCCAAGGGCCTCACCCTGCTCGACATGGTGGCGGATGCGAACCGTCCGGTGCGCTTCGCCGAGCTTCTGAAACGCTCGGGCCTGCCCAAGCCCACCTTCGCGCGCATCCTGCGCACGCTGATCGCCTTCCGCCTCGTCCGCCATGACGATAAGACAGGCACCTACACGCTCGGCCAGCGTTTCCTCGAACTCTCGCACCGGGTGTGGGACACGTTCGACCTGAACTCCGCGGCGCTCCCCGAACTGGAGCGCCTGTCGGCCGAACTCGGCGAGACGGTCGCGCTCTGCCGGCTGGAAGGCGAGCAGGTGGTCTATCTCGAGCAGCGCTCGGGCGACGGCCTCGGCGTTCGCGTCGATGCCGGGCGGCGCGTGCCGATCCACTGCACGGCAGCGGGCAAGGTGCTGCTCGCCTTCCAGGAGCCGGCCTTGGCGCGCGCGCTCGGCGCCCGGCTGACGCTGGAGCGCTATACCAACAAGACCATCACCGATCAGCAGCAGCTCCAGGCCGACATGACGCTGACGAGGGCACGGGGTTATGCCGTCTCGTATGAAGAGCATCTGCCGGGCGTGAATTCGGTTGCCGCCCCCATCACCGGGCAGGACGGCACGCCCATCGGCGCGCTGGTGGCGCTCGGGCCGTCCTCGCGGCTCGATGCGGAGAACATCCACCCGACGGGCCGTGAGCTGATGGCGGCCGCCCGCCGGATCACCGGCTATGCGGGCACGGTGGCGATCAGCTCCGGCCCGCGCCCGCGCTCCTCCTCCGCCTCCTCGATTCCCGTCACCTGCGTGCTTCCCTGGGGCGCGCAGCTCGGCGAGGCGCCGGTGTGGATCGGGGACCGGCTCTACTGGGTCGATATCCTGCATCCGGCCGTCCACCGCTTCGATCCCAGGACCGGCCGCAACGAGAGCTGCGGGGTGGACAAGCTCGTGAGCGCAGTGTTCCCCGCGGCGGATGGCTCCCTCCTCGTCGCTTCTCAGGACGGCATCGAGCGCTTCGATTTCGAGAAGGGTATGTTCGAGACCCTCGCCGAGCCCGAAGCCGGCATTGCCGACAACCGCCTCAATGACGGCAAGGTGGACGCTGCCGGCGCGATCTGGGTCGGCTCCATGCGGCTCGATGCGAGCCGTCCGACCGGCGGGCTGTACCGCATCGTACCGGACGGTACGGTGGAGCGGAAGGAGACAGGCATCACCGTCGCCAACGGCCTCGACTGGAGCCCGGATGGCCGCACTTTCTACTTCGTCGATACTGTGCCCGGCTACATCTACGCCTATGACAGCGATCCCGCCACCGGCACGATCGCCAATCGCCGGGTCTTCGCGACGATCCCGATGGAGGAGGGAAGGCCGGACGGCATCGCGGTGGATGTGGAAGGCGGTGTGTGGTGCGCGATCTGGGACGGCTGGCGCGTCAATCGCTACCGCGCCGATGGCAAGCTCGACCAAGTGATCGACCTGCCCGTGCCACGCCCGACGAGCGTAGCGTTCGGCGGCCCGGATCTCTCGACGCTCTACATCACCAGCGCCCGCACGCGCTTGCCTGCCTCTACATTGGCCGAAGCACCACTGTCCGGCGGCATTTTCGCCTGTAAACCTGGCGTCGCCGGCCTGCGCGCCAACCGCTTCGGGCGCGCTTAGGGATGCGCATATGCCTTCGAAGCCCCCCTCTCTTGCGATCTCTAACACTTAGCCTCCGCTTCGCTCCGGCTAAGATGTTGAAATCGCTTTCTCTTCCGCAAGGGGAGAGATATGCTCGCATTTCCGCCCCCGCCAGTCGTCGGTGTTTGAGATTGGCAATGACGTACAGGGAGCGCGCCTATCTCCCCCTTGGCGGGGGAGAAAGCAAATTCTTGGATTTGGGCGAAGCCCAAGTCCTTAGAATTTGCAAGAGAGGGGCTTCCAGGCGTTGACCGTCCAAGGGCTTTTCCAATGACAACAGCCTACCGCAATCTCTTCCGCCTCGACGGCCGTACCGCTCTCGTCACCGGGTCGAGCCGCGGCATCGGCGCGGCTATCGCCAAGGGGCTTGCGGCGTTCGGCGCGAAAGTGGTGGTGCATGGCCAGGCGCCGGAGTCTACCCAATCCACCTGCGAGGCGATCCTTGAAGCTGGCGGCGCATGCGTTGCCGTCCACGGAGATCTCGCCGCGCCCGGCGCGGGGCGTGATCTGATCCGCCAGGCGGAAGAAGCCGAGGGCCTGCTCGACATCCTCGTCATCAACGCCTCCGCCCAGATCAATGGCACGCTGGACACCGTCACGGACGAGGATTTCGCCACACAGGTGAACGTCAACCTGCGCTCCACGGTGGAGATGCTCCAGGCATGCTTGCCCGGCATGGCCGAGCGCGGCTGGGGCCGGGTCGTCAATATCGGCTCCATCAACCAGCTGCGGCCGAAGGGGATCGTCGCAATCTACGCCGCCACAAAGGCTGCCCAGCACAACCTGATCCAGAGCCTTGCGCGCGACTATGCGCCGAAGGGCGTGCTCCTCAACACGCTCGCCCCCGGCCTGATCGACACCGACCGCAACGCCCCCCGGCGCGACGCCGACCCTGAGGGCTGGGCCGCTTATGTGCGGCAGCTGAACTGGATGGGCCGCGCCGGCCATGTGGACGAGATGGTGGGCGCCGCCGTCCTCCTCGCCTCCGACGCCTGCAGCTTCATGACGGGCGAGGCGATCGTCCTTTCGGGTGGATATTAGCGCTACTGGCGGAAAAGATCCCGCTCCACGCCCGCGGCCTCGAACAGATAGTCACGCGAAGCCTCCAGCTTCCGGCGCAGCCCGACGAGATCGACGTCCAGCAGCTCGCCCCGCCATTTGCGGATCCGTCCCGCCACGATCACCGTGTCGACATTGCTGCGCTCCATCAGCGTGACCACTGCTCCGGGCGCATGATTGAGCGGCGCCACATTGATCGCCGTCGCGTCGAGCAGGATGATGTCGGCCTCCTTGCCGGGGGTGAGCGAGCCGGTCTTGCCGTCGAGCTTCAGCCCCCGCGCGCCCTCCGTGGTCGCGAAGCGGATCACGTCGCGCGAGGTCAGGAGCGGCGGCATGTTCGTTGCGCCGGCAAGTGCCGCTTCGTTGACGAAGGCGCGCTGCACCGTCATGGCCGCGCGCATCTGCGTGAAGGGATCTGCCGTCATCGTGCACTCCACGTCGCTCGAAAGCGACGGCTGAATGCCCAGGTCCAGCGCCCGCTGGATCGGCGGCATGCCGTGGCGCATCGTCATCTCAACGGGCACGGCGAGCGACACGTGCGCGCCTGCGTCGGCGGTTGCGCGCCAGCCGAGATCGCTCATGCCCGTCATGTGGATGAAGATGTTGTCGGGACCGAAGGCGCCTGCCTTGGCGAGTTCGTCGAAGGTCGGCGCCATGCCGAAGGTGCCCACCACGTGAAGCGCGATGGGCACGCCGATCTCCCTGCCCGTCCGCCATGCCTTCTCATGGCCGGGGAGATAGATCTCACCGCCCATCACCATGGTGACCAGCTGGTCGTCGGAGGAGAAGTGCTCCGCTTTCAAGCGCCGGGCGTCGTCGGGGTAGCGCGATTTCTCGCCCCAGCCCTCGAAATAGCCGAGCACGGCGCGGCGCCCGGCTTCCTTCAGCGCCGCGATCGCCGCATCTGTGTGCTCCGGCGAATGGTGGATCTGCGAGACGTCCATCACCGTCGTCACACCGGCATCGAGCTGGGAGAGCGAGCCGAAGAGCTCGTTGATGAAGACATCCTGCGGTCTGTAGATCATCGAGAATTTCTGCAGGACATGTTCGTAGTAGTTGAACATGCTGTGCGGGGCGCCGTCGTTGATGAGGATGCCGTCGGCGAGGAAGCTGCGCAGCGCCGTCTCGAACTGGTGGTGATGCGTGTCGATGAAGCCCGGCATCACGATCATGCCCTTCGCCTCGAGGATTGCGGCGTCGGAGACGGCAAGGTTGCGCCCCACGTCCCTGATCCTGCTGCCCTCGACCAGCACGTCCGCCTCCGCGAAATCGCCGATGGCGGGATCCATGCTGAGAACCGTGCCGCCGCGGATCAACAGTCGCCGGCCGGCCCTGCCGCTGTCGGCGGGCTGCCTGCCGGCGCTCCGGGTAGCCGTTCCCGGGGCGGCCGGTGGAGGAGCTGCCGCGCCTTGGCCGGACGATGAACGATCCTGTGACTGTCCCCCTTCGCAGAGCGCGCACATGTGAGTTCCTCCCTCCTGCACATGAATCCTGCCGGGTGATTTTTTCAGGTTGTCTGCCCGACCGTGGCAATACCATACGTCAGAAGCAGCCGTGCATCTACACTGAACGGTTTAAGGGCTCATTGGCTGCCCGCGGGAGGCTCGATGAGGCGTAGAACCATTGACAATGCGCGGAGCCGGATTGTTAATGCATATTAAACGTGTGAATAAAAACTGCACGTCTTAGGAGGGCCAGGACAGCATTTCCATGCCTGATGCAGCGCGGTCATTCACATACACGGCCCTGCCCGGGCGCGTCGTCTTCGGGGCGGGCACGCTTGTACGGTTGCCGGAAGAGCTGGAAAGGCTCGGCCGCACCCGCGCGCTGATCCTGTCGACCCCGCAGCAAGCGGCTCAGACCCGCGAAATCGCCGCGCTTCTGGGCGAGAGGGCGGTGGGCCTGTTCGATGGCGCGGCCATGCACACGCCGGTCGAGGTCACGGAGCGCGCGATGGTTACGCTGCGCGAGCTCGATGCCGATTGCACGGTCGCCTTCGGCGGCGGGTCCACCACCGGCCTCGGGAAAGCGATCGCGCTCAGGACCGACCTGCCGCAGATATGCATCCCCACTACCTATGCCGGATCGGAGATGACGCCGATCCTGGGCGAGACCGCCGGCGGCGTGAAGACAACACAGCGCAGCGGGAAGGTCCTGCCTGAAACCGTCATCTACGATGTCGACCTGACATTGACGCTGCCCGCCTCACTCTCGGTCACATCGGGTATGAACGCCATGGCCCATGCAGTGGAGGCGCTCTACGCCGAGGACCGCAATCCCGTCATCTCCATGCTCGCGGAGGCGGCGGTGGGCGCACTCGCCGCCGCTTTGCCGCGCATCGTCGAGGATCCGTCGGACCGGGCGGTGCGCTCGGACGCGCTCTATGGCGCCTGGCTGTGCGGCACCTGTCTCGGCGCCGTCGGCATGGCGCTGCACCACAAGCTCTGCCACGTGCTGGGCGGGCTCTTTGATCTGCCCCATGCCGAAACCCACACGGTCGTCCTCCCGCATGCCGTGGCCTACAATGCGTCCGCCGCGGGGGAGGCGATGGCAGCGCTCGCACGGGCGTTGCAGACGGACGACCCCGCACGCGCCCTGTTCGATCTCGCCGGCCGCCTCGGTGCGCCGCGCGCGCTGAAGGAGATCGGCATGCCGCGGGACGGCATCGGCCGCGCCGTCGAGCTGGCGCTGAAGAACCCTTACTGGAACCCGCGGCCCATCGAGGCCGAAGCCATCCGCTCCCTCATCGCGCGGGCCTGGGCGGGGGAGGCGCCGTCCACGGCATAGAAGCGGCGAGGGGCGGTCGGTGCGG
Organism: Chelativorans sp. AA-79; assembly: GCF_029457495.1. Classification (NCBI taxonomy): domain Bacteria; kingdom Pseudomonadati; phylum Pseudomonadota; class Alphaproteobacteria; order Hyphomicrobiales; family Phyllobacteriaceae; genus Chelativorans; species Chelativorans sp. AA-79. The sequence continues at coordinate 1,887,618 of NZ_CP120361.1, forward strand.
CGGAACGGAAAAGAGCGCGGAACCGCGCGGGAGGACGGAATGACGGAAGAACCTGCAATCAGCTGGATCGGCCTCGGCAAGCTCGGCCTGCCCATCGCGGCGCGCATCGCGGAAGCCGGGTACCGGGTGACGGGCTACGATCCGGCCGGCACACGACTGGAGATCGCCGCCGGGCGCGGCATCGCCAGGGCGGCGTCGATGGGCGAGGCGGCCGTTGGCGACGTGGTCTTCTCCTGCCTTCCCGACGACAAGGCCCTGCGCAGCGCAGCGCTGGGAGAGGCGGGGCTGCTTTCGCGGATGCGCGACGGTGCGACGTTCATCGAGATCAGCACCGTCAGTCCTGAAGTCTCGGCGGAGGTGGCAAAGGCGGCAAAGGCCGCCGGCGTGCACTATCTGCGCCTGCCCATCTCCGGCAACGCCTCGATCGCGCATACCGGCAATCTCACCTGCTTCGCCTCCGGTCCGCGCCGGGTTTTCGAGGAGGTGCGGCCGCTGCTTGCCGCTTTCACGCGCGCCCAGGTTTATCTCGGCGACGGCGAGGAGGCGCGCTACGCCAAGCTCGCCGTCAATCTCATGCTTGCGGCCACCGCCGTCATGATGGGCGAGAGCCTGGCGCTTGCGCGTCGCGGCAATCTCGGCTGGAGCGACATTCTCGACGTGCTCGCCGACAGTGCCGCCGCATCCCCCATGGTCAAATACAAGGTCGGGCCGCTCGCGGAACGCGATTTCAGCTCCACCTTTTCCTGTCACCAGATGATCAAGGATCTCGACCTGATCCTGGGTGCAGCCCGCGCCGGCAGCGTGCCCATGCCGCTGACGGCGCTGGTGCGGGAGACCTATGGGGCGATCGTCGCTCGCGGCGAGGGCAAACTGGATTTCATTGCCCCCGTGAAGCACACGGAGTGGCTCTCGGGGCTGGGCGAGCCCGAACGCAAGATTTCGAGGGAGGCGTGATGCGCAACTTCAATGAGTTCACCATCACCGATGCGGTCATCGAGCGGGTCCAACAGGCGGAAAACCCGCGCATCCGGGAGATCAGCGAGGCTGTGGTGCGCCACCTGCATGCGCTGGTGCGCGAGGTCAGGCCCACCCAGGAGGAATGGAAATTCGCCATCGATTTTCTGACCCGCACGGGTCAGTTGTGCGACGACAAGCGGCAGGAGTTCATCCTCCTGTCCGACACGCTGGGCATATCCATGCTGGTCGACGCGATCAACCATGCGGGCGGGGAGGGTGTCACGGAAACCACCGTCCTCGGGCCCTTTTATGTGGAATCCCCGCCCGAAAGGGCGCTGGGCGAGGATATCTCCGGAGGCATGGAGGGCGCCCCCCTTTATGTGTCGGGAAGCGTCAGCGCCGCGGACGGTACGCCGCTTGCCGGTGCGGCTGTCGATGTCTGGCATTCCGACGAGGAGGGCTATTATGACGTGCAGCAGCTCGATGCGATCGGCGGGCTTGTCATGCGCGCCCGCTTCCGCACCGACGAGGCGGGGCGCTTCCATTTCTGGACCATCAAGCCCGCCGCCTATCCCATCCCCCATGATGGCCCCGTGGGCGACATGCTCGCGGTTCAGGGCCGCCATCCCTGGCGTCCCGCGCATGTCCATTTCATGATCGCGGCGCCGGGGCACGAGCGGCTGGTGACGCATATCTTCGTGGCGGGCGACCCGTATCTCGATTCCGACGCCGTCTTCGGGGTGAAAGATTCCCTCATCCGGGAATTTGTCGAGTACCAGCCCGGACGGGCGCCGGACGGGCGGCAGACGGACCGCCCCTATTTCCACCTGCATTATGATTTCCAGCTCAGGCGCGAGCCCGCCCGGCGAGCCTGAAGGAGAGGATCGGAAGGACAGCGATGCTTTTTGCCATCCATGCACTCGACAAGCGCGGCGCGCTGGAAACGCGCCTCGCCAACTATGACGCGCACAAGGCATTCCTGAGCGATACGAGCGCCTTTGGCCTCGAGATCGTCATGTCCGGTCCGCTCACCGCCGACGATGGCTCCACCATGATCGGCAGCCTCTTTCTGGTGGAGGCGGAGGACCGTGCGGCAGTGGAGCGCTTCAATCAGGCCGACCCTTTCCACAAGGCGGGCATCTGGGAAAGGGTTACCATCACGGGCTTCATCCGCCGGCAGGGCTGAGGTCGTCTGCGCCGCTCCCGCGCGGGATGGGGTGGTGAGCCTCTCCGCACCTCAAGCAATCCCAGCAACGCCGGAGCCCCTCAGCAAAGTTCAGGCATGGATCCTCGGGCTTGACCCGAGGATCCATGCCTGACCATCTCCCGCGTCGCAGGCATTGAGGATGAGGAGCACCGGCACTGAGCCTGCATCCCGCCCAAAACGGGGATGGAATCCGCCCCTCCGGAATTTTTCTCGCCCGCCAACCCTCTGTTCCTACTCGCTATTCGCTGTTTCGCCACTCGCTCATCGCACTGTTTTTCTCCCCACTCCCTCCGCCCGGTTTATTCTTGCCCCATCGCTCTCGCGGGAACCGGATGCGCACCGGGTGTTCGGGAGGGCGGCGGAAACCTCCCTCCCCAGGATCGGAACCCGGGGATCCGAGGGCCCGCGACAGGCCGGCGGTGCCGGGGCGGTGGGTGTGAGACGCCGTTTCCGGAAAAACGGATGCTGGGTGAGAGACGGCATCGCGGAAACCGCGGAGAAGCCGCCAGGGCTCTCCTTCGGCCCGGCAGAGACCACCCCCTTCATTGGGTGCAGCCGGGAAGGAGAAGGGTCCGAGTGATCGGCCGAGGTCGGGACAGACTCCGGCGGGGCGCATTGGGAGCGCCTTATTTAATTTTGTGGCGTGAACGGTGCGCCCCGCTTCCCAAACCAATCAATGGCCAGACGCGAAAGCGGGCGTGGCGACGGTGAGGCGCGTCCACATGGAAAAGGAAAGTGCGAACGATCGAGCGAAGGCATTGGGCGTCGGCCATGGAGATCGAGACCGGCACATTTCGCCGCCGCAGCGCGGACGGCACCGACAGGCGCGGCGACCCGACGCCGTCAACCCACCCCCAGCATCGCGCTGCGGATCTCTTCCTCGCCGGCCGGGTCGGCCTTCTGGTCGAACATGCGAATGATACGGCCGTGCGAGAGAATATAGGCGCGGGAGGCCACCTCGATCGCCTGGAAGAAGCTCTGCTCGGCCATCAGCACGGTCAGCCCGGTCTCCTCCTGCAGCTTGCGGATCGTGGCGATCACCTGCTCCACCATGATCGGCGCCAGCCCCACCGAGGGCTCGTCCACCACCATCAGCTTGGGCGAGGTCATCAGCGCGCGGGCGATCGCCAGCATCTGCTGCTGGCCGCCGCTCAAGGTCGCGGAGAGCTGCCTGCGCCGTTCCTTGAGGATGGGGAAGGTCGCGTAGCAGAAGTCCAGATTGTCCTTCACCGCCGCCCGCGCGCGCGGCGCGCTTCCGGCAAGCAGAAGATTCTGCTCCACCGACAGGTTGGGCGCGAGCCGCCGCCCCTCCGGCACATAGCCGATGCCCATGCCGACGATCTGGTGCGGCGGCTTGCCCGTGAGCTCGGTCCGCTCGCCATCCCATTCCAGCACGATGCGGCCCGTGCCGGGCCGCACGAAGCCGAGAATGCCGTTGAGCAGGGTGCTCTTTCCGTTGCCGTTCATGCCGAGTAGCGCCACCAGCTCCCCCTGGCGAACCTCCAGGCTGATGTCGCGCAGCACGGTGACGACGCCGTAGCCGGCACTCAGCCCTTCAACGAGCAGTCTGTTCACCGAAATACACCTTCTGCACCATCGGGCTTCTCACGATCGCCTCCGGCTTGCCTTCCGCGATGATCTGTCCGGTCTCCAGGCATATGACGCGCTCGGAATACTGCATCACCGCATGCATGATGTGCTCGATCATGATCACGGCCACGCCGGAGTTGTTGAGCCTGAAGAGCACGGTAAGGATTTCGTCGATCTCGCCCTCCGACAGTCCGGCCATGGCCTCGTCGGCGATCAGGATGTCGGGACTGGCCGCCAGCGCCCGCGCAAGCTCCAGTTTGCGCAGTTCGAGCTGCGAGAGCGATTCCGCGGGATCGTCGCGGCGCCGCGCGAGCCCGACCGCATCGAGCACGTCCGCGGCGCGCTGCAACTCGTCCCTGCCGGAGGCATCGCCATAGTCCATCGGCACGAGCAGGTTCTCGATCACCGTCATGCCGGTGAAGGGACGCGGAATCTGGAAGCTGCGCGAAAGGCCGAGCCGCGCGCGCCTGTAGGCGGGCATATGGGTGATGTCCCGGCCCTTGTAGCGTATCGATCCCGTATCCGGGGGGAAGAAGCCGCTGATGCAGTTGATCAGCGTCGTCTTGCCCGAGCCGTTCGGGCCGATGATGCCCAGCCGCTCGCCCGGCTCGAGGTCGAGATCGACCGGCCCCAACGCCTTGATGGCGCCGAAACTCTTGCCGACGCCGCGGACGGAAAGAAGCGCCTCGCTCATCGCGCCGCCCTCGAGAGCCTGAGCCCCAGAAGCCCTTCGGGCGCGGCGACCACGAAGGCGATCAGCACGATGCCGACGGCAAGGATGTTGAATTCGGAGGAGATCGTCACCGTCGCGATCTGCTGCACGCTCGCCAGCAGCACGGCGCCGATTACCGGCCCCTTCCAGTTGCGCGTGCCGCCGATCAGCGGCATGGCGAGCGCGTTGAGCCCGATCAGGAGACTGAAGGCGCTGACCGGGTCGAGATAGGAGGTATAGGTGGGGTAGGGCGCGCCGGCCGCCGCCATCACCCCGCCGCTCAAGGCGCAGGCGAGCAGCTTCAGCCTGAGCGTCGGCACACCGCAGCTTTCGGCCGCCGGCTCGCTCGCCCGGATGGCGCGCAGGCCGCGCCCGATCCAAGAAAGCTCCAGCCACCGCGCCAGCACCACCGCACCCGCGGCGAGCACCAGCATGACCCAGAAGACGAACTGGGTCTGGCCGCCGAACCAGGCCGGCGGCGGCGGCGCGATATGCGTCATGCCGGAGGCGCCGCCCAGATAGTCGGTGTTGTGAACGAGCGTCTCCAGCACGATCACCAGAGCCACCGTCGCGATGGCGAAATAGACGCCCTGGATGCGCAGGGTGAGATAGCCGGTCGCGATGCCGAGGAACATGCCGACGGCGGCAGCCCCAAGGATCTGGAAGGCGAGCGGCAGGCTGAGCGCCTTGAAGAGGAACGCGGCCGTATAGGCGCCGGCGCCGAAGAAGGCGGAGGCGCCGAAATTGGTGTAGCCGGCATAGCCGCCCAGGATGTTCCAGCCGGTGGCGATGACGACATATTGGAGGACGACATAGCCCGCGTAGAAATAATACGCATTGCCCACGAGGTTCGGCAGGAACAGGCCTGCCACCACCACAGCGACGGCGACGAGAGTGAAACGGGGAAGCCTCACCGCAAGCCTCCGAACAGGCCGGTTGGCTTCAGCGCCAGCGTGCCGAGCAGGATGGCGAAGGCCACGCCCGGCGCCCAGGAGGGACTGGCGAAGCTCATGACGAGCGATTCCGCCACGCCGATGATGATGCCCGCCAGCAGCGTGCCGGGGATGGTGCCCATGCCGGCAAGCACCACCACCGCGAAGACACGGCCGATATGGAAGCGGCCGGCGAAGGGGTCCACCGGCCCGGTGATGACGAGGGCCGCGCCGGCGATCACCGCAAGCGCGGTGGCGATGCCGAAGGCGTGCCGCTTGATCGCGGCCGGGTTCACGCCCGAGACGCTGAGGGCGCGCTCGTCATAGGCGACGGCGCGGATCGCAAGACCGGTGTTCGTCCGCCCGAGATAGAGCCAGAGCAGGAAGATCACCACCGGCGTGACTGCTGCCGGAATCAGGAACCGGTAGGGCAGGGTCACCATCCCCAGATGCAGGCTCTGTCCCACATAGCCGACGCCGACGGAGCGCAGGTCGGTGCCGTAGGCGACGACCAGCGCGATCTCCACCACCAGGGAAACGCCGAAGAAGAGCGTCAGGCTCTGCAGCGTGTTGCCGCCGCCCCTTATCTCGAAGGACCGGGCGTAGAACTCGTAGAAGGCGAGCCCGACAAAATAGAAGGGAACGCACCAGACGAGCCCCGCCAGTATGGGGTCCATGCCGTAACTGTTAGAGACCACCACCGCATAGGCTCCGGCGATCACGATCGCCGGGTGCGCGACATTGGGGATATGCAGGACGCCGAAGGTGATCGCCAGACCGAGCGCAAGCAAGGCGTAGATGCTGCCGAGCATGATGCCGGTCACCACGGCATTGAGGGCAAGGTCCAGAACGATCATAAGGCTCCGCTCAACGGGACGAGATGAATGGACGGCCCGCCGTCCCAGCGGGCCGTCCGCACGCTCATGCCTTGCGCGCTTCCATGAAGGGGATCAACTCTCCGCTCCTGTAGGCCTCGGGGTCGATGACGACCTCCTTGCCTGCCTGGCGGAACTGATCGAGGCCGCTCCCGTCCACATTCTGGAACTGGATCATGAGCACACGGCGCTCGGTCCAGTTGCCGATCTCGTCGAAGCTGATCTGGCCTACGACCGTGTCAACCGGGTTGGCGTGCAGCCAGTTCGATACCTCGGCCTGGTCGAGCGACCCCGTCGCGGTGACGGCCTTGGAGATGAGCTGGCCCGCCGCATAGCAGAAGGGCGGAATATAGAAGCCAAGCGGATCGACCTGGCGCTCTTCGGCAATGGGCCGGTATCTCTGCAGAAAGCTCTCGATGCCTTCGAATTCCAGAGTCGGCTCAGGCACATAGAGATGGAAGTTGACAATGCCGTTGAGCGCCGGCCCGAGGCTCTCCATGAGCGAGGCGTATTGCGGTCCCACCATGCCGCCGCCGAAGAGGCGCACGGTATCGCCGAGCCCGATTTCCTGGATGCCGCGCACGATGGCGGTCGAGTCCGCCGGATAGGAACAGACGAAGACCGCTTCCGGCCCGGCCGCCCGGATGTTGCGCAGGATGGCGGAGAAGTCGCGGTTGGTCGGGGGGTACATCTGGAAGTCGACGACCTCCATCCCGAACTGTTCCGACACCCTGCGCCCCCCTTCCGCCGCGGTCTTGGAGAACTCGGTGTCGGCCGCCAGGATCGCCATCTTCTTCACGCCGGTGCTGTTGGCGATGTCGAAAAAGCCGCGTGCCCAGTCCGTGGCGCCGTCCGGTCCCCAGGGGGCCGCCTGGAAGAACTTGTCGTGCTTGAGCTGGTCGTTGCTCGCCAGCGTGAGGATGCCGATGATGAAACGGTCCCGCTGCTTGGCGAAGGGCATGATGGTCGCGGTCAGGTTCGCACCATAGGGCGTGAACAGGAAATCGACCTGGTCGACGTCCACCAGCTTGGAATAGATGGCCGGTACGTTGGAAGGCGCGCTCTGGTCGTCATAGACGATCAGCTCCACCTGGCGCCCCAGGAGCCCGCCGGCGGCGTTGACGTCGTCGCGCCACAGCTCGTAGCCGATCACCATATTCTTTGTGCCGGACAGCGGCCCTGTCAGCGACGCGCTGCAGCCGACACGGATCGGCCGGTCCTGCGCCCGACCCTTCGTCCAGACGGCCGGTGCCGCGAGGCCAAGCGAGGCGGCGGCGCCGAGCCTCGTGAACTCTCTCCTCGAAATCCTCATGTTCTCCTCCCACTTTCTTGCCGCTCAGGTGAGCAGCCATCCGTTGTCGACGTTCAGGTTCACTCCGTTGATCGATTGGTTGTCGAGCAGGAACAGCGCCGCGCCGGAAACGTCCTGCATGGTGGCGAGCCGCTTGGTCGGCGTGCGGGCGACGACGTGATCGAGGTTCTTGTCGGACCAGGCCGGGCTGTCGCCGATGATGCCGGGATGGATGGCGTTCACACGTATCGGCGCCAACTCGACGGCCAGCGTATGCACCATGGTCGTCACGCCGCCATTCACCGTTGTCACGGTGGTGGAACCGGGATAGGGGCGTTCCTTGGCGAGGCCGCCGAAAAGCACGATGGAGGCGTTCGGCTCCAGTTTGGGCAGAAGTGTGTGGATCGTCTCGGTGTAGCCGACGAGTTTGAGCGTGACGAGGTTGATCGCCCGGTCGACATCGTATTCGCGCACGGAATTCGCATCCCGCAGGATCGCCGTGATGACCACATGGCGCAGCGAGGGCATGTCGGCGAGCGCGGCCGCGATCCCCCGGGGTTGTGAAAGGTCGACCGCAAGCCCTCGTGTGCCGTGTCCCAGTTCGGCGGCGATGGTTTCGGCACGCGTCCGGTCGCGGCCGGTGATGACGACCTTGTCGCCGCGCGCGATGAGCCGGCGCGCGATATCGAGGCCGATCCCCTGGGTGCCACCCACGATGATCGCGTTGTCCGCCATGCCCTCAGCCCTCCCTGATTTTATTTTCCAGATAGTCCCAATCGCGGTTGAAGCGGTAGGAGTGCCGCGCGGGCGGCTGCGGCGACTGGGTCTCCAGCCAGCGCACCGTGCCGTTGCTCCTGTTCGCGAAGGAATGGATGCAGCCGACGCCGGTCCACAGCACGTCGCCCGTCTTCAGAAGATATTCCTCGCCGTCCGCGGTGGCCTCGACCTCGCCTTCCAGGAACACATAGGCCTCCTCCAGCGGATGGTCGTGCAGGTGGGCCACGCCGCCCGGCTGGTACTCCACCATGAACATGGTGCCGAGGGCGGCGGAGAGGCGCTGGTCCACCAGCATCTTCACGGCGATGCCGCTATAGGCGAGCAGGGCCGTCGCCATGCTGGCCGAAACGGTGGGTGCATCCACCCGTGCGCCGGCCTTGAGCTTGTCGAGCGTGATGTCGTCCTCCGACATGCGGAAGAAATGGCGCGTGCGCGGATCGCGTATATCGAGCGGCTCGACCGGAACGCCCTTCGGCGCGCCGAGGAAGAAGATGTCGCTCGGGCCTTGTCCCTCACGCGGGATCGGCGTCATCAGGTCGATCCACCTGGCAATGCCGGCCTCCGGCCCGATCCAGGCATGCGGCGTGCCCACGGGGATGACCCCACAGGCACCGGGCATCAAAGGGTATCCGCGATCCTCCAGCACGAGCGTCGGCGCGCCCTCGGTGATATAGAACTGCTCCTCGAAGGACTGGACATGACGGTCGATATGCCCTCCGGCATCGAGCTCGCAAAGACCGAGGCCGGTATGAACCGCACCGACTGCGCGATCGATGACGGAGCAGCGCTTGTAACGATTGCTGTGTCCCGAATAGGCGGGGGCGAGCTTGATATCGGCCGCGCGCGCGACGTAATGGACCATATGGCACCTTCCGCCGAAGCAGTGTTTAGTAACAATGAACTTGTTTCATGAACATTAACGAACTAGGTGTCAAGTGTCCGACACCGGAGAGGCAGAATCCAATCAGATGACGAATGACTTTGCGCCCGAGCAGTCCCGTTCCGGCACCTCGCCCGAGGAGGGCCGCGCCGGCGAGGACGCTAACCAGCTTGATCTTCATGCGGTCGGCAACCGCCTCCGGATCGAGAGGGACCGCAGAAACATCAGCCTGCGCGAGCTGGCGCGCAGGATCAGCGTTTCTCCCAGCCTGATCTCGCAAGTCGAACGCGGCTTGGTGATGCCTTCGGTGAGCACGCTCTGGTCCCTGGCCACGGAGCTTGGCCTGACGATCGACGAGCTGTTTAGTGTTTCTGAACGACCGGCGTCGTCCGAGCGGAAGGCCGGTGAGGAATCACGAGGCAGCCCGGTCCAGCGCAGCCACGATCGCAAGAGCATCCGCCTGTCGGGCGGTGTCGTCTGGGAGCGGCTGACGGCCAATCCGGACGAGGAGGTGGAATTCCTTCATGTCGTCTATGAGCCGGGTGCCGAATCCTGCCCCGCCGACTCGCTCTTCCGGCACGGGGGCAAGGAATATGCGTATGTGATCTCGGGGCGGCTCGGGCTGCAGATCGGCTTCGAGAAGTACGAGCTCGGACCGGGAGATTCGGTCTCCTTCAGTGCGCAGACGCCGCACCGGCTTTGGGCAATCGGCGACGAACCGGCGATTGCGATCTGGGCGGTAATCAACCGAACCAACGATAGGAGGGCAGCCTTCGCGGACTGACGGCGAACGGCCGGCCGGCGGCACCTTTTTCCGGCGCGTGCTGTTCGAACGCAAGGAAGCGGACAGGCCGAAGATGGTCGGCTGCAATCGCTCGAGCGGACACCCGTATCACGAATCGTCACCGAAATACTTTGTCCGCAAATCCTGAATCTCATCCTGCTCGTGCGATCTCAGAATCTCGATGGTGAGCGGACGCACAAGGTCGCTGTTCCGCGGCAGGCCGAATGCATATTTGTCCGGCTCGAATATGCGGCCGACCACGTCGAGAGGCAGGTCCGGATGTGTCTTGGCGTAGTACTCGATAACGCCCGTATCCTCGATAACGGCAGCAATCCTGCCGCGCAGGAGAGCCTCGGCGGCCTCGTCGATCTGAAGAAAGGCCTGATATCTCAGCCCGGCTTCGCGTGCGAAGTCCTCGCTCACGCTCCCTTCCAGTACGCCGACCGTCTTTCCCGCCAGATCGTCGACGCCGTGAATCTGGTTGGTGAGCGAGAGTGTCGTCATCACGCTCGTCACGGTCGACGTGACATAGGCGATCAAGGCGATGCCGGCGAAAAGCCAGATGCCTTGGAAGATGCGGCCGATCCAACCGAAGAAATTCCGGCCCGGCGCCATTCTTCCCGATGTTGCGATCACCATGACGTTGTAGAAGCTTTCAGCAAATCCGTCCCGCCACCGCGTCGGAAAATCGCTGTCGAAGCGGCGATAAAAGAGCGTCATCAGTACGGTGGCGGCAAGGATGATAAGGCCGATCCATGCGTATGCCCGCAGAAAACCGCTATCGCGCAGTCCTGCAAAGACCGCCTGGAAACCGGTTCCCCGATCGGAGTTTGTAAGGATGCGCAGCCCGCCATCAAACCAGGGTTGGGTGAAATCGATGCGCCGGGCCCGGTTTTCCGTCACGGTCAGGTTCGTGACCGCTACGTCGACTTCTCCTGCGGCCGCGGCGGCCACAAGATCGCGTACCGTATCGTATCCCTCATATTCCCACGCGAGCCCGAGGCGAGGTGCCAGCGCTTCCCAAAGCTCCACCGCAAGCCCGGTAAAACCGTCGTCCGTCCTCATCACGAAGGGAGGGCTGACCCGGACCCCCACGGTGACGGCCCGTCCTGCCGCAGCAGATGGGGGACTGCTTTCCTGTGCACCGGCCTGCCCGAGGACGCCCGCCAGCATCGTGACGGAAATCAGCAACGGGATCCAGTAAGCTTTGGTGAACGAGATTCGACAATTCATTGCTGCAGTAATCGATTCGAACGAAAAAGGCTCTTTCTCATAGTTTGCAAGAAAGTGATCGATCAGCCAGAGGAAAATGAAATATCGGTCGTTTTGAAAATATATTGAAAGCGCAAGTCTATAGTTCGATGGCTGCATTCCATCCCTGATGGTGCGTTCTTGATCCGTCCAACGACTCTCATGCGAGCGCGATTGAGACGGGATATGGCGAACTAGCAGGCGGCGGCCCCGGCCGTGGCGCCGGGGCCTGTTCAATCAGGCTGCTACCCGCAACTGCTTCGCTGCGGCCACCATATTGACCAGGGCGGGGCGGACCTCTTCCCATTTGCGAGTCTTGAGCCCGCAGTCAGGGTTGATCCAGAGCTGGGCATCGGACAGGCGTTCGCGGGCAAGCTTGACGAGGTGCACCATCTCCTCCGCCTCCGGCACGCGCGGTGAGTGGATGTCGTAGACGCCCGGGCCGATCTCGTTGGGGTATTTGTAGTTCCGGAACGCATCGAGAAGCTCCATCTTCGAGCGCGAGGTCTCGATGGAGATGACGTCGGCATCCATCGCGGCGATGGCGTCTATGATGTCGTTGAACTCCGAATAGCACATATGGGTGTGGATCTGGGTGGCGTCGTCCACGCCCGAGGAGGCGAGCCGGAAGCTCTCGACCGCCCAGTCGAGATAGGTCTTCCAGTCGGACCGGCGGAGCGGCAGGCCCTCGCGAAGGGCGGCCTCGTCGATCTGGATCATCGTCGCGCCGGCTTCTTCGAGGTCCAGGACTTCGTCGCGTATGGCGAGCGCGATCTGGCGGCAGGTCTGGCTGCGGGGAATGTCGTTGCGCACGAAGGACCAGTTGAGGATGGTCACCGGGCCGGTGAGCATGCCTTTCACGGGTCTGCCGGTCAGCGATTGGGCATACCGCCACCACGAGACCGTCATGGGACGCGACCGTGACACATCCCCATAGATGATCGGCGGGCGGACATAGCGCGAGCCGTAGCTCTGCACCCATGCATGTTTGGTGAAGGCGAAGCCCGAAAGCTGCTCGCCGAAATACTGCACCATGTCGTTGCGCTCGAACTCACCATGGACCAGCACGTCCAGGCCGACCTCCTCCTGCCAGCGGATGGCGGCTTCGGTCTCCTTCTTCAGGAAGGCTTCGTAATCGGTCTGGCTCAGTTCGCCCTTCGCATGGGCCGCGCGCGCTTTGCGCACCTCCATCGTCTGCGGGAAGGAGCCGATGGTTGTCGTCGGGAACGGCGGCAGGCCGAGCTTGCTCTCCTGCAGTTTGCGGCGCTCCAGGAATGCGCTCCGGCGCCGTGTCATGGCGTCACGGATACCGGCGGTGCGGGCTTCCACCTGGGGATCGTGCACCTTGGGCGATGCGGCGCGTGCCGCGGCGGCTTCGGCCGATGCCTTCAGCTCGGCATGCACCGCGTCCCTGCCTCCCGACAGTGCGCGGGAGAGCACGACAAGCTCGTCCATCTTCTGCACCGAGAAAGCGAGCCAGGATTTTACGTCCGCATCGAGTGCGGTTTCGAGCTCCAGGTCGATCGGCACGTGCAGCAGCGAGCACGACGGCGCCACCTCGATATGCTCCGACGGCCGATCCGCCACCGCCGGTCCGAGCCGGTCGAGGATCGAGGGCAGGTCGGCGCGCCAGACATTGCGCCCGTCGATCACGCCGAGCGACAGCACGAGATCCTCGCGCGCCAGGCTTGCGACCGGCTCGAGCTGTTGCGGTGCGCGCACGAGATCGACATGCAGCCCCGCGACCGGCAGCGAGAGCGCGGTCTCGAGATTGTCGCCCAGCGCGCCGAAATAGGTCGCGAGCATAACCTTCAAGTCCGGTGCGGCTGCGGCAAGCTTGTCATAGGCGAATTTGAACGCGTCGCGTTCGTTGGGAACGAGGTCGAGCACGAGGGCCGGCTCATCGATTTGCACCCAATCGACACCTGCCGCCGCCAGCTCGCGCAGGAGTTCCTGATAGACGGGCAACAGCTTCGGCAGAAGCGAGATCGGGTTGAACCCTTCGGCATGCGATTTCGCAACCTTGAGGAACGTGACGGGACCGAGGATCACGGGCCTTGTATGGACCCCGATCTCCTTCGCTTCGAGGAAATGGTCGATCGGCTTGGTCGACGACAGAGCGAAAACCTGATCGTCCGAAAGTTCCGGGACCATGTAGTGGTAGTTGGTGTCGAACCACTTCGTCATTTCCAGAGCGGTCACGCCGTGTTCGTGGCCGGGATGACCGCATCCCGAGGCGGCTCCATCCTGGCTGCCGCGTGCCATGGCGAAGTAGGTGTCCAAGGGCACCTCGCCGCCCGTCCAGCCATAGGCCGCCGGGACAGCCCCGACCATGACGGCCGTGTCGAGCACATGATCGTAGAGGGAAAAGTCGTTGGACGGGATTATCGTGACGCCGCGGTCTCGCTGCTCGGTCCAGTTGGCTCTGCGCAGGGCCTTTGCCGTTTGCAGCAGATGCTCGGCGGGCGACTTGCCGGACCAGTAGGATTCGAGTGCGAATTTCAGTTCACGGCGGCGGCCTATGCGCGGCACACCGATCGTTGCAACGGATACTGTGGATCGAGTCATGACTTTACCCCAGATGTTGGGGGCATGGGGCAGCGGACGCCTGCAAGAAAGGCCGTGGCAGCGGCCATTGCTGCGACACACCGGGACACCCCGCCCGTGGACGATATCTGCCATGGCAGGTCTCCTGGCTCGCGGGTTGTCGCCTCAATCCGTCTTCCCGGGGCAAATGCCTCAGTGACATGAATGGACATCGGCTCGCCGCATACAGTTGCGGGGGCAGCTCCGGCCTTGCATTTGCGCACCGGCTTCCCTCTTAGCTCCAGCCCGTCGCGGGTGACGGCCGGAGAACCATGACGACCCCACTCTCGGACGAAAAGGGACAAATGTCAATAAGACATAAAGAGATGTTTATATCTTTACGTCAGTATATGCGTCCCCCAGGTCGATCGCCGCCCGTGACGGCATCGGTGACAGCCGCTGCTACAAGGCCGATGCCACGGAAGCTTCGGACATCTTTCTCGGGCCGCAGGAGGCGCGCTCGACGATGCGGTTGGCAATATGCATGCGTACGGCGGTGTCGGGCGGAATGCGGCCGTTGATCCGGTCGTCGAGCAGGCGTACGGAGGCCGCCCCTATCTGATGACCGTAGACCTTGACGGTCGTCAGTTGCGGCGAAATCTGCGTGGCGGCGGAATAGTCGCCGAAACCCACCACGGATGCATCCTCCGGTATGCGGTAGCCCAGACGCAGAAGCTCCGAGACGACGGTCAGCGCCAGCCCATCATGGGCGCAGAAGAAGGCGGTCGGACGGAAGCCCGCCGCGTGGACGGCGAGCAGATGCTCGGTAAACCGCATCTCCGCGTGGAACTTCATCTCGCGGAACTCGACATCGCTATGCTTCTCCAGGACTTCCCGCACGCCGTAAAAGCGTTCGATGCGCCCGCGGTAGCCCGGCGCCCCGTGCACATAGGCGATCGAGCGATGGCCGAGCGCCAGCAAATAATTGGCGACGGCGGCCCCGCCCTCATGGTCCGTGCCGCCGACATGGTCGGCTTGTTCGAGCGGATCGAGCCAACCCTGCCGTACGATCGGCTTGCCCTGTGCGTAGGCGCGGGCGAGGCTCTCAGGGCTGTGCGGGCCCACGAGGACGGCGCCGCTGCAGGCGCGCACGGCTGCCTCGATCTCTTCAGGCTGGTGCGTCCAGCGCATGTTGAGGCGATAGCCGAGCCTTTCCGCCTCCGATTGGGCGCCGTTCTGGATCAGGAGATGCAGTTCGCTGTTGATGAGATCCGTGTCGTGGAAGATCACGCCGAGGGTGAGCTGCTCCGGCTCGGCGTCTGCGCGGCTATAGCCGAGCTGCGCTGCCGCCTCCCTCACGCGGCGGCGCGTTTCCTCCGAAACGCCGTCCTTGCCCGAGAGCGAGCGCGAAACCGCGAATTTGGAAAGCCCGGTGTGCTGGGCGATCGTTGCGAGAGTGACTTTTGCCATCGGCTATCCGTTTCAAGGCTCATATTGCGGCGCATAACGTAACCTAAAGCGTTTTGCGCTTTATTCACCGTAAAATAAGCGCCCACAACCGATTTTCACAGTCTTCCAGCACTTGAGCGCTTCTGCGGCGAATTCGGGCTGTTCTTTTGTGGAACATAACGCTTTACCTAACAAAGAAGTTTATGCAAGCCTTCGTTTTGGCTAACGGTTGATCAAAAACGACCTGGCCGAGGAGGAGGAAATCGAAATGGTGAGACTGAGCCGCAGGGCGTTCATCGCCGCCAGTTCCGCTTTGGCCGGAACCCTGGCATTGCCCAAATTCGTCAATGCCGCCGATATCAAGGAAGCGGATTTCCTGAAGGACAGGGTGGAGAGCGGCACGCTGCCGCCTGTCGCCGAGCGTCTGCCGGAAAACCCGCTGGTGATCACGCCTTTCGAGCGTGCGGGCGGACAGGGTGGCGACTGGAAGCACGCGCTGGTTGGCGGCGGCTCGCTCTCAATGCTCGTGCGCTATCAGGGCTATGAACCGCTCGTCCGCTTCGATCCGGAGTGGTCCGGACTTATCGAGAACACGGCCGAGTCCTGGGAAGTGAATGCGGAGGCGACGGAATACACGTTCCGCCTGCGCAAAGGTCACAAATGGTCGGACGGGCATCCCTTCACAACCGAGGATGTGCAGTTCTGGTACGACGCCTATTTCAACGACGAGGAAACCAATCTCGGCGGCAACACCTGGTGGTATGCCGGCGGCAAGCCGGCCCGTGTCGAGATCGTCGACGAGACCACCTTCAAGGTCGTCTTCCCATCGCCGAACGGCTTCTTCGTGCAGAATCTCGCCTGGGCCCAGCAGGATCAGCTCACCCGCATGCCCAAGCACTATCTGCAGCAGTTCCACATCCGCTACAATCCGGATGCCGACAAGCTCGCCAAGGAACGGGGGCTGGAAAGCTGGATCGCGCTGTTCCAGCGCGAGGTGGGCTTTGCGGACGACAACACGTTTTTCCAGAACCCGCAACGGCCGACGCTGAACGCGTGGGCTTTCGATCTGGAAGGCGGCATCGCGCCAGGGCAGAACACGGAGCAGGCGGTCGCGGTCCGCAATCCCTATTACTTCAAGGTCGATCCGGGAGGCATGCAGCTGCCCTATTTCGACCGCGTCGTCTACCAGATGGTGGCCGATCCGGAGGTCCTGCTGCTCAAGACGCTGCAGGGCGAGATCGACATGATGGACCAGTACATCGCCACGCCCGCCAACAAGCCTGTGCTGTTCGACGGGCAGGAGGCGGGCGGCTACGGCTTCTACACGCTCAAGGAGACCGCCGCCAATGTGATGGTCTTCCAGCTCAACCTGAACCACACCGATCCGGTCAAGAACAAGCTGTTCAACACGAAGGCGTTCCGCCAGGCGCTGTCGCTTGCCGTCGACCGGCAGGCCTTGATCGATGCCGTCTTCGTGGGGCAGGGCGAGCCCGCGCAGGCCTCGATCCGGCCTGACGATCCGCTCTATGTGGAGCGGCTGGCCAAGGACTTCACCCAATACGACCCGGACACCGCCAATGCGATGCTGGACGAGATCATCCCCGAGAAGGATGGCGAGGGATACCGGCTTGACGAGAGCGCACGGCGCTTGTCCATCATCTTCGAGATCGACCAGACGCGCACCACCTTCCTCGACATGTTCCAGCTCGCCGTGCCCATGTTCCAGGCGGTGGGCGTTGACGCGCAGGTGAGGAGCATGGACCGGTCGCTCTGGGAGACGCGCGTGCGCCGCGGTCGCGACTTCGATGCGACGGCGCATCAGTTCGGCGCCAATAGCGGTATCGCGGCGATGCTGGATCCGCGCTATTTCGTGCCGTTCTCGACCAACTCGCTCTACGCGCCGGGCTGGTCTCTCTATTATCTCGACCCGGAAAATCCGGACGCGATCGAACCGCCCGCGGAGGTGAAGGCGCAGCAGGATCTCTACAAGAAGCTGCTCGCCACGGCTGGCCCGGAACAGCAGAACGCATTGATGAAGCAGATTCTGGAAAATGCGGCGGACCTGTTCTTGACGTTCGGGGTCAGCCTTCCGCCGGACGGCTACGGCGTCGTGAAGAACGACATGATGAACGTGCTGAAGACCATGCCGAATTCATTCGGCTGGCCGACGCCCGCGCCCGCCAGGCCGGAGCAGTTCTTCAAGGCCTAAAGGGCTCTTGAACGCCTGAAAAACATAAAGCGCCGGCCCCGGCTGCGGGCCGGCGATGGGACCTCGTTTGTCGGAAAACAGAGAGAAAAGATGCTGCAAACCAACGCGCAATCCACGGACAATCTCAGGACCGCCGATTGGTACAGGTCGGCGACGCGCTGGACGCAGCTTACGCTGGCAGAGGACGATCCCATCCGTTTCGATCCCGAATTCTGGATCGATCTCTTCAAGCGATCCAAGTCGAACGCGACCTGCCTGAGCGCCGGCGGCTACATCGCCTACTATCCCTCCAAGGTGCCGCTCCACTATGTGAGCAAATATCTGGGCGACACCGATCCCTTCGGCCGACTGGTGGAGGGGGCGCGGCGCCTCGGCATGCATGTGATGGCGCGCGTGGACCCGCATGCGGTCCACCAGGATGCCGCCGATGCGCATCCCGAATGGATCGCCGTCGACAAGGATGGCAACAAGCGCCGGCACTGGGCCTATCCGAGCGTGTGGATCACCTGCGCCTACAGCGACTACAATTTCAAATTCATGCCGCGGGTGCTGGAGGAGATCACCCGCGACTACGATATCGACGCGATCTTCGCCAATCGCTGGCAGGGGCACGGGGTCTGCTATTGCGAGACCTGCCGGAGGAATTTCCGCGACGCCTCGGGCTACGACCTGCCTCTCACCGCCAATCCCGAGGACCCGGCCTGGATGGCCTGGGCCGCCTGGCGGCGCACGGTGCTGAGCCGGCTCGTGGTCGAGTGGGACGAGGTGATGAAGGCGGTCAAGCCGAACAGCAGCTTCATCCCCAATATGGGCAGCGTGTCGCTCACGGAATTCGACCTGAAGCTGATCGAGAAGCACTGCCCATTCCTCGTGGTGGACGACCAGGGCCGGCGCGGCACGGAGCCCATCTGGATGTCAGGCCGCAACGGCAAGCGCATGCGCGCCACCTTCCGCGAGCGGCCGGCGATCCTCATCACCTCGATCGGGCCGGAGGAGAAGCACCGCTGGAAAGATTCCGTTACCACCGGGCCGGAGATACAATCCTGGGTGCTCGATGGCGCGGTGCAGGGCATGCTGCCCTGGTTCACCAAGTTCAACGGCGTGGTACCCGACAGGCGCTGGGTGGAACCCATCGTGGAAAGCTTCGGCCTGCATGCCGTGCTGGAGCCGGTCTTCGCCGCGACGACGCCGACGGCGGAGATCGCCATCCTTGATCCGGCGACCACGCTGCGTCACCACGGGCAGGAGACACGCAAGGAGGCGGAGGCCGACGATCTCGGCTTCTACCAGGCGCTGGTGGAGGCGAAGCTTCCCTTCGAAATGCTGTCCGACCAGGCGATGACGCCGGAGCAGCTCGACCGCTTCAAGGTCGTAATCCTCGCCAACTCGACCTGCCTGTCGGACGCGCAATGCGCCATGCTCGAAGCCTATGTGGCACGCGGCGGCAGCGTGGTGGCGGCCTACGAGACCTCGACACGCGACGAGGACAACCGCCCGCGCGAGACGCTGGCGCTTGGCGATCTTCTCGGCGTGAGGATGACGAGCCCCGCGCGCGGGCCGGTCCAGAACACCTATGTGGCGGTCAATGGCGATCATCCGATCGCGGGCGGCTACGAGGGGGCGGAGCGCATCATCGGCGGCACGCATCTGATCGCCGTCGAGGCGGCGGCGGATACGGAGGCGCCGTTCCTTTACGTGCCCGACTTCCCGGACCTGCCGATGGAGGAGGTCTATCCGCGCGAGGCGCCCAAGGGAGCCGCGGTCGTGGCGCGCCGGCACGAGGGCGGAGGGCGCACCGTCTACGTTCCCTGGAACATCGGCCGCATCTTCTGGGAGGTGCTGGCCGCCGACCATCAGCGGCTCATCGAGAACGCCGTGCGCTGGGCGCTGGGCAAGCGGCCCGATGTGGAGGTGGCGGGAAAGGCGGTGCTGGACATCGCCGTCCGCGAAGGCAAGGATGAACTCGCGGTGGCGATGCAGAACCTCTCCAACCCGATGATGATGAAGGGGCCGACGCGGGAGATCTATCCCGTGGGCCCACAGGATGTCTCGGTGGCGGTCCCCGAGGGCCGCTCCTTCGCGGGCGCGCGGCTCGTCGTGGCCGGCACGAAGGCGGATGCGCGGGTGGAGGACGGGCGGGTGACCGCGAGGGTGCCCGGCATCGATCTGGTCGAGGTGGTCCACATCACCTGGGCCTGAGGGAAGGACTTTTGATTGGCCGCATGATCCTGTCCGGGATCATGCTCCAGGGAGGAGGCAGCGCAAGATGCTGCGCTACGTCATCAAGCGTCTGATCTATATGATCCCGACTCTGTTCGGCATGTCGATCATCGCGTTTCTCATCATCCAGCTTCCGCCGGGCGATTATCTCACTTCGATGATCGCGATGATGACGGACTCCGGCCAGAACGTGGACCCTGGGCAGGTGGCGCGGCTGCGCGAAATCTACGGCTTCGATGACCCGATCTGGCTGCAGTACTGGAAGTGGATGAGCGGCATCCTCTTGCGCGGCGACTTCGGCTATTCCTTCGAGTGGAACCGGCCTGTGGCCGACCTCATCTGGGAGCGGATGGGCTCGACGCTCGCGATTTCAATTGTCTCGCTCATCTTCGTCTGGGCCGTCTCGCTGCCGATCGGCATCTATTCGGCCATGCGCCGGCATTCTTTCGGCGACTATGCCTTCACGTTCCTCGGCTTCATCGGGCTGGCGGTGCCGAATTTCATTCTGGCGCTCACGCTGATGTACGTCTCCTACAAATTTCTCGGCCAGAGCGTGGGCGGGCTCTATTCGCCCGAATATATCGATGCCCCATGGTCCTGGGCAAAATTCCTCGACCTTCTCTCCCATCTCTGGATTCCGGTGATCGTGATCGGAACCAGCGGCACGGCGGCGCTGATCCGCATCCTGCGCGCCAACTTAAGCGACGAGCTCAACAAGCCCTATGTGATCACCGCCAAGGCAAAAGGCCTGCCCGAATACAAGGTGGTGGTGAAATATCCCGTCCGGATCGCGCTCAACCCGTTCGTGTCGGCCATCGGCTGGGTGCTGCCGGAACTGATCTCGGGCGTCACCATCACGGCGATCGTGCTCAACCTGCCGACGGCCGGGCCGCTGCTTCTGAGGGCGCTGATCTCGCAGGACATGTATCTCGCCGGCAGCTTCATTCTGCTCATGGGCGTGCTGACCCTGGTGGGCATGCTCGTCTCCGACATCCTGCTCGCCCTGCTTGACCCAAGGATCCGGTTCACCTGATGAGCACGCACATCTTCCTCGAGGGGCCGGCGGAGACCGGACCGGCCATCAGCCCGCTGAAGCCTGGAGCGGAGGTGGGAGAAATCGCCGCGGCCGGGCAGTGGACGCTGATCTGGCGGAAGTTCACCCGCAACAAGGTGGCGGTCGCCTCCGGCATCATCATCCTGATGCTCTACCTCATCGGCGCCTTTGCGGAATTCCTGGCACCGGCGCTGCCCAACGCGGCGCGGCCGCAATTCACCAATGCGCCGCCGCAGGAAATGAGGCTCTTCGTGACGGAGCCCGACGGCGGCTCGCGCTTCATGCCGCATGTCACCGGCTATTCCATGCAGGTCGATCAGGCCTCGCTCCGCCGCAGCTATGTGGTGGACGAGACGAAGGTCGTGCCCATCGGCTTCTTCGTGAGGGGACCGGCCTATCGCATGTGGGGCCTCATTCCCATGGACCGGCATCTGCTTGGGCCGATCCGGCCGGGCGACACCATGCATCTGCTGGGCACCGACAAGCTCGGCCGCGACCTGCTCAGCCGGCTCATCTATGGCACGCGCGTCTCCATGTCGATCGGGCTGGTCGGCGTCTGCATCAGCCTTCTCCTCGGCGTGACGCTCGGCAGTCTCTCGGGCTTTTATGGTGGCGCGGTGGACATGGTGATCCAGCGCATCATCGAGGTCATCAGCTCGATGCCGACAATCCCGCTCTGGCTGGGGCTGGCGGCGGCGATCCCGCTCACCTGGTCGCCCCTGCAGGTTTATTTCGTCATCACGCTGATCGTCTCGCTCTTCGGCTGGACAGGGCTCGCGCGCGAGGTGCGCGGACGCTTCTATGCGTTGAGGAGCGAGGACTTCGTAACCGCCGCGAGGCTCGACGGGTCGGGTGAGCGCCGGCTGATCTTCCGGCATATCCTCCCTTCGCTCACCAGCCACATCCTCGCGGTGGTGACACTCGCCGTCCCCACCATGATCGTGGCGGAGACGGCGCTTTCCTTCCTCGGCATCGGGCTCAAGCCGCCGGTGGTCTCCTGGGGCGTGCTTTTGCAGGAAGCGCAGAACGTTCGCACAATCGCCACTGCCCCATGGCTGCTCGTCTGGCCGGCGGGTGCGGTGGTGCTGACGGTGCTCGCCTTCAACTTCCTCGGCGACGGCCTGCGCGATGCGGCCGACCCCTATGATTCATAAGGGAGCACCAATGGGGATCATGACCGCGGAAAAACCCGTCATTGCCGCCGGCAGCGACGCCGACGTGGTGCTCAAGGTCGAGAAGCTCAGCCTCGACTTCAACCTGCGCACCCACATCCTTCATGCTGCTCGAGATGTGAGCTTTGAGTTGACGCGCGGCAAGACGCTCTGCCTGGTGGGCGAAAGCGGCTCGGGCAAGAGTGTCACCGCGCGGGCGCTCTTACGCATCATCGACCGGAACGGCCGCATCGCCGGCGGGCGCATCCTGCTCAAGGGCAAGGGCGGCGAGACGGACATCGCGCGCCTTGCCGAACGCAGCCCGAAGCTCCTGAAGATCCGGGGAGGGCGCATCGGCCTCATTTTTCAGGAGCCGATGAGCTCGCTTTCGCCCGTACACACGATCGGCTCCCAGATCGTCGAGGCGCTGAGGCTGCACCGGAAGCTGAGCAAGCGCGCCGCGCGGATGGCCGCCATCGACCTGCTGCGGCAGGTCGAAATTCCCAATCCGGAAAAGATGGTCGACCGCTACACCTTCGAGTTCTCGGGCGGCATGCGGCAGCGCGCGATGATCGCCATGGCGCTCGCCTGCGACCCCGATATCCTCATCGCCGACGAGCCCACCACCGCACTGGACGTAACGACGCAGGCCGAGATCCTCGACCTCATCAGGCGACTCCAGCAAAGCCGCGGCATGGCGATGCTGCTGATCACCCATGACATGGGTCTCGTGGCCGAGATCGCCGACGAGGTGGCGGTGATGCACTACGGGCGCATTGTCGAGCAGGGCAGCGCCGACGACATCTTTCACGATGCTCGCCACCCCTATACGCGCGCGTTACTCGACGCGACGGTGAAGCTGGAGCAGAACCGCGGTGCGGGACCGGAAACGATGGCGGGCGGGAAGACGCCCGTTCTCTCGGTGCGCAACCTTTCCAAGCTCTACGGCGCCGGCGGCAACGCCTTGAAGGCCGTCGACGATGTGAGCCTCGACCTCTTCCCCGGCGAGAACCTGGGTATCGTGGGCGAAAGCGGCTCCGGCAAGACAACACTTGGCCGGCTTATCCTCAGGACGGTGGAGCCCACTGAAGGGAATATCACCTATTTCGATCGCGAAGGCCGGCCGGTGGATGTTGCGACGCTCGGCAAGCAGGGGCTCAGGACATATCATCGCAACGTACGCCTCATTTTCCAGGACCCGTTCGCCTCGCTCAATCCGCGCATGACGGTGAAGCAGATCATCGGCGATCCGCTCTATGTGAGCGGCACGGCGCGCGGAGCGGCATTGACAACGCGCGTGGGCGAGCTTCTGGAACTGGTCGGCCTCGATCCGCTCGCCATGGAGCGTTATCCGCACGCTTTTTCGGGTGGGCAGAGACAGCGCATCGGGATCGCCCGCGCGCTCGCGCTCGATCCTCGCGTGATCATCGCCGACGAGGCGACCGCCGCGCTCGACGTTTCCATCCGCTCGCAGATCCTCGACCTCCTGCTCGACATCCAACGGCGGCTCAGCCTGAGCTTCATCTTCATCTCGCACGACATCTCGGTCGTCCGCTATTTCTGCGACCGGGTGGCGGTCATGCATCGCGGGCGGCTGGTGGAGATGGGGACGGCCGAACGGATCTGCACCGCCCCGCGCGAGCCCTACACGCAAAGCTTGATCTCCGCGGTGCCGAGCCCCGATCCGCGCCACAAGCGCATGATGCATCGCACACGATTCATTGCCTGAGGAAGCCCATGCCGAAATTTTCCGCCAATCTTTCCATGCTCTATCCGGAACTGCCCTTCACTGAGCGTTTCGCCGCTGCGGCGAGGGACGGCTTCATGGCAGTGGAATATCTCGGCCCCTACGATCTGCCGGCGGAGGAGGTCGCGGAACTTCTTCGAAGGAATGGGCTTGAGCAGGCGCTGTTCAACGTGCCCTCCGGCGACTGGGCCGGTGGCGAGCGCGGGCTCGGTTCGCTGCCGGGCCGGGTGGAGGAGTTTCGGGCAGGCGTCGAGACGGCGATCCGCTATGCGCGCGCGCTCGATTGCAAGCGGGTCAATGTGCTCGCGGGCATCGCGCCGCAGGGGATCGCTGCCGAGGCGCTCGAGGAGACGCTGGTGGGAAATCTCCGCTACGCCGCCCCGCAGATGAAGGACGCCGGCATAAGGCTGCTGCTGGAACCGATCAATTTGCGGGACATTCCGGGCTTCGTCGTCTCTCGGACGGACCACGCCGAGCGCGTCCTCGAAAAGGTCGGTTCGGACAATCTCTTCATCCAGTATGATTTCTACCACATGCAGGTGATGCAGGGCGATCTGGTGGCCACGTTCGAGCGGCTGAAGGACCGCATCGCGCATGTGCAGATCGCCGATAATCCCGGCCGCAACGAGCCGGGCACGGGCGAGATAAACTACCCCTTCATCTTCGAGGCGCTTGACCGGCTGGGCTACGACGGCTGGGTGGGCTGCGAATACAAGCCCAAGGCGGGCTCCGGCGCGGGGCTCGGCTGGGCTGGCGGAAGGATCTGAGGAGAGGCCAATGGAAATCGGATTCATCGGGCTCGGCGTGATGGGCAGGCCGATGGCTGGCCACCTGATCGATGCCGGTCACACGCTGTTCCTTCATCGCGTGAAAGAGCCGTCGCGCTATCTGGTGGAGAAGGGCGGCGAGGCGGTGGAAAGCCCGCAGGCCGTGGCCGAGCGGTCGGACGTGATCATCCTCATGGTGCCCGACACGCCGGATGTCGGCGAGGCGCTGTTCGGCGAGGCGGGCGTTGCGGCGGGGCTGAAGCCCGGCAAGCTCGTCATCGACATGAGCTCGATCTCGCCGGTGGCGACAAAGGATTTCGCGGGAAGGATCGAGAAGCTCGGCTGCGACTATCTCGATGCGCCCGTTTCCGGCGGCGAGGTGGGGGCGAAGAACGCTTCGCTCACCATCATGGTGGGCGGCAGGGAAGAAGCCTTCGAGCGTGCGAAGCCCATTTTCGCGAAGCTGGGCAAGAACATCACGCTGGTCGGCGGCTCGGGCGACGGGCAGACGGCGAAGGTGGCCAACCAGATCATCGTCGGCCTGACCATCCAGGCGGTGGCCGAGGGGCTCATATTCGCGAAGAAGGCGGGGGCCGACGTTGTCAAGGTGCGCCAGGCGCTGATGGGCGGGCTTGCCGCCTCGCGCATCCTGGAGCTGCACGGGGAGCGCATGATCAAGCGCACCTTTGATCCGGGCTTCCGCATCAAGCTGCATCGCAAGGACCTGACGCTGGCGGTGGACGCTGCCAAGGCGCTCGACCTCATGCTGCCCAACACTGCGACCACCCAGCAACTCATGAATGCGGCGATCGCCATGGGGGAAGGCGAGAAGGATCATTCAGGCCTCATCCTGACGCTGGAGGCGCTCGCCGGGGAGAAGAGCTAGCCCCAGGTCATCCATTTCGTGAAGCTCAAGCGGCGGGCGCATGCGTGGCCGCCGGGGGAAATATCGCGCGAGAGGAGCTGTTCTACATGCCCACGGAAAAAGTGCCCCAAATCCCATTCGGAGCCGTCTATTTCAGGAAATCCAACCCGCCGCGCGAGGATTGGGAACGGGATTACCGGACGGCCGCGGAGGACGGGCTCAACGTCTTTCGCCACTGGTTCATGTGGAGCGCCATCGAGCGCAGGCCAGGCTTCTACGACTGGGAGGACTTCGACCGGCAGATGGATCTCGCGGCGAAAAACGGGATCAAAACCATCATCGCCGAGCTCACGCATACCGTCCCCGACTGGGCTTTCCGGAAATTCGCCCATGCGCGGCAGGTGCGCATGGATGGGCGTCCGCTCACCTCGAATATGGGCGTGAGCGCGGCCGTGGGCGGTTTTGCGAACAATGGCGGCGGGGCAGGGGCGCTCTCTATGAACTGCGCCGAGGTGCAGGAGGCCGCCGGCAATTTCCTGAAGGCGCTCGCGACCCGCTACAAAGGACATCCGGCGCTGCTTGGCTACGACGTCTGGAACGAGGTGAATTACGCCGCCGATGTCGATTATTCCGACTACGCGAAGGCGGCTTTTCGCGAGTGGCTGAGGAAGAAATATGGCGATCTCGAAACGCTCGCGCAGGCCTGGTACCGCTACTCCTATGCCGAGTGGGAGGACATCGAGCCGCCAGCGGAGATTGCCGCCTATCCGGAAGGGCTCGATTGGCTCGAGTTCAGGCGCGACAATTTCTACGGCCAGATGCAGTGGCGCATCGATACGATCCGTTCCATAGATCAGGATTGCCTGATCGCGGCGCACGGGATCGCCGGTGCTATCCCGAACATGGCGTCGAATGGGTGCGACGACTGGCTGGCGGCCTCCAAAGTCGAGATTTACGGCATGACCTGGATTCCGGCACGCAAGGGGAATCAACCCTGGCGCAATTTCTATGGCGCCGACCTCACGCGCGCCGCCGCCCGCGGAAAGCCCTGGTGGCATGCGGAACGGCAGGGCGGGCCGCTCTGGCTGCAGCCGCAGGTACTCG
Source organism: Chelativorans sp. AA-79 (assembly GCF_029457495.1). Taxonomy (NCBI): domain Bacteria; kingdom Pseudomonadati; phylum Pseudomonadota; class Alphaproteobacteria; order Hyphomicrobiales; family Phyllobacteriaceae; genus Chelativorans; species Chelativorans sp. AA-79. Next base: position 1,913,966 of record NZ_CP120361.1, read on the forward strand.
GCCGCGACAAGGAGGACGGCCGCGTCGCGGAGCCCGAGGATATCCGGCTATGGACGATGACTTCCTTCGCGGCAGGCGCCACGGGCGTTCTGAACCTGCGCTGGAGGCCGCTGCTCGACGGGCCGCTCTTCGGTGCCTTCGGCTCTTACGGAATGGATGGCTCGCGCACGCCGCGCTCGGATATGCAAAGCACCATTGCCAAATGGGCGAATGCCCCGGAGCAGAGGGAGCTTTTTGAGGCGCGGCCCGTGAGGGGCGACATTGGCCTCCTCGTGATCCCCGAGGCGCAAGCCTGGGACCACCTGCTCAACCACCGCCACCGCCCGGAGACCTATGCCGAGGCCATGTGGGGCGCCTATCGCGGCTTCTTCGACAACGGCATCCAGCCCGACTGGGTGCATATCGACGATATCGACGCATATGACGCGATCTATGCGCCTTATCCGATCATGCTCTCTGCGGCGCACGCACAAAAACTTGCCCGCTGGGTGGAGGCGGGCGGCAGGCTCGTCAGCGAGGCCTGCATCGGCTATTTCGGCGATCGCGGCAAGGTCGGGACGATCCAGCCGAACCACGGGCTCGACGAGGTCTTTGGCGTGCGGGAGCATGAGGTCGAGTTCATGCCTGACATCGGCGACCGCATCCGCTTCGCCTATGGAGGCCGGACAGTTACCGGCGGCGGTTTCCTGCAGAGCTATTCGCTCAAGGGCGGGACCGAGCGTGGCCGGTTCGACGACGAGCGAATCGCTTTGGTCGAGCATTCCTATGGCAGCGGTCGAACGCTGCTCGTCGGCACGCATCCGGGTGTGGGTTATTTCAAGAACTCAAGTGAGGAGAGCCGCCACTACTTCGCCGAAGTCTTCGCCTGGACCGGCAAGACGCAGCATGTGCGGCTTTCCAACCGGGCGATACAGGCTCGGTTGCATGCGGGTGAGAGTGGGAAAGTGATTTGGGTCGTCAATCCGACGCGCGAAGCGCAGCGGACCATTCTGGAACTTGCTTCGCAGCACGACACGCTGCGCTTCGGCAGGACACATTGGGCAGGTGAGGGCGCCCGCGTCGAGGGTAGCCAACTCATTGTCCCACCGCGGGATGCGCTGGTGGTTCGGCTGGCTTGACACGCTCGGACATGGGCCTCGGGTCGCCTGCCGATGCAGGGACTTGCGGTACCGGCAAGAAGGCCGTCAGCGGCCCACCGTCACCTGTTCCGTGGTCGAGCGAATTATGAAGTCCCAGTGGTAACCCACTCCGATGCCGGGTAAATCTGGCATCGGCACATTGCCGTCCGCGTCGACATGCTCGGGGCTGTCGCTGTAGCCGCAGGCGTAGATCGGCGGCTTGGGGTTGCCGATCCCGGGCGCGCAGAGGGTGAGCTCGTAATAATTGGCATTTCGGACGGCCGCCATCACCTGCCGCTGCGAGGGACCGCAGCCGTGGAACTCGACGTCCAGGCCATGGGCTTCGGCCAGATGTGCGATCTTCATGGCGCCGGTAACGCCCATGTCGAGTGTCGGATTGACCCGCACATAGTCCGTCGCTTCCGCGGTGATGGCGTCCGCCTTGGCTTCCAGACCACGGATATGTTCCCCCATCAGGATCGGCGTCTTCAGCATCTGCCGGAGCTTGCGATGAGCGTGGCGTGAGAAGCCGCCGTCGCGGAACGGGTCCTCGTACCAGAAGAACTTCGCCTCGTCGCAGGCGCGCCCGACATAGAGCGCGTCGCCGAAGGTGCGCAGTTCGCAGGCGGGATCCAGCATCAGGTCCATGCGGCCGCCGACGCGCGCGGCGACATGGAGCACATTGGCCGCTTCCTCCCGGCGGTCGCCGGCGCTCCAGCCATGGATCTTGAAGGCCTTGAAACCCTGTTCCAGGCAGGCTTCGGCATAGTCGGCGAAGGCCTCCTTGGTCGAAAGGCCGCCGTTGCGGTCGCCATGGAAGGTGCTGACATAGGCAGGAAGGCTTTTGCGGAAACCGCCGAGCAGCTTGTAAATCGGCAAGTTGGCGCGCTTGCCCGCAAGATCCCAGATGGCTATGTCCAGATTGGAATAGCCGAAGGCGCCCTGTTTGCGGTGCACGCGCTTGGCGTCGTCATACATCAGTTCGCGCGCGTCGACATCGCGCCCCACCAGCATGTTGGCGATGGCGATCGATTGCGCCGTCATCGCGCTGTCGCTGTCGAGATTGACGAATTCGCCGCGATTGCCGTCGCTGTCGGTCACGACGATTGCCAGGCCTTTGCGGGTGACGCTCGATCCCGGCGTGTAGACGGTGTTCTGGCTTTCATCGACGGAAAGCCCCTCCAGCACATAGCTGAAGACGCGGAAATCGAAGGAGCGGATTGTTGCCATTGGTTGATGCTCTGGGAACGAAGAGGGTTATTCAGCCGGCGTTGCGGTGCCGCGTTGCAGCCGCTCCTTGCTGCCGATCAGGTGAAGCCGCATCGCGCCCCGCGCGCTCTCCCCGTCTCTTTGCTCGATGGCGGAATAGATCTGCTCGTGCTCACGGTTCACTCGGTCGAGATAATTCTGCAGGCTCTGGCCGGTGAGTTCGAAGGTGCGCAGTTTCGTGCGCGGGATGAGAAGCTCGCCCAGATAGTTGAAAAGCTTGAGGAAGTGCTGATTGCCGGTCGCTTCGGCTATGGCGCGGTGGAAGGAGAGGTCCGCCTGGATGGAGTCCTCGCCCCTGGAGATTGCGGACGCCATGGTCATCATGGCTTCCTTCATCGCGTCGAGATGCGGCTGCTCCCGGCGCGCGGCGGCGAGGGCCGCCGTTTCCACCTCCAGCGCTATGCGCAATTCGAGCACGGATACGGCTTCGTTGACGGCTGCAAGGTCGGCACCCTCGATCCGGAAGGACTGCGGCTGCGAATGGGGCTGCACGAAAACGCCGACGCCTTGCCGGGCAACGACCAGTCCGCTCGCTCTCAGATTGGCGATCGCCTCGCGTACAACGGTGCGGCTGACGCCGAACTCCCCGATCAGCACGTGTTCGGAGGGAAGCTTCTCCCCGACCGCATATTCGCCGTCCTGGATGCGCTTCTGCATCACCTCGACGATCTGTTCGGAAAGGCTTCCCCGCCGAAATTCAAACATCCGTTCCTCCTGCGGCCTGGCGGTCGCTCTGCGGGAGGTAGTCTTCCCTATGCGGGGTGAAGCTGTCCACCATCGTTCCCGCCTCGATGCAGACGGCGCCGTGGAGCACATTGCCAGCGACCACGTAGCTCGAACCCGGACCGAGACGTTTCGTCTCCCCGTCGATGGTGACGTCGAACACGCCGCTCTCGATATAAGCCGCCTGGGTGTGAGGATGCCGGTGCGGCGCGCCGACCGCGCCTTTCTCGAAGGACCAGCGCAGCATCATCAGGTCGTCGCGATAGCAGAGCATCTGCATCCTGCGGCCCTCGCCCGTATCTTTCCAGCTCACTTCGTCGGATGTGAGAAAGCTTCCGGAAGTCGCCATGCCAATTCTCCTCAGACAGTTGCGGCCTGCTCGTGCGCGAGCGCGCGGTCATAGCGTTCGCTCGCCTGCAGCAGGGTTCGGGTATAGGGGGTTTCGGCGCCGCCGCTCTCCAGCGCTTCGCGGCTGAGCGTTTCCACGATCCTGCCATCGCGCATGACGGCGAAATGCGAGCACATATGGTCGATCACCGCGAGGTCGTGGCTTACGAGAAGATAGGTGAGGCCGAGTTCCTGCCTCAGGTCGGCAAAGAGGTTGAGGATCTCCGCCTGGATCGAGACGTCGAGGGCCGAGGTCGGCTCGTCGAGCAGCAGGATCTTGGGTTCCAGGATCAGGGCGCGGGCGATCGCCACGCGTTGGCGCTGCCCGCCTGAAAGCTGGTGCGGATAGCGGTAGCGGAATTTCGGCCCGAGCCCCACTTGCGTCAGCATGCGGTTGATGCGTTCGTCGCGGTCTGCAAAGCCGTGGATCTTCAGCGGCTCACCCAGGATGCGCTCGACCTTGTGCTTCGGATGGAGCGAGCCGTAGGGGTCCTGGAAGACCATCTGGACCTTGCGGCACCACGCCCGCCGATTGGCGTCGGCAAAGGTCTCGCCGTCCACGGAGATCCGGCCCGTCCAGTGGCGGAAGAGGCCCGAGATGCAGCGCAGGACGGTGGACTTGCCCGAGCCGGATTCGCCGACGAGGCCGAAGGATTGGCCAGGCTCCACGTTTAGGCCGATGTCTTCCAGAATCTTGCGGCGGCGGTGACCTTCGCCGAGAAAGAGGGACAGGTCTTCGACGCGGATCATGCTCATGACCGCCCTCCGCCGAGCGTCCATTCGGGATTGCGTTCGAGGACGGGCAAGCGGGCGCGGCGCTCGCCGATCCTGGGAAGGGAGGCAAGCAGGCCTTGCGTGTAGGGATGCCGTGCCTCGCCGAGCTCGTCGCCGCGAAGCGTCTCCACCACGCGGCCCGCATACATTATCAGCACGCGGTCGGAGAAACTCTGCACGAGATTGAGGTCGTGGCTGATGAAGACGAGGCCGATGCCGCGCTCGCGCACCAGATCGTCGAGCAGGGCCAGGATCTGCAGGCGGACGGTCACGTCGAGCGCCGAGGTGGGCTCGTCGGCGATGATGACTGCGGGTTCGGGGATGAGCATCATCGCGATCATCACGCGCTGGCCCATGCCGCCCGACACCTCATGCGGATAGAGGCCGAAGACATGTTCCGGGTCACGGATCTGGACTGCTGCGAGCTGTGCGATCGCGCGCTTCTTCGCCTCGGCCTCGTTTACCGGGAAATGGGCGCGATAGGCTTCCGCGATCTGCGCGCCGACGGTCATCACCGGGTTCAGAGAGTATTTCGGATCCTGCAGGATCATGGAAATGCGCCGCCCGCGGATGTCCTGCATCTGTTTCTCGCTGAGCGAGAGGACGTCTCGGCCTTCGAATTGCAGGTGTTCGGCGGTGATCCGCGCCGCGGGCGCGAGCAGCCGAACGATGGCGCGGCCGACGGTCGACTTGCCGGAGCCGGACTCGCCGACGATGGCGAGCTTCTCGCAGCCGAGATCGAAACTCACGTCGCGCACCGCATGCATGGGCCGGCGTGCGGAGGCGTAGACGACATTCAGGTTCCTGACCGAGAGGAGGGGAGCTTGGGCGAGCATGGTCATTGTCTCTGCCTCGGATCGAGAAGGTCGCGCAGGCCGTCGCCGAAGAGGTTGAAGGCGAGCGAGACGATCAGGATAGCGGAGCCGGGCATCGTGACCACCCACCAGCTCTCCATCATGAAGCGGCGGCCGGCCGAGGTCATCGCGCCCCATTCGGGCGAAGGCGGCTGCGCGCCCAGACCAAGGAAGCCGAGACCCGCCGCCGTCAGGATGATGCCGGCCATGTTGAGCGTAAGGCGAACGACAACCGAGGGCACGCACATGGGCAGGATCTGCCCGACGAGAATGCGCAGGGGCGAGGCTCCGGTGAGCTTTGCGGCGGCGATGTAGTCGGTATTGCGCACCGTCAGCGTTTCGGCGCGGGCGAGCCGGGCGATCGGCGGCCAGGCGGTGAGCGCGATGGCGATCACCGCGTTCTCCAGGCCGGGGCCGAGCGCGGCGGCAAAAGCGAGCGCCAGGATCAGGCTCGGGAAGGACAGGAAGAGATCGGTGATACGCATCAGGATGCGGTCGGTCCAGCCGCCGAAATAGCCCGCCGCCATGCCGATCAGGAGCCCGATGGGGCCGACGATGACGGAGACCAGCGTGACGATATAGAGGGTGATGCGGGCGCCGAAGACGATGCGGCTGTAGATGTCGCGGCCGAGCTCGTCCGTGCCCAGCCAGTGTTCCGCGCTTGGTGGCTTGAGCGCCTGCGTGAGGTTCTGCGCGATCGGGTCGTGCGTAGCAATCAGCGGTGCCAAGGCGGCCATCAGCGCAAGGACGAGCAGGATGAGAAGGCCTATCACCGTAAGTGGATTGGCGAAAAAGTTCACCGCGCTCCAGTAGAACCGCTGTGCGGTGGCTTGCCGGGAGGAAGCGGGCTCCTCGGCGGCGATCCATGCGGAGAAAGTCCTGTTGGAGATGTCACTCATGCCGCACGTGTCCTGGGGTCGAGAACCCGGTAGAGCAGGTCGGAGAGAAGGTTGAGCCCCATGAAGATGAGCCCCACGAGGAGCGTGCATGCCATCACGGCGTTCATGTCGCCCATCATCAGGCTGGAGGTGAGATAGCTGCCGAAGCCCGGCCAGGAGAAGACGGTCTCGATCAGCACCGCGCCTTCGAGCAGTCCGCCATAGGCGAGCGCCACGATGGTCAAGAGCTGCACGCGGATGTTCAGGAAGGCGTGGCGCCAGATCACCTCAGACCGCGAGAGGCCCTTGATGCGCGCGGTGAGCACGTATTCCTGGCCGAGCTGCTCCAGCATGAAGCTGCGCGTCATGCGGCTGATATAGGCCATGGAGGAGAGGCCAAGGATGGTCGCCGGCAACCAGATATTGCGCGCTGCGCTCCAGAAGACGTCCCAGTTCTTGGTGATCGCACTGTCGATCAGGAGGAAACCGGTGATGGGCTGGACGATGCCCGTGTAGAAGATCTCCACCCGGCCCGTGCCGCCGGACCAGCCGAGCTTGGCGTAGAAGACGATGAGGCCGATCAGCCCCAGCCAGAAGACCGGGGTCGAATAGAAGATCAGTGAAAGGAAGCGTACCACGTGGTCCGTGAGCTTGCCTCGGCGGACTGCCGCGAGCACGCCCAGCGGGACGCCGAGACCGACGCCGATCAAGATCGAAAGGGTGGCGAGCTCGACGGTTGCAGGAAAGACGCGGGCGATGTCCTCGATCACCGGCTTGCCCGTGAGCAGCGCCGTGCCGAAATCGCCATGCAGGATCTCGGACATGTAGCGAAGGAACTGTATGTAGATCGGCTGGTCGAGACCAAGCTGCTGGTAAACCCTGTCATAGGCTTGCTGGCTGGCCTCGTCGCCGATGATGGCCAGCACGGGATCGATCGGCATCACCCGGCCGATGACGAAGGTCAAAAGCAGCAGGCCGAGGAGCGTGACGGCGATGGAGCCCAAGAAGGTCAGGCCATTCCAAAGACGCGTCTGCACCGAGTTTCCGGAGTCCATGCTCTTTACTCTGGCTTGAAAGGAGAAGGCGGCATCGGCCGCCTCCCGATCATATCGCTTCCTTCATGAAGCGGGCTCCGTCAGCGGTCCTTGTGCACCTCTTCGAGGCGCGTGGTCCAACCATAGTGGTTCTGGTAGTCCTCTACGTCGGAGCGGAACACGACGGTATCGACGACCTGCGAGAAGATGAGGAGCGCCGGCACCACCTCTTCGAGGCGCTGCTGGATGGCTTCGTAGGCATCCGCCTGCTTTTCGGTGTCGCGGATCGTCAGAGCTTCAGCGGCCATGGCGTTCAGCTCTTCGTCATAGAAGGAAGTGCGCCAGACGATCACGCCCGACAGCCCGGCGTCGTCGCTGTTGTCGGGGTTGACAACCATGGCGCGCAGATTGGAATGCGGATGGGGCTCCTGGCCGCCGCCGCCGCGCCCCACGATCATCTCGAAATTGCGCTCGCGCATCGGGCCGTAGACCTGATTGCCATTGCCCGTCACGATGTTCGCGCGGATGCCGGCCTGCGCCAGCGTGCCCTGGATGGCGGTCGCGGCATCGAGGAATGGCGCTTCGTTCAGTGCCAGCAGTTCCACCTCGAAGCCATCGGGATAACCGGCCTCGGCAAGCAGCGCCTTGGCCTTCTCCACATCGAGGGCGTATCCGGGATCTTCCAGCGCGCCCAATACGCCGAGCGCCACGGGGCGCTGCCTCTCCACGCCGTAATTCGGCATGATGGTGGCGTTGATGCCATCATAGTCGATGAGGTAGCGTAGGGCCTCACGCACCTTCGGATTGGCAAAGCGCTCGTCCTTCATGCTGACGCCGAGATAGTAGAAGCCGGCGCCGGGTACCGGTTGCACCTCCACATCCGAATTCGAGGAGAGCGCATTGATGTCGGGCACCGAGAGCCCCAAGCCGACATCGATGTCGCCGCGCTCCAGCATCAGGCGCTTGGTCTGCGATTCCGGCATATGGCGGAAGATCACGCGCGTCATGGACGCGGGGTCATCCCAGTAATTCTCGTTCCGCTCGAGCACGATCACGTCGTTGGCGGTGAAATTGGTGAGCTTGAAGGGTCCCGACCCGGCGGTGTTGGTCGTCAGCCATCCCTGCCCCTTGTCGCCGTCGGAGGCGTGCTCCATCGCAAGCTCGCTGTCGATGACGGCGGCCGCATCAGGCTTGCCGAACATATAAAGCAACAGCCGCGGATCGCCTTCCTCCGGCAGGGTGATGGTGATCGCGTTGCCCTCGGCGCGCACATACTGATCGAAATTTTCCGGCGTGAAGCCAAAAGACAGCCAGACGCCCGCACCGACAAGGCCGAGTTCCACGTTACGCTTGTAAGACCACAGCACGTCGTCTGCCGTGACCGGATTGCCGGAAGCGAACTTCGCGCCTTCGCGCAGGTGGAAGGTGATGCTGCTGCCGTCGTCGCTGATCTCCCAGCTCTCGGCAAGACCGGGATGAACCTTGGTCTTCTCGATCGGGTCGAGACGCACCAGGGTGTCATAGACATTCGTCGCGATGCCCGTCGACTCGCGCCCGGCCATGGCTGCCGGGTCGAGCGTGGTGATGTTGTTCATGCTCATACCGACAACAAGCTGGTCGTCGGGCGTTGCGGCCGTTGCGCCCGGCGCGGTGGCGATGAGCGCGGCCGCGAGCAGAAAGGCGAATCTTCTCTTCATTGGTTCCTCCCTGAATCAAACTTGTCTGTTATTAGACGTCATACAAGTTGAGTCAATCATCTCTTCCTTCCTCCCTTTGGGATCGCCCTTGGATGCAGCGGCCCACTATTGCCTACTGAGGCCCAAGCTTCTCGATGAGCGCCTGCAGGTCGCGGTGGTCGGCCTCGGTGCAGTCCGCAAGCGGCGGGCGCACGGGGCCGGCCGGCTTGCCGACAAGGCGGGCGCCGGCCTTGATGATCGAGACCGGGTAGCCGGCGGAGCGGTTGCGGATCTCGATGTAAGGCAGGAAGAACTCCTTGAGGATCCTGCTGGTCACGTTCCGGTCGCCTTTGCGCACGGCAGCATAGAACTCGTTCGCGGTCTTCGGGATGAAGTTGAATACTGCCGACGAGTAGACCGGAAAACCGGCCGCGTTGTAGGCCTCCGCGAACACCTCGGCCGTGGGAAGCCCGCCAAGATAGCTGACGCGATCGCCAAGCCTGCTTCGCATGATCGTAACCGCCTCGATGTCACCGACGCCGTCCTTGAAGCCGATGAGGTTGGCGTTGTCGTCAGCCAGCTTCTCCATCGTGTCGGCGGTGAGCCGGCAGACATTCCGGTTATAGACGATCACGCCGATGCCGACCGCCTTGCAGACCGCGTCAATATGCGCGGCAAGGCCCTTCTGGCTGGTCTCGGTGAGATAGTGAGGCAGGAGCAGGATGCCGGCTGCTCCGGCGGCTTCCGCGTTGCGCGCCATCTCGATGGCAAGCCGCGTGCCGTAGCCCGCGCCGGCGACGATGGGCGTATGCGCGCCGCAGGTCTCGACCGCGGTGCGGATGACCTGCGCGTGCTCGGCCGGGGTGAGGGAAAAGCCCTCGCCCGTGCCGCCCGCGGCGAACAGTACGCTGGCGCCATAGGGCATGAGCCATTCCAGGCGGCGGCGGTAGCTCGCTTCGTCGAAATCACCCGCCTCGTCGAAATCCGTGATCGGGAACGACATCAAGCCGGACGAAAGAATGGTCTTGAGCTCCTGCGGGTCCATCGCCGGACGAGAGGATATGTGGTTCACTTTGCTTGCCCTTCCTGCCGCTTGTCGTCCCCGTTCAGGAAACGAGATTGTCATTGACGAAGTCGAAATTGATGTCCTCGCCGATGCCCGGCCGATCGGAGAGATGGACGAAACCGTCCTCGTCCATGGGATCGGCGAGCGTGTTCAGGTATTCAAAGCCGTCGTCGTATTCGAGGAACGGGTGTAGCAGCCCGCGCTCGTACCAGCGTACATTCTTGCAGGCTGCGGTCACCACGAGGTTCGGCGCGCCGTTGCCGTGCACCTCGCAATTCATGCCGAAGGCATCCGCCAGATGCATGGTCTTCAGCGCCGGCGTGACGCCGCCGACATCGTGGACGCCGGTCCGCAGGATGTCGCAGGCTCCGGCCTTGATCCATTCCGCGCGTGCGAAATGCTTGCCGGCAGCACTCTCCGGCCCCAGCACCGGGATGGCGAGATTGTCCGCAAGCCAGGCGTAGGACGAGAGGCTCTGCTCGTCCATCGGCTCCTCTATCCAGGCGAAGCCCAGCTTCTCCAGGCCTTTGCCCAACTCGTAAGCCTCCACGCGGGAATACCAATGGAAGGCGTCGATCATCAGGTCGATGTCGGGCCCAACCGCCTCTCGCACGGCCGCGCAGGCCCTGAGATCCATCTTCACGTCGGGCGCCCAGGAAACCGGCGGCATCCAGGTGTGGAGCTTGATGCCCTTGTAGCCGCGCGCCACCAGCTTTTCCGCAAAGCGACCGTAATCCTCCGGCGTGGCGAGGCCGCCTTCGAGCTCGTCGCCGCACATGGTGGAGCCGTAGGCCGGCACTTTGTCGCGATAAGCGCCGATGAGCTTGTGCACGGGCACGCCGAGCGCGCGCCCTGCAAGGTCCCAAAGCGCCGTATCGACGACAGCCAGCGTGCGGTCGGTGAGTTGCGCCGCGCTGCCGCGCTGCCAGTGCGCAAGCTTCTGCCACAGCCGCTCGCGGTCGAACGGATCCTGACCGATCAGCACCGTCTTCACGAATTTGTCGATGACATGCGGGCGGATGACCTCCGGCGCGCCGAAGCAGTGACCCTCGGAGCCGTCGTCACAGGTGATGGTGAGGAGCCCCTGCTTCACCTTGTGCGGCTCGCCGGGATGCCCATGCCCGGCGGCATCCTGGTGCCGACGTGTCGTATGGAGGAATACGCGCACTTTGACGTCGATGATCTTCATGCCAATCCTGATGCTCTCGCTAAGCTCAGTGTCCGCCGTGCGAGTCTTCTATCGTCTTGTCTGACAACTGACAAGTGCAAGCGATCAGATTTTGTGGTGCTCCAAAGCTTTCTGGTCGAAGGTGAAGCCCCAACCGGGGCGATCCGGCACAAGCGCCATGCCGTCCTTGAACTCCATCGGCTCCTGGTAAAGAGGCGAGAACCACTCGAGATGTTCGAGCAGCGTCGCATTGGGAAGGGACCCCATGATCTGGAGGCTCATCTCGGGGAACAAGTGGGAGGAAACCGGCAGGTCGTGGGCGGCGGCCAGCGCGCCGACCTTGAGGAACTCGCTCACCCCGCCCACGCGCTGCAGGTCCGGCATGAGGATGTCGGCCGCCTTCGCTTCGATCATGCGGCGGAAGCCGTAGCGCGTGTATTCGTTCTCGCCCGAGGCGATCGGCGTCTGCAGCGCCACGCGCACCTCCGCCAGATGCTCGAGATCGTGGGCGGGGAGGGGCTCCTCGAACCAGGCGATGTCGAAAGCCTCCATCTCGCGGCCGAGCGCTATGGCGTCCTTCGCCGTCATCCCCTGGTTGGCGTCGACCATCAGCGCGACCTTCCCGCCGACGGCTTCGCGCAGGGCTTTCAGGCGCGGCAGGTCGATCTCCGCGCGGCCGGCAAGGCGCAGCTTCATGGCGGTGAAGCCGCGGTCAAGGAACGCCTCAGCTTCCGCCACCAGCTCCGAGACCGATTGCGTCAGCCAGAGCCCGCCGCTTGCATAGGCGGGCACCGCGTCTCGTGCCCGGCCGACCAGCTTGGAGATGCAGAGGCCCGCCGCCCTGCCGCGCAGGTCCCACATCGCCCCGTCGATCGCTGCGATGCCCATGATCGAAACGCCGGCGAAGCCGATGAAATTGATGCGCCGCCACGCCTCGGCCCAGAATGCTTCCGTCTCGTCGGGCTCGCGCCCGATCACGGCCTCGCGCAGTAGCTTCACCATGGAATCGAGCAGCGGCAGCTGCTCTGGCCGGATCGTGAAGATGAGGTTCTCGCCGGTCACACCTTCGTCGGTGTCAAGGAAGATGGCGAGGCAGGAGAAGCTGTGGATCGTCGCCGTAGCATTGCCGATCGGCTTTTCCAGCGGCAGGGAAAGGGGCAAAGTCCTAAGCTCGGTGATCTTCACGTGTCGGCTCCCGTCGGAGTGGAAAAGTTTGCTGGCGCCGGGCGCTGCCGCGATGCCGACATTGACCGACTCGTCTCCGGAAGCTAACACATACTTGTCTGACATCATATGATAACTTCGGCGGCCTGGAAGTGCTGCTCTTGCAGGGAGGGGTTCTATGCGTGTCCTGGTTACCGGAGGCAATGGCCGGATCGGTCGCTATCTGCTGCAGGAGCTTGCCTCGCATGGCCATGAGGTGACGAGCCTCGACTTGAACCCGCCGCCCGAGCCGGTGGCGGGCGTGGGGACTATGCTGGGCAATGTCGCCCGTGCAGAGGACATATTTGGCGCGATCGCCTATGCGAAGGCCGAGGCGGTGATCCATATGGCCGCCTGGTCCGACCCTGGTATCGTCGCGGACACCCGCACCTATTGCGACAATGTCTCGGCCAATTTCAACGTGCTGGACGCCTGCTTCAACCTTTCGGTCCGGCGTGTGCTCGTCGCATCAAGCGCCCAGGTCTACGGCTTTGCCGGCCATGCGCCCGACTACGCGCCGGTGGACGAGGGTCACCCACTACGGCCGCTCAACAGCTATGCGCTTTCCAAGATCGCCTGCGAAGAAGCCGCGTCCTATTTCGCGAAGAAGGGGCTCAGCGTGCTGGCGCTCAGAATCATGGGCGCAAGGATTCCGGACGCTCTGCCTGCCGAAATCGAGCGCGTGCGGGCGAACCCGGCGTCGGACCGCTTCCTCCTCTGGACCCGCACGGATGCGCGGGACATCGCGACAGGCTGCCGTCAGGCCATTGAGGTGGAAAGGGTCGAATCCGGCATCTACAATCTCACCGGTGGCTGCAACGTGGTGGGCTGCCCCACGGCAGACCTGTTCTGGGAATACTCGCCCACCACTTCCATAAGACCGAAGCTGAGGGGCATGGAGTCCGGATTGAGCATCACCAAGGCGCAAAGGGCGTTTGGATATAGTCCCCGGGTGACCTTTTGAGCTGTCCGGGTCCGGTCGCATGTCGATCCGCTAACCCTTTACCGAGCCTGCCGTCATGCCGGCGATGATCTGCCGGTTGAAGAAGAGGAGGACGAGCAGCGGCGGGATCGTAATGAAGGCCGTCACCACCATCCAGTTTCGCGTGGTGATCACCTCCACGAGATTGTCCCAGACGTCGAACTCGGTCGGCCAGGAGAAATCGAGCAGTGATGACTGTTCCCGGTCCTTCACCGCCGTCAGCATGATGAAGACAAAGGGTATGATGAAGACGACGGTCGCGAGAAGCCGTGGCGGCTTTGAGGCGCGAATCCGATTGCGTGGCCTACATTGAAATGCCGGGGGCCTGCTCTATCTGGCCCGCGAAAAGGATGTCCCGTTGGCGGCTTGTTCCCTATAGGAGGCCTTCATGACACGCTTGGTGTCCCTAATAGCCATGGCAGCGGTCCTGTGCGGTCCCGCATTTGCCCAGACGGATAGCGGTGAGACGGCCGAGACCGCCGCGCCCAACGCACCCGATCAGGAGCCGGCTTTCGAAAACCAGACGCGTGCGCCGCTTCCTGCCGAGGAGACCGCCGTCGAGACCGCGACGATTGCGGAGGACCTGCCGAATTTATGGTCGATGGAGTTCCTCCCCGGCGGCGATATGCTCGTGACCGCCAAGGAAGGCGACATGATGATCATCTCCTCGGAGGGCGAGGCGGGGGCGCCGATCGAAGGTGTTCCCGAGGTGATGTCCGAGGGCCAGGGCGGGCTTCTGGATGTCGCGCTCGCTCCCGATTTCGAAGAAAGCGGGATGATCTATCTTTCCTTCTCGGAGCCGCGAGAAGGCGGCGGCAACGGAACGAGCGTCGCCCGCGCCCGTCTGGAAACCGACGGATCCGGCACCGGATCGCTGCAGGATCTGGAAATCATCTTCCGGCAGACTCCCGCCTATGACGGGGACATGCATTTCGGCTCGCGCCTCGTTTTCGGCCCCGACGACCATCTCTTCGTCACGGTGGGCGAGCGCTCCGATACGCCCATCCGCGACCAGGCCCAGGACCTGACCTCCGGGCTCGGAAAGATTTTCCGGATCAACCGGGACGGGTCCGCCCCGGAAGACAATCCGTTCGCCCAGCACGCCTCGATCCAGCCGGAAATCTGGTCCTATGGCCACCGCAATCTCCAGGCAGCCACGCTGGATCCGGAAGGCCGACTCTGGACGGTCGAGCATGGGCCCATGGGCGGTGACGAATTGAACCGGCCGGAAGCGGGCCTGAATTACGGCTGGCCGGTCATCACTTACGGCGTGGACTATGGCGGCGCGCCGATCGGCCGCGGCCTCACCGCGATGGAGGGTATGGAACAGCCGGTCTATTACTGGGATCCGGTCATCGCCCCTTCCGGCATGACCTTCTACCAGGGCGAGGAGTTTCCGGCCTGGGACGGCGCAGTCCTTATCGGTGGCCTGGTCAGCCAAGGCCTCGTCGTCCTTCATCTGCAGGAAGGGCGGGTGACGAGCGAGGAGCGCATTCCGCTCGAGGCCCGCGTCCAGGATGTCAAGGTCGGGCCGGATGGTGCGGTCTACGCCCTTACCGAGAGCGACAACAACGGCGCCAGCGCAATCGTGCGCGTCACCAGACAGGCCGGCTGACGGCGATCGCTACACTGGTTGCCAAGCGACAGCGGGCCTCCGGTCCTTCAACCGGAGGCCATCAGATAATGGATCATGTTGATTGGTCCGCCGGGGCCTTGCCGCCGGTCAACTCTCGACCTCATGCATGCCGACCGCCTTTCAACTCCTGCACCTCGCGCTCCAGCAACGGCTGATCATCGCCGCAGCGGTCGCGCAAGTCGCGTGCCTGCTCCAGCGTAATTCCATATCGCTCGGCCAAGTGGCGGATATCCGGATCGTCGCTGCCGGATGCCCGTGCCTCCGGGCTTGTGAACGTCTTATCATCACCCATGTGTGGCTCCCTTTCTCGACACAACTGCCAGCCGCGTGGACGGTTCCCTGCCGGGCCGCGCTCCCGGGCATGCCAGACACGCGGAACGCGCCTCGATCAGTCGTGGTGTGCGAGCACCACGGCTGATCTGGTCTATTCGTCCAAATCTCCTTCTGCAGGGCGATGTCGAGGATCAGAGCCGCGCTTCGAGGATCAGGTTGAACGGGGTCTCGAAAGCGCGGCGGAAACGGGTGAAGCCGGCTCGGCGGAACACGTCCGCAAGCCGAGCCTCGCCGGCCTGCGCGCCGAGCACCAGGCGACCACCGTCGGAAATCGCATGGGCGCAGCAGATGGTGGTGGAGGCTGCGTAGTACAATCTTCCCACCGGCGTGATGTTATCCTCGACCCGATCGTTGGCGAATGGCTCCACCAGCATCACGGTGCCGTCCGGCGCGAGTGTCTTGGCGGCGTGGGAGGCTGCCGCGACCGGATCGCCCATATCGTGCAGGGCGTCGAAGAAGCAGATCAGGTCGTAGCCCTTGCCGGGATAGTCGTCGGCCCGCGCCGCCGCGAAGGTCGCCCGCTCGGCAACGCCCGCCTCGGCGGCGACCTTCCGAGCCTCCGATAGCGATTCCTGGTGGTTGTCGAAGCCGCGGAACTCGGACGCCGGAAAGGCCTTCGCCATGAGCACCGTCGAATGGCCGTGGCCGCAGCCGATATCGGCCACGAGCGCGCCGGCCTTCAGTTTCTCAATGACCCCGTCGAGAGCCGGTAGCCATTCAGCGACCAGGCTCGCCTTGTAGGCGTTGCGGTAGAAGGCAGCGACTCCGCAGGAGAGCCGTCCGTCGTGGTCGCCCCAGGGAATGCCCTTGCCGGTGCGGAACGCCTCCACGGCCTTGTCCTCGTCGGCCCACATCGAGGCGGGCACGGCCCAGGCGTTTGGGATGAAAGCCGGGCTGTCCTCGTCGGCGAGCACGAGGGCCTGCTCCGGCGTCATCTCATAGGTACCGCTGATGGCATGATAGGTGACGTAGCCGCCCGCGACCTGCGAATTGAGCCATTCGTGCACGTAGCGTTCAGCGCATCCGGCGCGTCTGGCCAGTTCGCGTGCGCTGAGTGGCCCGGCCCCGGCCATCGCCTTGTAGAGGCCGAGCCGGTTGCCGAGGCCTATCATGACACCGCCATAGCCGGCGGAAAGGTCTTCGAAAGCGCGCGCGACCAGCGCGTCGAGCTTCGCGGAATTGATTGTGTTGTGGTGGGTGTGTTCCATTTCTGTGTCTCCTGTCCGGGCGCTCAGTGGCAAACCTGAGGCTGTCGGTAAATCGCAGGGACCGGAGAAGAGCGGCAGAGCCGGAATGTCCAGAATCGGGTCATTTGTGCCATTCGGCTCCCACAAAACGTGGCGCGACGGCCTTGTTGGGGTTATTCTACGACGCGAGGGGAACTGACATGCACGCCGCCGCGACCAGATCCGAGCCGCTCCATGTGAGCCTCGTCGCCATTCCCGAAGCCGTCGTTTCGACGCTTTCCGGCATTTTCGACGTGATGAACGCCTTCGCCATGATGCCGCTGTCAGGCTTGCCGTCGCAGGAACCACCTTTTCAGGTCGAAATCGTCGGGCTGAAACCCGGCCCGCTGGAGCTTGCCAGTCGCGTTCCAGTCGTGGTGCAGCGCAGCGTCGTCGAAGTCGACGACACCGACATCATCATCGTCCCCTCGATCCTGCTTGGGCCGGCCGGTTGGCAGAAGGGCCTGCATCCGGAAATTGTCGATTGGTTCTGCGCCATGCATCGTCGCGGCGCGCTTCTATGTTCCGCCTGTTCCGGTATCTTCCTGCTGGCTGAAACGGGGCTTTTCGACGGTGTGGATACGACGGTGCATTTTGGCTACGCCCACGCCTTCTCAGCCACGTTTCCGGAGGTGCCGATCCACCCCGAGCGCGTCCTGGTCGTCTCCGGCAGGCACGAGGAACTGATCACTTCCGGCGCTTCGATGACCTGGCACGATCTCGTGCTGTACCTGATCGCCCGCCATGCCGGAGCGACCGCGGCCCAAGCCGTCGCGCGGTCATTCGCCCTGCAGTGGCATCAGGACGGTCTGGCCCCTTACATCGTCTTCGAAGGGCGCAAGGACCACGGCGACCTTGCTATCCAGGCGGCCCAGGAATGGGTCGCGACGCATTTTTCGGTGGTCAATCCCGTGGAAGAAATGATCCGGCGCACGGGCCTCTCCGAGCGCACTTTCAAGCGCCGCTTTACGAGCGCGACGGGATCGAGCCCGATCGCCTATGTGCAGCGCCTGAGAATAGAGGACGCCAAGCGCCGGCTTGAGCGGACGGAAGCGTCGATCGACGAAATCAGCTGGCAGGTCGGCTACGAAGAGCCGGCCTTCTTCCGCCGTCTCTTCAAGCGTGTCACGGGCCTGCCGCCGGGCGCGTACCGCAGGCGCTTCAAGATTCCCGACTATGCTCGGCAGGGGGCCAGAGAAGTCGAGGTTTGAGAAAACCATAGGAGGGTTGACCACGAAAATAGGCAGCCTCGTTCGAGGCTGCCTATTTGTTTGACGATGGTCCGCCTTAGTCGTCCGAAACGGCGAAATCGTCGGAGGCGTTGTAACCCCGGGACATCGGGGTGCGACCGAACTGCGCCCGGCGAGGGTAGCCACTCGTCAGCCGCTCCGCCGCGGTGCTGGAGGTGACGCTGCCGACATCGAGGCGCCCGAACGGTCTCCGGGACAAGGAGGCCGGCAGGTCGTTTCGGTCGCTCGGGCCGAAAGCGTCCGCAGCGCTATAAATCCGGTTCGTGCCGCCGAACTGCGATCGGGAAGGATAACCGACAGTCACCCTGCTCGTGCTGGAGGTGACAATCCCGGCATCGAGGCCGTTGAACTGCCTCTTGGCGAGAGAGGCCGGAAGATCGTCCTGCTCGCTAAAGCCGAAATGGTGGGCAGCGTTGTGGCCGGAATGAGTCTCAAGCGCATTTGCGCCTGTGAGACCGAACCCAAGGATCGCAAGGGCTGACGTGAGAATGACTTTACGCATGGCATTTCCTTTCTGTGTTGGTCGAGAGTGTTTGAGCTGTGTTCATCGTTTCGATCTCAACCGGAACCTGACGCAGCGAATGCACCGCCTTCCCGGTCGACCGGCCCCAGGGCTTTCATGCTTGCGTCTCCGCGAGCCGTTGAGGCTTGGCGGTAATCACAGAAACGGCGGAGGAGCGGCAGAGCCGACTTGGCCAAAAACGGGCCGTTTGCGCCATGCGGGCCGGAAGCCTGTTGGCAAACCGGCTACCGTATCCTGGAATGGTGGAGGAAAGGCTCGTTCGGCCGCGTGCTAGGGATTTCGGTTGCCCATCTGGCGGATGGTTCCATTCACGCGCTGTCGCGGAGGATGAGTTCTGGCTCGATTAGTCTGATGTCGCGCGCGTTCCACGAGCCGCGGCTTTCGATCCGTTTTAGAATTCGGTCGACGCCGATCCGGCTGATTTCATCCGCAGCATAGTTCACCGTCGTCAGCGGCAATGCTCCATATTGCGAAATTTCCGTGTTGTCGTAGCCGATGACGGCCAGGTCTTGTGGAACGGCAATGCCGTTTTCCCGGCACCAGTGGAGCGCGCCGACGGCGAGCGAATCGGTGGAGGCGAACAGAGCAGTGGGGCGGGGAGCGCTTTGCATGATCCGCTCCATCGCGGTGAAGCCATGTGTCGGCGCGTGGCCTTCAGGCTCGAAAACCGTGATCGCCTCTTTGGCGAGCCCTGCTTCCCGCACTGCACGCAGCGCGCCGTGCATCTTGTCGAAATTGCCGAGCGCCCGCCCACCGTCGAGCATGGCGATGCGTCGATGGCCTTTTTGGCAGAGATGGCGAAAGGCCTTGTAGGCGCCGGCCCGGTCGTCGATCGTCACGGTGTCGAGGGCGGAACCCGGCAGGTTCACCAGCAGCAGCACCGGGGTGCCCGCCTCGTCGGCAGCCTTGATGTGATCGTATTCCCGGTGGCTCGCCGGATAGATCAGCATCCCGTCGACCTGATACGACAGGAACAGTTCGATGGCGCGTTTTTCGTTTTCGACGCTCGAATCCGAGGCGGCGAACATCATGGCGTAGCCGGCCAGCGACAGCTCGCGTTCGATGGTGCGCGCGGCGAGCGTCAGCGTCGGGTTCATGATGTCGGTCATGACAAGGCCGATCGTCCGCGTGGCGCTGTGCACGAGCGAGCGGGCGATGTGGTTGGGGAAGTAGTTCAGCCGCGCGGCGGCCTCCAGGATCCGCTCGCGCGTCTCCTCCGGAAGGCGCGGGCTGCCCCTGAGGGCGAGCGAAACGGTGTTCGCCGAAAAGCCGGTGGCTTCCGCAATGTCCTTCAGACGCGCGCGCAGTCTTGCCATTTCGTACCCTCGCCCTCCGGCCCCCGGCCGGAACGGCAGAGCCGATATCAGGGCCGTGGCCGGATTACCAGTCCGCGACCCGGTCGCGCCCGACGAACTGGGCGCTCTTGTCGGTGTATTCGAAGAGCTCGATCTTCACGTTGTTCGGATCGCGGATCCATGCCTGATAGGTGTCGTCGCAGGCATATTTCTTCTTGGTGATCTCGACGCCCTTCGACCTGATGTGCTCGATCGCCGCATCGAGGTTTTCGACCTCCAGGCAGAAATGGTTGATCTGGTTGGTGTCGCCATAGGACGTCCCGTCCTTCTGGAAGACCTCGACGTGGCTGCGGCCGCCGCAGTTCAGATAGAACCCGAACACCTTCCCGTCGCGCAGGAAATTGAACTGGATGCCCATCCCCAGCACGTCCTCGTAGAAGGTGCGGGTCTTTTCCAGGTCGTGCGCGAAGATGCACACATGCGCCACCTGCTTCACCTTGATCATCGTCCTGTTCCTCCCATGACCATTGCTGTTCCTATCCTCAATAGATCGTCAGCACCTGCGGAGGCGCTCCATCCGCCAGATTGCGTTCCGCCTCGAACTGGATGCACTCCGGCGCCATTTCCTGGATCTCGATGCGATTTCCGTCGGGATCCTCGATCCACATCCCCCAGTTGCCGTCGACGCCGCGCACCGTCTTGCGCGGCCGGCTGAGCTTCACGCCCGCATCTGCGAGCCTCTTCTCGGCTTCGTCGGCGTTTCTCACCGTGAGGCAGAAGTGGTTCATGCCGGTTCTCTTCTGATCGGCTGCGGGATCACCGTCGCCTCCCGGGAGCAGCTCCAGATAGAGGTGCTCACTGATGCGGTGATAGACGATCCACGGCTTGCCCTCGGCGTCGAGCAGCCGAAGCATCTCGGGGAAGCCGATGCGGTCGTAGAAATCAACCGAGACCTCCAGATCGTTCACCTTCAAAGCCATGTGGCCGAAGCCGTCGAATATTCCCACCTCTTCCTCCTTCTGCCGCTCCTTTCGGGGACGGCTCTTCCGATTGACTGGTCAGTACCAGTCCGGACCCCATGCCGGATTGATGTAACGCTGGCCGCGCTCGAGCCCGGCCAGCCGCCCCATGTCCGCCCCGTCCAGCACGAGATCGCCGGCGGCGAGATTGGTCCTCTGCCGTTCCGGCGAAGCGGATTTCGGAATGACGATGGAGTCGAGCGCAAGGAGATAGGCGAGCGCCACCTGACTCGCCGTCGCGCCGTGCTTCGAGGCGACCGCGCCGATGACGGAATCGTCGCCCAGACGGCCGCCCGCGAGCGGCATATAGGCGGTCACCGCGATGCCCCGCTCGCGGCAATGGGCGGCAAGCACGCGGTTCTGCAGGAAAACGTGCTGCTCGAACTGGTTGGTCGCGAGCCGGCCTTCGCCGATCTCCGCAACCGCCTCGTCGATGTGCCGCCGGGTGAAATTCGAAACGCCGATCAGGCGCGTCTTCCCTTCGTCCTGAACCCGTGCAAGCGCTCCGATGTAAGCGCTCACCGGCGGATCGTCGTGCGGGGCCGGCCAGTGGATCAGCACGAGGTCGGCGTAGTCGAGCTGCATCGTCTCGAGGCTGTCGTCGACGCTCTCGGCAAGCCGGCCGAGATTCGAGGCGGTCACCTTGGTCGTGACAAAGAAATCCGCGCGGTCGAGTCCCGAGCGCGCGACGGCCTCGCCGACATTCTCTTCCGTACCGTAGGTCTGCGCGGTGTCGAGATGCCGATAACCGAGGTTGATCGCCGATGAGAGCGCCGCACGCCCCTCGGCTCCGGTCAGGCCGTAGGTCCCCAGTCCGATCCTCGGAATGTCGCTGTTTTCTGCCGGCAAAACCGATCCTCCATGACAGGCCCCTCAGTGGCCGATTTCGCTCACCGGCCATAAGGCCATTGACGATGCTCGCTTTGTACCCTTATATTAACGTTAATACAAGGCGCAGGATGCGCTGCGTCGCACGGTGATGGGGCCCTCGGAAGGGCGGCCGTAACCGGGGAGGAGGAAATGGCAGTTCGGTGGAACTGGGCATCGCCCAGGATCGCGCTGATTCCTGCGATGACAATCACCGCAGTCGCCTTCTTCGGCGCGATCTGCTGGACGATATGGATCTCATTCACAAGGTCGAGGCGCTTTCCGGACTATGCCATCGACTTCGCCGATTGGGCGCGTCAATACGAACGGCTCTTCCGCGATCATGCCTGGGAAACGGCACTCAAGAACGTTTTGATCCTGGCCATCGGCAGCGCACTGGCAATCGTCTTCGGCTTCATCCTCGCGGCGATGATCGAGCGCGAGAAACGCGGCGAGGGCTTTTTCAGGACCCTGTTTCTCTATCCGCTCGCCGTTTCCTTCATCGTGACCGGCATCGTCTGGCGATGGATGTTCAACCCGGACCTAGGCATCCAGGGATTTTTGCGCGGGCTCGGCTGGGAAAGCGCGAACTTCAACTGGCTCGCCGACCCGCAGACGGCGATGTACGGCATCATCCTCGCCTCCATCTGGCACGGCCTCGGCTTCTACATGGCGCTGATGCTGGCAGGCTTGAAGTCGATCAATACCGAGATATGGAGCGCTGCCCGCCTCGACGGCGTGAGCTTCTGGCGGCTCTATATCGAAATCATCATCCCGATGCTGAAATTCACGTTTCTCACCTGCGCGATCCTTTTGTCGCTGGGCGTCGTCAAGACCTATGACATCGTGCTGGCGATGACCGGTGGCGGCCCGGGAACGTCCACCTGGACCCCCGCTTACTTCGTCATCAATTCCTACGCGGCACGAGGCAATATCGGATATGCGTCTTCGGCCGCCGTCATAATGCTCCTGATCACGGCGGCTCTCTTCCTTCCGCTCGTTTTGCTCACCGCCTGGCAGGCGCGGCGCCGGGAGGCGATGGCTCGATGACGATGACCGCGCAAACGGCAAGCCTTGCCGCCGCCACTCCGAGAACCAGGCGCAGGAAACGCATTCGCGGCTCCTCTATAGCAATCATGGTGTTCCTCACCATGTGCGCGGCCTTCGTCTCGGTGCCGCTCTATGTCGTGATCGTCACATCCTTCAAGACGATGGACCAGATCGCTCTCGGGGAGGTCTTCGCCCTGCCGACGGAGTGGACGTTCGAGCCGTGGCGAGAAGCGTGGTCGGAGGTTTGCGCGGGCATGACCTGCGAGGGCGTGAGCCGCGGCTTCTGGGTATCGATGAAGATCCTTTTCCCAAGCCTGCTGATCTCCATCGGCATCTCGTCCGTGACCGGTTACGCGCTGGCGCTGTGGAAGATCCGGTGGGCCGGACCCTTCCTCTTCATCCTGTTCCTCTGCGCCTTCGTACCCCTCCAGATCATCATGATCCCGCTCGTGGTGCTGATTTCCTCGCTCGGCATCTTCGGGACGATCTGGGCGGTGGCCATCGTGCATTCCATTCTCGCCATGCCGCTGCTCACCCTCATCTTCCGCAACTTCTACAAGGATGTGCCGGAGGAACTCATCAACGCGGCGATCATGGATTGCGGCTCGTTCTGGCGCATCTTCTTCGAGATCATCCTGCCGATGTCCGCGAACATCATGATCGTCGTCCTGATCCTCATGATCACGACCGTCTGGAACGACTATCTGATCGGCCTGATCTTCGGGGGCGTCGGCACGCAGCCAATGACGGTGATCCTCGCCAACACGGTGATCACCTCCTTCGGCGAGGTCCAGTACAATGTCGACATGGCAGCCGCGCTGCTGACGGCCATACCGCCGCTCGTCGTCTATTTCGCATTGGGAAAATTCTTCGTCCAAGGCATCACCGCCGGGGCGATCAAGGGGTAAGCCGTGCCGGAAATCGAATTCAACAACATCGTCAAGCGCTTCGGCCGGGTCACGGTCCTGGAGGATCTCGACCTCCGCGTGGAGGACGGCGAATTCCTGGTGCTCCTGGGGCCGTCCGGCTGCGGAAAGACCACGCTTCTCAACATGCTGGCCGGGCTTCAGGAGGTGACCGATGGGTCGATCCTGATCGGCGGGCGCGATGTCACCGACCTCGATCCGAAGGACCGCGGTCTCGCCATGGTCTTCCAGTCCTATGCGCTCTACCCAACGAAGACGGTGCGCGGAAACCTGAAATTCGGGCTCTCGGCACAGAAGCTCGACCGTGCCGAGATCGAGCGCCGCGTTGCATGGGCGGCGAACCTGCTGCAGATCGACAAGCTGCTCGACCGCAAGCCGGCCCAACTCTCCGGCGGTCAGCGCCAGCGCGTCGCCATCGGCCGTGCGCTGGTGAAGAACGTCGACGTCTTCCTGTTCGACGAGCCGCTCTCCAATCTGGATGCCAAGCTGCGCACCGAGATGCGGCTCGAGATCAAGCAGCTTCACCAGGAATTGGCGAAGACCATCGTCTTCGTGACCCATGACCAGGTCGAGGCGATGACGATGGCTTCGCGGATCGCGGTCATGAACGCCGGCGTGATCCAGCAGATCGCAACACCCGACGAGGTCTACGAGCGGCCGGCCAACCTTTTCGTCGCCCAATTCATCGGCTCTCCGGCCATGAACACGCTCAAGGCGCGGGTCGAACACACCGGCGGGACGATCAGCGCAGTTCACGGACCGACCGACGTGCGCATGAATCTTTCAGCCTACGCGTTCTCCGCAGCGCCGAGGGACGGCGATTCCATCGTCGTGGGCTTGAGGCCCGAACATTTCTCGATCGGGTGCAACGGGTCCGGCGAGACGGGCGCCCGCTTCTCGCTGCCCGTCCGCTACACGGAGAAGACCGGCAGCGACGTGACCGCCTTTCTGGATTCAGGCGACGGCGACCTGATCGCCGTGCGCTTCGATCACAAGCACCATCACGTCCCTAAAACGGGGGAGATGGTCGAAATCCATTTTCCGAAAGACCGTTTCGACGTCTTCGACGCGACATCCGGAAAAAGGATCTAGGCCGCTGGCCAACAAGCAGGGAGGAAATGACAATGAAATCCGTTCTTAAAGGCGTGTATCTGGCGCTCTCCATGAGCGTTGCATCGGCGGCGGCGCAGGCAGCGGACCTGACGATGTTCCATTCCTGGTCCAACGAAAGCGAGATTTCTGCGCTCAACGTGTTCGTCGACGCGCTCAAGGCGAAGGGCCACACCATCAAGGAACTGGCAGTCCCGCACGAGCAGTCGGGCGCCGGTGGCCCCATCGTGGCACTCGTGATCGCGGGAACGCCGCCCAACATCTTCCTGACCGGCAACGCGGACGTCTATCGCGACATCCGCGACCGCGGGCTTGGGCAGACGGTCGGCGAGCATTTCGACAAGATCGGCGCGACGGAGAAATTCCCGCCGGCCGTCCGCGAGGCCATCAAGGTGGACGGCGAAGTGCGCAAGATCCCATCGGGCATCCATATCGACGGCATGATCTATTACAACATGGAGGTGGCGAAAGCCGCCGGCGTCGATCCGACCTCATGGACGAGCTTCGACGAGATGTTCGCCGATATGGAGGCGGTGAAGGCGGCCGGCTACAACTTCATGGCGATGGGCGGCAACACGTTTCAGGCGGGCTACCTGTTCCATGCGCTGATGGCCGGCATCGGCGGGCCGGATGTGTACAATAAGTTCTACCGGGTCGATGAGGGCGGCAAGCCGGACGAAACCGTCTTCGAGGACGAGGGCCTGCGCGACGCCATCGAGGCGTTCCGGCGCATTACGGCCCAGGCCGACGAGGGCTGGGTGAACCGGCAGTGGAACGAATCCACCAACACGGTCATCTCCGGAAAGACGCTGATGCACTTCCACGGCGACTGGATGAAGGGGCAATGGAAGGCGAGCGGGAAGGTGCTGGGCCAGGACTACAACTGCATCAACCTGCCGGGCACCAAGGCGCTGTCGGTGACGGTGGATTCCATGGGCATACTCGGCGGCGATCCGGTGTCGCCCGAGCAGATGGAGGCTGAGTTCGAACTGGCTTCGATCGCCGTCGACCCGGTCAAAAACGCAGAATTCGCTTCCTTCAAGGGCTCCACCCCCGTCCGTGTCGACGCACCGGAAGACAAGCTCGATGCCTGCAACAGGCTTGTCCTGGATTCGCTTGCAAAGGACGACTTCTGGGTGCTCAATCCCTTCTACATCAGCGATTCCGACTGGATCAACTCCGTCTGGAACACGATGTTCACCTTCCAGGGCGATCCGTCGATGACGACCGACGATGCCATCGCCATGCTGAAGGACGAATATGACGCGATCTTCAACTGACCGCTTGCGGCGCGGATGAGGCAGCCGGCCTATCGGGGGCGGAACATGACGTCGCCGCGCCGTCGGGGTCCGTGGGTCTTCCGCTCTGACAATCCGCTCTTCTATACGGTAGGCCATGGTGTAGGCCGGATCAAAGACATTGCCCATCTCGTAGCGGGCGACCTCAGCCATGAGGTGGCTCGCTCCAGGGCGAGATCCGCATTACACCGTGTCCACCGATCCGGGAGGATACCATGCGAGAGGCTTTGATTGTTTGGGGCGGCTGGAGCGGGCACGAGCCCGAAAAGTGCGCCGGGATCGTCCGCGAAATGCTGGAGGAAGACGGCTTCGAGGTCCACACGGAAGACTCGACCGAGGCCTTCGCGGATCCGGCGATCAGGGAACTGAGCCTGATCGTGCCGATTTTCACCATGTCCAAGATCGAGAAGGAGGAGGTCTCGAACCTGACGGCCGCCGTTGAGGCGGGCGTCGGCCTCGGTGGCTTTCACGGGGGAATGGCGGACGCGTTCCGCGAGGCCGTCGACTACCAGTTCATGGTCGGAGGCCAGTGGGTGGCGCATCCGGGCGGCATCGTCGACTATCGTGTCGATATCACCCGGCCGGACGACCCTATCATGGAGGGGCTGCGGAGCTTTGCCTACCGGTCGGAGCAGTATTACATGCATGTCGACCCATCGATCGAGGTGCTGGCCACCACCACTTTCTCGGGCGAGCACGCCCCCTGGATCGAGGGCGTGGTCATGCCTGTCGTCTGGAAGCGCAGGCACGGAAGAGGCCGCGTCTTCTGCTCCACGCTCGGCCACGTGGCGGCGGAATTCGGTGTGCCGGAGATGCGCACAATCCTGCGCCGCGGCCTGAACTGGGCCGCGCGCGACTAGCTTCCGACGACCGGAGCTTGCAGGTCGTCGTGCGAAACCGCGACGGATGAAATGAGTCCAGCCCTGGACGAACGCATGAACGGAGCCCGCATGGAGCTCTGGACGATCCAACGTTCAATGTGCGAAACTGGTCCGACCAGAAGGGCTGGAGGCCCGCCGAGGAGGAACTGTCATGAATGTCGACGCGCTTCGCACGACCCGTATCGTGACACCATTTGACACGAGCCGGCTTGACACACTGATGGAAGAGGCCGGCATCGACGTCCTCCTCGCCACTTCCAAGCACAACACGCAGTATTTGCTGGGCGGCTACAGATTCATTTTCTTTTCGGCGATGGACGCGATCGGGCATAGCAGGTACCTGCCCATCGTCATCTACAACAAAGGGCGTGTCGAAGATTCCGCCTATGTGGCGAACCGGATGGAGTGTGGCGAGCATCAGAACCATCCATTCTGGACGCCAGCTTTTCATCCTGCGGCCTGGGGCGCGCTGGATGCGGCCGCCTGTGCGGTCGAGCATCTGAGGAAGATCGGAAAGGGCGCCGGACGCATCGGCATCGAGCCATCTTTCCTGCCGGTGGATGCCTACCAACTGTTTGGCGAACGGCTGGAGGGCGCGACCTTCGTGGACGCGACGGGCGTGCTCGAGCGGATGCGTGCCGTGAAGGCGCCGGAAGAGCTGGAGAAGCTGCGGAGGGCCTCCGAGCTCATCACCGATGCCATGATCGCGACAATCGCATGGGCGCGTGCGGGAACGACAAAGACCGAGATCATCGAGCGGCTGCGACGGGAGGAAACGAACCGCGGCCTGCAGTTCGAATACTGTCTTCTCACCCTCGGATCGAGCCACAACCGGGCTGCGTCAGACCAGGCCTGGCGGGAGGGGGATGTGCTCTCCATCGATTCGGGCGGGAACTGTCGCGGCTATATCGGCGATCTGTGTCGCATGGGTGTGCTGGGTGATCCCGATGCCGAACTGGAGGATTTGCTGGGCGAGGTGGAGCGGATCCAGCAGGCGGCATTCTCGAAGATTCGCGCGGGCGTGCGCGGCGGCGATGTGATCGCCCACGGGCAGGGTGCGCTCAAAGCCTCGAAGGTTGCAGAGTTCACCGACTTCTTCGCCCACGGCATGGGGCTCATCACCCATGAGGTACCGTTTCTGATGACCAATCACCCGGTGACCTATGAGGGTGTGGATGCCGACCGCCCGCTGGAGGCCGGCATGGTCCTCTCGGTGGAGACGACGATGCTTCACCCTTCCCGGGGGTTCATCAAGCTCGAGGATACGTTGGCGGTCACGGCCGACGGCTACGAGATGTTCGGCGAGCGGGGCAGGGGGTGGAACCGGGGCGCGACGGCATAGGATGCGGACAGCGGGTTGGAAAGGCCACGCCTGCCTACACCCAAGGCTTGCAGCCTTACGCCTTGCCGGCTTTCAGCAGGCGGAAGCCGGGCAGATCGCGAAGCGCCTGTTCCGGACCGGCCGGTGAATAGACGACGAAGAGCTGCATCGGGCCGTTGCCGGTGTTCAGCGTCGAGTGATAACGGCTTTCGGGCACGTAGACCGTGCAGCCCGGCCCCACCTCGCGCGTGACGGGACTGCCGTTCTCGTCCTCGACCATCTGCTCGCCGGTGCCCGAAATCACGAAGATGATCTCTTCGGCGCCCGGATGGTTGTGGCGCGCATGGCCTTCGCCCGGGTTCACGTCCACCACGCCGCCGGAGAACCGCCTGGCGCCGTTGACCTCCGGCCCGACCGTCAGCGCCAGCTTTCCCCAATCGAAGCCGAAGGCATCCACCTCTCCAGGTTGGATGAAGAATTGCCGTCCGTTCTCACTCATCTCGCTTTCCTCCCTGGACTTTCATATGCCTTTGCGCAGCGGCAG
This sequence comes from Chelativorans sp. AA-79, assembly GCF_029457495.1. Lineage (NCBI taxonomy): Bacteria > Pseudomonadati > Pseudomonadota > Alphaproteobacteria > Hyphomicrobiales > Phyllobacteriaceae > Chelativorans > Chelativorans sp. AA-79. The sequence continues at coordinate 1,942,377 of NZ_CP120361.1, forward strand.
AGCCTTGAAGCCTGCCGTCTGGTCGCGGATCGCCGCCTCCGCCGGCAGGCGCTCCATCGAGCTTGCGCCGTAGAAGCCGTGGATGCCGGTGCAGCGCTCGAGGATATAGCGTGCGTCCTCGGGCATCGCGATCGGCCCTCCGTGGCAAAGCACGATCACGTCCTCGCGGACGGTCCGGGCCGCGGCCGCGATGGCGTCGATCTCCTCCACGCACCGGTCCAGCGACTTGGCCGACGAGGCCCCGATCGTGCCACCGGTGGTGACCCCCATATGGGCAACCACAATGTCCGCGCCGGCGCGCGTCATGGCGACCGCCTCGCGCGGATTGAAGACATAGGGCGTCGTCAGCAGATCGAGCTGATGCGCGGCGGCGATCATGTCGACCTCCAGCGCGTAGGACATGCCCGTTTCCTCGAAGCTCTGGCGCATCACCCCGTCGAAGAGGCCGATCGTCGGAAAATTCTGCACGCCGGAAAAGCCCATCGCCTTCAGCTCGCCAAGGAACCGCGGCATCAGCACGAAGGGGTCCGTCCCGTTGACGCCGGCAAGCACCGGCGTTTTCTTCACCACCGGCAGAACCTCGACTGCCATCTCCTTCACGATCTCGTTGGCGTTCCCGTAGGCGAGCAGGCCGGCGGCCGAGCCCCGTCCCGCCATGCGGTAGCGGCCCGAATTGTAGATGATGATGAGGTCGATGCCGCCCGCCTCCTCGGCCTTGGCGGAAAGGCCCGTTCCGGCCCCGCCGCCGACGATGGGCTTGCCCTCGGCAATCATCTTGCGGAACGTCTCGAGGACCTGGCTACGTGGAATTGCGGGCATCTTGCCTCTCAGTGCTGATGGATTCGAGAAAGGTGGAGGCTGCGGCCTCGGCGAAGGCGGGATCGTTGATGTGCAGCGACAGGCGCACGATCTTGCGCCGGGCGGTCTGCCGGACGGTCGCTTCGATCGCCTGGAACAGGGCCGCGTCGGCCTCCGGATCGAAGAAGGCGCCGCCTTCGATATCGAGCGCGGAAATGCCTCTTTCGGGGATCAGGAACCGCACCTCGCCCTCGCATGCGTTGAGCTTCGCGCCGATCCACACGCCGATGGCGCGGCACTCCTCCGCCGTCGTGCGCATCAGCGTGACGTTGGGGTTGTGCTTGTAGAGATTGCGGGCCCGCAGCGGTTCCGGCACGGTCTCCGGCGCCCAGAAATTCACCATGTCGAGCGCGCCGACCGAGCCCACATAAGGAAGGCGCGTGCGGGCGACGGCACCGAAGCGATCTTCCGTAGCCGGGAGGACGCCGCCGAAGAGCAGGTCGCACACCTCTGTGGTCGTGATGTCGATGAAGCCGGCCAGCATGCCGCTGTCGGCCAGCTTCTCCATCGTGCGCCCGCCCGTGCCCGTGGCATGGAAGACCATGCAGTCGTAGTCGTCGCGCAGACGGTCTGCGATCGCGGTGACGCAGGGCGTGGTCACGCCGAACATGGTGAGGCCGATCGCCGGCCTGGTCTCGCTACGGTCGGCGGGATGCGCGGCCATTCCCGCGACCGCCTCCGCGGCGTTGTGCAGGATGACGCGGCTGAGGCCGTTCAGCCCCGCAATGTCGGTGACCGCGGGCATCATGACGATGTCGGAAATGTCGACATAAGGCGACACGTCCCCGGAAGCGAGGGTGGAGACCATCAGCTTCGGGAGGCCGTAGGGCAGCATGCGCATTCCGGCGGTGATGATCGCGGTGCCCCCGCCGCCGCCGATGCCGACCACCCCGCCGATATCCCCGCGCGAGGCGATGAAGCGGCTGAAGGCCGTGGTCATCGCCGCGACCGCCGTTCCGCGGTCGTCCAGGCCGAGAACCGCCGCCGGGCCGTCGGGATGAAAGGCCGCCACCTCCGCCGCCGGGACGTCCATCTTCGAAGGGGACGGACGCGTGCCCACGTCGACACGGACCACGGGCAGCCCGCGCGCCTCGACCAGGGCGGCGAGGAATGCCAGCTCCTCCCCTTTCGTATCGGCCGTGCCGACGACATAGACCCGTTTCAAGCAACCTCCCTTGCCTGCTCGTTTTCTTCTTCCGCCCTTCCTGGGGCGGCAGCTTCTGCCGGCTGTTGCAAATTTTTGAGACGCGAGTATCATAATGATATGGATATCTCACGTCAATCAACCGAGTTGCTGGAGGAAAGCGAACGCGGCCCGCGGGCGAGGACCCGCCGACTGATGCTCGAGACGGCAATCAAGCTTATGCAGGCGGGTGTGACGCCGTCCGTCAGCGACGTGGCCGAAGCGGCGGAGGTGTCGCGGGCAACCGCCTATCGCTACTTCCCTAGCCAGGCGGCCCTGGTCGATGCCGTGGTGGACGAGGCCCTGGGGCCAATTCTGAAATGGAAGGATCGGTCGTCCGATGCCGCAGAGCGGATCGAGAGTCTGTTCCGCACATCGCTGCCGCGCATCGACGAGTTCGAGGCGACGTTCAAGGCCGCGTTGAAGCTTTCGCTGGACCAGTGGGCGCAGCGAAAGTCGGGGGCGCCGGAGGGCGAGCCGCAGTTCATGCGCGGGCACCGCGTGGAACTCCTGCGCAATGCGCTGGAGCCGTTGCGTGGGGAATTGCCCGAGGCAGAGGTCGACCGGCTCGCCCAGGCGCTGTCGCTGATCTTCGGCATCGAGGCCCTGGTGGTGCTCAAGGATATCTGGGGCCTCGACAGCAAGGAATCCGAGAAGGTGGCGACCTGGGCCGCACTGGAACTGGTGCGGGCGACAGTGCGCCACAAGGATGAGGGGGGCTAGAAACACAGGTCAATCTGGTTGGACCAGATCGGGTATCTGCGTGGTTGTATGCTGCCGCGCATCCGTCTGTGGGGCTTGCGTTGGGTTCGACTGATAGACAGCCGAAACCATGGTGTTTTGGAGCAGGGCCTTTCAAACAACCCCACGTAGCCTGACGCGACAAGTGGCTTGACTGAAATTGCAATTTGGTACTACCAGATTATCGGGAAGAAGGAGGAGAAGTCGCCTCGCAGAGAACTGGCGAACAGGTGAGGAGACCTGTCGCCACAACGGCACAAGTGGGGTGGCCAGCAACCGTTTCAGGCGCAAGAATGGGAGGAACATCATGCGCAATGGAATGAAGGGCCTATTTGCGGGCATATCGCTGTTTGCCTTCGGGGCATCAGCAAGCGCGCAGGAACTGACGATCTTCTGGGCCGAATGGGATCCGGCCAACTATCTGCAGGAACTCGTCAATGAATACGAAGCCGAGACCGGTGTAGCGGTCACGGTCGAGACGACGCCCTGGCAGGATTTCCAGACGAAGGCTTTCACCGAGTTCAATGCGAGAGGCTCCGCCTACGACATGGTCGTCGGCGACTCCCAGTGGCTGGGCGCCGCTTCCGAGGCGGGGCACTATGTGGACCTCACGGAGTTCTTCAACAAGCACAAGTTGAACGAAGTGATGGCTCCGGCGACAGTGAAATACTATGCCGAATATCCGGCCAATTCCGGGAAGTACTGGGCCATTCCGGCCGAGGGCGACGCGGTGGGCTGGGCCTACCGCAAGGACTGGTTCGAGGACCCGGAGGAGATGGAGGCGTTCAAGGCCAAGTATGGCTACGACCTCGCCCCGCCGCAGACCTGGGCTCAGATGCGCGACATCGCCGAGTTCTTCCACCGTCCGGACGAAAATCGCTACGGGATCGCCATCTACACCGACAATTCCTATGACGGCCTCGTCATGGGTGTCGAAAACGCCATCTTCTCCTATGGCGGCGAGCTGGGAAACTACGAGACCTACGAGGTCGAGGGCATCATCAACTCCGAGCAGAACGTCAAGGCGCTCGAGATGTATCGTGAGCTCTACGGCTATACGCCTCCGGGCTGGGCCAAGACCTTCTTCGTGGAGAACAACCAGGCCATCACCGAGAACCTGGCCGCAATGAGCATGAACTACTTCGCCTTCTTCCCGGCACTCGTGAACGAGGCGTCGAACCCCAATGCCGAAGTGACCGGCTTCTTCGCCAATCCGGAGGGTCCGGATGGCGACCAGTTCGCCGCGCTCGGCGGGCAGGGGATCTCGATCGTCTCCTATTCCGATAACAAGGAAGAAGCGATGAAGTTCCTGGAATGGTTCATCCAGGACGACGTCCAGAAGCGCTGGGCCGAACTCGGCGGCTACACCGCGCATGCCAAGACGCTGGAATCGGAAGAGTTCCGCAATGCGACCCCTTACAACGAGGCCTTCTACCAGACCATGTTCAAGGTGAAGGACTTCTGGGCGACGCCGGAATATGCCGAGCTTCTCATCCAGATGAATCAGCGCATCTACCCCTACATCGTAGGTGGGGAAGGCACGGCCAAGGAAGCGCTCGACGCGCTTGCGACGGACTGGAAGGGGACGTTCGAGAAGTACAATCGCTACGAGTGATGCAAGTAGGCGAAGAGGGCTTTCAGCCCCCTTCGCCGCCGATTCTGTCGGGCCGCTTGTGCGGCGCACTCTCGGAGGAGGAGAGTTTGGCGACTGAAGTTATTACACGGCTGGATCCGCAGTCGCGTGCCGCCGCGCGCGGCTGGAGCGATCTGACGATCCGGAACCTTTTCATAATCCCGACGATCCTTTTCCTGATCATCTTCAACATCTTTCCGCTGCTATACTCGCTCGGCTACTCCTTCACGGATTTCCGCGCATCCACCAATGCGCCTGCGAATTTCGTTGGTCTGGCCAACTACCGCGCACTGCTGAACGACCCCTTCATCTGGACCAATTTCGCGATCACCGCGAAATATGTGGTCGTCTCGGTGACAGGGCAGGTGGTGGTCGGGTTCGGCGTCGCCATGCTGCTCAACCGGGCGATCCCCTTCAAGGGCCTCCTGACGACGCTGCTGCTCCTGCCGATGATGCTGTCCATGGCGGTCGTCGGCCTGTTCTGGAAGCTGCTTTACGATCCGTCCTTCGGCATCATCAACTATGCGCTGGGTCTCGGCCGCTTCGAATGGCTGTCCAATCCGGACATGGCGCTCTACGCCGTCGCGATCACCGACATCTGGATGTGGTCGCCCTTCGTGATGCTCCTGTCGCTGGCCGGCCTGTCCGCCGTACCGAAGCATCTCTACGAGGCGGCGGCGATCGACCGGGCGGGGCCCTTCTACACCTTCTTCCGCATCACGCTGCCGCTGGTGGCGCCGATCCTGATGATCGCGATCATCTTCCGTACCATGGAAGCCTTCAAGACCTTCGACCTGGCCTACATCCTGACCAGCCAGCCGACCACGGAACTCATCTCGATCCGGCTCTACAAGATGGCTTTCCAGGAATGGCAGACCGGCATGTCCTCCGCACTCGCCTACATCATGCTGATCATGGTGGTCGCCATCACCAACATCTACGTCAAATACCTGAACAAGGTGAAGGAGCGCTGAGGTGGCCGCCGTCAAGACAACCTCCGAAGTCGCGCTCAACAGACTGGCCATTGTCGCCGTCCTGATCGTGACGATCATATTCCTGGCGCCGATCTACTGGATCGCCTCGACAGCCTTCAAGCCGCGCAACCTGGCGACCACGATTCCGCCGACGGTCCTGTTCGAGCCGGAAATCGCGCCGTTCGTGAAGCTGATGGTGCGCCGTTCGCAGCTTCGCGAGCCACCGACGGCCGAAGAATACGCAGCCGCGCCCTGGTGGGAGCGGATCGTTCTCGACGATGGCGAGAAGATCGTCCGGTCCGGCCGCGGCGAAGTGCAGATGTCGGCCTATCCCGACCGCTTCATGAATTCGATCATCATCGCGATTTCCTCGACGGTCCTCGCGGTCGGCATGGGCACGCTCACGGCTTACGGCTTCTCGCGCTTCAAGGTGGCCGGTGAGCAGGACTGGCTGTTCTTCATCCTGTCGACACGCATGCTGCCGCCGGTGGTCGTGGCGATACCGATGTTCCTGATGTACCGCTGGTTCGGGCTGAACGACACCCATATCGGGCTGATCATCCTCTACACCGCCTTCAACCTCTCCTTCTCCGTCTGGCTCATGAAGGGCTTCATCGACGAGATACCGAGGGAATATGAGGAAGCCGCACTTGTCGACGGCTACACGCGGCTCCAGGCCTTCTTCAAGGTCGTGCTGCCCGAAGCCGCCACCGGCATCGCGGCCACGGCAGTCTTCTGCTTCATCATCGCGTGGAACGAGTACGCCTTCGCGCTGATCATGACGAACCGCCGGGCGCAGACCGCTCCGCCCTTCATTCCAAGCCAGGTCGGCTCCGGCCTGCCGGACTGGACCGTCATCGCCGCGGGCACGTTCCTGTTCCTGCTGCCGGTCGCGATCTTCACCTTCCTCCTGCGCAATCACCTCCTGCGCGGCATGTCCTTCGGAGCGATCCGCAAATGACTTTTCGAGAGATGAACCGGCGCTATCTCGAGCCAGGTTCGATGTGGCTCATGATCTTCGGGATCGTGGCGCTCTGCCAGCCCTGGATATTCTTCCTGCACCGCTATGGCGTCACCATCATCCTGATCGGGCTTGTCGCATTCATCATCACCTCGCATATCGGGCCGGGATCGGTGGGGACCGAGGAGGACGTCTCCGACGACGTGTTCGACGTCTCCGACCATCGCGAGGGCAAGGCATGACCCATATCGAACTCAACGGTGTCCAGAAATATTTCGGCGACCTCCAGGTCATCAAGGACATGAACCTCGTGATCGAGGACAACGAGTTCATCGTCATGCTCGGCCAGTCGGGTTGCGGCAAGACCACGACGCTTCGCGCCATCGCTGGCCTGGAAACGATCGACGAGGGCGACATCCTCATCGATGGGCGTCGGGTTCAGCATCTCAAGGCCGCGGACCGCGACATCGCCTTCGTGTTCCAGTCCTTCTCGCTTTACCCTCACATGACCGTGTACGAGAACATCGCATTTCCGCTGCGCGCCATGCGGACAAGCCGGTCGGACATCGACAACGAGGTGAAGCGGGTCGCGGGAACATTGCGCATTACGCATCTGCTCGACCGCAGGCCGTCGGCGCTTTCGGGCGGCGACATGCAGCGCGTCGCGATTTGCCGCGCGTTGGTGCGCCAGCCAAAAGCGATGCTGATGGACGAGCCGATCGGCGCGCTCGACGCCAAGCTGCGCGAGGAGATGCGCGCCGAGATCAAGCGCCTGCACGTCAAGCAGGGATCGACCACCATCTATGTCACGCATGACCAGGTGGAGGCGATGAGCCTCGCCGACCGGATCGTCATCATGCATGAAGGCGTGCTCCAGCAGGTCGGCACGCCGGAGGAGGTCTATGCCCACCCGCAGAACCTTTTCGTGGCGCAGTTCGTCGGCAGTCCGGTGATGAACGTGATGCCCGCGCGCGTGCGGGAGGAAGAGGGTGCCGTGCGTGTCGTTCTCGATGATACGACTGCGGGGTTCCCGTTTCCGCGCGAACTTCTGTCGAAGCTGAACGGGCATGCATCCGAGGGCGCTCTCGCCCTCGGCATCCGACCGGAGGGGGTCCTGGTCTCGCGTGAGCCGCGCGAGGATTACCTGCCGGTCGAAGCGCAGATCATCGAGCCGCTCGGCTCGCACGACATCGTCGACCTCAAGGTTGGCGAGGGCATGCTGCGGGCGCGCACGCCGGCAGGTTTCGTGCCCAGGGCGGGAGAACAGGTGCATGCGCGCATCGATCCCGTGCAGGCGCACTTCTTCGATACAACGAGCGGCAAGTCGCTCGGAGTGAGGCTGTAGGCGATGGCGCATATCGAACTGAAAAACATCACGAAGACCTTCGGTGCCAACACCGCGCTTCGAGGGCTCGACCTCGAAGTGGCCGACGGCCAGTTCTTCGTGCTGCTCGGCGAGACGGGTGCCGGCAAGACCACCACGCTGCGCATCGTGGCCGGGCTGGAGAAGCCGACCGCGGGAACCGTGCTGATCGACGGGGTTGACGTCGGCAGCTGGGGGGCGGCCGAACGCGACGTCGCGCTCGTGCTTCAGCAATATTCGCTCTATCCGCGCTATACGGTGCGCGAGAACCTCGAATTCCCTTTGAAGTCCAAAATCCGCCGCGTCGAGCCGGCCGAGATGAAAGTGCGCGTGGAGCGCGTCGCGAAGACCTTGCGCATCGACCACCTGCTCGACCGCAAGACCGACCGCCTTTCCGGCGGCGAGATGCAGCGCGTTTCCATAGGACGGGCCATCGTGCGCAAGCCGCGGGTCTTTCTCATGGATGAGCCGCTGTCGGCGCTCGATGCCAAGCTGCGCGAGGCGCTGCGCACCGAGCTAAAAAATCTCCAGATGAATCTCGGCGCGACATTCCTGTTCGTCACGCACGACCAGATCGAGGCCATGTCCATGGGCGACCGGATCGGCGTTCTCGACCGTGGCCGGCTCGTCCAGGTCGGCACCCCTTCGGAAATCTACTCCAGACCGAAGAACACGTTCGTGGCCCGTTCGGTGGGCTCCCCGCCGATGAATCTCATCCACGGCGCAATCAGCGGCGGAAATGCCGTGGCGGAGGCTGGTTTCAATCTGCCGATCGCGACGCTCAGCGGCGGTATGGAAGGCCGTGACCTGATTTTCGGGATCAGGCCCGAGGACATGTTCCTCGAAAGCGGTGCCCCTGCACAGGCAAGAGTGCATGACGTGGAAAATTACGGTGTCGAGAAGATCGTCACTTTGCATGCCGGTGACAGCGTGATCCGGCTGACGACACCGGCGCACCAGAACCTTCGGATCGACGAGGCCGTGCAGTTCTCCTGCAATCCCAACAAGGTGATCCTGTTCGACGGGGGGACGGGCAAGAGTCTCGCCTATCCCGCGTGACGAAATCCCGACATCAGGCGCTTGCAGGAAACCGCAGACGGTAGCGCGCTTCGGCCTTGGGATTGCAGAAGTTCACGGGAAGTTCTCCGGAAAGAACCCGCACCGCCTCTTCAGCGGCTCCAGTGCCCATTCGCATCATGGAGTCGTCGGTGATTCCGGCCGCGTGAGGCGTGAGGATCACATTGTCGAGTGCAAGCAGAGGATGGTCCGCCGGCAGCGGCTGGGTTGAGAACACGTCCAGCGCAGCACCCGCGATCGATCCCTGCTGCAAGGCTGCCACAAGAGCTGCCTCGTCGACGACCGGGCCGCGCGAGACATTGATCAGCAGGGCCCCGGGCCTCATCCGCCCGATGCGCTCGCGGTTGATGAGCCCTCTGGTCTCGGCCGTCAGCGGGCAGCATAGCACGATCACATCGGACTGAACGACCAGGGTATCGAGATCGACCCTGAGAACGCCTTCGGGAAGCGAGGTGGAACTGCGGGTTGCCGTGATAACGTTGAGCCCGAAACCCGATCGGGCGATTTGGCACACCGCGCGCCCGACCGCGCCCATGCCAACGATGCCCATTGTCCGCCCGGCGAGATCGCGGCCCAGGTCGGCATGGGCCCGTCCCGCATTCCAACCCGCTTGACGCAGATCGCGGTCGACCAAACGGAACCGCCGCTGCAGCGCCAGGGTGACCATGATCACGTGTTCGGCCACCGTCGGCGCATTCACGGCCGGCACGTTGGCGACGAGAACGCCCGCCTCGGTCGCGGCCTCGACCGGGATCATATCCAATCCCGCTCCGTGCCGGATCACTGCACGCAGCCGCGGCGGATCATCGAAGAGCGCTGCGGGCAGGGGGGCCCTCACGATGATGATGTCGGCCTCGCGGCCTTCGCGAAGCAGGGTCCCCTGATCGGGCGCGCTCGCAAGGACAAACTCGCCGGCCTGCTTCAGAATTCCCAGAGCGTGGGGGTGAAGATTATGCGTCGAGAAAATGACCGGCACGTCGACTAAGCCCGCGCGTTTGCGGCCTCCATCTGGAACGCATCCGGGTTGTCCGCGCCGGGCGTGCCGATCAGGCCTTTCCAGTAGCTCTCGGCTCCGGTCAGGTGCGCGCTCATGAGCGCTTGCGCCAGATTGCCGTCCCTTCGCAGGAGAGCCTCGAAGATCTGGATGTGCTCGGCATGGGAACGACGGCCGCGGTCAGGATCGCCGAAATAAATCGGCAGGCGCTGTTCGCCCATGATGTAATAGACGCTGCAGACCTTGTGGAAGACGCTGTTCTTCGTCGCACGCACGATCTCGAGGTGGAAATCACGGTCCTCGCGCGCAAGACCCTTGCCCGCGGCTATTCTCTCCTCCGAGGACTTCAGGATCTCCCGCAGCCGCTCGAAGTTCTCTTCCGTCGCCCTTTCGCAGGCAAGCTCGGCTGCCTTGATCTCATGGATCTTCCTGAGCTCCACCGTCTCATAAATCTGGACCGGATCGAGCGGAACGCCGGCACGGGCAAACAGTGCCATCGCCTCCACGCTCGCCTCGTTCGTCGTCAGATAGATGCCGGACTTGGCGCGACGCTCGACGATGCGCATGGCCTCCAGGATGGCCAGCGCTTCCCGGATCTGCCCGCGGCTCACCGAGAAATGCTCGGCAAGCTCCCGTTCGGACGGAAGGCGCCCGCTGTCCGTTTTGGAGTGTGCGTAGAGATAGGCGGCCAGATCCGGGAGGAGGTTGTTTTCTTTCATGTTTCAGCTTCTCTGCGCGTAAGCTTCAAGAACCGTTTCCGCGATGGTGAAGCCAAGGCCTGGACGGTCGGGGATTTCGATCATGCCGTCCTCCACCGACACGTCATCCTCCACGAGGTCGTGTATCATCGGGTTTGCGCCGAGCGAATACTCGATGGTGAAGCTCGACGGCGAAGCTGCGCATACATGCAGGCCGGCAAAGAAACAAGGCGCGCCAGCCCACAGATGCGGCGCAAGCCTCAAGTTGAATGCGCTGGCGATCGCGCCGATGCGCATCGCCTCGGTTATGCCGCCGCAGAAGGCCGGATCGGGCTGGAAGATGTCGGCCGACTTCAGGACCGCGAGATCGCGGAACGCGAAACGCGTCGCATCGGATTCACCCGCGGCGATCGGCACCGGGCCGCTCGATCGGACCTCGGCCATGCCCGCTTTATCATCCGCGCTCACCGGCTCCTCGAACCAGGCGAGGTCGCAATCGGACACGAGTTGGATAAAGCGTTTTGCCTCGGCCACTGTGTAGGTCCCGTGCGCATCGACCATCAGCTCAATGTCGGGGCCGAGCGCGGCGCGGGCGGCCTTCACCCTTGCCGCGGAAATGTGCGGCGCGCCGTCCATGACCCCCACGCGCATCTTCACCGCCCGGAACCCGCCGGCGGCGAGGTAGGATTGCAACTGCTCGCCGATCCTGTCGGCGGGCGCCCAGCCGCCTGAAGCATAGGCGGGCAGCCGGTCCGCCTTGCGTCCTCCGAGCAGGCGCCATACCGGCTGTCCGAGCGACTTGCCGAGGATGTCCCAAAGCGCGATATCGACAGCGCTGATCGCCGCGACGGACAGGCCCCGGCGCGAGAGTTCGGGCATTGCATGACCCTGGGCGGCGGCGGCTTCGTACCGCACGCCGTTATAGAGCATCTCCCATATCTGGACGATGTCGGCGGGATCGCGCCCGATCAGCCGGGGCGCGATCTCGTGGTTGAGCAGATGAACCAGCGCGGCATAGCTGCCGGCGCTGCCGGCGGCGTTCTTGCCTTCGCCCCAGCCTGTCAGCCCGTCATCGGTCTCGATGCGCAGGATCGCAGCGTCGAAAGTCTGCAACTGGCCGAAGTCGCTGCGATGCTGGCGATCTGGCTCGATCGGTATCCTGACCCACCACGCCTGTGCCGATTTGATCCGCATTTCATGCGCTCATCGGATCAGCGGCAGGATCGTCTCGGCCGTGATGCGCATCTGGTCGGAATAGAACGTCTCCGTGAGCAGGCTGGAGCCGTGATCCTGGATGAATTTCAGCTGCTCGGGCGGGATGTCGACGGGATCGCGCTCCACCATGTCCGGGTATTTCGCGGCGGGCGTGCGGTCCACCGGCGCAACGAACTCGTTCGTCAGCGCGCCGTCATAGCCGATCTCCTTGAGCGTGCCGATGATTTTCGGCCAGTCGAGATGGCCGAGACCGGCGGCAAAGCGGTTGTTGTCGGCAATGTGGAAATCGAACAGGCGCGGGCCTGCGAGCCGGATCGCGTCGTAGATGTCGTCCTCCTCGATATTCAGGTGGAACGCGTCGAGGCAGACGCCGCATTCGGGGCTGACGGCGTCGGCCAGAGCCAGCGCCTGCGCACAGCGGTTGAAGAGGTAGGTCTCAAAGCGGTTCAGCGGCTCGACGGCGATCCGCACGCCTTGCTTCTGCGCATGGTCGAAACATTCCCGGGTGGCGTCGACGACCCACCGCCACTCTTCCTCCTCGGTGGCATCCGGAACGACCTTGCCGACCGTCGCCGGCACGAGCGTGACGATCTGGCCATCGAGCTCGGAAACCATGGTGATCACGCTCTTCACGTAGTCGACGGTGCGCGCGCGCTGGCCTTCGTCCTTGGCCGCAAGATTGCGCTCGCCGAGCGTCAGCGTCACGGCACCCCAGCAGCGGATGCCGTGTTCCTTGAGCAGGGCACGCGTCTCCGTGGCCTCGTATTGCTTCGGCTCGCCCGAGATCTCGATCGATTCATAGCCGAACCGCTTGATGCGGCGCAGCGTCGTCTCCAGCGGTTCCGCCCGCATCCAATTGTGTGTCGAAAGATGCACCGTCGACCTCCTCCCTCGAATCTCCGAACATCCGGGAAAGCCGGAACATCCGCCCTTCCGCAAAGCCGCACCCGAAATCTGGTGTGACCAATATCTCCCGTTTTCATCTCTATCGCATTCTCATCCAGTCCACAAGGATTTGGCTGGAGCTTGGAAGTCGTAGATATAAATACAAAAGAATCAATGAATTGCATAGAAAAGCGAATGCGCGAAGATGGTCTTAGCTTTTTCATCGCTTGACCCGATTGTTCCGTTTGGTATTACCAGATTGGGAGGCAGTGCGATGAAGATCGGCATGTGCATGTTCCTCTGGACGACGAACGTCACCCGGGAGCACGAGGATGTCCTGCGCGACATCAAGGCGACCGGCTTCGACGGGGTGGAGATTCCCGTTTTCGAGGGTGATCCTGAGGATTTTGCCCGCCTCGGCGCGCTGCTCGACCGGATCGGCCTCGAGCGCACGGCGGTTTCGGCAATCGGCGATCCCGCCAAGAACCTCATTTCCGCCGATGCCGGAGAACGCGCGGCGGGCATCGCCCATATGCAATGGGCCATCGACTGTACGTCTGCGCTCGGCGCCAGCGTCCTCAGCGGACCGCTTCACTCCACGCTCGGGCATTTTTCCGGCGAGGGGCCGACGAAGGACGAGTTCCGCCGTTCGGTCGAATCCCAGAGGATCATCGGTGACTATGCGGAGACGCGAGGTGTTACGATCGGGCTCGAGGCGCTCAACCGCTTCGAATGCTATCTCGTCAACACCATGGACGCGCTTGCCGCGCACCTGGACGAGATCGCCCATCCCAGAATCCGCGCCATGTACGACACCTTCCACGCCAATATCGAGGAGGAGGATCCGATCGGCGCCTTCAGCCGGAATGTGGAGACCATCGTTCATGTCCACATTTCCGAGAACAGCCGCGGCGTGCCGGGGCGGGGCAATATCCCGTGGGCGGAGACCTTCGCCGCCATCCGGGACAGCGACTACGATGGTTGGCTGACGATCGAGGCCTTCGGGCGCGGGCTCCCCGATCTGGCGGCGGCGACCAAGGTCTGGCGCGATTTCGCTGAAAGCCCGGACATCGTGTATCGGGAAGGCTATCGCCACATCCGCGGATATCTGAGCGCGTGATTCTCGCGGAGCGCATGAGAAGCGTACCGGTGGGTACGGGACAGTGACCTGGGATAGATCAAGGGAGGAATGAGCGATGCCGGGCAAGAAGATATTGATGCTGACGGGTGAGTTCACCGAAGAATATGAGATATTTGTTTTCCAGCAAGGGATGGAGGCTGTCGGTCATACGGTCCATGTGATCTGCCCGGACAAGAATGCGGGTGAGGTGATCAAGACCTCGCTGCACGATTTCGAGGGGCACCAGACCTATACGGAAAAGCCGGGGCATGACTTCGTCATCAACAAGACCTTCTCGGAGGTCCGGCCGGAAGAGTACGACGCCGTCTATTGCGCGGGCGGTCGCGGCCCCGAATACATCCGCACCGACAAGCGTATCCAGGCAATCGTGCGGCATTTCCACGAGGCCGACAAGCCGATCTTCACGATCTGCCACGGCGTCCAGATCCTCGTCGCCGTCGACGGTGTGGTGGAAGGCAAAAAGGTTGGGGCGCTCGGCGCGTGCGAGCCGGAGGTGAGGCTTGCCGGCGGAACCTATGTCGACCTGTCGCCCACCGAGGCGCTTGTCGACGGGAAGATGGTCTCGGCGAAGGGCTGGACGGCACTGGCCGCCTTCATGCGCGAATGCCTGAAGGTCCTGGGCACCGAGATCAGGCACGGGTAGACGGGGCTGACCCCGCCTATGCCGGCCGGTAGATGCGTGCGGCCGTGTCGTGCATGATGTCCGCCACGGCCTTCTCGCCATGCCGCTCGGCCGCCGCGCGGTGGGCGGAGAGCACGGAAGCGTAGTCCGTCCAGAGCTTTTCGATCGGGAAGTTGGAGCCGAACATCAGCCGCTCGCTACCCAGAATATCGATGGCGGTATCGACGACGAGGGCGATGAGGTCCGGATCGTTCCGGTGCATGAAGGTGCCGAGGCCCGAGAGCTTGGCGTGTAGATTCGGCAGGGGCGCGAAGTGGGCGAGGCCGTCCTTCCACGCGTCGACGGTTTCCGGCCGGTCGTCGACCAGCATGCCGCAATGGGTGAGGATGAAATCCGTCTCCGGGTTTTCGGCGACGAATTCCGCGCCCGCTTTCATCTGCGCCGGGAAGAGTTGCAGGTCGAAGCAGAAGCCGTAATCCTTGAGCCGTGCCACGCTCCGGCGCACGGCGGGATCGATGACCTGGTCGGGCCCGGGGGCGAAGCGGTATTCCGGCACTTCGTGCCAGTGCAGCTGCATGCGTACGCCGCGTACCAGCGGGTACGCCTTGAGCCTGTCCAGCTGGGGGCGAACATCCTCCACCGTCATGTCCGCATAGCCGACGATCGCCTGCGGCCAGCCGGTTTCCTCAGCCGTCTCGCTCACCCAGGCGACCTCCTTCTCGAAATCCTCCTTGGCCCAGTTGGTCTGCACGTAGACAGCCTTGGCCACACCCAGCCCTTGAAGGTCCGAGAGATATTCGCTGATTGCATAGTCGCGCCGGATCGGCTCATAGGGACCGAAGATGCGCGGCACCATCGGGCCGCTGAGCCAGGGCAGGTCGGCACGCCGCCAGATATGGAAATGCGAGTCAATGACCGGCTGCATGGGCTTTCTCCTTCCATAGGATTGCCGCCTTGGGCGCGGGCTGGCCGAGCGACAGGATGAAGCGTGCCAGCGCGTCATCGGACGAGCCGTCGACGAGATCGTCAAGCCAGGGCAGGATTGACGCGAGCGCTGCCGTTTCCGGCCGGAACCGCGGATCGCCGGCAAGCGGTGTCGCCAGTGACAGGCGGTGGGCGAGGGCGGCGAGCCGGCGCATTGCGCTCTCGAAGTCGGCGTGGTCGCCGCGCTCCAGACCGTCCGAAGCGAGTACGACCAGGCTGCCGCGGGCGAGCGCCACGAAGCGTGGCACGGCCAGAAACGCCTTGAGCGCCGGGCCTATGCGCGTTCCGCCGTCCCAGTCGTCGACCGATGCCGCCGCGCGTTCGAGGGCCAGGGTCCGGTCGCGGGTTCTGAGCGCCGTCGTAATGCGGCTCAGCCTGGTGCCGATGGTGAAGATTTCGGTGCCCGGTGCCGCCTGCACGGCCGCATGCGCGAGCGCCAGAAGTCCGTCCGTCTGCTCCCGCATCGAACCGGAGATGTCGATCATCAGCAGCAGCCGGCGCGCAATCTCCTTGCGGCGGCGCAAGCGGGGGGCGGCGAGATCGCCATCCGCCTGCACGATATCGCGGAACGAGCGGCGCAGGTCCACCATGCCCTTAGAGCGGGTCCGAAGGTGCCGGAAGGTCCGGCGGCGGGGCAGGGCGTCCGGCAGGTGACGCTGGAGAGCTCCCGAAGCGTTCTCCGTATCATCGAACGCGCGCGTGGAGAGCCGCTCGGTCGCGGACGCGTGGGCGCCGCTCTTTTCCTGCTCCAGGAGAGGTTCCGCAGCGGCCTCGGCGCCGCCTCCATCCTTCACGACCGTTTCTTCCTCATCCTCGTTTCGCATGGCCGCCACGCGGCCCTTTCCGAAGAAGACGGCGCGGAAGAGGGCGTCGAAGGCAGCCTGCCTGTCGATCGGCGGGGCGAGCGTGGCGATGGCGGCGCGCCGGATATGCTCCATACTTTTCGGGCCGAGCAGGGCGACGGCCGCCAGAAAGCTCACCGTCTGGTCCGGCGCGACGGAAAAGCCGTGCCGCCGCAACGTCTGGACGAAGTCGAGGAAGGGGGCGCATTCCCGCGGCAACCGGGAACCTGGCTGGCTCTGGTGATCCGCCGTCACGGCCTGCCCCACGTCAGCGACTCCTCCAGGATGCGCGGCAGCTCCTCTTGCATATAGGCGAGATCCTCCTCGTCCTTGAGAAGGACGCCGATCGCCCGGCGGAAGGCTTCCGGCCACGGGCTGCCCGTCTTCTCCAGCACCGTCGCGGCATTCGCCCATTCGACGGCTTCCGAAATGCCGGGCGGCTTGGCGAGCGGGCGCGAGCGGATGGTGCTGACGGCGCGCGCGACGGCGGCTGCCGTTTTCTCGGCCACGTCGGCGGCGCGGGCCAGGATGATGGCCGTTTCGCGGGCGAGGTCCGGATAGGCGATCCAATGGTAGACGCAGCGCCGGCGGAGCGCCTCCGCCAGTTCACGCGTGCGGTTGGAGGTGAGGATCACGATCGGCGGTTCGCCTGCCCGCACCGTACCGCGTTCGGGAATCGATATCTGGAAATCGGAGAGATATTCGAGGAGCAGGGCTTCGAATTCGTGGTCAGAGCGGTCGATTTCATCGACCAGCAGCACGGTTTGCGCTGGGTTGCGGAGCGAGCGCAGCAGCGGACGCTCGATCAGGAAGCGGTCCTCATAGATGTCGGTCTCGGCCTTCTTCGCCTGGCGGATCGCCAGGAGCTGGCGCTGATAGTTCCACTCATAAAGGGCGTGCTGGGCGTCGATGCCTTCGTAGCATTGCAGGCGGATAAGGTCGCGGCCAAGGATTTCGGCCACGGCTTTCGCCGCTTCCGTCTTGCCCGCGCCCGGCACGCCTTCCAATAGAAGCGGCTTGCCGAGCCGGATGGCAAGGAAGACTGCCGTCGCGAGCGGCTCGTCGGCGATGTAGCGGCAGTGCCCGAAGCGCTCGGCGACCGCTTCGGGCGAGCTCAGGACGTCACTTGCCGCCTCTCCGCCCATCATACCACTCAATGGGCCGCGCCGGCGTTCTGCCGCAGCGCCCGCAAAACCCGCTCGGGCGTGATCGGCAGCGTGTCAATGCGCACCCCCACGGCATCGAAAATGGCGTTGGCAATGGCGGGGATCTGTGGGTTGGCGCACATCTCGCCGGGTCCCTTGGCGCCATAGGGGCCGTCCGCGGCGGGCCGCTCCAAAACGACGATCTCGGTTTCGGCGAGATCGCCGGGACCGGGCATCAGATACTGGTTGAAGTCGCGCCCGCCGTGCTCGCGACTTGGATAATAGGGCTCCGTGGTCTCGTATAGCGCGTGGCTCATGCCCATCCAGGAGCCGCCGACGAGCTGCTGTTCCACCATCTTGGGATTGAGCGCCCGGCCGATCTCGAAGACGTTCTTGACGGTAAGCACGCTCACCTCGCCGGTCTCGTCGTCCACCTCCACCTCGGCCACCGTGCAGGCATGGGCATAGCAGGTGGAGGGCTTCATCGCGCCCGTTTCGGTGTCCGGATAGGAGCGGGGCACGAGGAACATGCCGCGCCCGGAGATCGAGCGCCCATGCTTGAAATGGGCGGCGAGGGCGGTGTCGAAGATCGAGATCGAGCGCTGGGGTGCACCTTTCACATGGATGTTGCCCTGGCCGTCCGTTTCGAGGTCGGCGGCATCCGTCTCCAGTTCCTCGGCCGCCACCTCCAGCATCACCTGACGGGCTTCCTTCGCCGCCTGGATGACCGCATTGCCGGCGCGGTGCGTCCCGCGCGAGGCGAAGGTGCCCATGCAGTGCGGGCCGGTGTCCGTATCGGCGGTATCGATCACCACGCGGTCCGTCGGCACGCCGATCGTCTCGGCGCAGATCTGCGTCATGATCTGCTTCATGCCCTGGCCGAGATCGACCGAGGACAGCGAGACCATGAAGTTGCCGGTGGGCGTGGAATGCACCAGCGCCTGAGTCGGGTCGCCGCCGAGGTTCATGCCTGTCGGGTAATTCACCGCCGCCACCCCGCGGCCCCTCTTCAAAGCCATGGTTCAGCCCTCCCTCGTGGCGGACGACATCCGCATGTATCTCTCGGCGACCGGCCAATTTGCGATGCGGGATGCTTCCTGCATGCATTCGATGAGCGCGGCACCCTCGGTGACCTGCCGGTGCGCCTTCATGTCCCCGTCGCGATAGGCGTTGATGAAGCGGAACTCGAGCGGGTCCATGCCGATCAGATGGGCGAGCTTGTCCATCTGCACTTCCAGCGCGAAGTCGCCGATGGTCACGCCGAAGCCGCGCATGGCGCTCGACGGCGTGCGGTTGGTGTACACGCAATAACTGTCCACCCAGACATTCGGCACGGTGTAGGGGCCGGGAAAATGCGCGGCGGACTTCTGCGCGCCGTAGGGCGAATGGCGGGAATAGGCGCCGGCGTCGATATAGGCCTTGACGTAGCGCGCGACGATGCGCCCGTCCTGTGTGACGCCGTCCTTGATGACGAGTTTCTCGGCGGCGCGCGGCGAGGAGATCTGCATCTCCTCTTCGCGGCTGTAGATGAAGGAGACCGGCCTTCCCGTGAGCTTCGCGCCGAGGATGGCGATCGGCTCGACGATGACATCGACTTTTCCGCCGAAGCCGCCGCCGACGGTACCGCCGACCATGTGCAGCTTGGCGCCGTCCATCTGAAGAATGATCGAGGTGTTGTCGAGCGTGAAGAACATCGCCTGGGTGTTGGTGTAGCAGGTGAAACGGCCGTCGCCTTCGGGCGCCACGACGCAGCCCGTCGTCTCCGTCGGCGCGTGCTCGATCGGGCCCGAGGAGTAGGTCTCCTCCAGCACGTGGTCGGCCTCGGCGAAGCCGGCCTCCACATCGCCGAAGCGCACCTTGCGGCATTCGCCACTGTCGTAGCGGTAGTAGTTCTGGCCGTGATACTCGTTGACGATCGGCGCGTCCGGCTTCAGCGCATCCTCGATGCTGAGGACCGCTGGCAGCACCTCGTAGTCGACCTTCACCTTCGCGGCCGCCTCCTGTGCGGCGCGCTCGCTGTTGGCGAGGACGGCGACGACCGCCTCGCCCTTCCAGCGCACCTTGTCGGTGGCGAGCACGGTCTCATCCTCCGGACCCACCTGGATGAGGGTCAGGATCGTGTAGACATTATGCGGTACGTCGGCGGCCGTCAGGATGCGCGCGACGCCGGGGTGCTTTTCGGCCTCGGATAGATCGATGCCGCGGATACGGGCATGGTGGTGGGGGCTGCGCACCATTTTCAGATGCAGAAGTCCCGGAAAGTTGCGGTCGGCAAAATAGGCGGTCGTGCCGGTAACATGGCCGAGCGTGTCGACGCGCAGGCGCGGCTGGCCGATCTCTTTGAGATCGTCGGTGCGCTCGTCGGCGAAATAGGATTTGCGGACCTCCATGATATTCTCCCTAGGCCCTACGCCGCGTTGACGGAATTGGCGCGCGCGGCCGAAAGGATCGCCTGGATGATCGGTTCGTGGCCGGTGCACCGGCAGATGTTGCCGCCGATGGCGTCGACCACATCCTCGCGGCTCGGTGACGGGTTGCGGTCGAGCAGCGCCTTGGCGGCCATCAGCATGCCCGGCGTGCAGAAGCCGCATTGCGCGGCAAATCCTTCATGGAAGGCGCGCTGCAGCGGGTGGAGCACGCCACCGCGGGCAAGCCCCGCGGTGGTTTCGATGGCCGCACCGCTGCAGGTCTCCGCCAGAGCGATGCACGAAAGCCTGAGTTCGCCGTCGATGATGACGGAGCAGCTTCCGCAGGTGCCCTGGTGACAACCGCCCTTCACCGACATGTCGCCGATCTTCTCGCGCAGCGCCTTCAAGAGCGTGGAGCCGCTTTCGACGAACTCCGCCTTTTCCTCGCCGTTCAGCGTGAACTGTACCGGAACCTTGGCCATCGCCTCCTCCCATATCCCTGCTACGCGAGCAGCAGCCTGCCCAGGTGCACCGGCAGGACCTGACTGCGGTACCATGCGCTCGCGATCGCATCGGTGATGGGCGAGGTGCCGTCGGTCGCCATAGTCAGGGCGTCACGAATGCCGTCCGCCGTCCGCGGCTTGCCGGCGAGCTCGGCCTCCACCGCCTGCGCCCGGATCGGCCGGTCGGCCATGCAGCCATAGGCGACGCGGGCGCTGGAGATCGTTCCGTCCGTCTCCTCCAGAAGAGCGGCGATCGTCACCACGGAGACGCCCTTCGGCTTGACGCGCGAGACCTTTAGGAAGCGCAGGCCGCCAGCGGCCGGCAGGGCGAAGCTGACGCTCTTCAGCACGGAATGCGCGTAGGTTCCATAGCGGTCCGCGAGAAAGGCCGAAAGAGGGACCGGCCCGCCGTTGATCTCGACCATTGCATCCAGCGCCAGCAGCGCGACGGCAAGGTCGCCATAGGGGGCGGGTGCGTAAAGATTGCCGCCCACGGTCGCCATATTGCGCACCGCTGGGCCGCCGACGCTCTTTGCGGCCTCGGCAATGTGCGCGAGGCGCCCGTCGGCGATGATCCGTCCTATCGTCACGGAAGCGCCTAGCGTCGCCTGGCCGTCGTCAACCGTGATTGCCGAGAGCGCGGGATCCGTCGCGCGCACATAGGTCGAGAAGGACAGGTCGCCCTCATTGGCCTGGCGCACGACAAGGGTGCCGCCGCCCAGGTACCGCGAAGCGCCGTCGGCCGCGAGCGCGGCACTGGCGGCATCCGCGGTCGGGAAGGTCTGGAGCGTCAGGGCCATGACCGCCTCCTCAAGCCTTCTCTGCGAAATGGGCTTTCAGCGCGTCGAAGCCGCCCTGGAACACATTGGCGCCCATGCCTTCCGCGACCTTGTCGGCTTCCTCAGGCGGCGCATCGAAGATCGCCGTCCATTCGGCATAGGTCCGGTTGCCGTCGGTGACGCGCCGCAAGGAGAGCGTGGCCCGGTGGTTGCTGATGGGCTGGGGCGTTTCCAGGATACTGTAGCTGACGGAGTGCTCGGCGTCGGAAAAGGCGATCAGCTTCTCGCGTATCGTCGCGCCAGAGGCGATCTGGAACTTGCGCACGCAGCCGATCTCGTCGGCGGGGCGTCCTTCCTCGATCTCGCTTTTGACCATGCGCGGATGCCAGGAGGGCAGGCCGTTGAAATCGCGGATGCGCGCCCAGACCTTCTCGACCGGCGCGTCGATGACGGAGGAGACGGTGATTGTCGGCATGCGGCTTCCCTATCGTGATCCGGTTGGGTGATCGTAGGGAACACCGGCGGCGATGCTTATCGATCGGTCTGGAACACTTATCGAATAGTCTGAAAATCGTCCTGCCGGTCGTTCTAACGACAGAGTTCCATGCCCGCCGGCGCCGGCGGAACCGGCCGGCTTTCACAGGCGGCCGAGCGGTAGACGGTCGGCGCTACGCCGGTGTGTTCGCGGAAGAAGCGGGAGAAATTCCCCTGCGATGAAAAGCCGAGATTGCAGGCGAGGGAAATCACCGGCTCGTCGGAGGACTGCAGGCTTCGCGTGGCTTCGGCGAGCCTGAGCGTGTTCCAGTAGACGTTCGGCGTGACCCCCATCTGCTCCCGGAAGAGCGCGAAGAAGTGCGGCCGGGAAAGGCCGACGCTGCGGGCGACCTCGTCGAAGCAGATGCGTTCGCCGATATTGGCTTCCATCAGCGCGACCGCCTTGCGTATCCGGAAGTCCCGGCCACGTTGCCCGGTCCTGGCGACCGTTTTTTTCGGCCGCATTGCGCCGCCCGCCGCTATGATGTGGTCGATGAAGCGTACGACCTCGTAGGAGACGAGATCGTCCTCACCGCTCGCCAGCCGGTCGGGAAGCAGAGATGCCAGGTCGGCAAGCCAGGGCGGGAGCGAAATGACCGGTTCCTCGAAGGCCAGGGAGGCGGGAGCCAATCCGAGCCGGCTGTTGAGCCATTCACGGTCGATATAGAAGGCCAGGAACTGGCCGGGGATCTCGGATTTGGCAAAGCTATGGCTGTGCGGCTCGAAGGAGTTGATGCCGATGGCTACTCCCGGCTGCGGGGTGATGGTCCGGCCGTCGACCGTCATGGTGCCGGCGCATCCGGCAAGCCAGATGACGATGTGAATCTCCGGATGGGCATGGGTGACGAGATTGCCGCCGACATTCAGAAGCGTGACGTGCCCAAAGGGGCCCCGGAAGAGCCTGATGAACTCCCTCATCTTTTCCTCCCGCGAACGACACCTCCCGTTTCGACGCGCCAGCACGCGCCGTCATTCGCAAGTTTCGATCTTTGGGCAGCATGCCGTGCCCGTCAACCCCGAGACACCGGCTTCTGCGGCTTGCAGGGTTGTGCGGGAGAGTTTTTCAGACTGATCGATTGGCTGCTCCCAGGTGATCCGGGGGAGAGCGGGCGGTCCGGGATGACACCTGATGGGCCAGAGCCCGCACCAGGGTGGGCTATCTGATCGAGCCCGTGGAGCCCGGGTGTGAATGACCGGCGATGAGATTCTGCTCACCGCCGGCTTCATTTCGATCAAAGCGGGTCGCGGGAGTTGTCAATTCGCGGACGGAACGGGGCAGGTCAGATCGCCTTCCTCGCAATCCAGGTAACCCTGGAAATCTTTGACGCGGGATTGCGTCAGGCCGTCCATGCACATCGCGACGAGCATTGGGATTGCGCTTCCTCCGGCTGCGCCCGCAGTCTGGAAACTGCACTCCGCATCGCGGAATTTGACCCAATCGCGCTGTGCTTGAACGAGAAGCTCCTTGGTATCCGCATCGTCCGACAGGCGGGCCTCAATCTGCTTGTAGAGCTCATTGAGCTTCTTGTCGGATTTTTTGAACGCAGCATCGGCGCACTCGTTCAGGGTTGCCTGATCCTCGGCGTCATCGTAGCACTTGTCCTGAGCGAATGCGAAAGCCGGTGTTGCCAGGACCATGGCAGCAGTCAGCATTGCGGACTTCATCGATTGTCCCTCCGTTCAGAATTTCACCTGTCGACCCTGCGGGGCTCAGCGCTTGCCAAGGTTCAGTTCAGGTTTCCGTCGCCGCTACGGTCGGCTGCCGCAAAATCTCTCATGACCCGGTCCATGAATTCATCGCGGCGCACGCGGCCGTCACCGTTGGCGTCAATGGCAGCGAATTGTTCCGGCGTAAGCACCTCTGCGACTTCACTCTGCACGAGAACGCCGTCACCGTTGCTGTCGATCCTGGCGAAGCTGGCAGACATGAAGGCCTGATATTCCCCTTGGCTGACGCCCCCGTCATTGTCGGTGTCGAGCTGATCGAGATGGCCTTCGTGCATGGCTGGGGCCTGTTGTGCCGCTGTAAATCCGGTTCCGGCCAGGAGGGTGATTGCGGCGGCAAGAATTGTCTTGTGCATCGGATATCCTCCCTCTCCTAGCGGCA
Organism: Chelativorans sp. AA-79; assembly: GCF_029457495.1. Taxonomy (NCBI): domain Bacteria; kingdom Pseudomonadati; phylum Pseudomonadota; class Alphaproteobacteria; order Hyphomicrobiales; family Phyllobacteriaceae; genus Chelativorans; species Chelativorans sp. AA-79. The sequence continues at coordinate 1,966,024 of NZ_CP120361.1, forward strand.
CGCCAACCGATTACCGAGATAACCGCCACCGCCGAGTCCGGCGGCCATCGCAAGCGTCGCTCCTCTGCCGGCTCCGATCGTGCTGCCGATCAAGCCGCCAATGACTGCGCCGCCAATGGTGCCGGCGATGCATCCGAACTCGTGGTTGCGAGCCTGCACTTGCGGGTCCGGGCTGGCCTGGCAACCTGCCAGCAGCAATGCCGCGGCGGTGAAGCCAATTGCATTTCGTTTGATCATTCCCTCACCTTTCTGTTTCGTGCTCCGCCCCCCGGCGCGGCCAATCGGATATCCTCCAGACCTTTGTTTCCCTAAAGGAACTTAGCCGAGGAATCCGCATTTTGGAAAGCACAGAAACGATGAAATTTCACCGGAAATGGCGGAAATGATGGTCATTTTTTGAAAATTGATAGTTTCTTGACAGTTTGTGCGGCTGAAATAAATAAGATTTTTCTGAATTTCATTAAAACCTGTAACGATATTTGAGAACATCACCAACGCATGTGCAGTTTGCAGTCTGATGATGTCAGAAATAGGATAAACTGCTTGAATATGTGAGGACGTTTGTTAAAAAACTTCTCGGAGAGGGCGGTCGGCATCGAATGACGCCCTTACGTTCGAGCAGTCCTAAAGGGCATTGGGGAGGAGACATTGGTCGAGCCCGTTGCCAGCCTTTTGAGCAGCATTCCTGACGAGTGGAGAGCCAAGTTCGAGGGCTCCGGTGGAGGGGGCACGCGCACACTCACGGAGCCGAACTCGATCAAGTTCAACGCGCCCTCCCACATGGCGCTGGTTCTGCTGACGCCACAACCGGGTGGAGAGGTTGCACCCAACCCGGGCCGTAAAACGGTGTTTTCAGCTCCAGCCGGCACAGTCGAGATCGTTCCCTGCAACGCCGAACTGTTTGCGCGCTGGAAGACGTCGAAGGAAAACCTGGCGCTGGCCTTGGCACCCGAACAACTCTCCAGGCTGGCGGGTTTGGAATTCGATGCGGAGAATCTCGAGTTTCGGATTCTTGCGGCGGGGGATGTCGACGAGAAAGCGCTTTTGCTGGCCAATTTGATCCGGGACGAGTTTCGAGCGGGCAAGCCATCGAACTATCCATATCTGGATTCCTTACTTACGGTCTTCTCCACCTATCTCCTGCGCAATTATTCGACCGTTCGGGATCGTCCGGCAACACGGCACCGTGGAGGGCTGACGTTGAAGGCATGGCGTGATGTTCAGGATTACATCAGGGCCAATATTGGCGAGCGGCTGTCGATCGAGCGACTGGCGTCGCTTGCCGGTCTTTCGCCCAGCCATTTTCTGCGCGCCTTCAAGCAGACGGTCGGCCGATCGCCTCATCAATATGTCCTTGCGGCGCGTCTCGAACTGGCCGAGCACCTTGTGGTCACGACCGACATATCCCTGGCGAGGATCGCCAGCATCGCCGGATTTGCCAATCACAGCCACCTGACCGCGTCGATGCGGCGGCATAGATTCACGACCCCGACCGCCCTGCGGCGTGCTCGCATCGCCCGCTGAGCAGGAACACCATCAACATTGCCAAGGAGATGCACCGCCGAAATGGAACAGGAGACATGAAAATGCGGCTCGATCGGATGACAGTCGCGGCTGCTGTCCTGTCGGCATGTTCCGTGCCGATCTTGGCCCAGGGCAGTATCGGCGTGGAGGTCAACGTCACGGTGCCGAAAAAGGCGGCCGCCGAGCTTGCGGCTATGCCCTCGCAGGTAACATCGTATCGGCTCGAGTGCTGCATTCACCTGCCCATCCAAACCTGACCTGGCGAGAGATGTTCATGAGAGCGATCGAAAGGACGATTTGCAGGGCCGTACTGATTCTGGTGATGCTTGGTACGATTGCTTTTGCGCAGGATCTTGGTCCTGATCCCGGCGGGGAATCCAACGGCGACTTCTTCGTATCCGAGAACCCACAGGACGTTGAAGACATCCTCGATCAACTCGTCGCGCCCGCTGAAGAGAGCGTTCAGACCCTGCAGGAACTGCTGCATCCGGCGAACACCAACAGTCCCCGCGATACGATCATTAGCTTTCTCAAATTGACCCAGCGCTACTACGTCTTGCTTCGGCAGGATGCGTACACGCCGGAAGATGCAGCGGAGCTGCAGCATCTATATGACGAGATGCAGTGGTTCTTCGATCTGAGGAACGTCGCACCGTCGCTGCGCCAGGACGTGGCAGTGAATTCCGCCGTCTATCTCCGTGAGATCATCGACCGAATCGGGCTGCCGCCGCTTGAGCAGATTCCTGACCGGGAACAGATGCTCGCCGCGGTTCAAGACGGATATCCGTCAACATGGAAGATCGGTAGCAGCCCGCTGGAAATCGTGCGGATCGACGAGGGTCCGAACCAGGGGAAGTATCTGTTCAGCGAAGAAACGCTCGAGACGGTCGAAGACCTCTTCTGGCAAGTCAGATCGTTTCCTTACCGGACCACGTCGGCGGAAGGGTTCTATCAGGCGTCCTTCCTGACCCCCAACCCCACGCTCCAGTCGTGGACGGACGGGTTCCCCGCCTGGATGCACAACGACATCCTGGGGCAGACGATTTGGCAGTGGATCGCGATGGTCTCCCTCTTTGCCCTGGCGATCCTGTCGATTTGGCTCCTGTCGTCTATTCTCAGGCGACTGACACGTAGCGTTACACCCCTTGCCCGGAGTGCGACGCTGCTTCTTGTGCCGCTTTTTGCGGCCCTCGTCAGCTATGCGCTCTACGACCTGATCGGCGACAAGATATTCATCACAGGTATGGTTTTCCAGACCGCCGTCTATGTCATTTATGGCATGGCCCTGATAGCGGCGATTATCTTTATCTTCTCACTGGGAACCGTGATGATCGATCTGGCAGCCGCAACCGAATATGCCAAACGGCGCCCGTCAGACATCCACCTGGTGGCCCTCGGCATCCGCGTGGTCAGCATCATTGCCATCATAGCTGTCTTGCTCCAAGGCATGCGTCTCATGGGATTCTCGCTCGCCACCATTCTTGCCAGCGCGGGTGTAACGGGTCTTGCTGTCGCACTGGCTGCGCAGAACACCTTGCGCAACGTCTTCGGTAGTCTCATGTTGCTTTTGGACAAGCCTTTCGAAGTGGGTCAACGGATCAAGATTCGAGGCTACGAAGGTACTGTCGAAGACATCGGTATGCGCTCAACCCGGCTGCGTCTGCTCACGGGCCATCTCGTCAGCATTCCGAACGAAAACGTAGCCGAAATGGATATCGAGAATGTCGACGAGCGACCCTCTATACGGCGCACGTTCAACCTTTCGATGGCGTATGATACGTCTCTGGAGAAAATCCAACGCGCCGTGGCCATCTTGCGAGAGGTCCTTTCTGTGCCCGTCGATGCCGGTGGCGGTGAAGCGGGCGCTCAACCGTCACGACAAAGATCCCAGAGCGGGCAAGAGGTGGAAGAAAGACATCCGAACGAAGCCATCAACAGTCCGGAGCGGCCGCCACGCGTCTTCTTTAACGAACTGACCTCCGGCTCGCTCAACATCACCGTTACCTACTGGTACAGCCCGCCGAATTACTGGGCTTATCTTGAGCACTGTCAAATGATCAATCACGAGATCATTCGCCGCTTTCGAGAAGAAAATATTCCTATTGGCAACCCGTAGTCCCATTTCGAACGGGTAGATGCGCGAGTTGGCCTCGCGTTGTTGCCGTCAGGGACCTGGGAAGGGACCGTGCCGCATTTGAAGACTGCGCGGCCCCTTTCGGCTTCGAAATAGCGCCTATATGGCGTTATATGAAAGCTTGGCAGTGGAGTTCCCTGAATCCCCCCGCGTGCCGCCGTTTCATGCGCGGGATCATCTTTGCGGTGTTGCTTGCAACCGGGCTTCTCGGCCTGGCAGTTCCGCTCGCGTCTCAGCAAGGGGGTACAGCCGTCCTGCTCAGGCTGGACGGTGCCGTGAGCCCGGCGACGGCCGACTACATCTCGCGAGGGCTGGAGCGGGCGGCGGGGCGTGAGGCAAAGCTGGTCGTGCTGCAGATGAACACGCCCGGCGGGCTCGATACCTCCATGCGTGAGATCATCCTTGCCATCCTGGCCTCGCCGGTGCCGGTCGCGAGCTATGTCGCGCCGTCCGGCGCGCGCGCGGCCAGTGCCGGCACCTACATCCTCTATGCGAGCCATGTGGCCGCCATGGCACCCGGCACCAATCTCGGCGCGGCGACACCGGTGGCCATCGGCGGTGGTTTTCCTTTTGGCGCCGACGAGGAGCCGAGCGGGGCAGAGGATGGAGAAGCCGCAGAGGAAACGGAAGGCGGCGATGGCCAGGCGCCGCGCAGTGCATCCGAGGCGAAGGCAATCAACGACGCCGTCGCCTATATCCGCGGCCTAGCCGAACTGCGTGGACGGAATGCGGACTGGGCCGAGCGCGCGGTGCGCCAGGCGGCAAGCCTTTCCTCCACCGTGGCCGAGCGCGAAGGCGTGATCGACTTCCTCGCCGGCAGCGTCGAGGATGTCCTGGCGCAGGCCGACGGAAGGAGGGTACGCACGAGCCAGGGAACCCTGACGCTCGATACCGCTGGCTTGAGCGTCGACGAGATGGAGCCAGACTGGCGGACCCGGCTTCTTGCCATCATTACAAACCCCAACGTAGCGCTGATCCTCATGATGATCGGCATCTACGGGCTGATCTTCGAACTCCTCAATCCGGGTGCCATGGTGCCGGGCACGGTGGGCGGTATCAGCCTGCTCCTCGGCCTTTACGCGCTGGCAGTGCTGCCGGTCACCTATGCGGGGGCGGGACTGATGCTTCTGGGCATTGCGCTCATCGTGGCGGAGGCCTTCGCGCCCTCCTTCGGCATTCTCGGCATCGGCGGCGCGCTGGCGGTGGTGGTGGGCGCCACCATCCTGTTCGATACGGATGTGCCGGGCCTGCAGCTCTCCTGGCCGGTCATCGGCGCCGTGGCGGTGGCGAGCCTGGCCCTCACGCTCGTCATCGTCCGGCTGGCGTGGAGCTCTCACCGGCACAAGATCGTCACCGGCGCGCAGCAGCTCATCGGCGCGACCGGCGCCGTGCATCGCTGGAACGGAACGGGAGGCTATGTGTTCGTTCATGGAGAGCGCTGGCGGGCGGTATCGTCGGAGCCGCTGGAGGAAGGTCAGCCCGTGCGCATTATCGGCCGCGACGGGCTCACACTCGAGGTGGTAGCGGCTGAGGAGGGGGAAATCGCCGCGAGAGGAGGAAACTCATGAATCTGTTCGGCAATTTCACCTTCTTTGCAGTCCTTGTCGTTCTTCTGGTCGCGATCCTCGCGTCGGTGATCAAGATCTTGCGGGAGTACGAGCGCGGGGTGGTCTTCACGCTCGGCCGTTTCACCGGGGCGAAGGGGCCGGGGCTGATCCTGCTGGTCCCCTTCGTGCAGCAGATGGTGCGTGTGGACCTGCGCACGCTGGTGCTGGACGTGCCGGGCCAGGACGTGATCTCACGCGACAATGTCTCGGTACGGGTCAATGCGGTCATCTATTTCCGTGTCATCGACCCCGAGAACGCGACCATCCAGGTGGAGGACTTCATGATGGCCACCAGCCAGCTCGCCCAGACGACGCTGCGCTCGGTGCTCGGTAAGCACGACCTCGACGAGATGCTGGCCGAGCGCGACAAGCTCAACGCCGATATCCAGGAGATCCTCGACAAGCAGACGGACGCCTGGGGCATCAAGGTCGCCAATGTCGAGATCAAGCATGTGGACATCGACGAATCCATGGTCCGCGCCATCGCCCGCCAGGCCGAGGCGGAGCGCGAACGGCGCGCGAAGATCATCAATGCCGAAGGCGAGGCCCAGGCCGCGCAGAAGCTGTTGGAAGCGGCGGAGATTTTGGCCGGCCGGCCGGAGGCCATGCAACTGCGCTATCTGGGAACGCTGAACGTGGTGGCGGGCGAGAAGAACTCCACCATCGTCTTTCCGTTCCCCATGGAGCTTGCGAGCCTCTTGCCCGGCATTGTGAGCAAGGAGCCCAAGGCGTGACGCCGCCGTACCGGCGGCCGATTGCATCGGCAGTCCGAAGGCCGGAGGACGCCGGCAAAGCAGAAGGCCGAGGCTCCAGCGCGGCCATGCGGGGCAAATGTCCGACGCTTTCGCAACCGGGGCTCAATCGTCCGAATCCGGGATCTTGAGCATGTAACCGCAGGCTTTGCAGTGGACCGCATCCGGATCATGGCGCTGCAGCCCGCATTGCGGGCAGGGGTGCCAGACCTTGTTCGGCCGAAAGACCGCCTGTCCCAACCGGATGAAGAGGGTGATGCCTGCCAGCATGATCACGACTGCCGTGAGCTTGCCCCAGGGACCCGGCAGCAGGATGTCCCCGTAGCCGGTGGTGGTCATGCTGGTGACGGTGAAATAGAGGGCGTCGATATAACCCGTGAAACCGGAGCCTTCCCGAAAGAAGAACGTGTAGATGAAGCCTGTCACCACGAAGAGGAAGCTGATCAGGTTGACCACGGACTGCACGACCTCGCGCCATTGGCCGTAGCCTCGCCTGATCAGGGGCCGCCAGAACACTCCGCTGCGCGACAGCGACCACAGGCGCAGCACGCGCAGGAAGCCCAGGTTGGCGAGCCATAGCGGAAGGAGCAGTGTGAGCAGGATGAAGATGTCCACGATGCTCGTCGGTTGCCGCAGCCAGCGCGGAATGTCCTTGGATGCCAATGCACGGGCTGTGATGTCGAGAACGAGGAGCGTCGCGATCGAATAGTCTATCCAGAGGAATGACGGCCGCTTCTGGAGCACCGGGCTGGCAACGAAGAAGGCGACGATCAGCAAGTCGACTGCCATCACGGCGTATTGGAAGCGCAGGGCGCCGGGAGTGTGGCCGTGATAGAGCAGGCGGAGACGCTCGCGAAGCATATGCGGGCCGGTGCGTGTCTGCGGTGCAGTGGCGGGGCGCTCGTCCATGGCTCCTCAGTGAATGCGAGGCTGCAAAGGTGGTTCCGCTCAAATCAAGCGAACGCGCAGCTCTGCCCGTCTTTGCCGATGATGCATCCGGTAAACACCGACCGCAAGCTGCGACTTCACGCAGTGTCATGAGCAGGCAGATTTCGTGGCCCGGCCGAGATTTCCGGCCTTGTCGACGGTTGTTTATTTGTCAAACCTATATTTCATTGTATGATTCCGCTGTAACCGAATCTTGCACAGGTGCCGCTTGTCGCTGAACTACGACGAGATCGTCCGGACCGGCCTCGCCAGGCAGGTGGCCGAAACCATCCGCTCGGCGATCCTCGAAGGCCGGTTGAAGGTCGATCAGAGGCTTCCGAACGAAGAGGAACTCGCCCGCCGTTTCGGCGTGTCGCGGCCGACGGTTCGGGAGGCGCTGAAGCGGTTGGCCGCGCAGAACCTCATCCGCTCGCGACGCGGTCCTGCCGGCGGCAATTTCGTGACCCGACCCGACCCGGAGGGCGTCGGCCAGGCGATTGCCGGCGCGGCGACGCTGCTTGTCGGCCTCGGCGCCTTCGAAGTCGACGAGATCATCGCGGCGCGCATGGAAACCGAGGCGGCGTGCTGCCGCATGGCAGCAGTGAACCGCGCCGAAAAGGATCTCGAGGCCATGGCCGCCGAGATCGCACTGCAGCGCCGGGAAGACCTTTCGGACGAGGATTTCTGTGCTTCGGACGTGCGTTTCCATCGGGCGCTGGTCGACGCGACCGCCAACGGACCGCTGCGGCTCATGATGTACACGGTCATCGAAAGCTTCATCCCGGTCACCAACATGCTGATCTACCGCCATCGCGTCCGGCGCAGCGCGGTCGATGCGCACGAGCGGATCATGCGGGCCATCGAGGCACGCGACGGGGAAGGTGCGGCTGTGCTGATGCGCGAGCATCTGGAGGGCATGCGCGGCGTGCTTGCGGAAGCGCTGGAACGGCGCGGCGGCGGAACCGGGACGCAAGCCTGATCTACACGGCAACAGGAGAGAAATAACGCTATGGACGAGACATTCCGTGCCCTGATGATCGTCGATCGCGACGGCGCCCCCACGGCCGAGTTCCGCGAATTGACGGTTGCCGACCTGCCGGATCACGACGTGCTGGTCGAAGTCGCCTATTCTACGCTGAACTACAAGGATGGGCTTGCCGTCAGCGGCAAGGGTCGCATTGCGCGACGGCTGCCCCTGGTGGCGGGCATCGACGTTGCCGGAACCGTCATCGAGAGCCGGTCGCCGGACTGGAAGGCCGGCGATCATGTGATCGTCAACGGCTGGGGGCTTTCCGAGACCGAATGGGGCGGCTACACGCGCTACCAGAAGCTGAAGCCGCAATGGCTGACCCGCCTGCCGGAGATCTTCACCCTGGAGCAGGCGATGGCCATCGGCACCGCCGGCTACACCGCCGCGTTGTGCGTGGACGCGCTGGAGCAATGGGGCAGCATCGCGCCGGGAGGCAGGGAGGTGCTGGTCACCGGTGCGGCGGGTGGCGTCGGCTCGACCGCGATTAGTCTTCTTTCCGGGAAAGGCTATCCGGTCACCGCCTCCACCGGCCGTCCCGAAACACACGACTATCTTTCGGCCCTGGGTGCAGCGAACTTCGTGGAGCGCGAGGCGCTGGCCGCGAAGGGCGGCCCGCTGCAGAAGGAGCGCTGGGCGGGCGCGGTGGATTCGGTCGGATCGACGACCTTGGCCAATGTGCTGGCCCAGACCGCCTATGGCGGGGCGGTGGCCGCCTGCGGCCTGGCTGGCGGCATGGAACTTCCCGCAAGCGTGGCGCCGCACATCCTGCGCGGCGTAACGCTCATCGGCATCGACAGCGTCATGGCGCCTGCGGGCAAGAGAGATCATGCCTGGAAGACGCTCGCCGATCATCTGGACAAGGCGCATCTCGACAGGATCGCACGCGTCGAGCCGCTGTCGGAACTGCCGAGGCTCGCGAACGAGATCGTCGCCGGCAGGATCCGGGGACGCGTCGTGATCGACGTCAGGGCCTGAGGCCGGATCATTCCCGCTTCGATGGAGCCGGTCCGGGCGGAAGCCGTCCTCCCGGACCCTATTCGAGTTCGCTGGCCAGATTGCGCAGCGCGAACTTCTGGATCTTGCCGGTCGACGTTTTGGGAATCTCGGCGAAGACGATCTTGGCGGGGCACTTGTAGCCTGCCAGATTCGCCTTGCAGTGTGCCAGGAGATCGGCTTCGCTTGCTTGCCTACCGGGCTTGAGTTCCACGAAGGCAACCGGCCTTTCGCCCCATTTCTCGTCCTGTCTGGCGACGACGCCGCAGACGGCGACGGCGGGATGCTTGTACAGCGCGTCCTCGACCTCGATGGAAGAGATGTTCTCACCGCCCGAAATGATGATGTCCTTCGAGCGGTCCTTGAGCTGGATGTAGCCGTCCGGATGAAGGACCCCGAGATCGCCGGAGTGGAACCAGCCGCCGGCGAAGGCTTCCTCGGTGGCCTTCCTGTTCTTCAGATAACCCTTCATGACGATGTTGCCGCGGAACATGACCTCGCCCAGTGTCGTGCCATCGGCGGGCACCGCTTCCATGGTTTGCGGATCGCGCACGGTGACCGCTGAAAGGGACAGGTAGTTGACCCCCTGGCGGGCTTTCCTGACCGCCTGTTGCGAGGCCGGGAGGGCGTCCCAGTCCGAATGCCACTCGTTGACGACGGCCGGACCGTAGGTCTCGGTGAGGCCGTAGAGGTGGTTTACCCGAAAACCGGCTTCCGACATGGCCTGCAGCACCGCTTCCGGTGGTGGCGCAGCTGCCGTGTTGAAGATCACGTTGTGCGCAAAGGCGCGCTTCTCGTCATCGCGCGCGTTGACCAGCGTCGACATCACGATCGGCGCGCCGCAAAGATGGGTGACGCCATGGTCGGCGATCGCATCGTACATCGCCCTGGCGCGCACCCAGCGAAGGCAGACGTGCGTCCCGGCCTGCACCGCGACTGCCCAGGGAAAGCACCAGCCGTTGCAATGGAACATCGGCAGCGTCCACAGATAGACCGGGTGCTTGCCCATTTCCGAGTGGATCGTGTTGCTGAGCGCGGCCAGTGCGGCGCCGCGGTGATGGTAGACAACGCCCTTCGGATTCCCGGTCGTTCCCGACGTATAGTTCAGCGCTATCGCATCCCATTCGTCGACGGGCATGACGCCCTCGAAGCTTTCGTCGCCTCCAGCCACGAACGCGGCATAGTCGCGGCTGCCGATCCGCTCGCCTTTGGGGGCGGGCGCGTCGTCGGGATAGTCGGGGTCGTCGAAGTCGATGACGAGCGGCGTGACCGCCGCCTGCCCGAGCGCGCTTTTCATGACGCCGGAAAACTCACGGTCGACGATCACGATCCGGGACTCGGCATGGTCGAGCTGGAAGGCGACGGTGGCCGCGTCCGAGCGCGTGTTCAATGAATGAAGCACCGCTCCATTGGCCATGGGCACGCCGAAATGCGTCTCCAGCATCGCAGGCGTGTTGGACAGCATCACCGTGACCGTGTCGCCCTTGCCGATTCCTTCCTTGACGAGAGCGGAGGCGAGCTTGCGGCAATTCTTCCAGAACTGCGCGTAGGAGAGCCGGGTCTCGCCATGGATCACCGCCAGACGGTCAGGGTAGGTTCGCGCCGCTCGCTCCAGATAGATCAGGGGCGTCATCGGCTGATGGTTGGCCTCGCAGCGCTCCAGACCATCTTGGTATTTGTTCACTACGTTCACCTCCCACAGATACCGCCGCAGCCGCGGCCGGTCGCCTATGCTTCGCGCTTCTTCTTCTCGGCAACGGGAAAGCCGGCCCGCTTCCACTCGCTGAAGCCGCCGCGCATGCTTTTCGCGTTCAGCCCCATCTCCTGTGCCACCTTGGCCGCAAGCAGCGAGCGCCAGCCCGACGCGCAGTAGAAGACGAAGGTCCGGTCCTCCGCGAATGCCGGTTTGTGATACGGGCTTTCGGGATCGATCCAGAACTCCAGCATCCCGCGCGGCGCGTGCATGGCATCGGGTATCATGCCGTCGCGTTCGAGTTCGCGCGGGTCGCGGACGTCGACCATCACGACGTCGGCCGGTTGCGATGCCATCTCGGCCGTATCGACGGATTGAACGACCGCCTCGGCCTCCGCCAGCATCTCCTTGTATCCCTTGGCCATGTTCAGCGTCCCAGCGAATAGAACTCGTCGTTCGGCCGCATGCTGGTGACGTTCGCCAGCCGGTTGGACATGCCGAAGAAGGCGGCGATGGCTGCGATGTCCCAGGCGTCCTCCTCGGTGAAGTCGTGCGCTTTCAGGACGTCCATATCCTCCTCGTCCACCTCGTAGGCGCGCTGGGAGACCTTCATGGCAAAGTCCAACATGGCCATCTGGCGCGGCGTGACGTCGGCCTTGCGATAGTTGATCGCCACCTGATCCGCGATCAGCGGGTCCTTGGCGCGAATCCTGAGGATCGCGCCGTGCGCCACCACGCAGTATTGGCACTGATTGATGTTGCTGGTCGCGACCACGATCATCTCGCGCTCGGCCTTGGTCAAATTGCCCGGCTTGTCCATCAGCGCGTCGTGATAGGCGAAGAAGGCACGGAACTCGTCGGGCCGGTGGGCGAGGACAAGAAAGACGTTGGGGACGAAGCCGGACTTCTCCTGCACCGCGAGGATGCGCTCGGCGATGTCCTTGGGCAGGTCGGCGATGTCGGGGACGGGAAACCGGCTGATGGGCTGGGCGTTCATCTTGTTCTCCAGGGATGTTCAGGTGGCCGCAAGCTCGGCCAGTCGGGTGAGATAGCTGTCGAACGCATCGGCCAGGTGCCCGTGATAGGGTTCGATCCGGACCAGGCAAGTGTGCGCCGAGCAGCCCTGGCCGAAGCGCGAGGTCGGCACGTCGAGCGTAAGCACATTGGGGTTTCCCGCGATGTCCAGCCCGCTATTCCCGGCGGGGGTCAGCCAAGCGCCGGTCGGCAGCACGGCGACGCCCTCGCGGACCGTGTCCGTCACGTTCGCCGTGGCGAGGCAGGCGCCCCGGTCGTTCCACAACCGCACCGTTGCGCCGTCGGCGATATCGAGCCGCGCGGCGTCGTCCGGGTTGATGCGAACCTGTTCTCGGCCGTTGCGCTTGAGGGCGCGGCTTGCGCGACCGGTCTCGAGCTGGCTGTGCAGCCGTCCCTCCGGCTGGTGCGAAATGAGATGGAACTCATCGGGCGCGCTTGCGTGCCCGAGCCATTCCGCCGGCTCCAGCCATGCGGGATGGTGCAGGCAGTCGTCATAGCCGAGCCGGGCAAGCGTCCGGGAGCCGAGAACGATGCGGCCGCTTTCGGTTGCCAGAGCGTGGGCGGTCGGATCCCGGCGGAAATCGGCCAGGTAGGTATAATGCCGCCGGAGCGGCACCGCCGCATAGCCCCGTTCCCAGAAGGTGTCGAAATCGGGCATCTGAAAGTCGCGCCGCACTGCCGCGTCGGCGCGGCTTTCCTCGTAGAGATGACGCAGCCATCCCATCTCGTCGCGGCCCTCGTTGAAGGCGGGTCCGAGCCCGAGTTCGCAGGCGACGGCATTGAAGATGTCGAAATCCGAACGCGCCTCGCCGAGCGGCTCGATCGCCTTGTGCATGGCGAGCACGTAGTCCGACCGGCGGTTACCGGCGATGTCGTTGCGCTCGATAGAGGTCGAGGCGGGAAGCACGATGTCGGCGCGCTGCGCCGTCGCGGTCCACATCGGGTCTTGAACGACGATCGTCTCCGGGCGGGCCCAGGCGCGTTCGAGCCGGTTCAGGTCCTGGTGATGGTGGTAGGGATTGCCGCCGGCCCAGTAGACCAGCCGTGTGTCGGGATAGGTGCGCGTCTCGCCCTGATACGTGAAGCTGGCGCCAGGATTGAGCAGAAGGTCGGCGATGCGCGCAACCGGGATGAAGCTGTCGATCGGCTTCGTCAGCTGGGAGATCGCCGGCGCCTTGCCGGTGTTGAACGGGGCGCCGACGCCGCCCAGCGATCCATAGCCGTAGCCGACGCCGCCGCCAGGTAGGCCGATCTGCCCGATGACCGAGGCGAGCCCCAGCGCGGCCCAGAAGGGCTGCTCGCCGTGGTGAGCCCGTTGCAGGCTCCAGCTCACCGTGATCATGCTGCGCCGCTCGACCAGCGTGGGGGCGAGCGCTGCGATGCGGGAGGCGTCGAGGCCGGTGATGGTGGCGGCCCAGGCCGCGTCCTTGGCGACACCGTCGGTCCTGCCTGCAAGATAGTCGAGGAACGTCTCCGACCCGCTGCAGCAGCGCTCGAGGAAGTCGCGATCATGCCGCCCGGTCTTCACGATCTCGCCGGCGAGCGCGAGCATCAGCGCGGTGTCGGTGTTCGGCCGGATGGGCCACCATTCGGCGCCGACCCACTCGGGCAGGTCGTCGCGGAGCGGGGAGATCAGGATGATGCGCGCCTTGCGCTCAGCGAGGCGGCGCAAATGCGTCTCCAGAGTATGGGTGCCGATGCCGCCGGCTTCCGTCTGTGCGGTCCGTGGCGACATGGCGCCGAACACGAGCACCGTCTCGCTATGCTCGGCGATCGAATCGAGCGTATTGGCAAGTCCGCCGCTGGCGACGTCGCTGCCAAGCGTGTGACGCAGGATCACCGGGCCGGCTGCGATCGAATAGGTATCCACATGGCCTGTATAACCGCCGGCGAGGTTGAGCATGCGCTTTAGCAGGGATGAGGCGTGGTGGAAGCGGCCGCAGCTCGTCCAGCCGTAGGAGCCAGCGAAGATCGAAGCGTTGCCGAAGGCGGACGAGACGCGGCTGATCTCGCCCGCGACCAACTGCGTCGCCTCGTCCCAGGTGACCGGGACGAAGCGTTCGCGCCCGCGCCCGGCGCCGTCGCTCCGTTCCCGGTTTTTCAGCCAACCTTCCCGCACCATGGGCCGTAGCACGCGCCGCTCCGGATTGGCCCATTCGCCGACAGAATGGATGATGGGCGAGGGAGCCGGGTCCGGGCCGAACGGTTCGGCGCCGACGATCCGGCCATCCTCGACAAGCAATGCATAGGCGCCCCAGTGACTGCAGTGCGGAACGCGTCTGATCGTGCCCATGTCGCTTCTCCGGAGACAGTTCTCCGGCCCTTTCTTTGTCGCTAGATCACGGCCTCGATGAGAAACGGTCCCTTCCTCGCGCAGGCCGAATTCAGGAGATCGGCGAAGCCTTCTACGGTGTCGGCTCGTGCGGCTTCGACACCCATGCCTGCAGCCAGCGACACCCAGTCGATTGCAGGGTCGTCGAGGTCGAGCATGCGGCTTGCGTTGTGGCCGGGCACACCCGCGCCCACATTCTTCAATTCGCCGTAGAGGATGGCGTAGCGCCTGTTGGAGAACACAATGGTGAGGCAGTCAAGCCGCTCGCGCGCTTGCGTCCACAGTGCCTGTGCCGTGTACATGCCGCTGCCGTCCGCCTGGAGCGTGATGACCTTTCGGTCGGGGCAGGCAACCGCCGCGCCCGTGGCGAGCGGCAGGCCGATCCCGATCGCGCCGCCGGTCAGTTGAAGGAAGTCGTGCGGCGGCGCGCCGTAGGTGCAGCGGAAGAAGTCACGGCCGGAGGAAATCGACTCGTCGCAGACGACGGCATTTTCCGGCATATGGAGAGCCAGTGCGGCGGCGATGGCATCGGGCGTGAGCCTGCCGGCGGGCAGGGCCGGCCGCTCGCGCGCGGCAAGCCGTGGCTTGTCGGACGCGGCCAGGCCGACCTCGTCGGCCAGCGCCTCGATTGCCGCGGGCAAGTCGCTTCCTGGTTCGGCGAGGTCGAGCACCGCGCACTCTGCCGGCAGCATGCTGCTCGGCTTGCCAGGATAGGCGAAGAACCCGACAGGCGCCTTTGCGCCGATGAGGATCACCTGTTCCGTCGAGGCGAAGGCCTCCAGCGCCTTGTCGATGACATAGGGCACGCGATCGACCCTCGCGCGGCCCGCGCCGCGCTGCATGCGGCCGTTGGACTGCTGGGCCATCAAGCGTGCGCCTGTACGTGCGGCGATCCGGTCGAGCAGCGCAAGCGGCGCTTCGCGCAGGGCGGTTCCCGTGGCGATGATCGTGGTCTGTCGGCCGGAGAGCAGCGCCTGTGCCGCCTCACGGATGCGTTGCGGCTCGGGTTTCGCAGGGCCGGGCATGGCGAGGCGCTCCGGCGCGCGGCCGTTCGTGGTGGTCCAGGCTGCGTCCGCGTGAAGGATCAGGGTGGCGATCTGGCCGGGGGCGGTGTTGGCGGCGCGGATCGCCTCCTGCGCCACGGTGCCCACCGCATCCGCGCTGGTCGCGCGGCCGACCCAGTGCGACATCGGCTGGGCGAGAGAGTCGATATCGGATGCCAGGGGTGCATCATGGGCGAGATGCCAGGTGGCGTGGTCTCCGACGACATTGACCATCGGGCTGCGCGCGCGCTTGGCATTGTGGAGATTGGCGAGCCCGTTGGCCAATCCCGGCCCCAGATGCAACAGCGTCAAGGCGGGCTTGTCGGCCATGCGGGCATAGCCGTCGGCCGCACCGGTCACCACGCCTTCGAACAGCCCCAACACGCAGCGCATGCGTGGCTGGCGATCCAGCGCGGCGACGAAGTGCATCTCCGACGTGCCCGGATTGGCAAAGCACACGTCGATGTCGTTGGCGAGCATGGTCTCGCAGAGGATATCGGCGCCGTTCATGCAATGTGCTCCCGAGGCAGGTCAACTGCCAGATCTGCGATTGCGGACAAGTCCTGCCATGACGGCTGTAGCATGTCGAGCAGGCGTGAGAAGAGCCTGTACTTGGCGGCCGCATAGTCCCCGACTGCGCCGGGCTCGGGCGCAACGACCGTATCGGGCGCGACGATCCAGTCCCGTGCGAGCGTCTCCGGAGATGCGCCGTACAGATGCTTGGCCGCGATGGCGGCCAGGCCGCGCAGGCCGGCAAGGCCGCCCGTGGTGGCCTGGACCTTTCGGCCGAGCACGGTCGCCAGGAAGCGGGTGAAATTGGCATCGCCCGAGAGGCCGCCGCCGAGCGACAGGTCTCCCTCGGGCGCATTCATCATCTCGTGGCTCTTGCACGCGACGAAGGCAAGCGCCTCCAGCGCAGCCCAGGCTATTTCACGCGGGCCTGAGGCCGCCGTCAGCCCGAAGATCGCGCCGGAGGCATGGGGGGCGGTCACCGGCGCGCGTTCTCCCCCGGGCTCCAGGAAGGGATGAAGCAGCACGCCGGAATAGGCCGGCTGCGATGGTCCGGCCGCCCCGCTCCCGGTCAGCCTCGCCACATGGGCGCAGAGCGCGGCGCCGTTGAAGCTTGGGTGAAAGCATAGATATCCGCCCGTGAGTGCGAATGGCTGGATGATGGCGCCGGGGGGCTTTTCCCGCATCGCGCCCGGATCGTCCATGTGGCAGGCATGGATCGCGCTGGTGCCGAAAATGGACGCTCTCGTCACGCCCGGCCGGCTGCCGAGGCCGAGGCCTGTCAGCGCCGATTGCACATCGCCGGGGCCGAGCAGGACGGGAGTCCCCTCCGCGATGCCGGTCCTGTCGGCCGCTGCTTTCGACAGGCCGGCGCGGCAGTCGCCGATCGGCGCGAGTTCGGGAAGCAGCGCCACGCCCCGGCGAAGGCCCAACGCCTCTTCGACGGCGGCGGATGTCTCGCCCGTACGCCAATCGCCCCATGTGGGAAGGAGTGCGGTCGGCTCCGCCAATACTCTTCCGGTCAATCCGTGAAACAGCCATTCCTTGCAACGGAGGGCATGAGCGATACGCTCCAGCCGTGCCGTGTCGTTGTCCTGCAGCCACAGCAGGTGCAGGCTCTGGGAAGCGGCCGTGGGCTGCGCCGATGTGACCGCCTCGACCGCTTCGAGGCGGCCGGCACGCTGCAATGCCGTGGCGAGCGCGCGCGTACGCCCGTCGAGCCAGGTGATCGCGTTGCCGACCGCCCGTCCGCCGGTGTCGATCGGCCATAGCCCGTCGCCCTGTCCGGTTATGATCAGGCCTTCGATCGGCCCTTCCAAACGTCGGGCGCACTCGGCCAGCACCGCGAAGGCGTCGTCCAGCGTCGCCTGCATGTCCTGCTCGACGCGCGCGCCGTCGCGCTGCAGTGCGGAATTGTCGCGCTGCGCCGTCGCCACCACGCGCCCCTCGGCATCGAAGGCTGCCGCCTTGACGGTCGTCGTGCCCGAATCGAGGCAGAGGAGTCTGGCGCTCATGACGGGGCCGCGAGCAAGGTTCAGGATGCCCGGCGCAGGCCTTCAAGGGCCTTGCTGCTCTGCTGGCCGTAGGTCTTGAATTTCTCCAGGACCTCGGCAATCTCCGGTTCGGAAAGGACGGGCGGCTCGCCCAGCGGCAGGCATAGGAGGTACTGGCGGGCCAGTTCCTCCACCGTGACGGCGAGTGACAATGCTCGCGCGATCGAGACATGCGCGGCGATGACGCCGTGATGGGCCATCAGGCAGGCACGGCGGCCCTCCAGCGCTTTGACGACCCGGTCGGCGAGCGCCTGCGAGCCGAATATCTCGTAGGGTGCACAGCGGATCGAGTTCCCACCGGTGGCTGCGATGGAATAGTGGATCGCCGGGATGTCCTTCTCCAGGATGGAGACCGTCGTCGCATGCGTGGAATGGGTGTGGACGACCGCATTGAGGTCGGGGCGGGCCTTCAGGATGTCGCGATGGAAGCGCCATTCGCTCGACGGCAGCACATCGCCCTTGAAGGTTGCGTCCCAATTCATCGCTACGACGTGATCGGGCGTCAGCTTGTCGTAGGGAATGCCGGTCGGCGAGATCAGGAAGCCGTCGCCGAAGCGGACGCTGATGTTGCCGGCGGTGCCCTTGTTGATGCCGAGTCCATTCATGCTGCGGCAGGCTTCGATCAGTTCGGTCCGAAGGGTCAGTTCTTCGCTCATGGTGTCGCTCATTTGATCGGGTGAAGGGGCTGTTGTCCGTCGAGAAGCCGCCCGATGTCCTCCGCTATCATATCGGCCGCCTTGACAATCGAATAGCGCGAGGCGCCGGCGATGTGCGGCGACAGGGTGACATTCGGCAGTTTCAGTAGCGGCCAATCGGCCGGCGGCGGCTCCGGATCAAAGGTGTCGAGCGCAGCGCCCTTGAGGTGGCCGGAAACCAGCGCGTCGTGCAGCGCGCAATAGTCGAGAACCTGGCCGCGCGTCGTGTTGACGATATAGGCGCCACGTTTCATCGATTCGATCTGCTGGCGGCCGATCATGCCCCTGGTTTGCGGGGTGACCCGTGGATGCAGCGTGATGACATCGGCGACGGCAATGAGCTGTTCCAGTTCCACCTTCTCGATGCCGGCGGCGCGATCCTCGTCGGTGAGTTGCTTGAAGGGATCGGCGACGAGGATCCTGCAGCCGAAGGGTTGCAACAGCCGAGCGACGCGCGTGCCGATGTCGCCATAGCCGACGATCCCGACGGTGAGTTCGCAGAGTTCCGGTCCCGCATGATCGAAGTGGTAGAACTCGCGGCGGAACTCCCCACTGGCGACCGAGAGATGGCCGCGGATCAGGTTGCGCGTCTCGGCCAGCAACGAAGCGACGGTGAACTCGGCAACTGCGGAGGCGTTGCGGCCGGGTGTGTTGATGACCGTCACCCCGCGTTCCCGCGCGGCCGCCATTTCGATGTTGACCGGCCCGCCACGCGAGACGGCGATGATCTCCAAGTTCGGCGCACGGGTGAGGCTTTCCGCCGTGATCGGTGCGAGATGCGTGATCAGGATATCCAAATCCCCGATGAAGTCGAAATAGTGCTCGGGCCGACCGACGAACTCGGCGACCGGCAGCGATGGGTCGTGTTTTGTCGATTGGATCCTCAGCGGCCAATCGAGCATCACGCTCTTCACCGAGAACCGGTGATTGGAAAGGCGGCGGTCGAGTGCCCTTTCGAAGAAGGCGGGCTGCATGAATCCGTCGCCGATGATGCCGATCGAAAGTGTCTCTCTCACCATGTCCCTTTTCCTCAGGCAATGCACACGGCCGGTGCGTCGTCGTCATCGTCAAGCCCGGGCAGCACCTCCCGGTATGGTGCCGGCTCGACGGCGAGCGCGTCGAGGATCTCGCCCGTATGCTGGGCAAAGCGCGGCGGCGCCATCCGGTAGCCCGCC
Organism: Chelativorans sp. AA-79; assembly: GCF_029457495.1. Classification (NCBI taxonomy): domain Bacteria; kingdom Pseudomonadati; phylum Pseudomonadota; class Alphaproteobacteria; order Hyphomicrobiales; family Phyllobacteriaceae; genus Chelativorans; species Chelativorans sp. AA-79. The sequence goes on from NZ_CP120361.1 coordinate 1,985,027, forward strand.
GGCGTCCGCGACATCTTGATCGGGCTTCCGGTGCCGCGATATTCTCCAATGTCGACCACCATCTCCCGGTGCAGCGTATGCGGTGCGGTCGCCACCTGCTCGATGTTGCGGACCGCGCCGCAGGGGACGCCCGCCTTGATCAGCGTATCCGCGATGGCTTCGCATTCATGCGTGGCGAGCGCTGCCTCCAGCTCGGCCTTCAGCGCGTCGCGGTTGACGTTGCGGTCGCCATTGGTGGCAAAGCACCGATCGTCCGGCAGGTCCGGGCGGCCGATGATCCGGCAGAGCGTTTCGAACTGGCGATCGTTGCCGACCGCCAGGAAGAGCGGCTCCGTTGCCGTGGCGAATGTGTCGTACGGGCAGATATTGGGATGCGCGTTGCCAGATGGTTCCGCAACCTGGCCGGAGAGATAGTAGTTGGGCAGGTGTGGGTGAAGCAGCGATACGCCGCAATCGTAGAGGGTGGTCTCGACGAACTGGCCCTTGCCGCTGGTCGTACGCTCGTTGAGTGCCATCAGAATGCCGATGACGGCATTCAGCCCCGTAACCATATCGACCACCGGCAGGCCGACCCTCAGGGGTTCGCCGCCGCTTTGGCCATTGACGCTCATGATGCCGCAGGACGCCTGGATCGCGGCATCGTAGCCCGGCAGCCCGCCAAGCGGACCGTCGGCGCCGAAGCCGGACACCCTGCAATGGACAAGGCGCGGAAACCGCTCCGCAAGCTCCTCCTGACCCAGCCCCCATCTCTCGAGCGTCCCCGTCTTGAAGTTCTCGATGAAGACGTCCGCATCCTCCAGCAAACGCAGCAGCAGCTCACGTCCGGCGGGCTTCGCCATGTCGAGCGCCATGCCGCGTTTGTTGCGGTTGAGGCCGAGGAAGTAGCTGGCGGTCCCGTTGAGGAAGGGCGGTCCCCAGCCACGCGTCTCGTCGCCCGTCGGAGGTTCGATCTTGATCACGTCGGCGCCATGATCCGCAAGGATCTGGCCGGCATAAGGCCCGCCCAGCACGCGGCTGGCGTCGATCACCTTGAGGTTGGAGAGAGAACCGTGTGGCAGCATGTCTTTCAATCCAGTCATTCAGGAGGGGAGTGCCACACCGGCGATGTCGCGGCGCAGATTGGCCGCGAAACCCGGATAGGTTTCCTCGAGTTCGTCCAGCACACGCCCGCGCAGCAGCTCGAGCGTGCCACGGTCCGGGGCGGGGGTCACGGACGGGCTCGGATCGTGCAGAAATTCGAAACCGGTCGCGGCACGTATTTCCTCCAGGCTGTGGCCGGAGTGCATGCTTTCGAGGCGGAAACCCGGGCGCGCGGGGTCGAAGCTGAACAGGCCCATGCCGGTGAGCAGCGCCCGCGGTCCGCCCGTCCGATGGATGCCTTCGGGACTCAAGCCCGGAGCGCTGACGAAATCGACCTTCTCGACGAAGACGCGCGGCGAATGCTCTTCCCTGAACAGGATCACGCGCGGCACCACGAAATAAAGATAGGCCGAGCCGAAGGAGCCCGGCCAACGCACCTTCGAGCGCGGATAGCCACCTGCTCCGACGAGATTGACGTTGCCTTGGCCGTCTATCTGGCCACCGCCCAGAAAGAAGGCGTCGATGCGGCCCTGGCCGGCGCAGTCGAACAGTTCTGCCGAGCCGTTGGTGAAGAAGTTGTGCTCGACGGAACCCAGGATCGAAATCCTTACCTCCGGCGCCCCCATCTCCTTCTCGAGCGCGCGCAGCAGCATTGCGCCGGCAGCCGGAATTGGGGAGGAGGCGCCCACGGCCACGTGCCGCACGCCTTCGAGCAGTCGCGCGACCGTGCAGATCAGGATCTCGCGGGGCGAAGCGGCCGCCGTCATTGTGCTGCCTCGAGTGCCGCGCCGCGCATGTAATCGGCGAAACCCTCGGCATTGCGGGCGGCGCGCGCGTATCGGGCAAGTTCGGCCGTGTCCGTCGGATATTCGCCCCACAATCCATAGGGGAGGGCGCCGCGCGGCGCGACGGCGATGTCGCTCACATAGAGCGCGGGCAGGGTGCCCGCCGCGCTTTCCTCGGTGGCAAGGAGGCTTTCCTCCACGATGCGCTCCACGGTGACGAGCGTGATGCGGGAAGCGTAGGCCATCGCGGCGAGTTCGCGTCGCCGGCCGATCCAGACATTGCCGAAACGGTCCGCCTTCGGAGCGTGGAAGATGGCGACGTCGGGATGGATCGCCGGCACCAACACGATCGGGTCTCCGCTCTCGGCAAAAGGATTGTCGATCACGCGCCAGTCCTCGCGGTTGGCCAGAACGTCCGTGCCGATCAAGCCACGGATCGGCATGAAGGGATTCCCCTTCTGCGCGGCCAGCAGGCCGGCGTGAATCGCGGGGCAGGTGGCGTCGATGATCTCCACCGTGCCGTCGAGGACCGCCCGGTTGAAACGGGGTGCTCCGCCTGCCTCGCCGAGCGAGACGGCGCTGGTCTCGATCGTGCGTACGAGACCTGCGCCGATGAGCATGTCGACCTGGAGGCCTCCGGTCGGGACGCACACAAGGTGGAGTTGACCGGCACCGTTTTCGATCAGCGGCATGGTCATTGCCATCGACACTCCGGCGTAGTCGACCGGCAGCGCGACGCGCATGCCCGTCTCGACCCGCCGTGCCATCGATTGCAGCTGCGATGCCAAATCCTCCTCCTCCCGGTCGGGCCGGTGTTCTATATTGTAGAACAAAATTCTGTTATTCAGAATTAGTTGCGTTTTCCCAACCTGTCAACGGCTCAGGGTGGCGATATGCCCATGGGCGATTCGATGTCGTGTGAAACGTCGCTTGACAAGTCGAGCAAATCGGGTCCAATGATAAATACAGAATGCTGTTCTATAATATAGAACGCAGGGAGGAGGCAGATGAGTGACGGTTTGGCTTGGCGCGCAGAGCGCCGGGACACTGCAGTGAACGGCTGCGACGGCGCAGACTCCCGCCCTGCGAAGGGCATCGGCAGCAGTATTGCCGTGGCCGATGTGTCAAAATCGTATGGCACCTTCAAGGCCGCCGACCGGATCAGGCTCGAGATCGAGCCGGGCGAATTCGTGACGCTGCTTGGTCCTTCGGGCAGCGGGAAGACGACCCTGCTGAACCTCGTTGCCGGTTTCCAGAAGCTCGACAGCGGCGGAATCCTGATCGACGGGAAACCGATCCACAACGTGCCGACCCACCGGCGCGGCTTCGGCATGGTCTTCCAGAGCTACGCCCTGTTCCCCAACATGACGGTCACCCAGAACGTCGCGTTTCCGATGCGCATGGCCGGTATCGACCGCGCCACCACCGAACGCCGCGTCGCCGAAACGCTGGAGATCATGCGACTTTCCGAGCATGCGTCGAAGATGCCCGCGCAGATGAGCGGCGGGCAGCAGCAGCGTGTCGCCATCGCCCGCGCCATCGTCATGCGCCCGCGCGTCGTGCTGATGGACGAGCCGCTGTCCGCGCTTGACCGGCGCCTGCGCGAATCCATCCAGATAGAGATCCGCGACCTGCACCAGAGGCTGGGCAGCACCATCCTGTTCGTGACCCATGACCAGGGCGAAGCTCTGACCATGTCCGACCGCATAGCCGTGCTCGATGCCGGCCGCATCGTGCAGGTGGGGACCCCCGTGGAGATCTACCGTCACCCGGTAAATCGCTTCGTTGCGTCCTTCGTCGGCGAATCCAACCTGATCGAGGCTGAGATCGTCCAGAAGCGCGGCTCGACCATGACTCTGAAGAGCCGCGCCGGATATGTCTTCAACGCGGAGAGCCGCAACGCCATCGATGTGGGGCGGGCGACCGTTCTGGTCAGGCCGGAACGCATCGCCGTCTTCGACGAGGCGACGCCGGGCTCGACGCCGGCGACCGTCACCTCCGCCCTCTTTCTCGGCGAGATCTTGCGGATCGAGGCGCGGATGGAGGGGGGCGAGACCCTGCTCATCCGCTGTACGGACACGGCCAGCCGCGGCCTGCCGGCGGTCGGCGAACGGCTGCATGTAAGCTGGGGAGCTGAAGACTGCTGGGTGCTGGCATGACGACGGCCTCGATTGACATGCGCCCGGTCGGGGCGCTTGGCGCGAGGTTGCGGCGGCGGCTGAAGGACCCAGCAATGCTGCTCTTGCCGGCGGCTGGTTTTCTCGCCTTCATCTATCTTCTCCCGCTCATCGATCTCACCCGCATCAGCATGAGCGGCGCGACCTGGTGGGTTCATTTCGAGCGTGTATTCGCGGTCCCACAGTACTGGGAATCGCTCGTTCGCACGATGGAGATCTCCGTCACGGTCGCCTTGCTGTGCCTGTTCTTCGGCTACCCGACGGCCCTTCTTATCCATCGCAGCCGCGGCTGGGTGCAGGTCCTGGTCGCGGCTTGCATCGTGCTGCCCTATTTCATTGCGATCCTCATCCGCACCTATGCATGGATGGTGCTGCTGGGTCGCAACGGCCCAATCAACAAGATGGCCACGTGGCTCGGCATCTACGACCAGCCGATGCAGCTTCTTTTCAACCGCGGAGCCGTTCTTCTCGGTATGACGGCGGTGCTTCTGCCGATCATGGTGCTGTCCATCTACTCGAGCGTGTCGCGCCTGGACGGGAGCCTCATGCGCGCCGCGCAGGCGAGCGGCGCCGGTCCGATCGCCACTTTCTGGCGCGTGCTGCTTCCTCTGACTTTCCCGGGCATCGGCGCGGGCTTCCTGCTCGTCTTCGTCATGGGGCTCGGATTCTTCATCACGCCCACCGTTCTTGGTGGCGCCGGCGACCAGATGTTCGCCATGCACATCACCCAGCAGGCCGATTTCGTCACCAGCGAGGGGTTCCTCCAGGCGCTTGGGGTGGTGCTCCTGGTGATCACCCTCGTGGTTGTCGGGGTGGCCGGGCGCTTCCTGGGCTTTGAGTTCATCTGGGGTGGCGGCAAGCTTGCCGAAACACATGACAAACCGGATGCGGCGGCCGGCGGCCGGGCATCCGGCGTCGGGCGCCGCACGTTCGGCATGGTGCTGGCCGACACGATCGGCTGGCCGATCCTGCGGATGCTGTCGAGACTGCCGGGATTGATCGGCGGGATCACGGTCGTTTCGATGGGCGCGTTCGTCATCGCCACGCTCATCGTGCCGATCATCGTCGTGATGATCATATCGTTCAGCCACGCGAGCTATCTGACGTTCCCGCCGCCGAGCTTCTCGCTACGCTGGTACGAGAAGTTCTTCACCGACAGCGCCTGGATCGAGGCTTTCACGAACTCGGTGATGATCGCCGTTATCTCGGCGGCCATCGCCGTCGCTCTCGGCGCTTCGGCCGCGATGGGCATCGTGCGCAGTTCGATGAAGGGCAAGACCATCGTCATGTTGCTCCTGGTCAGTCCGGTGATCGTGCCGCCCGTGGTGCTCGGCCTGTCGCTCTACAGCCTGTTCGTGCGATGGGAGATCGCCGGCACGATCGGCGGCCTCGCGTCCGCCCATGCCATCGGGGGCATTCCCATCGTGGTGGTGATCGTTTCGGCCGCCCTGCAAGGCGTGGACCGCAAGCTCGAGCAGGCTGCTGCCGTGCATGGCGCCTCGCCGCTCACCGTCTTCCGCACGGTCACGCTCCCCGCGATCGCTCCTGGGCTCGCGGCGGCGGCATTCTTCGCCTTCCTACATTCGTTCGACGAACTGGTGCTGTCGCTTTTCCTGTCGAGCCCCCGGCTGCAGACCTTGCCGCTCAGGCTCTGGGCCGACGTCAACTATCAGCTCAACCCGGTGCTTGCCGTGGTTTCGACCCTCGAGGTCCTGCTCGTGATCGGTGGCATCGCGCTGGCACGGCCGGTTCTGACCCGCTCTCGCGGCGTGGCTTGAAGAAATCAACTGGAGAGGAGACTGAAATGCAATGGACGTCGAGACTGGTCCGCCTCGCGGCGGGCGTCGCGGGCACTGCGTTCTGCCTGAGCATCGCCGGCAGCGCATTCGCCCAGAGCAACGAGGTGGTCATGCAGGATCCCGGCGGCGCCTATGGCGATGCGCTTCGAGAGATCATGTACGATCCCTTCGAGAAGGAAACCGGCATCGACGTCGTTCTGGTGCAGGAGGCCCGTAGCGGCCCGCGTATCAAGGCGCAGGTCGAGGCCGGGAAGACCGAATGGGACCTCACTTTCATCTTCGACCAGGAAACGAAGCTTCTCGGTGATTGCTGCCTGGCGGATATCGACTACGACAAGCTTTCCGACAGTGCGAAGGAGACGCTGGCGGCCATGCCCGAGAATCTGAAGCGTTCCAAGGGAGTCGCCCTGCAGGTGATCGGCGTTGGCCTTGTCTACAACACCGACAAGTACAGTGGCGAAAACGTGCCGCAGAACTGGGTCGATTTCTGGGACGTCGAAAAATTCCCCGGTGCGCGCTGCCTGCCGGCATGGCCGCGTTTCGTCTTCGAGGCCGCCCTGATGGCCGATGGAGTGGCGAAGGAGGACCTTTACCCGCTCGACATTGATCGGGCCCTGAAGAAGGTGGAGGAGATCAAACCGCACGTCACCAAGTGGTGGACGACCTCCGCCCAGGCGCCGCAATTGCTGCTCGACGGCGAGGCCGACATGTGCATGGCCTACACCGGCACCATGAGCAAGCTCGCCCTCGAGGGTGCCCCGATCGAGCTCACCTGGAATCAGGGCTTCGTCTATTACGACTTCTTCTCCATCCCGAAGGGCGCGCCCAATTACGACAACGCCCTCAAGCTGCTCTCATGGCGCCTCGATGCGGAGCGCGCTGCCGAGCTGACCTCGAACTATCCCGTGGCACTTCCCTCGCCGGTGGTCTATGAGGCCGCCGACCCCGAGATCAGCCGTTATTGGGCGAACAATCCTGCCAATATCGCCAAGGCGATCGAATGGAGTCCGGACTACTGGGGTGCTCCTTCTCCGGATGGCCGCACCACCAACGAAGAGTACGGCCAGGAAAAGCTGAACGCGCTCCTCGCTGGATGATTCACTGCGACCTGCCGCGGGTCCTTGGAAGGTCCGCGGCAGGTCCTCCGTAAGTCGGTTTGGCCGATTTCGCTCTCTGTGCTAGAGCGCCTTTGTGACTGGGTCGAGAACACCACCTCATGGACAAAGCATTCGTCAAGGGATTGCGGCTTCTGGAGACGCTCGCGACGAGCGAGCAGCCGCGCGGTGTCACCGATCTTGCCACCGAACTGAAGTTTACGAAGAGCAATGTCCACCGACTGCTGGCAACGCTGCAGCAACAGGGCTACGTGCGGCAGATCCCGCCCCACAGCACCTATGAGCTCACCACCAAGATCTGGGAGCTCGGCAGCAATGTGATCCGCCGCATGGACCTTCTCAAGGTGGCACGTCCGGCGATGATGAAACTTGCGGAGATCACCGGAGAAACGATCCATCTTTCGGTGCTGGAGGATCTTGAAATCATCTATGTCGACAAGATCGAAAGCGAACAGCACATCCGCGCTCATACCAGCATCGGCGCGCGCGCTCCCGCTTATGCGGTGGCGACCGGCAAGGCAATGCTCGCCCACATGCCCGACAGCTATCTCGATCGGTTCACGCCTCATTTCAAGCGCTTCACCGACACGACGCGCGCTTCCCTGGCCGAGTTGAAGGAAGATATCGAGGTGGCCCGCCAGCAGGGCTATGCGATGGTCCCGCACGGCGAATGGCGGGAGGGGATCGCCGCCGTCGCATGCGCCATTCTCGGCCGCTCCGGCGAAGTGGTCGGCGCCATCGGAATGTCGGGGCCCGATTCCCGCATCAAGCGCAAGCATCTCAAGCAATTCTCGTCCGATGTGATGGAAGCGGCCCGATCGATCGGGCTTGCACTCGGCTATCGTCCTTGAACCGTCGCGTGCGAGCCGCGAGGATCTCGGCGCGCCCCGCCGTTCTCGGTCAATCGTCGATCGCAAGTCCGGCTTGCCTCCAACGGTCACAACCCGAATTCCGGGTGAGGGCCGTCATCCCGCATGCTCGGCGATGACGGCCAGGAAGGCGGGGCCGTAGCGTTCCAGCTTGGCTTCGCCGACACCTGGAACGCGGGCCATCGCTGCGTGCGAGGCGGGACGGGCGGCGGCCAGTTCGATCAGCGTCCTGTCGTGGAAGATCACATAGGGCGGAACGTTCTGCGTCCGGGCGATCTCCATGCGCTTTTCGCGCAACGCCTCGAATAGCGCCCGGTCGGTCTCGGGCAGGGCGGTTGCGGCCTGCTTGCGGGGGGCTTTTCCACGCCCGGCGCGCGGCGCCCGTGGGGCGCGCAGCATAAGGGCCGGCTTTTCGCGCAGGAATTGGCGGCCCGCCTCCGAGATCGACAGGCCGCCATGGCCGGCCAGGTCGACATTGATCAGACGCTGGGCGATCAACTGGCGCAGGATCGCCCGCCATGTGCGGTTATCGTGCTCCTTCCCGATGCCGTAGGTGGAGATGCGGTCATGGCCGAAGCGGGTGATGCGCTCGTCCTCGGCCCCCAGAAGCACCTCGACGATATAGGCCTGGCCGAAGCGCTCGCCCGTCCTGTGGATGCATGACAGGGCCTTTTGTGCGCCAATCGTCCCATCGAAAAGCTGCGGCGGCTCGGCACAGGTGTCGCAATTGCCGCACGGCTCGCAATGATCCCCGAAATAGGAAAGCAGCACCTGGCGGCGGCAGCCCGCCGTTTCGGCGAGCCCGAGAAGTGTATCGAGCTTTTGCCGCTCCATGCGCTTGCGCTGCTCGGGCGCGTCCGACTCCTCGATGAAGCGGCTGCGCAGCGCGATATCCTCATAGCCATAGAGCATCAGAGCGTCGGAAGGCAGGCCGTCGCGCCCGGCGCGGCCGGTCTCCTGATAATAGGCCTCGATGCTGCCGGGCAGGTCGGTATGGGCGACGAAGCGCACGTCCGGCTTGTCGATGCCCATGCCGAAGGCGATGGTGGCCACCATGACGACCGCCTCCTCGCGCTGGAAGCGCGTCTGGTTCGCCTCGCGCGCCGCCTTGTCCATGCCGCCGTGATAGGGGAGCGCGTTATAGCCTTTCGCGCAAAGCCAGGCCGCCGTCTCCTCCGTCTTGCGCTTCGATAGGCAATAGACGATGCCGCTCTCGTTCGCGTGGCCTTCCAGGAAGCGCTCCAATTGCCTGCGCGGGTTATCCTTCTCTTCGATGGCATAGCGGATGTTGGGGCGGTCGAAGCCGGCGATGAAGGCATCGCTTTCGGCGATCTTGAGATGCGTGAGGATCTCGGCCCGCGTCGGCGCGTCGGCGGTAGCCGTCAGCGCCATGCGCGGCGTGTCGGGGAACAGTGCGACAAGCGCGTCGAGCTGGCGGTAGGAGGGGCGGAAATCGTGTCCCCATTGCGACAGGCAATGCGCCTCGTCGATCGCGATCAGCGACAGCGGCGTCTGGCCGAGCCGCTCCACGACGCCGGGCTTGAGCAGCGTCTCCGGCGCCACGTAAAGCAGGTCCAGCGTGCCGCTGAAGATGTCCCGCCATAGCGCGCGGCGCTCCTCGCCCGGCAGATCCGAGTTGAGCGCGGCGGCCTTGACGCCCGCCTGGCGCAAAGCCGTCACCTGATCGGCCATCAGGGCGATCAGCGGCGAGACGACGAGGCCCATGCCGGGCCGGGCCAGCGCCGGAATCTGGTAGCACAGCGATTTGCCGCCGCCCGTCGGCATCAGCACGAAGGCATTGTTGCCGGCCACCACGTGATCGACGATCTCCGCCTGACGCCCGCGAAAGGCATCGTAGCCGTAGACGGTTTTCAGGATTTGCAGGGGATCGGCAGTCACGGGCGGCCTGCGGGAAGAATCGGAAAGGCGATTGTTCATAGCAGCTTTGTGCGGCGCCTGCAGTGCGTCCGCAGGGCGCAACTGCGCATCCCGGAACCATGCATTCGAAACCGCCTTTGCCGATCCGCAACGCGGAGACCCTACCCGGGATGGAAAGCTGTTCTTAACCCGCCGGGTTCGATTTGTTCGGGGATAGCCTTACCGGCTCAATCTTTACCTTCAGCTTCGCTCCGGTCCGCAGAGACCGCACGCTCTTTTGCAGCCGCCTTGGCCGCCAGCTTCTCGGCTTTCTTCGCCGCCTTGATGCGTTCGCGTTCCTTGCGTTCGTGATTGTAGTTCGGCGCTCGCGCCATGCTGCCTCCTTCATCTGCTGGGGCATGAATACGGAGATGGGGCTGAAAATACAATGGGCGGGTGGACAATCCGCTGCCGCGCAGGGCTTCGGCCCGTCTTCGCGGGCCGAGAAGCTCTCTCCTTTCATTGTAAATCGTAACCTGGATCATCGGGTTCTCCTGAGAAATTGTCGATCGAACGCCCGTGGGAGCGCTTGGAATGTTCTTCTGCCGAGAAGATTATTCTTGGTGCTCCTGTTATTCGACCGCCGGAGAGCTTAGATGAACGGTGCAGCCCCGGCACCCGGCCACAGGCGCGTCCGGTGCGAGAAGATGGCGGTGCGGCGGCCTGCGCCCGTGCGTCAAGGTATCGCCGTAAAGAAGAGTTTCGCTTCCGCCGGGCAGCCTGAGCACCGGATGTATATCTGTTAACACGCGTCCCGCTTGGGCGCATGACCACGCTTGGAGATATTGTGAAAGGTAATGTTGCCGCCAGCGCCACCATCGAGAGGAAGGGGCGCTCCTGGACCGCGGCTCTCGCACGATACAAACAACCCAGTCCGGCCCGCAGCACGGTCGAAATAGCCGTTACGGCACTGCCCTTTGTCGCATTGTGGGCATTGACCGCGCTAGCCGTTGTGCACGGCTACTGGTGGGGCCTCCTGCTGACGATCCCCGCGGCCGGTTTTCTGGTTCGTCTTTTCATTCTGCAGCACGATTGCGGTCACGGCACTTTGTTCGCGCGGCGCGGGATCAACGACTGGATAGGCCGCGTCATCGGCGTCTTCACGCTCACGCCCTACGATTACTGGCGCCGCACCCATGCCGTCCATCATGCAACCGCAGGCAATCTCGACAAGCGGGGGATCGGCGACGTCAAAACCCTGACGGTCGGCGAATATCGCGCGTTGCCCTGGTATGGCCGCCTGCACTACCGGCTCTATCGCCATCCGCTGGTGATGTTCGGCCTGGGTCCCGCCTGGCTGTTCATCTGTCAATATCGGCTGCCCTTCGGTCTTATGCGCGCCGGAGTGCAACCCTGGACGTCGACGATCGCCACCAATCTTGGCGTTGCCCTTCCGGTGGCCGGCCTGATGTGGCTCATCGGGATCGGCCCCTTTCTCATGGTGCAGGTACCGATCACCCTGATGGCGGCCACCGCAGGCGTCTGGCTTTTCTACGTTCAGCATCAGTTCGAAGAAACACATTGGTCCGAGGGCGACGACTGGAATTTCCAGCATGCCGCATTGCACGGCAGCTCGCACTACGACCTTCCCCTTCCGCTGCGCTGGATCACCGGGAATATCGGCATCCACCACGTGCATCACCTGTCAGCCAAAGTGCCGTTCTATCGTCTGCCCGAGGTGCTGCGAGACCATCCCGAGCTGCGCGACATAGGCCGCATCACCTTCCTTGAGAGCCTGAGATGCGTCAAACTCGTCCTGTGGGACGAAAGCGCCAAACGCCTCGTTTCGTTTCGAGAAGCACGCGCGACAGCCTAGCCGAACACAGCGTCGTTTCATCTCTGCTGGACTGATCACCGCAACCGTGTGACCCGGACGGCAGGATGCTGAAGGTCCGTGACTTTGCGATGCATCAGCTTGACCAGGATGCGCGACGCCTCCCTGCTTGCTTCGTCCGTATCGTCCCAGACCCGGCGAGGCTCCGATTCGTAGAACGCTTTCGCCAGCTTCTCCACCTGTTGCTCTGTCAGTTTCATTGTGTGTCACTCAAAAAAAAGCGGCCGGCCAGGCTGGGGCTGGGGATTGGGATAGGCGCCGGCCGCTATCCGACACAGCATAGTCAGAGCAGCCGCTATCGATAGTTAGCCGAAAGACTTCATCAAAATGGATGCGCTGTCGCGCATGGCTGCACCAGGGTCACGGAAAGGAATATGGTGCACGGCCATGCCTGTCTTCCCCTATTGCATGCTAGTCGAGAGGTATTGTATGCAATTAAGGAGGCGGAGGACGAGGCTGTGTGGTCGCAAGCCCAAATCGGAAAGCGGCGGGAGATTACTTCATTCGTTTCGGATCTTATCCAGATCCTGACGGATCGGCGATGGCCGGCACTCATCCTCCCAGGAAAGACGAAGCAGATCGACCTTGGCGCCATGTGCGAGCTTCTCCTGTCGCGGCGGGGTGAGGCCACCGGTGTAGCGCTGGCGTCCGTTATTCTCGACGCCTATGGCAAGGCCGACGCCGATGCGCAACTCGCCTTTCTCAGGATATTGTTGAACGGCTTCGATGTGGATCAGGAAGCGCTCGAGAAGGCGATCGAAGCCTATGGCGCAAGAAGAGATCCTGTCAGCGCAAGCAAGCTGCACGATGCTGCCGAACCGAAACGCCAGGAGCTTTTCCGCCGGCTCAACATGGCCCCGGGGGGAACACAGGCGCTGGTGCGGATGCGGGAACATCTGCTGCAGCGGCTGCATGCGGAACCGGAACTCAGCGCGGTCGACACCGATTTCATCCATCTCTTTTCCTCCTGGTTCAACCGCGGATTTCTCACCTTGCAGGCCATGGATTGGCGCACTCCGGCCAATATCCTGGAGAAGATCATCCGGTATGAGGCCGTGCACGAGATCACCGACTGGGATGAATTGCGCCGGCGCGTCGAGCCGGGCGATCGGCGCTGCTTCGCATTTTTCCACCCGCAGATGCCCGACGAGCCGCTTATCTTCGTGGAAGTGGCCCTCGCCCGCGAGATCGTCACGTCTATGGACGTGCTGCTCGATCCGGATCGGACGCCCATTCCGGCCGAGGCCGCGAACACTGCCGTGTTCTACTCGATCTCCAACTGTCAGGCCGGACTGAAGGGTGTCTCGTTCGGTAGCCTGCTGATCAAGCAGGTTGTGGCGGACCTCCAGCAGGAACTGCCCAATCTCAGGAAATTCGTGACGCTCTCGCCGGTTCCGGGTTTTGCCGAATGGCTCCGTCAGCAATTGGCTGAACCTTCGTCGCACCTGATAAGCAAGGCGGACAGAGCGGTGCTCGGCGCGGCGGATCTCCTCAGTCCCGGGGAGCACGTCGCCGATGTCCGCAAGGCGCTGCTGAGTGCCGCCGCCGCTTACCTCCTCCATGCCAAGCGCGCGGACGGCCAGCCACTGGATCCCGTGGCGCGCTTTCACCTGGGCAATGGAGCCCGACTGCAGCACATCAATCTTCTTGCGGATCGCTCCGGACGGGCCGTCAGACAGTCCATCGGCATCATGGTCAATTACCTTTATGACCCGAAGACAATCGAGGAAAACCACGAGCTTTTTGCTGAAAGCCGACAAGTTGTCGCTTCGCCGGAAACGCGAAAGCTATTCCAGGGGGACAGCATTGAAATCGAAAGAGCATAGCTGATGGCGGACAGTCTCTTCTCCCATCTGATCACACAAGGGTCGGATCCCGACCGCACCGCGTTGATCGTTCCAGGCGGTGGCGTGGTGAGCTATCGCGATCTCGACCGCATGTCGGCTCGTTATGCACATGCGTTGTGCGCGCTGGGAGTGAGCAGGGGAGACCGGGTGGCCGTACAAGCCGAAAAGTCCCTGGATGTCGTGTTGCTCTACCTCGGGGCTATCCGCATGGGAGCGGTGTATCTGCCGCTCAACACCGCGTATACGGCGGCCGAGACGTCCTATTTTCTGGCGGATGCGGCGCCAGCCGTCTTCGTCTGTGATCCGTCGATGGAGAACACCGCTCGGGAACTCTGCCGGGCAGGGGACACGAAGGTCGCGACACTGGGCGGGGACCTCGGCGCGCTGGTGGACGCACAGCCGGACCAATTCGAAACCGCTGCGGTTTCAGAGCGCGATCTGGCGGCGATCCTGTACACGTCAGGAACGACGGGCCGCTCCAAGGGGGCGATGCTCACCCACGGCAATCTGCTGTCCAACGTCCAGGCGCTGCGGGAATGCTGGCGCTACACACCGGAAGACGTTTTGATCCATGCGCTGCCGATCTTCCACACGCACGGTCTCTTCGTTGCGCTCAACCTGACCTTCTTCTCCAAGGCATCGGCGATCCTGCTGCCCAAATTCGACCCGGACGCCATCATGAACGCCTTGCCCTCCGCAACGGTGCTGATGGGGGTTCCAACCTTCTACACGCGCCTTCTCGCACGTCCCGAGCTCTCGGTGGCAGCCTGCCGCCACATGCGCGTATTCATTTCCGGCTCTGCTCCGCTCAGGGCCGAAACGCATGAGGAATGGCAGCGGCGGACGGGCCACGCGATCCTCGAGCGCTACGGCATGACCGAAACGAACATGAACACGTCGAACCCTTATGACGGCGAGCGGCGCCCCGGCACGGTGGGCTTCCCTCTTCCCGGCGTGAGTCTCCGGATCGTGGATGCACAGACGAACGTACCGGCGGGCGCGGATGAGGTCGGCATGATCCAGGTCAAAGGCCCGAACGTCTTCAGGGGCTATTGGCGGATGCCGGAGAAAACGGCGGCTGAGTTCACCTCCGACGGATATTTCATCACTGGAGATTTGGGCAAGGTCGACGGCGACGGCTATGTTCACATCATAGGGCGCCAGAAGGATCTCGTGATCACCGGCGGATACAACGTTTATCCCAAGGAGATCGAGACGGAGATCGACGCCATTCCGGGCGTGGCGGAAAGCGCCGTCTTCGGCATCGAGGACGCCGATATGGGCGAACGCGTGATAGCGGCGGTCATCACGGACGGCAGCCGCACCCTTCAGGCGGCCGATATCGAAGATCATCTTGCAGGGCGGCTCGCGCGCTACAAGAGGCCGAGCGAGATCGTCTTCCTGTCGGAATTGCCCCGCAACACCATGGGCAAGGTGCAGAAGGAAGTGCTTCGCCGCAATCATGCCGAGACCCGGGAGCCGCTCGCGGCGGGAAACGAACGTTAGGGAGACCGAAAATGCTCGTTGAGAAGGAACGGACGACAACGGAAGCAAAGATCTCGGTCCTGGACCCGCGGGGATATCCCCCGGCCGTTACGGGCAAGTCTCCGGCGCCGCGACTAGGCACCCTGGATGGCAAGACGATCTATCTCGTAGATAGCCGCTTCGACGATTCCATCGAACTCTTAAAGCAGATCGAGATCTGGTTCCGGGAGTTCATGCCCGGCGTGAAGACCAAGATCGTCCAGATGGCGAGCACCTACGCCAAGGACGATCCGAAGCTGTGGGAAGAGATCCGGGCAAACGGCCATGGGGCCATTCTCGGCGTCGGCCATTGCAGCACGTGCGCGCCCGCCGTATGCACCCATGCCATAACGCTCGAGACCAAATATGGCGTGCCCACAGTCGCCGTTCACACGGACAAGTTCGAGAAGGTGGTGAAGTCGGTCGCCCGCATGGGCGGCCTGCCGCAACTGCCTCTGGTGTTCGTTCCCCAGCCGGTGATGGGAAAGAGCGCGGCGGAGCTGCGCGACTATGTTCTTGGCACGGATCCCGTGCGCGGCGCGCCGGTCATGCGCGAGATCGTGGAGGGCCTGACCATCGGGCTGGCGCAGACCTCTTCGGCCGATCTCGTCGTCTCCAAGGCGCCGGCCGATCGCCTGCTGCCCGCCGACACGGAAGAAAACCTGCACGCGCTGTTCCTTGACAATCGCTGGACAGACAATCTGCCGATCGTGCTCCCCACGGAAAAACGCGTGGCCGAGATGCTGAAGGGCACGAGCCGTTCTCCCGAAGAGATCGTCGGAAAGATGCAACCGACCGCCAATCGCGGCGCCTGGAGCTATACGGTCGAGAAGGTGGCCGTCAATGCGGTGATGGCCGGTGCGCGGCCCGAATATTTCCCGGTCATATTGGCGCTTGCCGCCGGTCAGGTCAGCGCGCGCGGCAGCACGTCCAGCTCAGGCGCGGCCATGGCTGTGGTCAACGGCCCCATCCGGCATGAGATCGGCATGAATATGGGCATCGGCGCGTTGGGTCCCTACAACCACGCAAACGCCACCATCGGCCGCGCCTTCGGCCTGCTGTCGCAAAATCTGCAGGGCGGGTCCGTGCCGGGTGAAAGCTTCATGGGGTCGCTCGGCAACAATTACAGCTACAACAGCATCACCTTCGCCGAAAACGAGGAACGCAGCCCGTGGGAGCCCCTGCATGTGCAGAAGGGCTTCGCGGCCGATACGAGCGCGGTCAGCGTCTTCTTCGGCTGCCGATCGACCACATTCTGTTTGGGGCTACGCGAAAAACACTGGCGCGAGCACGTGCGCGACATGCTGCTGGGCACCGACGCGGTGACCGCTCCGGTGCTCCTGCTCGATCCGATCACTGCGCGCCAGTTCGTGGAGCGAGGAGGGTTCACCGAGAAGGCTGACCTGATCTCCTGGATCCACGAGACGGCGAAGATGCCGGGAGATCGCTACTGGGACCTGCAACTCATCCAGAACTACGTCTATCCGCGCGCCACGTTCGGCGAGGAGCCGATGGCGGGCGAACTGAAGAAGGGACCAGACGAACTCGTCCATGTCTTCCGTCTGCCGGAAATCAACGTCATCGTGGTGGGCGGCGAAACCAACGGCTATTGGCAGATCATGGGCGCCCGGCACCAGACGACCGTCTCGGTCGACGAGTGGCGTTAGGAGGCTGACATGCGGGAGTTCGATATCGTCGTCGTCGGCGCTGGAGTGGCCGGTTTGACGGCAGCAGCGACCGCTGCACGGCATGGGGTGTCGGTAGCGGTCGTTGAAAAACTCGGTGCCGGCGGCCAGATCATGACAGTCGAGCGCATCGAGAATTTTCCTGGCTCTTCCGAGCCCGTGGCCGGCTTCGAACTGGGTCCGGTCATGCAGGAACAGGCAGAGCAGGCCGGCGCCGAATTCCTGCTTGATACCGTGGAAGGGTTCGTTCTCGGCGGCCCGGTCCCGGTGATCCGTTGCTCGGAAGGAGAGATCGCCGCACGGGCGATCATCGTCGCCGCTGGATCGAGCCGCCGCGCTCTGGGCGTTCCCGGCGAGGAGCAATTGAAAGGCAGGGGTGTCTCCCACTGCGCCTCCTGCGACGGACCCCTCTACAAAGGCATGACAGTGGTTGTCATCGGGGGCGGAGATTCAGCCTTCGACGAGGCGCGCACGCTTGCCGCCCACGCGGGAAAGGTGCTCATCGTTCACAGAAACGATAGGTTCCGGGCCGCCAAGCCGCAGGTGAAAGGGGTATCCGAACTCGACAACGTCACGATCCTGCCCAACGCGACGGTCGAGAAAATCCTCGGCGAAGATGTCGTGAAGGCAGTTTCCCTGCGCGATGAAACGACGGGCACCTCGCGGGAGGAGCCGGTGGACGGGGTTTTCGTCTATGTCGGCCTGGAGCCCAACACGGATTTCCTGGAGGGGAAGCTGAAACTGGGCGATGACGGGCGGGTCGTAACGGACCGTTTCATGCAGACCTCCGTTCCCGGCGTTTTCGCCGCTGGCGATATCCGGCATGGATCGGCGGCCCTTCTGGCGGAGGCTGCCGGAGACGGCGCCACCGCCGCAATGGCTGCGCTGCGGCATCTTGGCGGGCTTTCCGCGTTGCGCGCGGCAGAGTAGAGGCCAGGATGATTCCCACTTGCCGAACGGAAAGTCGATGAAGCAAAGCCGAGCAGCGCTCCTGCGCGATGCGATCGAGGAAGATATCGTCACCGGCGTCTACAAACCGGGAGAGCGCCTGGATGAAACCACTCTTGCTGCGCGGCACCAGGTTTCGCGCACCCCCATTCGCGAAGCGCTGACGCAATTGAGCGCGATGGGCGTCGTGAAGATCCAGCCCCATCGAGGCGCCTTCGTAAATGAGATTACGCTGCCTGAAATGATCGGCATGTTCGAGGTCATGGCCGAACTGGAGGGAATGTGTGCCCGTCTGGCGGCGCGCCGCATGAGCCCTCAGCAACTGGACGAACTCGTGGCTGCGCAAGCGGATTGCCTGGCAGCGCTCGGCAAGGGCGAGGCGGACGACTACTACTACGCCAACGAGCGGTTTCACCTGCTGCTCTACGCGGCGAGCGGCAACAGCTTTCTTGCGAGCACGGCCACCGCTCTGCACAAGCGCCTGAAACCCTATCGCCGCCTGCAACTGCGCGTCCCCGGCCGTCTCGAGAGGTCGGCGGCCGAGCATGAGAACGTGATCGCGGCATTGCGCGCACGGGATTCCGCGAAGGCTGAAGAGCTTATAGAGAGCCACATTCTCGTTCAGGGCGACATGTTCAGCGATTTCTTGTCGACGATGAGTTCGCTGACTTCTTGGGACGAGCGCCAGCCCGCCAAACTTGCCTGACAAAGTGGGGTGCCATTCTCTTATACAACTCGTCAAAGATTGCATACAATGCTGCTGTGTGCGAGAGATAGGTGCGTTAGAGGAATTCCTGGGAGGAAGAAATGTTGAAGCAGACCCTAAGCCTGGTCTTAATGGCCGCTTTGTCTCCACTGGCCGCACACGCCCAGTCGGAGAACTTTTCCGAGCATGAGCAGGCGCTTTACGAGGCTGCGAAGGAGGAGGGGGAGGTGATCTGGTATACCTCCCAATTCACGACGGAAATGTCTGAAGCGGCCTGCGAACTCTTCATGAAGCGTTACGAGGGCATCACGTGCAGCCCTGTTCGCGCCACGGGCGGCGTGACTTTCCAGCGCATCATGCAGGAGGTGCAGGCCGGTGCGGTGCAGGGCGACATCCTCAGCACGAACGACCAGACGGATTTGATCGAACTGAAGAAGCTCGATGCGCTCGAGCAGTTCGTGCCGAACGGGATCGAGACAATGTCTCCGGTTTTGAAGGGCATGAACGATAGCGACGGCTATTTTTTCGTGTCGAGCGTCTCGCCCTATGGCATCACCTACAACACCAATCTGGTCTCCGAAGAAGAAGCCCCGAAGAGCTGGAGCGATCTGCTCGACCCGAAATGGAAGGACCAGGTGGCGATCGCCCACCCAGGCTTCTCCGGCAGCGCCGGTCTGTGGACGCTGGCCATGCGGGACCTCTACGGCTGGGAATATTTCGAGAAGCTCGAAGTGGGCAAGCCGCAGATAGGCCGCTCCATCGCCGACGGATACAATCTGGTCGTCTCGGGAGAGCGCAAGGTGGCGGTCACGGCCATTGCGCTGTCGCGCCAGGGAGCCGTGGACGGGCAGCCGGTGGCAACGGTCACTCCTTCGGAGGGCCTTATGCTTCCGCCGAGCGGCACCGCCATTCTTGCCGCCGCTCCCCATCCCAACGCGGCCAAGCTCTTCGCGGAATTCATGCTTACCGAGGAATACTCGGTTTGGCTCCGCGACCTGCAGCGCTATCCGCTGCACGCGGATGTCGACACGGCCGAAGGCATCGACCCGCTGGATCCCGACAAGGTCCTGATCGTGCCGGCTCAGGAGGCGATCGAAGGGCTTGCGGAAGTTCAGGAGAAATTCCGCGACACCTTCGGTATCTAGCCGAATCCGCATTCTCTGGGGAGGCTGGCGCAGGCCGGCCCCCATTTCCGCTGAACCACGGAGACGGCCAGTACCATGACATTGGTCTCAAGCTCGTCCTCGCAGAGGGACACCAGCTTCGCCGGGGCCGGCGCACATGTCGCATGGTTTCGCCGGCTCCAGCCAAGCGGTCTGTTGTGGATCGTTCTGGCGGCCATTCTTGCCGTGCTGATCGTCGCGCCCGTCGGCATGCTGGTGATGAAGAGCTTCACCCACCCCGACTCGGGTGGGTTCACCATCCAGAACTATATCGACGCCTATGGCAAGGCGCGGCACGTGCAGGCATTGGTCAACACGCTCTACATGGGTGCAGCGGTCGTCGTCTTGTCGTTGCTTTTCGCGGTTCCGCTCGCATGGGCGTGCACGCGAACCAACATGCCGGGGCGCAATCTGATCCGTTTCGGCATCTTCGGCGCCTTCGTCATGCCCCCCTATCTCGGCGGCGTCGGCTGGATCCTGCTCGCGGGCCCTAACTCCGGCTGGTTGAACGTGGCCTGGCAATGGCTCACCGGCGGCACCGAGTCCATCGTCAACATTTTCAGCTTTCCCGGGCTGGTGCTGGTGATGGCGATCAACACCTACTTCACCATCTTCATTCTCGTGAGCGCCGCCTTCGAGATGATCAATTCGGAGATGGAGGATGCCGCCAATATCCTGGGCGCGGGGCCGTTCACCACGGCCATGAAGGTCACCCTGCCGCTGGTGCTTCCATCGATACTCGGCAGCGCCCTTCTGACGTTCCTCATATCCATTGCCCTTTACGGCGTGCCGGCGCTCATCTCCATTCCCGCCCGGTTTCCCGTCGTGGTCATCCAACTCTCCGAGTTCTTCAGCTTTCCGCTACGCATCGAGGTGGCGGCGGCCTATTCCATTCCGCTGCTTCTGATCACGGCCGGGTTGCTGACACTGCAGAAGAAGGTCCTGTCGCGCAAGGGCTATACTGCGGTGAGCGGGAAGGGGGGCGAGCGGCGCATCGTGAATTTGGGGAAATGGCGCTGGGCGGCGTTCGCCTATAGCCTCTTCGTGGTCATGCTCTCGGTCATCATGCCTCTCCTGGTCCTGGTCATGGCCGCGTTCAGCAAATCATGGGTGGGGGGGCTCTCGCTCGACAATCTGACGCTGCAGAATTTCCACTACGTTCTGTTCGAGCATTCGAGTTCCCAGAAGGCACTGGTGACTAGCCTGGCCACCGGTGCGGCTGCGGCGACCGCGGCCATCCTGCTTGCGCTCGCCATTGCCTATATCGTGCAGCGGCGCTTGCTGCCCATGAGCGAAGTGCTCGCCTTCCTCAGCATGTCGCCCTTCGTCATTCCCGGCATCGTGCTGGCGATCGGCTTCTATGCGGTCTACGCGCTGCCGCCGGTCGGGCTTTATGGCACATATCTGATCCTGATCCTCGCGTTCACCACGCGCTTCCTGCCGGTCGCCTATACGACCAGCATGGCCGGCGTGCGCGCAATCCACCCCGAGATGGAGGAAGCCGTGCGCATTCTCGGCGGCGGCAGGCTCGTCGCTGTCCGCAAGGTGGTCGGCCCTCTCCTGAAACGCACGCTCGCCAGCGGCTGGCTGCTCATCTTCGTTCCCGCTGCGCAGGAACTGTCGACCGCCGTCTTCCTCGTCGGGCCGAACACGCGCGTCGTTTCGGTGGTGCTCCTCGATATGAGCGAGGAGGGCCTGCTGGAGCGCCTGTCGGCGCTTGGGAGCGTGCTGCTTGTGATCATCGTTGCCGTCATGGCCATAGGCGTCCGCTTCCTCGGGCGCGACTTCATGTTGAGGAGATCGTGATGGAAGGCCTCGTGCTCAGCGGTCTTGGCCGCAGATTCGGCGATGTCGACGCGGTGCTCGATGTCGATCTCGCACTAAAGCCGGGCGAATTCGTCTCCCTTCTTGGGCCTTCAGGCTGCGGCAAGACCACCACGCTCAGAATGATCGCCGGCTTCATCGATCCAACCAGCGGCTCCATCTCGCTCAACGGAAGCGTCCTTTCCGCGCCCGGTGGGTCCCTGCCGCCGGAGAAACGCGGCATGTCCATGATCTTCCAGAGCTATGCCATCTGGCCGAACATGACCGTTGCGCAAAACGTGGCATTCGGCTTGAAGCTGCGGAAGCTTCCCGCCGAGGAGATCAAGAGGCGCGTCGGGGAAATTCTCGAAGTGGTCCAGTTGAACACCATGTCCGGGCGCTATCCATCGGAACTGTCGGGTGGGCAGCAGCAGCGCGTGGCGCTTGCAAGGGCGGTTGTGGTCCGCCCCGCCGTTCTCCTGCTCGACGAGCCGCTGTCCAACCTCGATGCGAACCTTCGTGAAGAGATGCGGTTCGAGATCAAACGCATCCATGACGAGTTCCGCATCACATCCGTCTATGTCACCCACGACCAGGGCGAGGCGATGGTCACCTCGGACCGCATCGCCGTGATGAATCAGGGTCGCATCGAGCAGGTGGACGCGCCATACGCGCTCTACACCAAACCCAAGACCCGTTTCGTGGCCAGCTTCATCGGACGCACGAATTTCCTCATCGGCCGCAAGAAAGACAACACCGTCGATTTCGAGGGCTTTTCGGTTCCAAGCGCCTTGCTCGATGTTCCGGCCGGCGCCGACAAGGAGGTTTCCGTGTCGATCCGGCCGCAATCCTTGAAGCTCTGCGGGAAAGAACCTGACGCTTCGGATCACGTGAAGCTCAAGGGAAAGGTGGTGGAGCGCGCATTCATGGGGGAGACATGGGACTATATGTTCGCAGGCGAGAACAGTATCCGGCTGCGGGTCGTGGCACCTCCCTCAGACGTCTTTCAGATCGGTGCGGAAACCTGGGTGCAAATGGATCCCAGCCAGATCGTGCCGATTTCATAGCGGGGTTGCCTGAGCGTCAAGGTCGGCTTGTGCAGCACGAAGCCGTGTCTCGGAGCCGGTGCGGATCGGGATGAAAGGGGCCGCGCTTTCCACTCACGAGGGGGCTCGATCGAGGAAGGCGCGGCCGCCGCAACCAGACTGGGCGTGAGGTTGCGGATGCCCCGCTCCCTGCATCCGAGGGGGCCCGGATTGCGGAGAACGCGGCAAGCGCCGTTGGCCTGCGGGGGCATCACGGCGCACGCCTGCGCCTGCGTTTTGCGGAACGGACAGGTGCAGACGTGGAGAGACGCTGATGCAGTGCGCTCCCCATCGTGTTTATATCAGAAAAATGAGGCTACGTTTCAAAAAATCTGGTCACTCTGGGGGGTAGACCGCGATTGTAAACAGCAAGGTGCAGTCTGCTGCTTCCGCCCGGTCGTCCATATCTGTCGTCACCGGAAACGATCGCGCGGAACGGCGACGGCCAGGGCGTGGCCGCGCCTTCCTCATTCTTCGGGTTCCGTGGTGAAAAGAAGCGGGTAGCCCTGTTTCCGGCCTGCGTCGGTCGCCCGCGTGGCCTTCGTCTCGGCGACATCCTTGGGGAAGACGGCGACCACGCAGGTTCCGCGGCGATGCGCCGTCATCATGATGCGGTAGGCCTGGTCCTGGTTCACGCGGAACTCAGCCTTCAGCACCGTCACCACGAATTCGCGCGGCGTGAAGTCGTCATTGACGAGAATGACCTTGTGCAGCTTCGGCCGCTCGGTCTTCGTCCTGGTCCTGGTCTTCGGCGTAAGGGCGGTGTCGCTCATCGGAAAAGCGCCGTACGGCGCCCTCGAATAGTCGATCGTTCAGGATCGTCGAAATGTCGCATGGAAAGCGCTCGGCGTCCACACCCTCGCCGGAGGGTCAGTCAGTCCAGCGATCCCAGCGCCGATCCGTGCGACGCTCAACCCGGTACGGAGGTGGCGAGGCACAACCGCGTTGCAGGAAATCGTGCAGCAGTGCCTTCCGCGCCGTTTCCCGACAGGATCGCGCAGCAATTGGCGAGAAAAGGGCGTTCCGTTTTCCGATCGAAGAGGAGTAGTCCGATTGCAGACGAGGCATATGCGCCCGCTGTCGAGACAGGCGCATCAGGCCTGCGGAGCGGAATCCGCTGCTATGCCGCGCCATCAAGCCCGGCGTGGACGAGGCCGAGAGGGGTGCGCTGGCCCATGGCCCAGGAGCGCATCACATGGCTCGCCACGCGCTCGCGGCCCGCAAAATCCGCGCGCTCGATGCCGAGCTCCTCGCAGACGGCTTCCACCGCGCTGTGGATTTCCGCCATGTCCTTGGCGTCATAGACGCCGGACTGAAATGTCGTTGACGGAAGCATCTCCGTCTCCTTCCCTGTCTGGCGCAACGGCCTTGCCGCCTGGGTCTCGGCGGCTTCCAAAGCGCCTTCGCCGCTTTCCCTCTGACGGGGAATGGCATCCTTCAACAATGATGCACGATTATGGCGGATGGATGAAGTTTGATTCGGCCCGAGGCGCCGTCAAGTAAAAAATGAACTCGGGATGTGGCGCCGCGACATCAAAAGATTTGTCGGCTAGTCCCAATCCGTGTGCACCAGCCAGCCATGCCTGCTTTTCAATCCGCTTTCATACGGGCATAGAATTCCTGTCACAAATGGCGGATAAGCGTCCTTAACGATTGGCGACAAGGGTTCGATTCGATGAAGATTGCTGTTCTCGGCGGTGACGGTTTCGTCGGCTGGCCGACCTCCCTCCATCTCTCCGCGCGGGGGCACGAGATCCATATCCTCGACAATCTCTCGCGCCGCTGGATCGACACCGAGCTCGGCGTCCAGTCGCTCACTCCGATGGACTCCATCCAGGAACGCACGCGCATCTGGCACCAGGAGACCGGGCGCCGCATCCGCTTCCATCTGATCGACCTTGCCAGCGACTACGAGATCCTCAAGCGCTGGCTGGCCGAGCACCGGCCCGACGCGATCATCCATTTCGCCGAACAGCGTGCCGCGCCCTATTCCATGAAGAGCGACCGGCACAAGAACTACACCGTCAACAACAACGTCAACGCGACGCACAACCTGCTCAACGCGCTGGTGGAGATCGATCTCGACGCGCATCTCGTGCATCTCGGCACTATGGGGGTCTACGGCTATTCCAGCGTCGGGGCCGCGATCCCCGAAGGCTACCTGCCCGTGGGCGTGGAGACCCTTTCGGGTGAGACGGCCATGCAGGAGATCCTGTATCCCGCCAATCCCGGCTCCATCTATCACATGACCAAGTGCCTGGATCAACTCCTGTTTCAATTCTACGCCAAGAATGACGGTCTGAGGATCACCGATCTGCACCAGGGCATCGTGTGGGGCACGCACACGCCCGAGACCAGGCTGCACCCGCAGCTCGTCAACCGCTTCGACTATGACGGCGACTACGGCACGGTGCTCAACCGTTTTCTCATCCAGGCGGCGATCGGCTATCCGCTGACGGTGCATGGCACTGGCGGCCAGACGCGGGCCTTCATCCACGTTCAGGACTCGGTCCGGTGCGTGGAACTCGCGCTCGGCAATCCGCCGAAGCGCGGCGACCGCGTGAAGATCTTCAACCAGATGACGGAGACCCATCGCGTACGCGATCTGGCGGAGCTCGTCGCCCGCCTGACGGGCGCCAAGGTCGCCTACCTGCCCAATCCGCGCAAGGAAGCGCCCGAGAACGATCTGGTGGTGAGGAACGAGCAGTTCCTGCGACTCGGCCTCAATCCCACCACGCTGGAGGACGGGCTTCTGGCCGAAGTCGTGGACGTGGCGAAGAAGTTCGCCTACCGCGTCGACCGCAGCCGTATCCCGTCCGTCTCCGCCTGGACCAAGGACATCGCGCCCACGCTCGATCGCGATCCGGAGGGCAAGCGGCTGAAGAGCGTCGGTTGAGGGCGGGGCGGAATGTTGCTGCATAGCCGCGTTTGCTCATGAACCAAGCCCGGCACGCCTATGTCACCCTCGTCACCAATGCCGATTACGCCGTGGGCGCGCTGGCGCTGGTGCGCTCGCTCCAGCGGACAAGGACCGACGCCGAGATCGTCGTCATGCACACGGGCGGGGTGGACGCCACCGCGCTGACGCCGCTGGCATCCCTAGGCGCGCGGCTCGTCGAGGCGGAACTGCTGCCGACGTCGGAAGCCTTCAACGAGCGGCACCAGCGGGTAAGGCTTCACGCCGATGCGCCTTTCACCAAGGGCAACAAGCCCGCCTTTCACACGCCGCTCGACAATTTCGCCAAGCTGCGCCTCTGGCAGCTCACGGAATACGAGCGGGTGGTCTTCATCGACGCGGACGCGATCGTGCTGCGCAATATCGACCGGCTGTTTTCCTATCCGGAATTTTCGGCAGCACCCAATGTCTATGAAAGCCTGGCCGACTTTCACCGGCTGAACTCCGGCGTGTTCACCGCCCGGCCATCGGAGGCGACCTTCCGGTCGATGCTTGCCGTCCTCGACCATCCGGAAGCCTTCTGGCGGCGCACGGACCAGACCTTCCTGCAGAGCTACTTTCCCGATTGGCACGGCCTGCCGGTCTTCTTCAACATGCTGCAATATGTCTGGTTCAACTTGCCCGGGCTATGGGACTGGAAGTCGGTTTCCGTGGTGCACTACCAGTACGAGAAGCCGTGGGAGAAAGACCATCCCAAGGCGGACAAGCTCAAGCCGCTCATCGACCTCTGGCATGCATTCCATTCCGGCGAGGGCATTCCCGATCTGAACAGTCTTGAAAATCCGGCAGGGTCATGAGCACGCCGCGCACGGTCGTTTCCGGCGGCACCGGCTATGTCGGGCGTTTCATCGTCGAAAGTCTTCTGGCGGCCGGCCATGACGTAACGGTCATTGGCCGCCGCCCGCCGGCCGATGGCTTCTTTTCGAAGCCGGTGCACTTTGCGTCGCTTTCGCTGGAGCCGGAGGCCATCACATCCGCGCCTTTCGAAGGGGTGGATTTCTTCGTACACGGCGCCTTTGACCATGAGCCGGGCAAATATCGCGGCGGCGAGGGCAACAATCCTCAGGGCTTCCGACGGCGTAATCTGGACGGCAGCGCGGCCCTGTTCGCTGCGGCGAAGACGGTGGGGGTGCGCCGCACCGTCTTCCTGTCGAGCCGTGCGGTTTACGGTTCGCACTCGCCGGGCGTGTGGTTCAGCGAGACGGTCGAGGCGCGGCCGGATACGCTCTATGGCGAGGTGAAGCTTGGGGCGGAGCAGGCCTTAAGCGCTCTCCGCGGTCCAGGCTTTCAGGGCGTCAGCCTGCGCGTGACCGGTGTCTACGGTCCCGGCGGGCCGGGACGCCCGCACAAATGGACGGGGCTCGTTGCCGACTATCTCGCCGGGCGCGAGATCGCGCCGCGCGCGGGCACCGAGGTCCACGGGCGTGACGTGGCGGCGGCTGTGCGGCTGGTGTTGGAACTGCCGACGCCTGACGATGTGATCCTCAACGTCTCGGACCTTCTGGTCGACAGGCGCGACATCCTGGCGATCGTGAAGCGGGAGCTGGGCTCTTCGCATCCCCTTCCGGAGGCTGCCGACAAGGGAGCGGTGAACGCCATGAGAACCGACCGGCTGGCTGCGCTTGGCTGGCGGCCCGGCGGCAGGAAGCTGCTTGAGGAGAGTATTTTGGAGCTGTTGGAATCATGCAACGTTTCCGTCAGGCGCCCGAGTGGTTGACACGGCTCACCATGACCGCGCGGGCCTCACTTCGAGAAAATGATTAAACGGCTTCAGAAAATGATTCAAACTCCTGACGATTCGATTCCGGCAAAAGTCCTAAGTCATTGAAATAAAAATTCGATCAGAGGTTCGCGATGTCCGAGACCCCCGCCGCGCCGCAAGGCGATCTCACCCTTCGCACTCCGGCCATGCCGCGCGACGCCAATGCGGCGGGCGATATTTTCGGAGGGTGGGTGATGGCGCAGATGGATTCGGCGAGCGGCATCCGCGCGGCCGAGCGCGCCCGGGGCAGGGTGGTGACGGCCGCGGTCAAGGAGATGGCGTTCGCCAAGCCGGTGAAGATCGGTGACACGCTCTGCGTCTACACGCGCATCCAAAGGGTCGGCCGCACCTCGATCGTGCTGAAGGTCGAGGCCTGGGCGCAGCGCTATCTTTCGGACGTGATGGAGATGGTCACCAGCGCCGACTTCGTCATGGTCGCGCTGGATGCGACGGGCCGCCCCACGCCGGTGCCGCCCGAGGCCTAAGCGGCGCCTTCACACCTGCTGACGGTCGAAACGTGTCCTTGCCTCCTCGATGCGGTAGCGGTTCTCGACCACCCATTCGCCCAGCGCACTGATCGGCACCAGAAGATCGCGGCCCAGATCGGTGAGGCTGTAATCCACCCGCGGTGGGATCGTGGGATAAATCGTGCGGGTGACAAAGCCGTCGCGTTCCAGATTGCGCAGCGTCGTCGTCAGCATCTTCTGCGAAATGCCGTCGATGGCGCGGCGCAGCTGGTTGAAGCGCATCGTGCCGTTGCCGAGTTGCCGCACCACCTGCATGGTCCATTTGTCGCCCACGAGGCTCAAGAGCTCGTGGACCGGACGGCACGCATCATAATTGCTGGATTCGGCCACTGCCGGGGCTTCCTCGGCGCGGGCAGTCGACTCCAAGTGACCGGGTTTCAAAAAAGTGCCTCCTTGTGCGGCGTTTCTGGTTTCCAATATAGCGTCGGTATCCTTCTTATACCATCCCTGGAGAGGACAGACATCATGACGAAGCTGAAGACCGGAATCATCGTGGGTTCGACGCGCGAGGGCCGCTTTGCCGACAAACCGGCCGAGTGGATCCATGACTTGGCAAAGGAGCGGAGCGAGTTGGAAGTCGAGTTGATCGACCTGCGCGATTACCCGCTTCCCTTCTTTGAGGATGCGGCCTCTCCTGCCTACGGACCTTCGCCAAACAAGATTGCACAGGCCTGGCAGGCCAAGGTCGCCTCCCTTGACGGTTTCATCTTCACCGCCGCCGAGTACAATCGCGGGCCGACCGCCGTGCTCAAGAATGCGCTCGACTATGCGTATAGTGAATGGAACAACAAGCCCGCGGCCTTTGTCGGCTACGGCGGGGCAGGAGGCACGCGCGCGGTCGAGCAGTTGCGGCTCCATGCGATCGAGCTGCAGATGGCGCCGATCCGCACCGGCGTCCACATCATGCTTCCGGACTATCTGACGGTCCTGCGCGGAGATAAGGCGCTTGCGGAGATCGAACATCTGAATGAGGGCGCGCGCGGGATGCTCGATCAGTTCATCTGGTGGGCGCAGGCGCTGAAACGAGCGCGGGTCGCTAGCGCCGAAGCATCCAAGGCGGCGTGATCGGGCAATCGAAGGACAAAGCCGGGTCTGGAGGCCGTCAGGACTTGCCTGCGGCGCCGCCCAGCCGCAGTCCCGGAAGCCTCTAGTCCCAGCCGACGTTTTCGATGCCCGCCGACATGTCGGTCTTCGTCGCCAGCACCCGATCGATGCGGCGACCGTCCATATCGACGATCTCGAAGCGCCAACCCATGGCGTCGACCTTCTTGCCGGTGGTCGGAAGTTCCTGCGTGTAGGAGAGAAGGAAGCCGGCCAGCGTGCTGTAGCCGCGATCCGCGGGCAGCTTGAGGTCGAGCCGGTCCGCCATCTCGTCCGCAGGCATCAGGCCCGGCAAAAGCCAGGAGCCGTCGTCACGTTGCACCACGTCCGCTTCGCCCTCCTCGACATCGGCCCGGAACATGCCGGCGATGGCGCCAAGGATGTCGGCGGGCGTGATGATCCCTTCGAAGCTGCCATATTCGTCGTGGACGAGCGCCATCGGCACTTCCGCCTGGCGAAGCGTGGCGAGCACGTCGAGGGCGTCGGCGAAATCGTGCACGATCGGCGCCGGAAGAACGAAGGCGCGCGGATCGACCGTTTCCTGGCTGAGATAGGCCACCAGGATATCGCGGGTCTTCACGGCGCCGACCAGCCGGTCGGCTGAGCCCTCCGCCGCCGGCAGGCGCGTATGCGGTGTTTCGCGCAGGGTCTTCTCGATGATTTCGGCCGGGGCATTGAGGTTCAGCCAATCCACTTCGCCCCTGGGCGTCATGATGGCGCGCGCGTTGCGGTCGGCCAGCCGCATCACGCCGGCGATCATGTGCCGTTCTTCCGTCTCGATCGTGCCGGTGTGCTCGGCCTCCGCGATGAGGGTGCGGATCTCCTCGTCGGTCACGCGGTGCGCCTCGTCCCTGTTCTGGCCGAGAAGCGCGAGGACGCCGCGGCCGGAGACGTCGAGCAGCCACACCAGGGGGAGGGCGATCCTGGCGAGCATGGCCATGAAGGGGGCCACCCTGGCCGCGATCGCCTCGGAGTTCCTGAGGGCCATCTGTTTCGGCACCAGCTCGCCGATGACCAGCGAGACATAAGTGATCAGGGCCACGACGAGGCCCACGCCCAGAGGATTGGAAATGCCGGCAGGAACGCCGAGGTCCGTGAGCCAGCCGGACAGCCGCACGCCGATGGTGGCACCCGAAATCGCACCCGAAAGCACGCCCACAAGGGTGATGCCGATCTGCACCGTGGAAAGAAAACGGCCGGGGTCCGCCGAAAGCTCCAGGGCGCGTGCCGCGCCGCGGTCTCCATCGTCGCGACGCACCTTGAGCCGCGCCGATCGGGCGGAGACGACCGCGAGCTCCGACATGGCCATGAAGCCGTTGAAAAGGATGAGGATGAAGAGAACCGCGAGTTCGACAAAGAGCATTGATGGGCTCGGGCTGGATACATTGTGGCGGAGCAGAGACTGCCCCGCGTCAGGATATGCGATTGCGCGCGGTCCCGCTACCGGCAGGCGCGATAGCCGTTCCGGCGCGCCTTGATGTCGAAATGGAAGTGGTCCTTGTGGTCGGCATCGTAGCCGGGGCCCAGCACCGTCGTGAAATAGTCGCATCCCTCCGCGCGGACCGTGTTGAGCAAACCGCGCTGGCGGAAGGCGAAGAAACCTGGCCGGCGCACATCGATCTCGCGGCCGTTCTCGAGCGTGACGCTCATGATGTCCAGCGCGTTTCCCTTGGAATGCTCGGAGGCGACGCTGGTGCCGCGGATGCGGCGGCAGGAATAGCTGGAGCCCTGACGTATGGTGCCGATTCCGGACAGATACCGCCTGCGGGCGGCCGGGGCGAGCTCGTTCCTGGTCCAGCGGGCGACGGTCAGGGCCATCTGGCACGTGAGCGTCGCCGCCGGCTTCAACGTGATGTCACCGGAAAAGCCGCTCACCTCGACAGGATGGTCGATGCGGCATGCGCCGCCGTCGTCGATGGGCGCCAGATCGCGATAGGTGACGCCGAGCCGCTGCAGTTCACGGCGGCATTCCGCCTCCTCGGCAGGCATGACCGTTGCCGCCGGCGCCTCCGGCAGCGTCACCATGGGATAGCTCATCATCATGGGGTTGGAAGGGACGAGGTTCTGCAGACCGCCGCCGGTGACGGCGGCCGTCTGCATGCCGACATCCACCTCGGGGCGCAGCACGCCGTCAACCGAGCAAGCCGAAGCGGCAGCGAGCGTCAGAACAGCAAGCGCGCCTCTTGCAACCTGGGGCAGGCGGAGCAGTCGCGGACGCGGCCGCTTGCACTCGAACACGCTACGCTTCTCCGCTCGGCTCGTCGGTCGAAACGAAGCTAACGGAGAATGGTAAATGAAAACTCAGCGGGTGCGTTGAAACCTATGGCGGAAATGGGGCGCTCACCGGCAATAGGGCGTGCGCCGTTCCTTGATGTCGAAATGGAAATGATCCGCATGGTGGGCGTCGGTACCCGGGCCGAGAACCGTGGAAAACGGACCGCAGGCAGCAGCACGCAAATCCTTCAGGAATCGCGCTGCCTCTCCGCGGCCACCATGGTCGCGCACCTCGATCTGCGTGCCGTCGGCGAGAACGACACCCGAGACGTCGAGCGCCTTGCCGAACGCATGCTGCGAAAGGTCGTCAGCCCCGTTGATCGGCCGGCAGACATAGCCGGACGCTTGTTCCACGGTTGCGATGCCCGTGCCGAAATGCTTTTCCGCCAGTGTCATGCCGGCGGTCTGGAAGAAGCGGGCAGCCGCCAGCACGGTGCCGCAGTCGAGCGTGGCAGGCGATTCGATACGGATCGCTCGGGAAAGGCGCGCCACTTCGATCGGAAAGGGCAGGGAACAGCCACCCGGCGCTGCGACGGCAGGTGACTCCTTGAACTTCACCCCCAGCTTGCGAAGCTCCTTGCGGCAGGCCCTCTCTGCTGCCGGAAGACCGTCCGGCGCGGGCCTCGGGACCGGTGTTTCCTGCCGCAACGCGTCTGTGCGCGATTGCGGCACGGGCGCCTCTCCGGGCAATTCGATATCTCTCGCGCTTGCGATTCCGCGAAGAGGCACAGGCAAGCGAGACCGGAAAGCCTGGACAGCGGCGGGGGAACGGCCATTGGCGGGGCGGCGGCGGTCAGGCGCCGATGGCTGCGAGCCCGTCTTCGAGCCAATCGCCCAGCATGGGGACGCTGAGCAGATAGCCGGCGACGCGCTTGTTTACACGCGGGCGCGCATCGGCCACTGCCTGTGCCCATTCCTCGGGCTCATAATCGCCGCGGCCGATCCATGCGATGGCAATCAGTTCCGCCACCTCGTCCACATTGAGATCCGCGACGAGTTCGCGGAATTCCTCTTCGGTGAGATTCTCCTCCTCCTCTTCCGCCAGCCCGTCGTGATTGTGCTTCTCGCGTGCATCCGAGCCGAGCTCTATCTCGTGCTCCTTTCCGTCCTCGTAGTCTTCGTTCACGGCGGCGCTCAAGGCGCGTGCCTTCTCTGCAAGGAGGCGCACCGTGTCGACGCCGATCGAAAGTTCCCATTCCCTCTCCACGGGGTCCTTCATGTGGATGCTCCGCAGCCTGTGGTCGCGCCATCATAGCGCATCCTTCACCGGATGCATGCGGCGGAATTGGGACCGGCCGTTCAGGATGCCGCGCGCCGTGCCCGCAGGGCAGGGACCAACTCCACCATGAGGATGGCGGAGAGGATGAGGGCGCAGCCGGCCAGACCGGCGGAAGGCAGCCTCTCGCCCAGGAAAACGGCGCCGAACAGAGCGGCGAAGACCGCCTCGGTCGAAAGGAAGATCGCCGCCTGGGGCGCGGTCGTGTAGCGTTGTCCGATCACCTGAAGCGTGAAGGCAATGCCGCCGGAGAAGATGCCGGCATAAAGGATTTCCGGCAGCGCCATGGTGATCGCAGGCACCTCCATGGGCTCGACGGCGAGGGCAACAGCAAGGCCGATTGCGCCCGTCACGGCAAACTGCATCACCGCCAGCGTGACCGGGCGGCCCGTACCGGAGGCGGCGCGCGCGATGAAGAAGACCTGGAATGCCCAGCAGAGAGCGCAGAGGATCGTCAGCCAGTCGCCGGGCTTCAGCGCCACCGCACCGCCGCCGGATAGCAACCATATGCCGGCCAGCGCCGTCAGCGCCGCCGGCCAGACGATGACATGCGGTCTCTGGCGGAAGACGAGCACGCCCAGGAACGGCACCATCACGACATAAAGTCCGGTGAGGAAACCCGAATTGGTGACGGTGGTGGTAAGCAGCCCCACTTGTTGCGCCGCCATGCCGAGAAAGAGGATGACGCCGATCCAGGCGAAGCCACGCCAATCGGCGGCGGAAAGAGCATTCTGTGCCCGCTTTCCCTCGCGCAGCGCGAAGGGCAGCATGAAGATACACGCGATCGCGAAGCGCAGGCCGATGAAGAGGAACGGGCCGATCGCCTGCATCGCGGTCGACTGGGCGACAAAGCCCATGCCCCAGATGGCACCGGCAAGGAGCAGAAGGATGTTGGCCTGGAGGCGGGTCACTCGAGAAGATCTGCCGTTTTTGTCGCGCAGGTCATAGCAGACGCAACCGCGCGCGCACGCGGGGCCAACAGGAACTAAGATATGGGCCAGGAAGCAGCCGGCCCTCGCGCTGCTGCTACTCGGCGCGGGAAATGCGGATGATCTGGCCGTTGTCCTCATCCGTCAGAAGCCAGACCGACCCGTCCGGGGCCGCCGCCACCTCGCGGATACGTCCGAAGGCGCCCTTGAAGAGGCGCTCCTCGCCGATGATCTCGCCCGTGCCGTCGCGGTCGAGACGGGAGACGAGCTCGAAGCTCAGCGCACCGACGAGGAAATCCCCCGCCCATTCCGGGAACATCGACCCCTGGTAGACGGCCATGCCGGAGGGGGCGATGGAGGGATCCCAATAGTATTTCGGCTGTTCGTAGCCCGGCGCCTCCGTCCCGCGCCCGATCCTGCCGCCGGAATAATGACGGCCATAGGAGATCACGGGCCAGCCATAGTTCTTCCCGGCCTCCGGCTGGTTCACCTCGTCGCCGCCGCGTGCGCCGTGCTCGACGATCCACAGCGAATCCGTCACCGAATCGAAGGCGGCGCCCTGAGGGTTCCGGTGTCCGATCGACCAGATCTCCGGGGCGGCGTCTTCACGCCCCACGAAAGGATTGTCTCGCGGTATGCTGCCGTCGGGGTTGATGCGCAGGACCGAGCCGGCAGGGTCGGAGGCGTCCTGCGCGCGGGATCTGTCGCCGCGCTCGCCGATGGTGAAGAAGAGCGTTCCATCCGGCGCATGGACGATGCGTGAACCGAAATGCTGGCTTCGGCTCGTCTTCGGTTCGAGGGTGAACAGCCTCTGGACGTCCTCGAGCCGGGCGCTGCCGTCCTCGCGGACGAGCGTGGCGCGGGCTATGGCGGTGCCCGCGCCGCCTGCGCCGGGCTCCGCATAGGAGAAGAAGATGGTGCCCGTTTCCTCGAAATCGCGCGCGGCGATCACGTCCAGGAGCCCGCCCTGGCCGAAGGCCGCCACCTGGGGAACGCCTTCGACCGGACCGGAAAGCGCGCCATCGGCGAAGATGCGCATCCTCCCCGGGCGCTCGGTGAGGATGGCGGCGCCGTCGGGAAGGAAATCGACCGCCCAGGGATGTTCGAGTCCTTCCGTCAGGGATTCGGCACGCAGTCGCATCCCCTCCGCTTCGAAAATCTGCGCCTGCGCTCCGGTCGTGATGACGGCCGTTGCCAAGGCGGATAGGGCAAGTCTCCGCATGTCGGTCTCCGTTGCTGATGCACCCCGCTCCATTCACATAGGTTGGCTGCGCCTTCATCCAAGTCACAGCAAGCACCCGCGCGATGCGGCGCCGGCCCTCGCCGGTGGAAATCCTGCGCCAAATAAAAATTCGCGTGAAAAAGCGGACGACATTGCTATATTTCGCTGGAGTCGAACGAAGCGGTTCCGTGGCCTTGGCTTTCGGACCGTTTTCTTTTTGTGTGCCGCCGCGACCAGAAGCGGCACATGAGGTCAGGAAGGTGGTGTGAAATGAACAAGGTCCCAATGACCCTGGCTGGACACGAGTCGCTCAAGGAAGAGCTGCGCTGGCGCCAACAGGAAGAGCGGCCGCGCATCATTGAAGCGATCGCGGAAGCCCGAGCGCACGGCGACCTTTCCGAGAACGCCGAGTATCATGCGGCCAAGGAAGCCCAGAGCCTCAACGAAGGCCGCATCGGCGAACTCGAGGACCTGATCGCACGGGCCGAGGTGATCGACGTGACCAAGCTTTCCGGCGACACGGTGAAGTTCGGCGCCACGGTCGTGCTCGTTGACGAGGACACGGAAGAGGAAAAGACCTACCAGATCGTGGGCGACCAGGAGGCTGATGTGAAGTCCGGCCGTATCTCCATCTCTTCGCCCATCGCCAGGGCGCTTATCGGCAAGGGCGTGGGCGATTCCGTCGAGGTCAACGCACCGGGTGGCGCACGCGGCTACGAGGTCGTGCGGGTCCAGTACGGCTGAGACGCATCATGGCCGCTCAAGCCGGCCAGGCTGCCGCCGCCGGCCCGATCGACATGCGGCGGGTGGAGGTGGTGGCGCCCAATCTGAAGCGCCGCCTCTCCGGCGTCACCAGCACGATCGTCCAGCTCGTGCCGCTGCAGGCGCGCGAGCTTGCCATCGTCACGTTCGGGCCGGGCCTTCCGGCGGATCTTCCCAGGATGCGCTGGTGGCAGCTCCCCGCGCTGCTGGCGCGGCCCGAGCGGAAGCCCTTCCGCATCTGGCATGCCCGCCGCAACACCGAAATGGTGGCTGGCCTCGTGCTGCGCGACGTCTTCCGCGCGCCGCTTCGCCTGCTGTTCACTTCGGCCGCGCAGCGCCGTCACAAGCCCTTCACGCGCTGGCTCATCCGCCGCATGGATGCGGTAGTGGCAACCAGCGCGCGCTCCGGCTCTTTCCTCCAGGTGCCGCATCGGGTGATCATGCACGGGGTCGATACGAAGCTCTTCCACCCGCCGCGCGACCCGGAGGACATATGGGCGGCAACGGGCCTGCCGGGGCAGTACGGGATCGGCTGCTTCGGTCGCATCCGCCACCAGAAGGGCACGGACCTCTTCATCGATGCGATGATCGAACTCCTGCCGCGCTATCCGGATTGGACGGCGGTGATTCTCGGCCGGGCAACGGCGGAGCACCACGCCTTCGCAGAGGACTTGAAGCACCGCGTGCACAAAGCGGGGCTGTCGCAACGAATCCGTTTCCTTGGCGAGGTGCCGGACGTGCGGCCATGGTACCGGCGCTTGAGCCTTTATGTGGCGCCCTCGCGCAATGAGGGCTTCGGCCTCACTCCGCTCGAAGCGATGGCATCGGGTGCCGCCGTAGTGGCAAGCGATGCGGGCGCCTATGCCGAGCTGATCGTTCCTGAACAGACTGGCATGGTGGTGCCGGCGGGTGATGGGGCGGCCCTTTCCGCGGCCATTGAGCCCTATCTGGCCGATCCAGCCCTTGCGGCGCGGCAGGGAGAAGCCGGGCGCGCGCATGTCGCGGGCCGCTTCGCGCTTGCCGGCGAGGCCGCGGCACTTCGCGAAGTCTATGAAGACCTTTGGGAGAGGGGGCGTTGAGGGCTGCCGCCTTCATCATCCATCTCGCGCGGGCGCGTGGGCGTGCGCCGCAGGTGGAGCGCCTGCGCGAGGCCCTGCCGATGCCCGTCACCGTGATCAATGCCATTGACGCCGAGACGCTCTCGGACGCGGAGATCGCCCGCACTTACAGGTCGAGGCTACACCGGCCGTATTATCCGTTTTCCCTGCGCAGAACCGAAGTCGCCTGCTTTCTCTCGCATCGCAGGGCGTGGCAGATGGTCATAGAGCACGGGCTCGAGGC
The DNA here is from genome assembly GCF_029457495.1 of Chelativorans sp. AA-79. Lineage (NCBI taxonomy): Bacteria > Pseudomonadati > Pseudomonadota > Alphaproteobacteria > Hyphomicrobiales > Phyllobacteriaceae > Chelativorans > Chelativorans sp. AA-79. Next base: position 2,021,514 of record NZ_CP120361.1, read on the forward strand.
CGGGCTGGTCATCGAAGACGATGTGGAACTGCTGCCGCAATTCGGGAATGCGCTGGATCTCGGGCTCGAACGCGCTGCGACGGCGGATTTCCTGCGCTTTCCCAAGCAGCCGCGGGAGCACGGTGAGGCGCTGGCGCAGGCTGGTGAAAGCCGGCTTTTCGTGCCACGGATGGTGGGACTCGGGATGCAGGCCCAGCTTGTCGGCCGCGAAGCGGCGCGCAGGCTTCTCGCCTTTACCGACGAGTTCGACAGGCCTGTGGATACGGCTATCCAGATGCGCTGGCTGCACGGCGTTCGAGTCTTGAGCTCGACGCCGGTTTCCGTCCGCGAAGTGGCGGCGACGCTTGGCGGGACGACTGTGCAGAGGAAGGGCAAATCGCTAAGCGAGACCCTGGGGAGGGAGTTTCACAGGGCGCGTTATCGGTTTGCAGTCAGGGCAACCGATGTTCTAAAGAGCCGGCAGAAGCCGGGAGAGTCGATTCCGCATGGCTAAGAAGAAAAAGAGATTGTTCATCGTTGGCAACGGGCCACTGCTCTTCGACATGACGGAACGCGTGAATGCCAGCGATCACGTCGTGCGCTTCAACGAGCCTAAGACCTCCTTCGGAATGAGCGGCACCAAGACGAACTGGTTGTTCGTCTCCAACACCGGCAAGCCGATGGAACGGCGATTGAAAAATCCCGATTATCCCACCTCGCCGATCGTGCAGGCGGCAGAACTCGTCTTCCTGGTCAATCACCCGATCACGGTGGAAAAATATCTTCAGAAGCCGAAGCTGCTTTCCCGCCTCAAGGGACGTCGTGCCGAATATACCTGGGACGGGCTGATGATGTATGGCAAAGCTGGTAAGGCTGTTGCCGTTCTGCCGCCAAGCTTCTACGAAGCGAGCTGCCGCGATCTGGGCATAGAGCCTGAGGATTCGACCAAGCAGCGCATATTCCCAAGCACCGGATATGTCGGTATTCGATATGCGCTGGAAAGGTTGCCCGCGGATGAGTGGGACGTCGAGATCGCAGGCTTCAGCTGGCAGGGCTGGCAGAAGCATGCCTGGGATCACGAGCGGGCCTGGATCGAGCGGATAGTCGCGGAACGCGACATTCGCGTTTGGCCTTCAAAGAACGACACGAGACGCAGACATTCGCAAGGAGGGATGATGGAAACGAAGCTCGACATCTATATCGGCTGGGATTCCCGCGAGCCGATCGCCTATGACGTTGCCGAGAAAACGATCCTGGATCGCGCGAGCGTTCCTGTCGAGGTGCATCCGATCAAGCTTTCCGACTTGGTGGAAAGGGGCGCGTATACGCGCGAGATCGATCCGCTCGCGTCCACCGAGTTCACCTATTCCCGCTTCTTCACGCCGTGGCTTGCCGGCTACAAGGGCTGGGCGCTCTTCTGCGACTGCGACTTCCTGTTCCTCGACGATGTGGCGAAGCTGCTCGAATACCGCGATCCTTCCAAGGCCGTGATGTGCGTGAAGCACGATTACACCCCGAAGGCCACCGTGAAGATGGACGGCAAGGTGCAGACCACCTATCCCCGCAAGAACTGGTCGTCCTTTATGCTTTTCAACTGCGAGCATCCTTCCACGAAAACCCTGACACCGGAGGTGATCAACCGCGAGACCGGCGCGTACTTGCACCGCATGCAGTGGGCGAAGGACGAGGAAATCGGCGGCATCCCCGAACGGTGGAACTGGCTCGAGGGCTGGAGCGAGAAGCCGGAGAGCGGCACGCCGAGTGCGGTCCACTTCACCAACGGCGGACCCTGGTTCAAGGACTGGCAGGACGTCGATTATGGCGATCTGTGGCGCGCGGAGGCGGACAAGATCGATCCGAACTGGAAGCCGATTTGATGCTATCGGTGCCACTGGTGGCGTGACCGGTGCGAACGAAGGTCCAGCCTGCTGCATTCAAGATGAAGCTCTTCCTCATCAATCTCGACCGGCGGCCCGACCGCCTACGGCGCATGACGGAGATCCTCGACGGGCTTGACCTGCCGTTCACGCGTATCCCTGCGGTAGACGGTATGCAACTCTCGATGGGCGAGGTGCAGCGGTGGGGGAGCTTACCCCCAGGCGCTACGGCTTGCTTCCTGAGCCATAGGGATTGTTGGAAGCGGGTTGTCGACGAGGCGCTTCCCCATGCAGTCGTCCTGGAAGACGATTTGCATTTAGCGCCGGATGCGGCTTCTCTGCTTTGCCGTGGGGACTGGGTCCCAACGGAGGCTGATGTTGTGAAGCTGGAGACGAGACTTTGCCGCACTCGTGTTGATAAAGGCGTAGCAGCCGTCATCAGCGGCAGAAGCCTTCACCGGCTCAGAAGTAGCCACATGGGTACCGGAGGATATATCGTTGCCCGGAAAGGGGCGGAAAGGCTGCTCGCACTGAGTGAACGCCTGGAGGTTCCGGTCGATCATTTCATGTTCAATTCAGGATTGTCCTCGGCAACGTCTCTGACGACGTTCCAACTGGTCCCGGCTGTTTGTGTTCAGGATTCCTATATAGGGCGGCCGTCCATGGTCCTCGGCATCGAAAGCGACCTGCTTGACGAAAGGCCGCCTGTCAAACCGCGGGGGATCCGCAAATTCTGGCGGGAGCTAAAGAGGCCGTTTTTGCAGTTTTCAGGGTTTGTCCAAAGAGGAGCATCGGTCCTTTTGACGGACAAGAAGTGGGTGTTCGTGAAGTTTGCCTGAGCCGCCGCATTCCTGATGCTGGAACGTGCCATGTCGGCTTACCCGATCGCCACCAGTCCCTCGTCCTTCACCTGACGGATCGTCAGTGCGGTGCGGACCGTATCGACATTGGGCGCGGAGGTCAGCTCCTCGATCACGAAGGTCTGGAAGGTGCCGAGGTCCGTCGCGACGCAATGCAGCATGAAGTCCGAATCGCCGGAGACCATCCAGGCGCGGCGCACGATGGGCCAGTTGCGCGCCCGCTCGGCGAAGGTCCTCAGCTCCGCCTCCGACTGATGCTGCAGCCCGACAAGGCAGAAGGCGACCACGTCGAAGCCGAGAGCCGGACTGTTGAGGAGGGCGCGATACCCCTTGATGACACCGCTCTCTTCCAGCTTGCGGACCCGGCGCAGACAGGGAGGCGCAGAAATGCCCACCCGGCTCGAGAGCTCCACATTGGTGATGCGGCCGTCCTTCTGCAACTCGCGAAGAATTTTCCAGTCGATGGCGTCAAGGTCGGCCTTCAATGGCATGCGGGAGCCCCTTTGCGCCGTTCGCGCACGAATCTGTCGCAATTGCGCAACAAATTTACGTCAAGCTGCGGCCGCCGCCAAGGGAAGATGCGCGGGAGAGAGGATTTCGCGCAGCCAACCTGTTCCGGAAAGCGCCTCCGTTCGCCCGCAACCTGTTGGAAAACCTTTCTTCGCCTTGCGCAAAGGCGTGTGGAATACTTAGATCAACCTGGCTGTGTGTCCCGCATACGGCCCCGAACGCATGAAAGGACGCGATGCCATGACCACCCGCCACGCACCTGTTCTGATCATCGGATCGGGGCCGGCCGGCTATACGGCCGCCATCTACGCTGCACGCGCCATGCTGAAGCCGCTGCTCGTGGCCGGCCTGGAGCAGGGCGGGCAGCTCACGATCACCACCGAGGTGGAGAATTATCCCGGCTTTGCCGAACCCATCCAGGGGCCGTGGCTGATGGAGCAGATGCGCCTGCAAGCGGAGCATGTGGGCACTGAGATTGTGAACGATCTCATCGTCGAAGCCGATATCAAGGCGAGGCCGTTCCGGCTCAAGGGCGATTCCGGCACGGTATACACCTGCGACGCCCTGATCATCGCCACCGGCGCCAAGGCGAAGTGGCTCGGCCTGCCTTCGGAGAAGACATTCATGGGCTTCGGCGTTTCCGCCTGCGCCACGTGCGACGGCTTCTTCTACCGCGGAAAGGACGTGGTGGTGATCGGCGGCGGCAACACCGCCGTCGAAGAGGCGCTTTACCTTGCCAATCTGGCGAAGCGCGTGACCGTCATCCACCGCCGTGGCGAGTTCCGCGCCGAGCGCATCCTGCAGGAGCGGCTCCTGCAGAAGGAGAATATCGAAGTCATGTGGGATACGGTGGTGGATGAGATCGTCGGCGAGACGCCGAAGCCGCCGCTGCCACCCTCCGTCACCGGCATCCGCGTGCAGGACGTGAAGACGGGCGAGGTACGCGAGCTTCCGATCGACGGCGTGTTCGTGGCAATCGGCCATGCGCCGGCGGTCGAACTCTTCGAGGGCAAGCTCAAGCAGAAGCCGAACGGCTATCTGTGGACCGAGCCGAACTCCACATGCACGGATGTGCCGGGCGTCTTCGCCGCCGGCGACGTGGCGGACGATGTCTATCGGCAGGCGGTGACCGCGGCGGGTCTCGGCTGCATGGCGGCGCTCGAAGCCGAGAAATATCTGGCGGAACTGGAGATGCACCGCGAAGCCGCGGAATAGAGCCTCTTCGGTTGACGCCTTAAAACGAGGGGAACTCGGCGTTGGACTGGGACAAGCTACGTGTTTTCCATGCCGCTGCGGCGGCGGGATCTTTCACGCATGCGGCGGAGACGCTGCATCTGTCGCAATCGGCCATTTCGAGACAGGTGAGCGCGCTCGAGCAGGAACTCGGCGTCAGCCTCTTTCATCGCCATGCGCGCGGCCTGGTGCTGACCGAGCAGGGCGAGATGCTCTATCGCACCGCGCATGAGGTGCTGATGAAGCTCGAGACGGTGAAGGTCCGCCTTTCGGAGGTCAAGGACAGGCCTTCAGGCGTGCTGCGGGTCTCCACCACGGTCGGCCTGGGCAATGGCTGGCTGACGGAGCGGCTGCCGGAGTTCGGCGAGCTCTATCCGGATATCCAGCTCCAGCTCATCCTCGACAACGAGGAACTGGACCTCACAATGCGACAGGCGGACTGCGCGTTGCGGATGCGTCAGCCGCAGCAGCCCGACCTCATCCAGCGCAAGCTCTTCACGGTGCATTTCCATCTCTATGCTTCGCCGGCCTATATAAACCGCCATGGCAAGCCGAACTCGATCGACGACCTCGACCGGCATCGAATCGTCATCTTCGGCGAAACGGTGCCGCCGCATCTCAGCGATATGAACTGGCTGGAAACGGCAGGGCGACTCGACAATTCGAAACGCGCCGCGGCACTGCAGATCAACAATATCCTGTCGATCAAACTGGCCGTCCAGCGCGGCGCCGGGATTGCCATCCTTCCCGACTATGTGGTGGGCAGCGAAAGCGGTCTGGTGCAGCTTCTACCGGAAACCGATGTGCCGTCCTTCGATACCTATTTCTGCTATCCCGACACCATGAAGAACCAGGCCAAGCTGCAGGTTTTTCGTGACTTCCTGATCTCCAAGTCACGCAGCTGGAGCTACTGAAGAGGGGCAGTTTTTCGAGGGTTGCAAAAATGCATGGCTGGGATGCAAAATCCCGCGGTTGTTATTTGAGCAACCATTGCTCATATCTTGATCACTCGCTGGGGTGCGTTCTCCTCCCATTAGCCCCCGGCGAGTGTTCCCCTCTGGAGGTTTCGCCTTAAATGGCACTTCCAACAACTGGGCCGGATCTCCTTGATCCGGCTCTTTTTTTTGCCTGCAGTTCAGGAGTTCCGCAGCGCGTCTTTCCGAACGCATCTGCTGGCGGAGCCGGGAATCACGCGGATTGCTTCCCGGCGACCTTTGCCCCTCGCGCAGGCGTCGATGTCGGGCCAGATCGGTTCCGCGCGCCCCTTAGGCGGCCTTGCCGCGGCTGTTCAACGCGTCATCGGCCAGCCGGCCGGTCAGTTCGGCCATGTGGTCGAAGGAGGCGCGATAGCTTGCCGCGCCCGCGGTTGCCGAGCGCAGTTCGACGATGAGGTTTCCCATTTCCGCCTCGGGCACCATGGCTTCCACCATGTCCCATCCAGGCCAGTCCGTGCGGGTGTTGAACCCGAGAATCTGCCCGCGCCGCTGCGACATGATCGCCGTCACGCGGGCGGTGGCATCCGAAGGGGTGTCCACCTCGACCTTGAGGACCGGCTCGAGCAGGACGGGGCTGGCGGCGGCCAGTCCTTCCTTCATGGCGAGGCGTGCTGCCTGCTGGAAGGCCATGTCGGAAGAATCCACCGAATGGTAGGAGCCGTCTGCCAGGTTCACGGCGATATCCATCACCGGGAAGCCGAGGGGGCCTGATTTGAGCGAATCGCGCACGCCCGCTTCCACCGAAGGGATATATTGCCTGGGCACCACGCCGCCGGTGATGGATTCGGTGAATTCGAAGCCACTGCCCCGGGGAAGCGGTCTTATATCGAGGACGACGTCCCCGAACTGGCCGTGACCGCCGGATTGCTTTTTGTGGCGGCCGCGCTGCGTGACCGGCTTCCGGATCGTTTCGCGATAGGGGATGGAAGGGGTGCGCATCTCCACTGCGACCTGGTATTTGCCCTCCAGGCGTTCCCTCGCCATGCGCAGGTGCATCTCGCCCTGGCCGCCAAGGACTGTCTCGGCCGTGTCCTGGCTCTGTTCGATCACGAGGGAGGGGTCTTCCTCCAGCAGCTTCTGCAGTGCCGTGGAAAGCTTCACTTCATCCTTGCGGTCGCGCGGGCTGACGGTCATCGCGAAGACCGGCCGCGGAGGCGTCGGCTTGGCAAGCTGGTCGGCCGGTCCCTTGGAGGTGGAGAGGGTATCGCCGGTGCGGGCGCCGTCGAGCTTGCCCAGCGCAACCGTCTCTCCCTCCTCGGCGGAGGCAAGCTTGGTCTGCTCGCGGCCGACAAGCCTATAGACACCCGAAACCCGCCCGGCACCCGGCAATTCCGTCCCGTCGGAAATGCTGCCGGACAGCACACGGGAGACGGAGATCTTTCCTCCGTGGCCGGTGTGGATCGTCTTCATCACCTGCAGCGTCGTGCCGTCGCCGCCGTCGAGACCGAGCCGCTTGCGGGTCTCCGTCACGTCAGGCACGTCATGCCGGATCGCCTTCAAGAGCCGTAAGATTCCGTTTCCCCGTTCCGCCGTGCCGATCAGGACGGGCGTGACGAGGCCGCTGCGCAGGTCCGCCGCCAGGTCGTCGAAAACCGCGTCGCGCGGCGGCTCGATCTCCTCCAGCAACTGTTCCATCAATTGGTCGTCGTGGTCGGCCAGGGTTTCGAGCATCGAGAAGCGCGCCTCGAGCTCGCGCGCCTTTTCGTCGTCGGGAATGGGGGCGATCTCGCTTTCGGCGTGCTCGCGGTAGATGTAGGCGCGTTCCAGCGCCAGATCGATCGAGCCGACCACGACGCCGTCGCTGCGCAGCGGGATGTGGCGCAGAAGCAGCGGTACGCTGCTTGCCGGCTGCAGGGTCTTCAGCATCTCGCGCACACCGGCCGCGCTCTTGTCCATCTTGTTGAGGAACAGCAGCCGCGGCACGCCCATTTCGTCGAGCCGCCGCAGGATGAGCTGCAGCATCGGCAGCTTATGATCGTCAGCGTCCACCACGACAACCGCTGCGTCGGCGGCGGCGAGCACCGGGGCGGCCTCTCCCGCGAATTCCACGGAGCCGGGGCAATCGACGAAGGTGATGCTCTCGCCCATGAAGCTCATGGTGGCGAAACTCGCTTCCACGCTCATGGCATGGTTCCGCGTGTCCGGGCCGTTTTGTCCCGTGTTCTGGCCCGTGCGCGCCAGAACCGCATCGAAAAGCGTTGTCTTACCGCTGGCGAGAGGGCCGAGAATGGCGATGCATTTCGGCCCTTTGTATCTCTCTCCGGCTCGGTTGCCCATGTTGCCGACCTCCTCTCACGCGTCCTCCCATGAGCGGCGGCCGGCCCCCTACGACCGTCGCACTTGCCTGTGCCGTGCGACGGCATCAGGAAGGGCCATCGTCACACGGGTTGCGGCTGCGGGCAAGGGGAGAAACGCGCGCCGAAAAGGAGAAGACGGCTTCAGGCCACCGGGGGCGGCAGGCTTGCTTCGCGCAGAGCTGCGCGCGATCACAGGTCCAGTTCCCAGGTCTGGCCGACGAGATCCTTTCCGAAGGAATGATGGCGTTCTTCCGCGACGAGCCTGAACCCGGCTGCCTGATAGATGCGGCGGGCAGAGGCAAGGATGTCGTTGGTCCAGAGCATGAGCGTCCTGTAGCCCTTGCCGCGGGCGAAGGTGATGGACTCACCGACGAGACGCTGGCCGATGCCGAGGCCGCGGGCAACGGGTTCCACATAGAGCAGCCGCAGCTTTGCAATTTCATCCGACTGCCTGACCACGAAGACCGAGCCGACGATCTCGCCGTCCCGCTCGGCGATCCACGCGGCTTCGTGGCGCGGATCGAATTTGCGCACGAATTCGCTGAGGATCTGAGCGACCAGCGCTTCATAGGTCTCGTCCCAGCCATATTCCTGATGATAGAGCAACCCTTGGCGGTGGGTGATCCAGCCGAGATCGCCGACCCGCAGCGGGCGCAGAAGATAGGGCACCCTGGGCTCGGGCACCGTTCCCAACAACCGCTCGACCGTGTTCATGGCGCTCACGAGCCTGTCGCGTTCGCCCGCGGGCAGGGCGGCAAGCAAGCCGGCAACCTGTTGCCGCGACGCCTCGTCAAGCGGTTCGAAAGCGTGCCGGCCCTTGTCCGTCAGCGTGAGCAGCGCCTGGCGTGCATCACTGGGCGACGGCCTCCGCTCCAGCAGGCCGCGCTCCTCGAACTTTCTCAGAATGCGGCTCAAATAGCCGGCATCGAGGGCCAGTTCGCTGCCGAGATCAGTGGCCGTAAGGCGGTCACGATGCGCAAGTTCGAAGAGGATCCGCGCCTCCGTCAGCGAAAACTCGCTCTTGAGCAGGCCTTCCTCGAGCAGGCCGATCTGGCGCGTGTAGAAGCGGTTGAAGCGGCGGACGGCGGAAACCTGTTCGTCCGCGGGAACTCGGGTATGACGCATGGCAAATGTCCTCCATTGCCATTGTCAAACACATATTTGACTAAGTCAAGTAAATCGCTGCTGTAAAGAAAAACCGCCCCGGCTTTTGCCGAGGCGGCATTGAAGACGCTGCCCTGCCGGGCTCGCTTATCTGAGATTTGCGGTGAAGCGCTGGATGCGGCTGCAGGCCTCCTCCAGGAGCTTCTCCGAGGTCGCATAGGAGATGCGGAAATTCGGTCCTAGACCGAAGGCAGAGCCATGCACCACCGCGACGCCTTCCGCCTCCAGCAGTTCGGAGACGAAATCGGCATCGTTCTCGATCACCTTGCCGGACGGCGACTTCTTGCCGATCGTGCCGGCGCAGGACGGGTAGACATAGAACGCGCCCTCCGGCACCGGGCAGTTGATCCCCTTGGCCTGGTTGAGCATGGACACGACCAGATCCCGACGCTCCTGAAAGATCTTCTTGTTGCGCGGGATGAAATCCTGCGGCCCCGTCAACGCCTCCAGAGCAGCCCATTGGCAAATGGTGGCTGCGCCCGAGGTCTGCTGGCCCTGGATCATGTCCATGGCCTTGACGAGTTCGATCGGGCCTGCGGCATAGCCGATGCGCCAGCCCGTCATGGCATAGGCCTTGGAGACGCCGTTCATCGTCAGCGTGCGCTCATAGAGACGCGGCTCCACCTCGGCGATGGTGTTGAAGGCGAAGTCGCCATAGGTCAGGTGCTCGTACATGTCGTCGGTCAGCACCCAGACCTGCGGATGCTTGAGCAGCACGTCGGCCACGGCCTTCAGCTCCTCGCGCGTGTAGGCCGCGCCCGATGGGTTGGAAGGCGAGTTCATGATCAGCCACTTGGTCTTCGGCGTGATCGCCTTTTCCAGCGCTTCCGGCTTGAGCTTGAAGCTGTCCTCGAGCCTCGTCTCGGCAAAGACGGCGGTGCCGCCGCAAATCGCGACCATTTCCGGATAGCTCACCCAGTAGGGGGTGGGGATCACCACCTCGTCCCCCGGATTGAGTGTGGCCATGAAAGCATTGAAAAGGATCTGCTTTCCGCCTGTGCCGACGATGGTCTGCCTCCAGTCGTAATCGAGATTGTTCTCGCGCTTGAACTTCGCGGCGATCGCCTCGCGCAGCGGCTGGATGCCGGAGACCGGCGGATACTTCGTCTCGCCGCGTTTGATCGCGTCGATAGCCGCCTGTTTGATGTTGTCCGGCGTGTCGAAATCCGGCTCGCCCGCGCCGAGGCCGATAACGTCCCGTCCCTGTGCTTTGAGCTCCCGCGCCTTCTGGGTGACGGCGATGGTTGCGGAGGGCTTAACGCGTGAAAGGACATCGGCAAGGAAAGCCATGAGCTGGTTTCTCCACTGAAATTGCTGGTCTCCGCCTGCCTCGGCGAGACACGCCTTAATGTCTGATCGGGCCGGAAATCGCAAGGGCACGCGCTTTTACGCAGTCGCTAAAAATGCGCTCGTTTTTTTTAACGGCGGTTCAATCCGTCCGGTGCAAGTGTCCCGCCCATTGGAGAACAGGGGCGCGACAAACGCGCAGGACGGAAGGTTCATATGATTCGGAGCTGTCAGCTCTTCCGCTCGATCCTGCGCGCGAAGGGGCGCCAGGTCGGCACATGACGGACGCTGAGGATCTGGCCCGGCGCATAGACGACGCCATCAATGTCGATGAGGTCGGCATCGAGACCGGCCGCTACGGGCCCTATTATCTGAAGACGCTCTACCAGCCCATCTTCTGCAACACGGCGGATGGGCTCCAGCCTTGCGGCGTGGAGGGACTGGCCGGCCCGCAAAGGGAAGGGCAGCCGGTCGCGACGCGAGCTTTCTTCGCCGACGTGGCGGCGGCGGAGGACAGGCTGTTCGTGGAGAATCTCTGCCACACGCTCCATCTGCGCAACTACCCCAATATCGGGGTGGACGGGCTGATGCTGTTCGTCAAGCATTATGCGAACGCGGATTTCGGGCTCAAGGCCGCCAAGGCACAGGTTGCCGACATCGCGGCATTCCTGGACGAGATCTCCGTCGATCCGGCGCTCTTGGTCTGCGAAATCGCGGAGACGGCGGACGAGGGGCTGATGACGCAGATCGCCGCCGAGCTCAGGAAACACCGCATTCGCATCGCCGTCGACGACTTCGGCGTCGGGCGCTCCACGCTGTCGCGCGTGCGGCTGCTCGATCCCGAGGTGGTCAAGATCGACGGCGGGTGGTTCCGTCGCATCGCCGAGGTCGCCATGGCGGCGAAGCTTCTCAATTCGCTCGTGGATGCGCTGCAGCGCGAAGGGCGGCAGGTGCTCATCCAGGGCATCGAAACGGCGGCACAGCTCCGGGTCGCGATGCAGGCGGGCGCGGATTTCGTGCAGGGCTATCTGCTCGGCCGGCCGAAGCTCGCCGGCTCCATCTTCGACCTCAATCCTCTCCACATCGAGGGGTTGTTCGCCTCCGGCGAAAGGGTGGTTCCACTGTTTGCCGCGCGTTCCCGCGCGAACTGACGGGGCTCTGCTCAATCCCGCTGATCGATCCAGCAAAACTATTCATTCGTGCAGGGCGGAACGCCGCGCTATCCAAACAGCGAAAAGGGAGCGCGCGATGAAACTCTACGGAATGACGGACAGCGGGAACTGCTACAAGCCGAGGCTTCTGTTCGCGAAGCTCGGCATTCCCTTCGAGCACGTGGAGACAAGCTCGCGTGACGGCACCACCCGCAAGCCCGATTTCCTCGCCATGAACCCCAACGGGAAGGTGCCGCTGCTGGAACTCGACGACGGAAGGTTCATCTGGGAATCCAACGCGATCCTGCTCTATCTCGCCGAGGGCACGCGTTTCCTGCCCGACGATCCCTACGAGCGGGCGCTCGTCCATCAGTGGCTCTTTTTCGAGCAGTACAGCCACGAGCCCTATGTCGCGGTCCGGCGGGCGCTCAGCAGATATCCGGAGCGGGCCGCGCAGGCGACGCCCGAGAGGATGGCTGCGGCACTCGAAGGCGGCAATCGCGCTCTGGGGGTGATGGAGCGGCAGCTATCGCAAACGCCGTTCCTGACAGGGGAGGGCCTCACCGTCGCCGACATCGCGCTCTACGCCTATACGCACGACGCGCAGATCGGCGGTTTCGACCTTCCGCGGTTTCCCGCGGTCTCGGCCTGGCTTGCGCGTGTCGCTCAGGATTCGGGCCACGTGCCGATGGATTCCGCGGGCTGAATCCGGCAGTGCCGGCCCGTTTCCAGGCGGCCGGCCAAGCTCCACAGCCCTCTCCGGCGCTGTCATCCAGACGTTATAGAACGCCTTCAAAAGGGGCTCCTCCATCGAGTCGATGGCAATAAGGGAGATCCCAATGAATCGCATGTTCCTTCTGGCGGCCTCCGCCGCCATCTTCGCGCTGCCGGTGAACGCCGAGGCCCAGACCAGGATCGAGTGGTGGCACGCCATGGGCGGCGAGCTTGGCGCCAAGCTCGAGGAGATCGTCGCCGGCTACAACAAGTCGCAGAGCGGATACGAGGTGGTGCCGGTCTACAAAGGCAACTATGCCGAGACCATGACCTCCGCCATCGCGGCGTTCCGCGCGGGCCAGCAGCCGCACATCGTGCAGGTCTACGAAGTGGGCACGGGCACCATGATGTCCGCCAGGGGCGCCGTCTATCCCGTCTACCAGCTCATGAAGGATGCGGGCGCGGATTTCGATCCGAGCGCCTATCTGCCCGCGGTCGCCGGCTATTACACCGACACCGACGGCAATATGCTGTCAATGCCCTTCAATTCCTCCACGCCGATCTTCTACTACAACAAGGACGCCTTCCAGAAGGCCGGGCTCGACCCGGAACAGGCGCCCAAGACCTGGGCGGAGGTGGAGGAGTTCTCCAAGAAGATCATGGAATCCGGCGCGGCGCCCTGCGGCTTCACGACGGGGTGGATTTCCTGGATCCAGCTTGAGAACCTCTCGGCCTGGCACAACCAGCCGATCGGCACGCTGGAAAACGGTTTCGGCGGGCTTGACGCGGAATTCACGCTCAACGGCCCGGTGCAGGTCAAGCATTGGGAGAACCTGAAGCGCTGGCAGGACGAGGGCATCTTCCAGTACGCCGGCCCGGAAGGCGGCAGCGACGCCCCGCCGAAGTTCTTCGCCCAGGAATGCGCCATGTATATGAACTCGTCGGCCGGGCGTGCGGCGGTGATCGCCAACGCCAAGGATTTCGAGGTCGGCTACGGCATGCTGCCTTACTATGACGATGTCGAGGGTGCGCCGCAGAACTCGATCATCGGCGGCGCCACCCTGTGGGTCCTGCAGGGCAAGCCGCAGGAAGAGTACAAGGGCGTGGCGGACTTCTTCAATTATCTGTCCTCCGCGGAAGTCCAGGCCGATTGGCATCAGTTCACGGGCTATCTGCCGATCACCAAGGCGGCCTACGAACTCGGCCAAAGCCAGGGCTATTACGAGAAGAATCCCGGTTCGGACGTCGCCATCAAGCAGATCACGCTTCATGAACCGACCCCGAATTCGAAGGGCCTGCGCTTCGGCAACTACGTACAGGTCCGTAACATCATCGACGAGGAGTTCGAGGCGCTTCTTGCGGGCAGGAAGACGGCCCAGGAGGCGCTCGACGCGCTCGTGGAACGCGGCAACGCGCTGCTGCGCGAGTTCCAGGACACCAACAGCTAGGCTGAGCTTGTTCCTTTCACGAAGCCCGCGCGCTCGCGCGGGCTTCCGTCTTGCCGAGTTTCCATGCAGACCAAGCGCACAATCTTCGGTAACCGCGTGCTGCCCTACGGGCTTCTTCTGCCGCAGCTTGCCGTCACCTTCATCTTCTTCCTGTGGCCCGCCGCGCAGGCCTTCCGCCAGTCCTTCCTGCGGGAGGATCCTTTCGGGCTGAAGACGAGCTTCGTCTGGTTCCAGAACTACGAAAAGCTTTTCGCCGATCCGCTCTACCTCAATTCGCTCAAGGTGACGGCGGTCTTCGCCATCGGCGTTGCGGCCCTGTCGCTCGTCACGGCCCTTGTCCTGGCGCTCGCGGTGGAGCGCACGATCCGCAGTTCCAGGGTCTATACGAGCCTTCTGGTCTGGCCCTATGCCGTGGCGCCGGCAGTCGCGGGCGTGCTGTGGTGGTTTCTCTTCAATCCGACCATCGGCCTTCTGCCTTACCTGCTGCAGATGTTCGGATACCGCTGGAACCATGCCGTGTCCGCGACCGACGCGATGATCCTGGTGGTGATCGCCGCAAGCTGGAAGCAGATCTCGTATAACTTCCTTTTCTTCGTGGCGGGGCTCGCCGCCATTCCCCATTCGCTGATCGAGGCGGCGGCGATCGATGGTTCAGGGCCGGTGAGGCGGTTCTTCACCATCGTCTTTCCGCTCCTTTCGCCCACCACCTTCTTCCTGCTGGTCGTCAACGTGGTCTACGCCATGTTCGACACCTTCGCCGTGATCCACGCCACCACCGAGGGCGGGCCCTCCCAGTCGACCAACATCCTCGTCTACAAGGTCTTCCAGGACGGCTTCATCGGCCTCAATCTCGGCTCCTCCGCCGCGCAGTCCGTCGTGCTCATGGCCATCGTCATCGCGCTCACCTTCGTCCAGTTCCGCTGGATCGAGCGCCGGGTCCAGTATTGAGGAGCGGAAAATGGTCGAAAACAGGCCTCTTCTGAATTTCCTCTCGCACCTGGTATTGATCGCCGGTGTCGTGATCGTCGCCTTTCCGGTCTATGTGGCGATCATCGCCTCCACCCATGGCCCGACGGATTTTATGTCCGGCCTAGTCCCGCTTCTCCCCGGCAGCCACACGCTTGAGAACTATCGCGAGGTGCTCTTCTCCGGAGTCTCCACCTCCGGCGTTCCGCCGCTCTGGCTGATGATGAAGAACAGCCTGATCATGGCGCTCACCATCGCCATCGGCAAGATCGCGATTTCGCTGCTTTCGGCTTTCGCCATCGTCTATTTTCGTTTCCCCTTTCGCCAGCTTGCCTTCTGGGCGATTTTCATCACGCTCATGCTGCCGGTGGAGGTGCGCATCGTGCCGACCTTCAAGGTGGTGGCCGATCTCAACCTCTTGAATTCCTATGCGGGGCTGTCGATCCCTCTCATCGCTTCGGCGACGGCCACCTTCCTGTTCCGGCAGTTCTTCCTGACCGTGCCCGACGAATTGGCCGAGGCGGCGCGCGTGGACGGTGCGGGGCCGATGAAGTTCTTCCGTGACATCCTCCTCCCGCTGTCGCGGACCAACATCGCAGCGCTTTTCGTCATCCTCTTCATCTATGGCTGGAATCAGTATCTGTGGCCGCTGCTCGTGACGACGGATCCCAGCCATTACACGATCGTGATGGGCATCAAGCGCATGGCGGACGTGGCCGATGCGGCGCCCTACTGGAATGTCGTGATGGCGACGGCGGTGCTTGCCATGCTGCCGCCCGTCCTGGTGGTGGTTCTGATGCAGCGCCTATTCGTCAAAGGCCTCGTGGAAAGCGAGAAATAGGTATGAGCCAGATTGCACTTCGCGACGTCCGGAAATCCTACGGCAAGACCGAGGTGATCCATGGCGTGAGCCTCGACATTGTCGATGGCGAGTTCATCGTCATCGTAGGCCCGTCGGGCTGCGGGAAATCCACGCTTCTGCGCATGATCGCGGGGCTGGAGACGATCACAGGCGGCGAGATCGACATCGGCGGGCGCGTGGTGAATCGGCTGGAGCCGGGCGAACGCAACATCGCCATGGTGTTCCAGAACTATGCACTCTACCCGCACATGTCGGTCTTCGACAACATGGCTTACGGACTGAAGATCGCCGGCTTGCCCAAAGCGGAGATTCGCGCACGCGTCGAGAAGGCGGCGGATATGCTGCAGCTCAAGCCTTACCTCGACCGCAGGCCGCGCCAGCTTTCCGGCGGCCAGCGCCAGCGCGTCGCCATGGGGCGTGCCCTGGTGCGCGATCCCGCGGCCTTTCTGCTCGACGAGCCGCTGTCCAATCTAGATGCCAAGCTTCGCGTGCAGATGCGGCTGGAGATCAAGCAGCTCCAACGCTCGGTGGGCACGACGGCCGTCTATGTCACCCACGACCAGGTGGAGGCGATGACGCTGGCCGACCGGCTCGTCGTGATGCATGACGGCGTGGCGGAGCAGATCGACACGCCGATCGCCATCTATTCACGCCCGGCCACAACCTTCGTGGCGGGCTTCATCGGGTCGCCGGCGATGAACATGCTGCCAGCGGAGGCCATGGAAAGTCTCGGCCTGCGGCTTGTCAACGGCGCGATCATCAAGCCCGAGGGCCTGCGCCTGCCGGAAGAGGGGAAACAGGTGGTGCTGGGCATCCGGCCGGAGCACCTGGCCCTGGTGCCAGAGGCGGATGCCGAGCTTTTCCTCGAAGTGAGCGCGGTGGAGACCTTGGGAGCCGACACGCTGGCCCATGGCGAGCTCGACCAGGGCGGAGGCGAAATGGTGGCGCGGCTTCCAGGCATCACGCCGGTCAATCCCGGCGACCGGCTGCCGTTGTTGATCCAGCCGGGAATGGTGCATCTGTTCGATCCCGCGACGGGGAAGCGGCTGCCGGACGATGCATCCGTCACAGGCCAGGCATCGCCCTTGAGAATCGTGGCGGACGTTTGACGTCTCGGGCGAAAGGCCCCGGACCCGGTCCGTTCCAGGGCATGCCGTCCATATATCTCTCTACGCGGCCTTGTAGGCTTCCTGCTCTTTGGGCGCCGGCTCGCCACCTGCCTTTTTCATCATGTCGAGCACGGAATTGAGTTCGTCCATATCGACATAGAAGGCGCGGGTAAGCCGCACGGGGATCATCTCTTCCGGTATGCCGTGGTCCAGCATCTTCCGCACGGCAATCAGGAGTTGAGTTCGGTCAGTGAGGCGGGTCTTGAGGTTATCCTCCGAAATGGAGCGCATGTTTTCCCCTTTGGCAGAAGGCATGACAGCCGGTGCATGCCGTTGTGGATCACCAAACACGCGACAAATACGGAAACAGGATGACGCCCGGGACGATGGGACGATCACGAATCACAACTTAAGATTAATCCGCAGAGCGATTCGTCTGCAAGCCTTATCCTGCATGAATATGCGGGAAGCACGGGAGGCTCTACGCCTTGTGGACAGGCTGTTCAAAAGGCGAAGGAGGCCTGCGCCGGCACCACATCGGGGGAGGTGGCGTTCTCGAGCGCCAGCATCTTCTGCTTGGTGGCAGTGCCGCCAGGCGCGGAGAAGCCGCCGAGCCTGCCGCCGGCCGCCAGAATCCGGTGGCAGGGAACGATGAGGGGCACCGGATTGCGGCCGAGCGCGACACCCGTTTCACGTGCAGTCTGCGGAAACCCTGCGTCGGCGGCAAGCCCGCCATAGGTCGTGGTTTCCCCGTAACCGAGGCGGCGGGCCGCCTGGTAGATGGCATGGCGGAAGGGATCGACACCGTCGAGATCGACGGGGAAGGCGGAAAAATCCTCGCGTCCACCATCGAAATAGCGGCGCGCGGCCGCCACGCCTTCTGCCGCGAAGCCGGCAGGCTCGGCCGCGCACGATGAGGAGAGCCGGCCGACCATGCGTCCTTCCGCCGGGCCCGGCGCGCTCATCGGCAGCATGAAACGGCAGATGCCGTGCTCGTTCCACGCAATGCCGCAGAAGCCGAAAGCGGTTTCGAAGATGTGGTGGAAGGACATCCGGACGATCTCACGTGATCCGGGAGGAGGATAGCGCCATTTTAAGTACAAAGCAAGAACAGAGCTGTTCTATCGTAGTGGATCGAAACGCGATTGAACGGCCCGCGCGGATCGGCTATGCAGACGGCGGGGCGCGGAGGCAAAGTGAAACGGGGAGCTTGCGGAACCTTGCCATCCTTGATCCGAGCCGTCGGCCTTTGCGCATTTCTCTTCATTCCATTTCTTGCGGGATGCAGCACTGCGGGTGACGGCGCGGCGCCGTTGGCGCTGGGCGACGGTGCAGCATCGGCCGAGGCGGATGCCGATGTCGTCTCCAACAGCCTCGCGGCCGAGCAGGATGCCGAGATTTCCGGCGTCACGGCCTTGGTAACGCCCAGTCCACGGCCCGGCAGGGAAGCAGCGGCGGCGGTCAATGTGGCCGCTTATGCCGATCCGGGCGGGGGCAAACCTGCTGCGATGACTGCGCTGGAGGAGAGCGGGAAGGCTCGGCCGGTGGCGGCGCGCAGCCCCGAGCTCGATGCACTGATCGCCAGATACGCCGCGCATTATGAGATTCCGGAGCGGCTGGTGCGCCGCGTGGTGAAGCGCGAGAGCAACTTCGATCCCTCCGCACGCAACCGGATCTACTGGGGTCTCATGCAGATCCGCCACGACACGGCGCAGACCATGGGCTATCGCGGGCCGGCGAGCGGGCTGCTCGACGCGGAGACAAACCTCAAATATGCCGTCAAATATCTGCGCGGCGCCTATATCACCGCAGGCGGCAATGAGGACAGGGCGGTGCGTTTCTACGCCAGCGGCTATTACTATGATGCGAAGGCCAAGGGGTTGCTGAGGGAAACCGGCCTGAGGAACTGAGGCCGGTTCACGCCCAGCGGCCTTCGAACAGAGGCTTTACGGGGTGGCGTGAGCGCACCATGCGCAGCCGGCGAATGGCCTCGGCGTGCTCGTAATCCTCGTTTTCCGCCTCCAGCTCGAGGCCGTATTCCTCTTCCGGGTTCTTTCGCGCACCGACCAGGATGAACTCCGCGCCCTCATAATCGAGGAGACGAGCATCCTCGCGGGCGAAGCGGCGGCCGCGGAATTCCTCCTGCAACTTCTTGGGATAGTCTGCCTCGTCCTCCTCGGAGAGACCGGCATTGGCCGGGCTACCTTTCTCCGGGTTCTTGACCGAGAGGGCGAAACTCGCCTCGGGCGCGATGCGGAAGGCTTTCTGGACCTCGCCCGGCTTTTCGGGCAGCTCGAGCTTGTAGGAGAGGTGCATCTGCCCGTCCTCCAGCGAGAGCACGTAGACGCCTTCGCCGGCCGGGCGGGCTGCGGGCTGTTCCTGCTCTCCGCGCGTCTTCGTCTCGTATTCCTCGCCGCGCAGTTCCGGTTCGATCTTCTTCGCCGAACCGGCCACCATCTCCACAAAGCCCCAGAAGCGTTCGTGGCGGTCCGCGTCGGGCAGGCGCTTGCGGCCGACCACCATCAGCCGCACGTGGTCGCCGCCCGCGGGCCGCAGCACCATCTCGAAGCGCTGCACGTCGCCGGCGCCCCCGGGATCGTCCTCGTTCACCTTGGGACGGTACAGGAAGAAGATGTCGCCTTCCTCCAGGATCTCGGTCTTGCGTTCGTCGGAGCGGGCCATGGTACGATCTCCCTCGTCTTTTCCCATCGAACGAGGGGAGGACGGACCATGTTCCGCCGCGGCCGGAGATGACAGGAGTCTTGGGCGGGCTTCTTCAAAAAATGGCCGGAGTGGTGTATGGGGCGCGCTCGCTGTCGGATTGCACCGGGCAGCACCGTCTTCAACAGAACGGTCATCCAAAGAGGCTGCCATGAACGATACGGCACCGGTGAAAGACCTGCCTTCGGCGGAGAAGGCCCTGCCGCCCGCCATCTCGGCGCGCGGGCTCGTGCGGCATTTCGGTGCGGTGAAGGCGGTGGACGGCATCGACCTCGACGTGCCGCGGGGCATGATCTTCGCCATCCTGGGCCCGAACGGCGCCGGCAAGACGACGCTGATCCGCATGCTCGCCACGCTGCTCGCGCCCGATGCGGGCTCGGCCAGGGTGATGGGGCACGACCTCACCAAGGAGCCGCAGGCCGTGCGCGCCTCGATCGCCATGACCGGGCAGTTCGCCTCGCTGGACGAGGACCTGACGGGCCGGGAGAACCTCATCCTGCTGGCACGGCTGTGGGGGTTCCGCGGCGGGCAAGCGAAGGCGCGGGCGGACGAACTGCTTTCCGCCTTCGACCTTTCGGACGCGGGCAGGCGCCAGGTGAAGGATTTTTCCGGCGGCATGCGCCGCAGGCTGGACATCGCCGCCTCGCTGGTGGTCACGCCGGGCGTGCTCTTCCTCGACGAGCCGACCACGGGGCTCGACCCCAAGGCGCGGCAGGGCGTGTGGCGCATGATCCGCGCGCTTGCGCAGACGGGGGTGACGATCCTGCTCACCACGCAGTATCTGGAGGAGGCGGACCAGCTTGCCGCGCGCATCGCCGTGATCGACCATGGACGCAAGATCGCCGAGGGCACCAGCCGCGAGCTGAAGGCGGCGATCGGCACCGGCTTCCTGCATGTGGCGCCGGCCGACTCCGCCGAAGCGGACCGGGCGGCCGCGCTGCTGGAGGCGCGACTCGGCAGCACCGTGCAGCGCAGCGCGGAGGGGGCGGAGCTCTCCGTCATGACGGCTTCTGCGAAGGAGGCGAACGAGGCGCTGGCCGCGCTGATCGCCGCCGGGATCGAGATCGCCGATTTCTCCATGGGCTCGCCCAGCCTCGACGAGGTGTTCTTCGCGCTGACGGGCCAGCCGGCCGACGACGAGGACCAGGACCGGAAGGAGGCCGCGCAATGAGCGCCACCAGCCCCGCATTGCTGACCCAGGTGCGGCCGCCCCGGCGGCCCTCGGCCTTTTCCAACGCGCTCGTCTTCGGCTGGCGGGCGGTCTTGAAGTTCAAGCACGTCCCGGAGCAGCTTTTCGACCTGATCATGACGCCGCTCATGTTCACGCTGCTCTTCACCTTCGTGTTCGGGGGCGCGCTCGCCGGCTCGCCGGGGGACTATCTGCAGTTCTTCCTGCCGGGCATCCTGGTGCAGACGGTCGTCTTCAACTCGGTCTATTCCGGCATGGGGCTTTCGACGGACCTTTCGAAGGGCCTGTTCGAGCGCTTCCGGTCGCTGCCCATCTGGCAGCTTTCGCCCTTTGCCGGGCTGATGGTGGGCGACGTGCTGCGCCACGCGATCGCCGGCATGATCATCCTCGGCATAGGCCTCGTCCTCGGCTACCGGCCGGAGGCAGGCGTCTGGGGCGTGTTCCTCTCCTTCCTGCTACTCTTCGCCATCGGCTTCGGCACGGGCTGGATCTTCCTGGTGCTGGGGCTCATCATCCGCACGCCCATGACGGTGATGACCATCGGATTCACCTTCATCTTCCCGCTGGTCTTCGCTTCCAACATCATGGTGCGGCCGGAGACCATGCCCGGCTGGCTGCAGGCCTTCGTGGTGAACAATCCGGTCTCGCACATGACGACCGCGCTGCGCGGGCTGATGGCGGGCACGGCCACCATGGGCGAGGTTCTGCTTGCGCTTCTTGCGCCGGTGCTGCTCACGGTGCTGCTGGCTCCCGTGGTGCTCTGGCTCTACCGGCGCAACTGAGCGCTTGCGGCATCGTCGCCTTGCAGAAGCGCGTCGATTTCGGCAAGCTCGTCCGGCATCAGCATGTCGGCCCGCTCGCAGAGGCGCTTCAGCTCGTTCATCCAGGCGAGCACGAGCGCCAGATAGGCCGTGTTCAGCCGCTTGACATCCGCGTCCGTCCACAGGGCGAGGCAGGTCTGCCCGCCGCCGGGCCCGCCCTTGCAGCATCTGGCGCGCTGGCAGGCCCGACCGGGACAGCGCTGCGGCAGGCCCGCCTCCTCGGCAAGCAGGCGGAACATCACCTCCATCTCCGCGCGCGGCCAGACGGGCGGCGCGAAGGGCGCCTCCAGCGGCGAGGCCGGCACAAGGCGGCTCAGCCGGTTGAACGTGTCGATGATCTCTTCGATGTTTTCCATCTCGTCTCCTTGGGGTGTTCAGGCGGGGCGTGCTTCATCGGCACCACGCCCGGCTTTCGCCGTCTGGCCATTGAAGGGGATTGGGAAGCGGGGCGCACTGTTCACGCCACAAAATTAAAAAAAGGCGCTCCCAATGCGCCCCGCCGGAGTCTGTCCCGACCTCGGCCGGTCACTCGGACCCTTCTCCTTCCCGGCTGCACCCGATGAAGGGGGTGGTCTCTGCCGGGCCGAAGGAGAACCCTAGCGGCTTCTCCGCGGTTTCCCGGCACCGTCTGGAACCCGGTGCCTGGTTTTTCCGAGATGCTGTCTCTGACCCAGCACCCCGGCACCGCCGGCCTGTCGCGGGCCCTCGGATCCCCAGGTTCCGATCCTGGGGAGGGAGGTTTCCGCCGCCCTCCCTGATCCCCGGTCCGGACCCGGTTCCCGCGAGAGCGATGGGGAGGATGATAAGGGGGATCGGCGGGGTGGGGAGAAAATGGCCAGGAAAAAGAGATCGGAAATGCGGTAAGGCTCTGTTTCACGAAGGAATTTTTTTGATGGCGAGAAAAATCGGGGTGAATTTATCCCCGTTCGGGCATTCTGTGATAGGGCTGCGATGCCCCGGCGCGCGCTTCTTCCGCGAACGCAGGTGATGCGCCCGCCATGGTGTGGGATGGTCGCCGCGGACACGGACGACGGAGACTCACATGCGCGATTGGAAGCTTCCACGGGAAGGCGGATGCCGCTGCGGGCAGGTGCGGATCAGGGTGAGCGCCGCGCCGCTCGTCACCATGGGCTGATGAAGGCGTATGTGGCGTGAAGCGGGTGAGGGGTTGTCTCGGGGCGCGGTGTTTGATCTGCCGGCGCAGGGGCCCCCTCTCTTGCGATTTCTAAGGCTTAGCCTCCGCTTCGCTCCAGCTAAACCTAAGAAATCGCCTTCTCCCCCCCGCCAGGGGGGAGATAGGGCTGGCCGCATGGCTTCCGCAAATTGCCGAGGCTGGTGTCTGGCGTCAGCGCCGATGCGGGCGATATCTCCCCCCTTGCGGGGGAGAAAGCAATTTCTTGGGTTTGGCGAAGCCAAGCCCTTGGAATTTGCAAGAGAGGGGCTTCTCGTCGCCCGGTCAAGGGATCGCTTCCAAAGCGTCTTTAAAAATACCCCTGCAGCGGCCTCACTTCCAAACTCCCGGCCTTGAGTGCGGCGATGGCTTCGACCACGGCGTCGGCGCCGGCCATGGTGGTGTAGTAGGGCACCTTCTGCATCAACGTCGCGCGGCGGAGGGACTTTGAGTCGGAAACGGCCTTCTGGCCGTCCGTCGTGTTGAACACCAGCTGCACCTGGCGATTGCGGATGGCGTCTTCGATGTGGGGGCGGCCTTCGAGGACCTTGTTGATCTTTTCGGCGGGGACGTCGTTTTCGCGCAGGTAGCGGGCGGTGCCGCCGGTGGCGAGGATGCGGAAGCCGAGGTCGGAGAGGCGGCGGACGGCGGGCAGCACGCGCGGCTTGTCCTCGTCGCGCACGGAGACGAAGAGGGTGCCGGAGCGGGGGAGGTCCACGCCGGCGCCGAGCTGGGCCTTGGCGAAGGCCAGCGCATAGTCGCGGTCGAGCCCCATGACCTCGCCGGTGGACTTCATCTCGGGGCCGAGCAGCGTGTCGACGCCGGGGAAGCGGGCGAAGGGGAAGACGGCTTCCTTGACCGCGATGTGGCCGAGATCGTGGATGTCGGGCAGGGTGCCGTAGGCGGCGAAGGCCTGGGAGAGCGTTTCGCCGGCCATGACGCGGGCGGCGATCTTGGCGATGGGGCGGCCGATGGTCTTGGCCACGAAGGGCACCGTGCGCGAGGCGCGCGGGTTGACCTCCAGCACGTAGACCTCGCCGTCCTTGACGGCGTATTGCACGTTCATGAGGCCGCCGACATTCAGCGCCCTGGCGAGCGCGGTGGTCTGGCGCTCCAGCTCCGAGACGATTTCGGGGGAGAGCGAGTGGACGGGGAGGGAGCAGGCCGAGTCGCCGGAGTGGATGCCCGCCTCCTCGATGTGCTCCATGATGCCGCAGACGAAGGTCTCCTGGCCGTCGCAGAGGCAGTCGACGTCCACCTCGATGGCCTCGGACAGATAGGTGTCGAAGAGGAGGGGGTTCTTGGAGAGCAGCGTGTTGATCTGGCCGGTCTTGTCGGCCGGGTATTTCTGGCGGATCTCCTCCGGCACGAGACCGGGGACGGTGTCGAGCAGATAGGACTGGAGGCGGGCCTCGTCCCAGATGATCTGCATGGCGCGGCCGCCAAGCACGTAGGACGGGCGCACGACCAGCGGGAAGCCGAGCTCGGAGGCGACGACGCGCGCCTGCTCCACGGAGAAGGCGATGCCGTTCTTCGGCTGCTTGAGGCCGAGCTTGACGAGGAGCTTCTGGAAGCGGTCGCGGTCCTCCGCAAGGTCGATCATGTCGGGCGCGGTGCCGAGGATGGGAATGCCGGCCTTCTCCAGCGCATCGGCGAGCTTCAGCGGCGTCTGGCCGCCGAACTGGACGATGACGCCGACGAGCTCGCCGGCAGCCTGCTCGGCGCGGAGGATTTCGAGCACGTCCTCGGGCGTGAGGGGCTCGAAATAGAGGCGGTCGGAGGTATCGTAGTCGGTGGAGACCGTCTCCGGGTTGCAGTTGACCATAATGGATTCGAAGCCGGCATCGGCAAGCGCGAAGGCGGCGTGGCAGCAGCAATAGTCGAACTCGATGCCCTGGCCGATGCGGTTCGGTCCGCCGCCGAGGATGACGACCTTCTTGCGGTCGGACACGCGGGCCTCGTCGGCGGGGGCGCCGGCGAAGGGCGTCTCATAGGTGGAGTACATGTAGGCGGTGGGGGCGGCGAACTCGGCGGCGCAGGTGTCGATGCGCTTGAAGACGGGATGGACGGAAAGAGATTCGCGAATCTTGCGAATCTCTTCCACGTCTTTCTTCACCAAGGACGCGAGGCGGGAATCGGAGAAGCCCATGGATTTGAGCATGCGCAGATTGGCGGCATCGGAGGGAAGGCCGTGCTCGCGGATGCGCGCTTCCATCGCGACGATGGCCGCGATCTGCTCCAGGAACCAGGGGTCGATGTGGCACATGGCGTGGACGTCGGCCACGGACTGGCCGAGGCGGAGCGCCTGGGCGACCATGCGCAGGCGGTCGGGCGTGGGCGTGCCGAGGGCTGCGCGGATGGCGTTCTTGTTCTCGGACGGGTCGCCCTCGGCGTCGTAGCCGGGGATCTCGATCTCGTCGAGGCCGGTGAGGCCGGTCTCAAGTCCGCGCAGGGCCTTTTGCAGGGACTCGGCCAAGGTGCGGCCGATGGCCATGACTTCGCCCACCGACTTCATGGCGGTGGAAAGAATGGGCTCGGCGCCGGGAAATTTCTCGAAGGCGAAGCGCGGGATCTTGGTGACGACGTAGTCGATGGAGGGTTCGAAGGAGGCGGGGGTAGCGCCGCCGGTGATGTCGTTCTCAAGCTCGTCCAGCGTGTAGCCGACGGCGAGCTTGGCCGCGATCTTGGCGATGGGGAAGCCGGTGGCCTTGGAGGCGAGCGCGGAGGAGCGGGAGACGCGCGGGTTCATCTCGATGACGACCATGCGGCCGTCGGCCGGGTTGACGGCGAACTGCACGTTGGAGCCGCCGGTCTCCACCCCGATCTCGCGCAGCACCGCGATCGAGGCGTTGCGCATGATCTGGTATTCCTTGTCGGTCAAGGTGAGCGCGGGGGCGACGGTGATGCTGTCGCCGGTGTGGACGCCCATGGGATCGACGTTCTCGATGGAGCAGACGATGATGCAGTTGTCGGCGCGGTCGCGCACGACCTCCATCTCGTACTCCTTCCAGCCCAAGACGGACTCCTCGATGAGGACTTCGGTGGTGGGGGAGGCGTCGAGGCCGGAAGAGACGATGTCGAAGAATTCGGTGCGGTTGTAGGCGATGCCGCCGCCCGTGCCGCCCAGCGTGAAGGAGGGGCGGATAATGGCGGGCAGGCCCACCTCGTCCAGCGCCTGGGCGGCGACGGCCATGGCGTGGTTCATGTAGCGCTGCTTGCGGTCGCCTTCGCCGCGCTGCCAGTCGGCTTCGAGCGCATCGAGGGCGGCGTCGAGCTCGGCGCCGGAAAATTTCGCGCGGATCCCGGCGCGCTCGGCCTCGTGTTTCCTGCGGTCGGCCTCCTTCACCTCGGTCGCGTTGGCGAGCATGGATTTGGGCGTCTCGAGGCCGATGCGGCTCATCGCCTCGCGGAAGAGCGCGCGATCCTCGGCCTTGTCGATGGCCTCGGCGTTGGCGCCGATCATCTCCACGCCGTAGCGCTCCAGCACGCCCATGCGGCGCAAGGAAAGGGCGGTGTTGAGCGCCGTCTGGCCGCCCATGGTGGGCAGCAGCGCGTCCGGCTTCTCCTTGGCGATGATCTTGGCGACCACCTCGGGCGTGATCGGCTCGATATAGGTGGCGTCGGCCAGCTCCGGGTCGGTCATGATGGTGGCCGGGTTGGAGTTGACCAGGATGACGCGGTAGCCCTCCGCGCGCAGCGCCTTGCAGGCCTGGGTGCCGGAATAATCGAACTCGCAGGCCTGGCCGATGACGATGGGGCCGGCCCCGATGATCAGGATCGACTGGATGTCGGTGCGTTTGGGCATGGATGGTCCGTTCTCGTGGCGCTTGCGCAACGAACCGGAACGGGCGAGCCCGGCCGGCGCAGCGCAGAAGTCTTTTGTCAGGCTAGGCGCGCCTTATAGGCAAGTCTTCGCGCGCAGGGAACCCCAAAAGCGCCGCACCCACACCCTCCTCACAACGGGAGGAGCGGGCGGCCGCGGATTGCCGCCGCCCAGGCTCCGGAAGGGAGAAGGCGAAGCTCCTAGTCCAGCGAGAAATCGAAGCGATAGGTGGCCGAGAGGCCGAGCGTGACCTGGTCGGGCGAGCCGCGCCGTTCCACGAGCGGGGAATCGGCGGCCGCACCGAGCAGGCGTTCGTATTCGGCGAAGACGCTGGTGGTGATCTTGTCCGTGGTCTTCCAGGTGACTGCGGCACCCGCGCCGACCGACTTGACGCCGCCGCCGGGGCTATAGCGGGGAAGGCCCGAGCGTGCGGATTCGCCGGCGCTGACGCCGTAATAGGCATCGAAATACTCGGCCGAGGCGAAGGAGAGGCGCGGGCCGCCGGAAACGCGGACGGTGGGCGTCAGATCGTCGAACACGTCGACGGCCACGTCGGCCACCACACCCTCGTGGGAGCGGATGCCCCGGCGCACCTCGCCGCGGATGCGGATATTGTCGGTCGGGTAGATTTCCGCGAAGCCGCCGACCTCCCCGCCGAAGCGGATGGGATCGAGCCCCTTGAGATCATCGTCCGTATCACCGTCGCGCTTGAAGACGAGCTTGCCCACGACACCCGCCCGGAACACACCGGTGTCGACAAAGCCGAAGGAGGGATTGTCGTTGCGCGAGGAGAAGCGGGTGGCCGAGCCCTGCCGGCTCAGCGAGATCATCGGCGAGACCTTGAAGATCCAGTCCTTGGACCCTTCGAAGCTCGGTGCCACGAGGCCGGCGGCACCCACGGTGAGCGACCAGTCGCCCGACCAGAAATGCCTCTTTTCCTGGGCTTCGACGGGAGCGGCGTGAAAAAAACCGGCAAGAAGAATGGTGCCCGAAACGGTGAGCAGAAGACGCTTGGACAAAATGAACTCCAGCTATGAACGCAGTACAGGTTGCGGGGCTTAGCCCACGGATGGGTAAAAATTGATTAAAGCCGATACTAGCCGGGTTCAAAAGGAGAGCAAGGGCGGAAGGCCGAGCAGTGCGCGGATCTAGAGCCGGTCTTCGGCGGCGGCATGCCTTTCGGGCGGCGGCAGCGCGACCGCCGTGGCGACGATCGAATCGAGCAGGCCGGGGAAGCGGGCATCGAGATCGGCGCGGCGCAGGGTGATGAGACGGGAGGTGCCGCGCGGCTCCACGCGGACGATGCCGGCCTCGCGCATCCTGGCGATGTGATAGGTGAGGTTCGACTTCGAGGTGAGGTCGGTGAAATGCGAGCAGGTCAGCGCCCGGCCGTCCTGCCGGGCGAGGTCGCCGAGGATGGCAAGCCGGGTCGGATCGCCGAGGGCGGCGAGAACCGTGGCCAGATTGATCTCATCGGTCGACGGATGCAGCAACATGATGCCCCTCAAGGTAATCAATCCGGACAGCGATGCAAGCCGATGCTTTCAGGTGGGTCGCGCGTGCGGACAACCGCGACCGTTCGTCCAGTATCCGTCCATGGCGGAGCTTTTCCGAAGGTTCCGTAAAGGAAGCTTGACATTTCTGCCATGTCAAACATGATAATGGTGGAGTACTATAAAGTTCATCTTTAAAGATATATTTATATTCTAAGTGGATTTCGATCATGGATGTTGATTTTAATCAAGTCATACCATATGTCCTTGAGGAAGAGGGTGGCTATGTAAACGATCCCCATGATCCGGGCGGCGCGACCAATATGGGCATAACCCTCGCGACGCTTTCGGCATGGGAGGGCCGTTCCGCCACACCGCAGGATGTCGAGAAACTGACCAAGAAGAAGGCCATCAAGATCTACCGGACAGAGTTCTGGAGCAGGATCGACGGCGACAGCCTTCCCGGCGGCGTGGACTATGCGACCTTCGATTTCGCGGTGAATTCCGGCCCGGTGCGCGCGGCGCGCATGCTGCAGAGCGTGGTAAACGTGCACGAGGACGGCATTGTCGGTGCGCATACGCTTGCCGCGCTCACCGCGCAGCCCCCGAAAGACGTGGTCAACGACCTTTGCGACGCGCGGAAGACCTGGCTGCAGGGCCTGTCCACCGCTTCCACCTTCGGCAAGGGATGGCTCGCCCGCGTCGAGCGGGTGCGCAAACGCGCCCTGGTGCTGGCCGACGACAAGCCCGCTCCCGCATCCGACAGCACGCCAGCCAATGCTCCGACACCCAAGGCGCAGCAGAGCGACGCGAAATCAACCTCGATGCCGAAGCATTCCGAGGCGCGGGGTTCGATGGGCAGCGCCATATCGGGAGTTGCTGCCACCGTCACGAGCTACGCGCCGGTGAAATATGCGTTCGCCGCCATCATGGCGGCCTGCGCAACGGCAGGTCTTCGCAACATCGTCAAACGCATCCGCAACGAATCCTAAGGCGGGCAGAGGGCACGCGCGGCTTGTCTCCCAGGCCTGCTCTTCATAGGATGCACGTCGCGCAACCGGAGGTGTGGCGGCGGCATGAGCATCGAATTTCTTCTGACGACACTGATCGTGGTCGTCTCGCCGGGAGCGGGTGTGCTCTATACGCTCGCCGCCGGTCTGTCGCGCGGCGCGCGGGCGAGCGTGGTGGCCGCGTTTGCCTGCACGCTGGGCATCATCCCGCATATGGCGGCGGCGATCACGGGCCTGGCGGCGCTTCTGCATACCAGCGCGATCGCCTTCCAGACCATCAAATATCTGGGCGTCGCCTACCTGCTCTACATGGCCTGGCAGACGTTGAAGGAGCACGGCACGCTGACGGTGGAGGCGGAGAGCGCACCGCGCTCGGATGGGCAAGTGATCGTCTCCGGAATCCTGATCAATATCCTGAATCCGAAGCTTTCGATCTTCTTCTTCGCCTTCCTGCCGCAATTCGTGAGCAGCGCGGAGCCGAACGCATTCGCGCGCATGCTGGAGATGAGCGGCGTGTTCATGGCCGCGACTTTCGTGATCTTCGCCGGGTACGGGCTTTTCGCCGCCGCGATCCGCAACCACGTGATCTCGAGGCCGAAGGTGCTCGCCTGGATGCGCCGCACCTTCGCCGCGGCCTTTCTGGCGCTCGGAGCGAAGCTGGCACTGACGGAGCGATAGGCATGCCGTCCACGACCGATTCCGGCGCAGTGATCGACTGGCTGCTTGATTCCGACCCGTCGATCCGGTGGCAGGTGATGCGCGACCTCACCGACGCGCCGGAGCCGGCATGGCAGGCGGAGCGGAGCAAGGTGGAGACCGAAGGCTGGGGAGCCAGGCTGCTCTCATACCAGGATGAGGACGGGCAGTGGGCGGGCGGCTCCTTCGTCCCGGCCAATTTCGATCCGCGCGAGTGGAAGGAGCAGGGACAGCCGTGGACGGCCACGTGTTTTTCGCTGACGCAGCTTCGGGAGTTCGGGCTCGATCCCGCCTCCGACAGGGCCAGGCGGACCGTCGAATCGATCGGCGCCAACTCCCGCTGGGACGAGGGCGGACAGCCCTATTGGGAGGGCGAGGTCGAGGAGTGCATCAACGGCCGGACCGTCGCCGACGGCGCCTATTTCGGCGTCGACGTCTCGTCCATTGTCGACAGGCTGGTCGGGGAGCGTCAGGCAGACGGAGGCTGGAACTGCGAGAGGGCCAACGGCTCGGTGCGTTCCTCATTCCATAGCACGATCAATGTGTTGGAAGGGCTCCTTGGATACGAGAGAGCTACTGGCGGCACGCCACAAACCCGGCAGGCGCGCAGATCGGGCGAGGAGTATCTGCTCAAGCGCAGCCTCTTCCGGCGTCTCGGCACGGGCGAACCGGCGGACGAGCGGTTCCTGCTATTCCTGCATCCGAACCGCTGGCGCTACGACGTCCTGCGGGCTCTCGACTATTTCCGCTCCTCCGCGATGGTGACCGGGGCCGATCCCGATCCGCGGCTCGGCGAAGCGATCAACCATCTTCGTTCCAGACGCCTGGAGGACGGCACCTGGCCTCTTGACTGGAGCCTCCCGGGGCGGGCGTGGTTCGACGTCAACGACGGGCCGGGCAAGCCCTCGCGCTGGGTGACACTGCGGGCAATGCGGGTGCTCCGGTGGTGGGAACGTTACGGGGAATCCGGCCTTCAGGTGTGAGGGCCGGGCCGCGCTCTAAGAATCTTCAGGTAAGCTGCGATTCCATTTGGCGTGCGTCTACCGCCGTGGCTTCACCGCTTCAAAAAGTGCCACGTCGATCGTATGGCTGCCGTCGGGCTCGGTCTCGTAGTGACGCGTGGCGACGGCGGAGACTGAGGTCTGCAGGGCCCGGATCGCCTCCACCTGCACCTTGGGCGTGTTCATGCGCTCGACCCATGACCGGAATTCGAGACGCAGGCGGAAGCGGCGCGAGGAGCGGGCGAGGAGGCCGGCGCGGGCGAGTGCCGCCTGCCATTCGGCGGGCGAATGGTTGCGCACGTGGGAGCAGTCGCGCAGGAGCTCGATCGCCTGGAAGAACGTGTCGATGATCGGGATGCCGGTCGTGACGGTGTCCACGATGACGGCGATGCTGCCGGGCTTCAGGACGCGGGTGGCCTCGCGCAGGCCGGCGTCGAGATCGCGCCAGTGATGCGCGCTGAAGCGGCTTGCGACCACGTCGAAGCTGGCATCTTCGAAGGGGAGGCCTTCGGCGATGCCCTGTTGCGTGGCCACGTTGGAAAGGCCGCGATCGCGCGCGGCGCGGGCCACGATCTCGAGCATTTCCGGCGACAGGTCGTAGGCGACGACCTCGCGCACGTGGGGAGCCACGTTGAAGGCGACATGGCCGCCGCCGCAGCCGAGATCGAGCACGCGGGCATCCGGGCGCCCGCGGACCATGGCAATGAGCGCCTCCAGATCCTCGCTCTGCGCATGCACGGCGCTTTTCAGATAGGCTTCGGCGCGCGATCCGAACTGACCGCCCACAAGCGTTTCGTGGCTCTTTTCGCCCGACATGGTTCTCTCCTGCGGTTGATGCTGCTGTTCCTTAGCAGGGTAAAGACACCAGTTTCAGATGCAAATTTATACTGGTATGAATCGGTACCATGATGGCAGGCAGATCTCTTGAACAGCGGCGCGAGCTCGGTGATTTCGTCCGCGCCTTGCGCGAGAAGACGAAGCCCTCCGATATCGGCCTGCCGGCCGCCGGCAGGCGCCGGACGCCGGGGCTGAGGCGCGAGGAGGTCGCGCAGCTCTGCGGACTGAGCGTGACTTGGTACACCTGGCTGGAGCAGGGCAGGGAGATGGCGCTTTCGGCGGCCGCCCTAGCAAGGCTCGCGAGCGCGCTGAGGCTCGGCCGCGCGGAACGGGCCTATCTCTTCGAACTGGCAAACAGGCGCGACCCCGAGCAGGGCGGGAGCGGGCGCGAGCCCGTGCCGGCGGCAGTGATCGCCTCCGTGGGGACGATCAGCGCTCCGGCCTATCTCCTCGATCACACCTGGACGGCGCGCGCCTGGAACAGGGCGGCGGAGCGGCTGTTCACCGGCTGGCTCGACCGCCCGGGCGACCGCAATCTGCTGCGCTTCATCTTCCTGGAACCGGCGGCACGCCGGCTGATCCGCGATCACGAGGCGCGGGCGCGGCGGGTGGCGGCGGAGTTCCGCGCCGATGTGAGCGGGCGTATGGGGGACCCGGCCGTGCGGGGGCTCATCGAGGAGCTGAGGCAGCGGAGCCCGGATTTCACGCGGTTCTGGAACGAGCACTGGGTGCTCGGGCGCGAAGGCGGGGAGCGGACCTTCGACCATCCGGCGGACGGCTTCCTGCGCTACGAGCAGGTGACCTTCGCGCTGGCCGGCCATCCGGACCTGAAGCTCACCATGCTGGTGCCGGCGGCGGATGGGGCGGGTGGGTAGCAAGCGTTAATCAGCGGCGGTGTAGACTGGCGCGATGTATGAGCGCCGCAACCAGCCGCCGATCTCCCGGAGCGCCTTCCGCCTGCGCCTTCTCCGGCACATGGGCATCGTGCTTGCCGTCCTCATCGGCTCGATGGGCATCGGCATGGCGGGCTATGGCTGGCTCGAGGAGCTGGGACCGGCGGACGCGTTCCTGCATTCGGCCTCGGTGCTCGGCGGGCTGGGGCTGGTGGAGGTGCCCGCGAGCGTGGCGGGCAAGCTGTTCGCCAGCTTCTATGCGCTTTATTCCGGGCTCGTCTTCGTGATCGCCTTCGGGATCATCGTCACGCCGATCATCCACCGGATCCTGCACAAGTTCCATTGGGAAAGCGACCACGCGGGCCATGAGTGAGCGCGGCGACGTCACGTGCCCGCCGGCGCGACCCCGTTCATCTCGGCGACGATGTCGGACAGCATGGGTACGTAGTCTTCCCCCCGGCCGGCGCCGACGGCGAGCGCGAAGGAATTGCGCACGGCCGCGCCCACCGGGTTGGCCATGCCGGCGGCATTGGCGAAGGCGGCGAGATAGCTCATGTCCTTCAGCCCGTTGGCCAGGGCAAATTTATGCGCGTCGCGGTCGCGCTCCAGCACATATTGCATGAAAGTCTGGTAGAAGCCGCAATCCATGCGGCCGCCGCGGATGACGCCGTCGAAAACCTGCGGCGTGATGCCGGCCTTGGCGCCGAGCGCCAGCGCCTCGGCGTAGATGGCCGCGTAGCCCATGGCCAGGAAATTGTTGAGCAGCTTCATGGTGTGGCCGGTGCCGACAGGGCCGGTCCTGATGATGCGCTGGGAGAAGGCCTCGAGCACCGGCCAGGCGCGCTCGACCGCGGCCGGGTCGCCACCCACCATGACGTCGAGAGTGCCTTCCTCGGCATCCTTTGGGGTGCGGGAGAGCGGCGCGTCGATCAGCGTGACGTCCTTCGCCGAGAGATCGGCCGCGAGCCTGACGGTGGAGGAGGGGTCGGAGGTGGAGCAGTCGCAGACGAGCAGCGGCTTGCCGGCGGAGGCGAGGCCGTCGGGCCCGCTCACCACCGCTTCCACCTGCGGACTGCCGGTGACGCAGAGGATGACGATGTCGCTTTCCTCCGCAAGCGTGCGCGGGCTTCCCGCTTCCGCTGCGCCGCGAGACTTGAGGTCCTCCACCGGCGCGCGGTTGCGGTGGGCGAGCACGGTGAGCGGCCAGCCCTTCTCCACGATGTTCCTGGCCATGCCGTGGCCCATGAGGCCGACGCCGATGAAACCGATCCGTTCCTTGTCCATTGCGTCCTCCACGATGTTCGGGCGAAGACTATTCGCAAACGGGGAAGACGTCACGGGGCGCTCTTGATGAAGCGGGGCGGGGATTACACCTGACAGGACCGTGGCAGGAGGCCCGTGCTCCAATCTTGACGGAGCGCTCCTGGTCCTCTAGTTCAACAAATATTGTAGTTCAATGAATGTTGAACAAAGGAGCGGCCGATGGACCGACGTCTCTTCCTGCTCGCGCTCGGGGCGTTCGCCACCAGCACGGTGGCCTTCGTCTTCGCGGGGCTTTTGCCGCTGATCGCGGAAGACACCGGGATCTCGGTGGCCCAGGCCGGCTATCTCGTCTCCGCCTTTTCGCTCGCCTATGCCATCGGCACGCCGGTGCTTTCGGCGCTCACGGGCGCGCTCGACCGGCGGCGGGTGATCGGGATCGCGCTCCTCTTCTTCATTGCCGGCAATGTGGCCGCCGGTGCCAGCACGAGCATGCTGCCGCTGTTCCTGGCACAGGTGGTCATGGGCGCGGCGGCGGGGCTGTTCGCCGCGACGGCGCAGGCGACGGCCGTGCTTCTCGCAGGGCCGGAGCGGCGCGCGGCGGCGATCTCGGCTGTCGTCGGCGGCACCACTTTCGCGGTGGCGCTCGGCGCGCCGGCGGGCTCGATGTTCGCGCAGTTCGTCGGCTGGCGCGGCGAGTTCCTGGCGCTTGCGGTGATCGGCACGCTCTGCCTCGCGGCTCTCTGGCTGCGGCTGCCGCACGGGCTTTCGACAGCTTCCTCAACGCTCCTCGAGCGCGTGATGGTGGTGCGGCGGCCGGGGGTGCTGCCGGCGATCGCCGTCACTTTCCTCTATCTCACGGGCGCCTTCGCCATCATCTCCTATCTGGGGCCGCTGGCGATCGAGGGCGCCGGCCTCTCGCGGGAGGTGCTGCCCTTCGTGCTTCTCGCTTACGGCGCGGGCGCGATCCTGGGGAACTATGCCAGCGGACGGATCGCCGACCGGCTGGGGCCGACCAGGGTGGTGACCTTTTCCATGCTTGCCGCCATGACCTTCGCGCTGATCCTGGCGGCGGTGGCGGGATGGGCGCCGGACGGGGTGGCCGGGCCGCTTCTCATCGCCCTGATGGTGCCCTGGGGCTTCGTGGGCTGGACCTTTCCGCCCGCACAGGCAAGCCGGCTCGTGGGTGCGGCACCGGACGTGGCGCATCTGACGCTGGCGCTCAACGCTTCCGCCATCTATTTCGGCATCGGCTTCGGGACGCTGATCGGCGGGAGGGCGCTGGAGGTGGCGGGCGTGGGGAGCCTTGGGATCGTGGGCGCGGTGTTCACGGTGGCGGCGCTGCTCCTGCTTGCGGCGAGGCGGCGCAGTTCGGCCGAGCCGCTGGCGGCGGGCACTTGAGGCCGGGTGCCGGGAAGTTGTCGTGACGGCATGATCCTCTTCCATTAACCTCGCATTCGCCATACACCATTCGGAAGGTGGCGTTCCCGCCCGGATGCCGCCAGAAGTGGTTCAACGGCGAAACGGCAGAGGTGAGGCATGCGCTGGAGGGGCCGCCGCGAGAGCAGCAATATCGAGGACCGCCGGAGGGCCGGCGGAGGCCTGTCCGGCATGCGGCGGGGCGGGCCCATCCGCATTCCGATCGGCGGACGGACGGGGGGCGGCGGTCTCGGAACGATCATCATTCTCGTCATCCTCTTCTTCGGTCTGAGGGCGCTCGGCATCGATCCCCTGCAGATGCTGGACGAGGGCACCGGGCAGCAGACGGTGCAGCAGACCGGCAATGACGAGGAAAGGCAGTTCGTCGCTGTCGTGCTCGCCGATACGGAAGATGTGTGGCACCAGGTCTTCCAGTCGGAAGGCGCCACCTATCAGGAACCGCCGCTGGTGCTCTTCTCGGGCCAGGTGCAGTCGGCCTGCGGCTTCGCCTCGGCGGCGAGCGGGCCCTTCTACTGCCCCGGCGACCGCAAGGTCTATCTGGATCTCAGCTTCTTCAACGAGCTGGCGCGCCGCTTCGACGCGGCGGGCGATTTCGCCCAGGCCTATGTGATCGCGCACGAGGTGGGGCACCATGTGCAGAACCTCACCGGCGTGCTGCCCCGCTTCAACCGGATGCGCGCGAATCTGAGCCAGGGAGAGGCGAACGCCATGTCGGTGCGCGTTGAACTGCAGGCGGACTGCTATGCCGGCGTCTGGGGCTATCATACGGCGCAGAAGGGGCTTCTGGAGCAGGGCGACATCGAGGAGGCGCTGAACGCGGCCTTCCAGATCGGCGACGACACGCTGCAGCGGCGCACCCAGGGCTATGTGGTGCCGGAAAGCTTCAACCACGGCACTTCCGAGCAGCGCAGCCGGTGGTTCAGGCGCGGGTTCGAGAGCGGCAATCCCGCCGATTGCGACACGTTCAGCGGACCGATTTGACCCCGGCAACGGCGCGATCCGATCTTGCGGGAGATCCACCATGGTAAGACCCGGCACGATTGCCGCCGTCCTGACCTCCCTGGTCGCAGGCATGGCGACCTCACAGGCGCCCGAGCTTGCACAGCAATACCGCCAGCGCCTCGAAGGGGCCCGGCAGGAACTCACCCATGTGGTGGCCGATTTCGACGCGGATGCGCTGCGCAACGCGCTCGATCGCGAGGAGGCATTGGCCCTGCAGGACAATGCGCAGGAGCCTTTCGTGCGCGACCGCGCCCGATCCATGAGAAGGGTCATCGCGCGCGCGGAGCATCTCGAGCGGCAGTCGGCCCGGCTCGCCGAACTGCCGCCGGTGCTGCGGCCGATGGCGGTGCTCGCCGATCCGGACGGCAGAGTGTTCGCCGGCGCCATGCGCGACTTCGAGCCTGCCGTGCCGCTCACCTCGCATGGCCTGGTGTGGACCGCGGTGGGGCTGCTCCTCGGCCTCGGCCTCTACCGGCTCGTCACTTTTCCGTTCCGGCGCAAGCGCGCTGCGAAGGCGACGCGCGTGAACCGATAGCGGAAAATTAGAATCAAATTGAAGCGTCCCGCTAAGCGGCCCTTAAGGCAGCTTTGATAGCGTCGCCCGCGGCAATGGAGTTGCGGGGCGATGCAATCCTTGAAAAAGCTGCGTGAGACGCTGGCCGCCTTCGGGCGCGACCGCCGGGGCAATTTCGCAATGATGATGGCGTTTTCCGCCGTACCGCTGATCGGCGCGGTGGGGCTGGCCATCGATTACGCCAATATGAGCCGAATCCACACGGAACTGCAGAACGCACTCGATTCGGCCGTGCTCGCCGTCGCGCAGCGGGGCGACAACATCTCGGACACGGAGGCGCGCACCATTGCCGCCTCCTTCCTGACGGGGAATCTTGCGCACAGCTTCACCAACATGCATGTGACGCGAAACGGAACCTCGGTTACGCTGACGGCCGAAGCGCCCGCGCCGCTTTCCTTCGGCGGCATCTTCGGCTGGAACGAGGCCAACATTGCCGCTTCCTCCACCGCCGACATGGCCTTTGCCCATTACGAGATCGCCCTGGTTCTGGACACGACCGGCTCCATGCGGGGCGGCAAGCTGCAGGCGATGAAAGAGGCGGTGATCACGCTGATCGACGACCTGTCGTCGCGCATCACGGACAAGGAGCGGCTGAAATTCGCGCTCGTGCCCTTCGCGACATTCGTCAATGTGGGGGCGCAGTTCGGGCCGGACTTCGACAGCAAGGGGAAGATCATTCCCGGAACGGGGGTGGATTGGCTCGACTTGAAGGGCGTGAGCCCGATACCTCAGACGGAGTTCCTTCGCGGCCTCAGCCGCTTCGAGATCGCTCATCATCTCGGACAGGACTGGAAGGGCTGTGTCGAGACGCGCTTTTCGCCTTCCACAAGCCAAAGCAAGCACGACGTCGAGGACACTCCGGCGGTTGCGAGCGACCCCTACAGCCTGTTCGTGCCGGCCTTCGCCATCGATGAACCCAGCGGTGACTGGTGGTATTCGTATCCAAACAGCTACATCAGCTCCCAGGCCCCGGCGTTGGGGACGGAGCCGCGGGATATGGAAGCAAAGCTCAAGAAATACGGGCTGGACAACGCGGCCGCGGAAGCCAGGAAAGGAAAGACAAACCTGATCGGCCTCAATGTCGGCCCCGAGGGATGGTCGAAGGTGAGCATCAGCACCTATGGAGGGCGGGGACCTTCCTATGGCTGCGACATGGATCCCATCACGCCGCTTTCCAACGACTATGCCGATCTGAAGAGCAGGGTGAACGCGCTCGGGGCCAATGGGAACACCAACATCATGGAGGGCGTGGCCTGGGGCATGCGCGTTCTCTCGCCACAGGAGCCATTCGCTCAAGGCAAGGACTATGCCTCGGACGTGGAGAAGATCATCATCGTGCTCACCGACGGCTCGAACACCTTCGGCGTGCAGAGCAGCCGAAACGATTTCCGCTCCGCCTACAGCAGCTTCGGCTATCTGATCAGCGACCGGCTCACGACGTACCGCAGCAACAGCGCGGTGACGGAGGAGATGAACAAAAAGACGCTCGATGTGTGCGAAAACGCCAAGCGGGAGGACAATGGCGACCCGGACGACGACGTCACCATCTACACGATCCGGCTGGAGGAGCCGGACGTGAAGACCGGCATGATGCTGAAGGATTGTGCGAGCGGACCGGGGCAGTTCTTCGATTCGCCCTCGCGCACGGAACTGACCAAGATCTTCGAGCAGATCCGCGACGGGATCACGAAGCTCAGGCTGTCGTTCTAACTCAGGTGAGTGGTGGGTGGGATGCCCTCTCTCTTGCGATTTCTGACACTTAGCCTCCGCTTTGCTCCAGCTAAGATGTTGAAATCGCTTTCTCCCCCGCCAGGGGGAGATATCGCCGGAACCAGCCTTACCGGGGGAGAAAGCAAATTCTTGGGCTTGGGCAACGCCCAAGTCCTTAGAATTTGCAAGAGAGGGGGCAATGTCCCCAATCATCCGAGTCGAACAGCCCGGGGGACCCGGCCGTCGAACCCCACACTCAGCGTTCGGCCAGCGCCGGTTCGCCCTTCTTCTCGCGGATCAGATTGGCGAAGCGGCGGAAAAGATAGTGCGAATCCTGCGGGCCGGGGGAAGCTTCCGGGTGGTGCTGCACCGAGAAGACGGGCCGGCCGACGAGGCTGATGCCGCAATTGGAGCCGTCGAAGAGGGAGACGTGGGTCTCCTCGACGCCGTCGGGCAGGCTGTCGCTGTCGACGGCGAACCCATGGTTCATGGAGACGATCTCGACCTTGCCGGTGGTGAAATCCTTGACCGGGTGGTTGGCGCCATGATGGCCCTGATGCATCTTCACGGTCCTGGCGCCGAGGGCCAGCGCCAGCATCTGGTGACCGAGGCAGATGCCGAAGATCGGGATGTCCGTCTTGAGCAGTTCGCGGATCATCGGCACGGCATATTCGCCTGTCGCCGCGGGATCGCCCGGGCCGTTGGAGAGGAAGACGCCGTCGGGCCGCATGGCCAGGATGTCCTCGGCCGCGGCCGTCGCGGGCACTACGGTGACTTTGGCGCCGAGGCTTGCGAGCATGCGCAGGATGTTGCGCTTCACGCCGTAATCGACGGTGACGATGTGGAGCGGGGCTTCGCCGGCTTCCCCGTAGCCCTCGTTCCAGATCCAGGGCGTCTCCGTCCAGGTGGAGGATTGGCCGGACGTGACCGCCTTGGCAAGGTCGAGTCCGACGAGGCCGCTCCAGTCGCGCGCCTCCTCCTTCAGCCTATCGAGATCGAAGCGGCCGTCCGGTGCATGCGCGATGACGGCGTTGGCGGCGCCCTTGTCGCGCAGGAGCGCGGTGAGCGCGCGCGTGTCCACGCCCGAAAGCGCCACGATGCCGCGGCGCTTGAGCCACTGGTCGAGATGTTCGCCTGCGCGGTAGTTGGACGGATCGGTGATGTCGGCCTTGAAGATGGCCCCGACCGCACCCGCGCGCGCCGCGGGGTTGAGGTCTTCGATGTCCTCGCCATTGGCGCCGACATTGCCGATATGCGGGAAGGTGAAGGTGACGATCTGCCCGGCATAGGAGGGATCGGTGAGGATCTCCTGATAGCCGGTCAGCGCCGTGTTGAAGCACACCTCGCCAACCGCCGATCCGGTGGCGCCAAGGCCGCGGCCCTCGATCACCGTGCCGTCGGCCAGAACCAGAACTGCCGTCGGCCTGACTTCACTCCAGGGCGCGGTCGATGCCATGTCGCTCTCCTCATACTCTCGCCGGGACTTGAAAAATGGTCCGCGCTGGGCCATATCGCGCAACGAATTGCCGGCTGCGACGGCCATGCCGCAACCTTCGTCCGCGCGCCACATTTAATGTCGATGCAAGGCGCGGACAATAGAGAATGGCCGGGATGCGGTCAATTGCCCATCCGACAAACCATGGCGATTGTTTATCGCAATTCTTCCAGCGACTTAGCTGGGAAGAAAGGGTTTGCTTCGCGAATGTGCCGGCGCTATGGTCGCGGACGCGACGGGAGATAATCGCCATGCGCGAGAAAATCGCACAGGCTCTGAAAGACGCAGTAAAACAACAGGATAAGCGGCGAATCTCAACGCTGCGGCTGATCCAGACAGCCCTCAAGGACCGCGATGTGGCCAATCGCGCCGCCGGCAAGGATCCGGTGAGCGACGACGAGATTCTGGAGATCCTGCTGCGCATGATGAAGCAGCGGAAAGAATCGGCCCGCAGCTTCGAGGAAGGCAACAGGCTGGAGCTTGCCGAGCAGGAGCGCCAGGAGATCGGGATCATCGCCGAATTCCTGCCGAAGCCCCTCGGCGAGGACGACATGAAGAAGGTCTGCGCCCAGGTGGTGCAGGAAGTCGGTGCCGGCGGTTTGCGCGACATGCGCCGCTGTATGAACGAGCTGCAGAAGAAATTCCCCGGTCAGGTGGACTTCGGCAAGGCCAGCGGCATCGTCAAGGGCATGCTGCAGTAGAAGCTCCGCCCCGCGTAGCCGGCCCGATTCGCCCAGCCACCGCTGCGGAACCTGTTCGTCCGCCGCGGTTCGGGGCTTCCTCCGCGGGGTTCGGGTATGTCATGCTCGATGCCCGGTGAGCGCCGGTTTCTGGCCGGGCGCGTGAATTGGTGCAACAGCATCGCGTCAATCGCAAGGGCGAGCGCTGGACATGTCTCTTCCGCCGGCTGAAACCAGGGAAATCCCGATCGACGTTTCGCTCGTGCGCAGGCTGGTGGCCGCGCAGTTCCCGCATTGGGCCGACCTTTCCATTTGGCCGGTCGAGCATGGCGGCTGGGACAACCGCACCTTCCACCTGGGCCGTGAGATGACGGTGCGGCTGCCAAGTGCTGCCTGCTATGTGGAGCAGGTGGAGAAGGAGCAGCACTGGCTGCCGAAGCTTGCATCCCACCTGCCTCTTTCCATCCCCGAGCCGTTGGCCCGCGGCGTGCCGGGCGAGGGATTCCCCTGGCCATGGTCCGTCTATCGCTGGATCGAGGGGGAGCCGGCCAGAAGGGAGCGAATCGGTGATCTGAAGGCGTTCGCGGCGGCGCTTGCGGCGTTTCTGAACGCGCTGCGACGGATCGACGCCGTCGGCGGGCCGCTGCCGGGGCCGCACAATTTCTTTCGCGGCGCGTCGCCCGAGGTCTATGACGCGGAGACGCGGCGGGCGCTCCACCTTCTCGACGGACGGATCGACACGGCCGCTGCGGCGGATGTGTGGAAGGCCTCGCTCGCATCCCGATGGGACCGGGCTCCGGTCTGGTTCCATGGCGATATCGCCTGGGGCAACCTGCTCGTGAGGGACGGGCGGCTTTCCGCCGTGATCGATTTCGGCACGTCCGGCGTGGGCGATCCCGCCTGCGACCTGACGATCGCCTGGACGCTTTTCGAGGGGGAGAGCAGGGCGGTCTTCCGCGACGCGCTCGGGCTCGACGAGGACACCTGGGCGCGGGGAAGGGGCTGGGCGCTGTGGAAGGCGCTGATCCTGGCCGCCGGCATGGCGGGAGCCGGTCATCCCGAGATCGAGAAATCGTGGAAGGTCATCGACGAGGTGCTCGCCGATCACGCGGAGAACGCGAGCGGGCTCGCACTGTGAATAGCGGGCATCCGGCAAAGACGGGGTGCGACAGGAGAGCAGGTTGGCTATAGGATCAGCACAATAGAGTGCCGCATTTGGCGGGTGCCACGTGCTTCCACTTGGCTGCAATATGCTCTAGAGCCGGACCAGATGCGCTTTTCCAACAGTTTCCTCGACGAGATCCGGGACCGCGTGCCCATCAGCCAGGTGGTGGGCACGCGCGTCACCTTCGACAAGCGCAAGAGCAATCCGGGCCGCGGGGACTTCTGGGCCTGCTGTCCCTTTCACGGCGAGAAGACGCCGAGCTTCCACTGCGAGGACCGCAAGGGGCGATATCACTGCTTCGGCTGCGGGGTATCGGGCGATCACTTCCGGTTCCTCTCGGAACTGGACGGGATCAGCTTTCCCGAGGCCGTGGAGCGGGTGGCGGAGATGGCGGGCGTGCCGATGCCCGCGCGCGACCCCGAGGCGGAGAAGAAGGACAAGGAGCGCGCCAGCCTCACCGATGTCATGGAGATGGCGGCGCAGTTCTTCCAAGACTGCCTGCAGGGGCCCAAGGGCGCCGAGGCGCGGGCCTATCTGCGCGGTCGCGGCATCGCCTCGGTGACGCAGCAGACGTTCCGCCTCGGCTTTTCGCCGGACAGCCGCAACGCGCTCAAGGAATTCCTGGCGGGGAGGGGCGTCGCGAAGGAGCAGATGGAGGCGTGCGGGCTCGTGGTCGTCGGGCCGGATATCCCCGTCTCCTACGATCGGTTCCGCGGCCGCGTGATGTTCCCCATCGAGGATACGCGGGGACGCGTGATCGCGTTCGGCGGGCGGGCTCTTTCCTCCGACGTGCCCGCGAAATACCTCAATTCGCCCGACACGGAGCTCTTCCACAAAGGCAATGTGCTCTACAATCACGCGCGGGCGCGCCGGGCGGCCAAGGACGGGCCGGTGATCGCGGTCGAAGGCTATATGGACGTGATCGCGCTCGCCCAGGCGGGTGTCGAGAATGTCGTGGCGCCGCTCGGCACCGCACTCACAGAGAACCAGCTCGAACTCCTCTGGCGCATGACGGGCGAGCCGGTGCTGTGCTTCGACGGGGACAATGCGGGCCTGCGCGCGGCCTGGCGGGCGGCTGACCTGGCGCTGCCGCTGGTGCAGCCGGGGCGCTCGCTGCGTTTCGCGCTGCTGCCGCAGGGGAAGGACCCGGACGATCTCGTGCGGGAAGAGGGCAGGGAGGCCGTCGACGCGCTGATGGCGGCGGCGCGGCCGCTCGCCGACCTTCTCTGGATGCGCGAGACCTCGGGCCGCGTGTTCGATACGCCGGAGCGGCGCGCGGAGCTGGAGCAGACCTTCCGCGAGCTTGCAAACCGCATCCGCGACGAGAACGTGCGCCGGCATTATGCGCAGGAGCTGCGCGAGCGGGTGCAGAGCTTCTTCGGCTCGAGCCGGCAGCCGGGCGGCCGGCAGCGCGGCGGCGGTTTTCCGCACAGGGCAGGCGGGGCGCAGGGGCGGCATGGCGCGGCGGCGGGCCGCTTCGCCGTTTCCGAAAGCCTGGCGCGGTCGGCGCTCGTCAAGCGCGCGGCGGGCGTGATGCCGCTGCGCGAGGCGGCGATCATCGTCGCGCTCGTCAACCACCCGGCGCTGATCGACGAGCAGTTCGACCAGATGGACAAGCTGTCGCTCGCCAGCCCCGACCTGAAGAGCCTGCGCGCCGCCCTGCTCGACGCCGTCGCCCATGACGTGGCGCATGAGCGCGAGGCGCTATCGGCCGCGATCGCGGCGGCGGGGCTGGGGGAGGTGCTGGAGCGGGCGCAGGCGCTGGTGCGGCGGGCCAATCTCTGGCCGGCTCTGCCCGAGGCCGCCTTCGAGGACGCGCGCGAGGCGTTTCTTCAGGCGCTCCACTTGCACCGCAGTGCCGGGACCCTACATAGGGAGCTCAAGGCAGCCGAGCAGGCGCTGGCCAACGAGCCGACAGAAGAGAATTATCGCCACCTTGTGGAGATACAGGCGCAACTGCGCAATGTGCAGGCGACGGAGGCGCTCATCGAGGGTTTCGGTATCCTCTCCGGGCGTGCGGGCCGGTCTTGATTTGTCCCCAGGGCGAACTCCGGAAAAGCCGTGATTCGCTTTTTTGGCGCGAATCATGGCAGAGCGGCTTGACCTCGACAGAGTTTAAAGGAATCACGTCGATTCGACCGGGTCCCGCGCATGGATCCGCATGGTGGAAACAAGACACCACATGAAGTGGAAAGGCGGCAAGGCCGCCATAAATGTCAGGGTTAATCGGGCTTTAACACAGGGCGCATAGAGCCTGGGCAGGCGCAAGGCGGCGGAAAGCCGAGCTTGAATGTGGCTGAGCCCACTGCAAGGGCGGTTGGAGAAGGCAGAGCA
This sequence comes from Chelativorans sp. AA-79, assembly GCF_029457495.1. Taxonomy (NCBI): domain Bacteria; kingdom Pseudomonadati; phylum Pseudomonadota; class Alphaproteobacteria; order Hyphomicrobiales; family Phyllobacteriaceae; genus Chelativorans; species Chelativorans sp. AA-79. Next base: position 2,065,281 of record NZ_CP120361.1, read on the forward strand.
TGGCGACAAAGGAAAAGGAAGAGGTCGAGATCGAACGCGAGGGCACCGACGGTCCTCTGCTCGACCTTTCCGACGACGCAGTCAAGAAAATGATCAAGCTCGCGAAGAAGCGCGGCTATGTGACCATGGACGAGCTGAACGCGGTGCTGCCTTCCGGCGAAGTGAGCTCCGAGCAGATCGAGGACACCATGGCCATGCTCTCCGACATGGGCATCAATGTGGTCGAGGACGACGAGGCGGGCGAGGAAGCCGAGTCAGACGGTTCGGGCGACGAGGAAAGCACCGAGTTGACCGAAGCCTCCAGCGGGCCCGTGGCCACCGTCGCCAAGAAGGAGCCGACGGACCGCACCGACGACCCCGTGCGCATGTATCTGCGCGAGATGGGCTCGGTGGAACTTCTGTCGCGCGAGGGCGAGATCGCCATCGCCAAGCGCATCGAGGCCGGCCGCGAGACCATGATCGCCGGCCTTTGCGAGAGCCCGCTCACCTTCCAGGCGCTCATCATCTGGCGCGACGAACTCAACGATGGAAAGATACTCCTGCGCGAGATCATCGATCTCGAGGCGACCTATGCCGGCCCCGAGGGCAAGCAGGCGCCCGTGATCGCGCGGCCGGACGAGGAGACCAAGCCCGCGGCCGAGGAAAAGGAGCGCGTGAGGCGCACCCGCGAGGACGACGACATCACCAATGTGGGCGGCGAGGCGGCCCCGGAAGAAGACGACGAGGAAGAGGACGAGGCCAATCTTTCGCTGGCCGCCATGGAGGCCGAGCTGAAGCCCGGCGTCATGGAAACGCTCGACTTCATCGCCGACACCTATGCCAAGCTGCGCAAGCTGCAGGACCAGGAGGTGGAGAGCCGCCTGGCCGACGCGGACAAGCTGTCGGCCGGGCAGGAACGCCGCTCCAAGCAGCTCAAGGACGAGCTGATCAAGTCGGTGAAGTCGCTGTCGCTCAACAATGCGCGTATCGAGACGCTCGTCGAGCAACTCTACGACATCAACAAGCGGCTGGTGCAGAACGAATTGCGGCTCTACCGGCTCGCCGAGAGCTACGGCGTCAGGCGCGAGGACTTCCTGAAGGCCTATCAGGGCTCCGAGCTCAACCCGAACTGGGGAGGGACGGTTTCGGCCCTGCCGCAACCGGGCTGGAAGGAATTCGTCAGGAGCGAGACGGACACGATCGACGCGCTGCGCTCGGAAATCCAGAACCTCGCCACCGAGACGGGCATCTCCATCGGCGAGTTCCGCCGCATCGTCAACCAGGTGCAGAAGGGCGAACGCGAGGCAGCCATCGCCAAGAAGGAGATGGTGGAGGCCAATCTGCGCCTCGTGATCTCCATCGCCAAGAAGTACACGAACCGCGGCCTGCAATTCCTTGATCTCATTCAGGAAGGCAATATCGGCCTGATGAAGGCGGTCGACAAGTTCGAGTATCGGCGCGGCTATAAGTTCTCCACCTACGCCACGTGGTGGATCCGGCAGGCGATCACGCGGTCGATCGCCGACCAGGCGCGCACCATCCGCATCCCCGTGCACATGATCGAGACGATCAACAAGATCGTGCGGACCTCCCGCCAGATGCTGCACGAGATCGGCCGCGAGCCGACGCCGGAGGAACTGGCCGAGAAGCTCGCCATGCCGCTCGAGAAGGTGCGCAAGGTGCTGAAGATCGCCAAGGAGCCGATCTCCCTCGAGACGCCCGTGGGTGACGAGGAGGATTCGCATCTCGGCGACTTCATCGAGGACAAGATGGCGGTGCTGCCGATCGATGCGGCGATCCAGGCGAATCTGCGCGAGACGACCACGCGCGTGCTCGCCTCGCTCACCCCGCGCGAGGAGCGCGTGCTCAGGATGCGCTTCGGCATCGGCATGAACACCGACCACACGCTGGAGGAAGTCGGCCAGCAGTTCTCGGTGACTCGCGAACGCATCCGCCAGATCGAGGCGAAGGCGCTCCGGAAGCTCAAGCATCCGAGCCGCAGCCGGAAGCTCAGAAGCTTCCTCGACAGTTAAGCGAAAAGCCCGGCATCAGCCGGGTTTTTTTCACCTGCTTGCCGCCCGCGCGCACAGCCGCCCGGTGATATATACGGCGGACCGCCGGCAGCACGACAGGTGCTCATCCTCGTGGTCGGAAAACCGGCGCTGAAGCCGATGCTCTCCACCGTAAAGACAAGCAAGACGACGAAGGTCATCAGCGGCGACGGATGATGGGCTGACGATCACCGGTGCTATCCATCTTGGGTAGGGGATCGGGCCAAGGGTGGAGGAGGCTACGGGCCACCGCCGCTTGCGGGCGAAGAGGGGCAGGCGCATAGTCTGCGAAGGCGATGGGGCAACAGGTCCGGCGCCGGCGGGCTCGCCCGCATGTCACGGCGCCGGGGGAGGTGTCATGTGACCACTTACATCGTACTTCTGAGATGGACGGAGCAGGGCATGAAGAACGTGCGCGAATCGCCACGGCGGCTCGACGCGGCCAAGGCGCTGCTCCAGGAAATGGGAGGCTCGTTCCGGGGCTTCTATCTGACGATGGGCGAATACGACATGGTCTCCATCTGCGAGGCGCCGGACGATGCCGTTGCCGCGCGTTTCGCCCTCACGCTGGCGGCGCAAGGCAATGTGCACACGCGCACGCTGAAGGCGTTTCCAGAAGACGCCTACAGGGAGATCATACGATCGCTGGGCTGAGCGCGGCATCTTGACAGGCGCACCGGGCCATAGCACCACCCTGCTATGGCCCAAACGCGCCTTACAATAGCCACCTCCGGCCAAGGCCTCTACGAGTTCACCGCCGAGGCCGCGGAATTCGTGCGCCGGCAGAATGCGGACGAAGGGCTCCTCACCGTCTTCGTCCGGCATACCTCATGCTCGCTGATCATCCAGGAGAACGCCGATCCCGACGTGAAGCGGGACCTGGCGGCCTTCTTCCGGCGCCTCGTGCCGCCGTCCGACGATCCGTCCATGCACTGGATCGTGCATCGGCTCGAAGGGCCGGATGACATGCCCGCGCATATCAAGACGGCGCTGACGCAGACCTCGATCGGCATTCCGGTCTCCGGCGGTCGCATGGTGCTCGGCACCTGGCAGGGCCTCTATCTGTTCGAGCACCGGGACCGCCCACATGGGCGGGAAGTGGTGCTGCATCTGAGCCGAGGATGATCCCGCCGCGTCCCGGTCCGGCGGAAGGCGCAGCCGTGTTGAGCGGGCGCCTTCTCCGGCTCGCACGTTCCGCGCGATTTCCTTGCCCAGCCGCATTTGTGCGGCGGCAAGTGATTCCACTTGCCTGCGAAATGCTCTAGGTTCCGCGACTGAAAGGGAGATCGACATGTCATTTCTGAAACGGCTGTTCGGTGGCGGCGGGGACAATGCGGGCGGAACGGAAACGGTCGGCAAGCCGGAGGAGCACAAGGGCTTCACCATCCGCGCCACACCGTTTCCGCAGGAAGGCCAGTACCAGACCTGCGGCATCATCTCGAAGGAGGTCGGCGGCGAGGTGAAGGAGCACAAATTCGTTCGCGCCGACCGCTTCCCGAGCGCCGATCTCGCCGCCGAGCATGCGCTGCGCAAGGCCCGCCAGATCATCGACGAGCAAGGCGACGGGATTTTCCGCTGACGCCTCTCTGTTCCGAGGAGGAACCAGCGCCTTCAAAGCGGCAGTTCGGGTGCGGTATAAGAGCCGGCCGGCCTTGGTCTGCCGCCGGCGGCGAGACCGCGGATCAGCGCCGCCAACACGAGCCGGAGGGCTGCGGGCTCCTCGCCCGCTTCGACGGCTAAAGCGGCGCGATCAAAGGCGGCCCCGAGAAGGGCGGTGAGCGCGTCGAGCGGCAGCGGGCGGACCGCGCCCGATTGCATGGCCGCCTGCAATCCCTCACGCAAGGTCCGGTTGCCGTGGCGGCCGTCGATCTCGTCCATGACGGCACGACCGAGCACGGCCGGCCCGTCGAGCAGGAGAAGGCGGGTGCGACCGGGTGCCTTCATTGCCGCCAGGAACGCATCCCCGCCCGCGATGAGCGCCTCAACCGGCGCCAGGTCCGGGCCGGTCTCCGCTTCTATTTCCTCCGCCACGCATTCCGCTTCACGCTCGACGACCGCGCGGAAGAGCGCCTGCTTGTCCGCGAAGTGGTGGTAGAGCGCACCGCGCGTGAGCCCTGCCGCTTCCACGATCTCCGGCGTGCCGGTCTCCGCATAGGATTTTTCCACGAAGAGGCGCCTGGCGGCGTCGATCAACTTCTCACGGGTTTCTTCCGAGCGCTCGCGGTTGGAGCGGCGTGCTCTCTCTTGCATACATACAGCCTGTATGTTAATAAAAACCTACATGCAGATTGTATATTATTTCGTGCAAGGAGGAAAGCCGCCATGAAGGCCACCAGCTACTATCCCGTGATCCTGACCGGCGACGTGGCCGGCACCGCCGCGTTCTACCGGGCGCATTTCCGCTTCGAGGCGAAGTTCGAAAGCGATTGGTACGTGCACCTGCAGTCGCGCGAGGACGAAAGCGTCAATCTCGCCGTGCTCGACGGCGATCACACGACCATTCCGGAGGCGGGCCGGGGCCGCGTTTCGGGGCTGATCCTCAATTTCGAGGTGGAGGATGTCGACGGGGAGTATCAACGGGCCCGCGAGGCGGGCCTGCCGGTCCTGCAGGAATTGCGGGACGAGGAATTCGGGCAACGCCATTTCATCACGGCCGACCCGAACGGCGTGCTGATCGACGTGATCAAGCCCATCCCGCCCTCGACCGACTTCGCCGCGCAGTACACTGCCGACGTGCTGCCACAGTGAGGGCGGGCGCGAGACCCGCCCTCGCTGCTCTCAGCTTCCGTAGGCGGTGCCGGGCTCGGAGCCGACGATCTCGACCAGTTCCACGTCGAAGACGAGATCCTGACCGGCGAGCGGGTGATTTGCGTCCACCGTCACCTGGCTGTCGTCGAGATCGATCACGGTAAGCGGGATCTGCTTGCCCTCGCGGGTGGTGGCCGTGAGGCGCGCGCCGACGCTCAGGTCGAGGCCGTCGGGCAGGGACTCGCGCGGCACCGACTGCACCTGGCGATCATCCCGAGGGCCATAGGCCTGGTCCGCCGGCACCGTGACGGTTGATTTCTCGCCGACCTCCATGCCTTCCACCTGCTTTTCGAAGCCCGGTATGACCTGGCCGCCGCCGACCTGGAACTCCAGGGGCTCGCGGCCTTCCGAGGTATCGAACTCGGTGCCGTCCGTGAGCCGTCCGCGGTAGTGAACGCGCACGACATCGCCCGTCTTGGCCTGTTGCATGGCTATCTCCTTTGCCGATTTCGTTCCAGAGGCGCACTACAACGGCAGACGCCAAAAAGGCCGCACAAGCCATCATGCCGGCCCATCAACGCCAAGGGTAGAGCAACTTCAGTATGCGTAAACCCCCTGCGGGGTGCTTTTTTGCGGGAATTTACGCTGGGAGGAGACAGACGGCGCGGAGAACCGCCATCAAAAAACCGCTGCCGGCAGCGGCCGACAGCGGGCGGATGGCGGGTCCTGGTGCTATTTCCCGACGATGGCCCATTCGAAACCGAAGGGATCGCGCAGCGCGCCGAAACGATCACCCCAGAACATCTTCTCGAGCGGCGTGACGATCTCCATGCCCTCGGCCTTGGAGGCGCGGTCCCACCAGAAGTCGACATCGTCCACGCACAGCGTGAGGGTGACGCCGGCAGGCTTGTTGAAGGCATGGCCGTATTCGGGATAGGGATCGCTCATCATCAGCGAGCCGCCGTTGATGTAGAGGTGCAGATGCATGGTGCGGCCCTGCTCGTCGACCGGGTGGCGGGCGACTTCCTTGGCGCCGAAGGCCTTTTCGTAATAAGCGGCGGCCTTGGTGGTGCCCTGGATCTGAAGATAGGCGATGACGCCGCCGCGCGGTTCGCCCGTTTCCCCGGGAGCAAGCTGGATCGCTGACATTTTCCTTCTCCTTTGGTTTTTCAGAAGCCCTCTCGCCGGGCTCGACCAAAGGACGGGCGGGCCGTGGCTAAACCGACAGGAGCGGTAAATTTTGTGGGCGGCCGCGCTCGGGGGGGAAGGAAGCGCGGCCGCCAGCCTCATTCCGCGGGGGCCGGAACGGGCTTTTCCGTGCGGTCCTCGGTGTCGGGCGTGCCGGAGCCGCGGAAGATCCCGAGGATCAGGACCGCCGTGAGAAAGGCGATCAGGGCGCTGGCCAGCGAGGTGAGCACCAGGCCGCCGGTGAAGGCATCGCGGGCGGTCGACAAGAATGTTCCGCCAAGGGTGGCGGGCAGTTCCGTGGCCACCGCAAGCGCGCCGCCCAGCGTATCGCGCGCCGCCTCGGCCATGGGAGCGGGAACGCCGGTGAGTGCATCGGCTTCCATGGTGCGGCGGTAGAGCGCGGTGACGACGCTCCCCAGGACGGCCACGCCCAGCGCGCCGCCGAGCTCAGCGCCCGTCTCGGACATGGCGGCGGCCGCGCCCGCCTTTTCCGGCGGGACGGAGCCGACGATGAGGTCGGTGGTGAGCGTGAAGACCGGGGCCAGCCCGAGAGAGAAAAGAGTGAAGGTGAAAGCCATCGCCGCCACGCTTTCGGCCTGGGCCGACCAGCTCTGGGCGACGAAGCCCATGGCCGCGACCAGGAGGCCGCCGGCCATGATCACCGGCGGACGGGCGCGGGTCGTCATCTTCTGCGTCAGCATGGAGCCGACGATGAAGGCGAGGCTGGAGGGAAGCGAGACCAGTCCGGCCTGAAACGGGGTCAAGCCGAGGACGAGCTGCAGATACTGCGCCACGAAGAAGAAGGAGCCGAAGGCGACGAAGACCGTGAGCAGATTGGTGGCGAGGGCGGCGCTGAAGGCGGCGCGGCGGAAGAGACGGACATCGATCAAGGGATCGTCGAGCTTCTTCTGGCGGCGGAAGAAGACCGTGCCGATGACGAAACCCGCGAGGATGAACAGGAAGGGTTCGACGCCCACACCATGCTCCGCCAGCCCTTTGATGCCGTAGATGACGGCGAGCACGGCGGCCAGCGAGAGGGCGGCACTCGGGATATCGAGCCGGCCCGCTTCCGGGTCGCGGAACTCGGGCAGGAGGAAGGGGGCGACGGCCAGGAGCAGGATCATCACCGGCACGGCGATGAGGAAGACCGAGCCCCACCAGAAATAGGCGAGCAGCACGCCGCCGACGACCGGACCGATCGCGCCGCCGGCGGAGAAGGCGGAGATCCAGACCCCGATCGCGAAGGTCCGCTCGGCGGGATCATGGAACATGTTCCTGAGCAGCGAGAGCGTAGAGGGCGCGAGCGTGGCCGCCGAGACGCCCAGCACGGCGCGCGCGAGGATCAGCATCTCGGCCGTGGTGGCGAAGGCCGCGAAGACGGAGGCGAGGCCGAAAAGCGTGGCTCCGATCAGGAGCAGCTTGCGGCGGCCGATGCGATCGCCGAGCGTGCCCATCGTGATGAGGGAGCCCGCAACCAGGAAGCCGTAGATATCGACGATCCAAAGGAGTTGCGAACTGGTGGGCTTCAGATCGGCGCTCAAGGCGGGCACCGCCAGATTGAGCACCGTCATGTCCATGGAATAGAGCAGGCAGGGGAGCGCAAGAACGGCAAGGCCGATCCATTCGCGTCGTCCGGCACGGGGCGGCGTTTCAGGAGCCATCGCAAAAATCCTCTACTCTCTGGCAGCCCTGCGAGGGCGCCGGTCGGATCGTCGGTTCAGCGGAACGGCCGCCCGGAGACAAGAGGCAGGGAC